>NZ_JBHTFM010000013.1:0-267390 GCF_042674865.1 Kineococcus sp. GCM10028916 | reverse complement strand
CTTGCGATCACCAGCCACCGCACCAGCATGCCCGACATGGACCCACATCTGAAACAGTCACTCAGACGATCATCCTCCTTTTGCCATATCCGTGAAGTCGCCAGCAACGGCTCGAGTCCGCGCACCGCGGGATGACCGTGCGCTTCACGCGCAACGTGGGATGACCGTGACGTCCTTCTGTGGTCACTGCTGAGGAAAGTCTCCTGCGGCCAATCGACGGTGCACGTCCTCCAGGACGGTCCTCGGTTTCTCGTGCCCCAGGGACAGGGCGTCGACGGCTCCCAGCACCGCCTCGGCGGTCTCGGGCAGCGCGGACTGCTGCAGCGCGTCCAGGGCGACCACCTCGGGGGCGTAGGGCTGGTGAACCTCCTCCTCGGCCCAGCTGATGTGGGAGCCGCTGTACACGACCTGCTCCTCGTCCCCTTCCTCCAGGGGGAACACCTTCGCCAGCACCTGGTCGGGGTCGTCCCACAGCGGCGGCAGCGGCCCACCACCGGCGGCAGCGTGCAGAGCCTCCTCGATCCAATCCTGGCCGACCAGCCCGGCGATCGTGCACGCCCGGCGGGCCGCCCACACTGCCACCGCGCGCTGCTCGCCGGCCGGCATGGCCGCCAGGGCTTCGGCCAGTTCGCGGTTCCGCCGGCCCAGGGACGACGCGCGGCCGCCGACGGACAGCAACCGTTCAGAGGGCAACTGCTCACCATCCTCCACGCCCCCCTGGACGCACAGGTCGAAGTACACCTCGGGGTCCATCCCCTCGGGCACCTCATCGAGCGGGTCCGGCTCGGTGAACGGAGGCCGGTGGTCCACGACGGCCCCGACGCCGAACTGCTCGATCAGTTCTCGCCGCAGACGTGTCAGTTCCTCACGGACCTGCGCCAGGAAGGCGTCCGCGTGCTCCTGCCCGATCGCTTCGTACACTTCCTTCGCGGTGGCCACGACCGCGCTCAGGGGGTCGGTGCCGGCCGCCTCGACGAGGCTGGACACCGCGTACGCGATCCGGCTGCGGGGGTAGCCGTTGACCGCGGACGCCTCACCGTCCGGAGCGGGGAGGGACTCGTCCAGGCGGGCGTACAGGGCGTCGGAGTCATGGAACAGCGCCGGCAGCAGCCGGTCGTCACGTAGCGTGCCCAGCGCCGCGGCGATCCAGTCCACGCGCTCGACGCCGGTCCGGGCGCAGGCCCACTGCGCGGCCCAGTACGCCACGGCCCGCTGCACGCCGGGTTCGGCCGCCGCGAGGTCCTCGGCGAGGTCGCGGTCCAGCTCGACCAGCCAGGGCGCTTCGAAGACGTCCAGCAGCGCCTGACTCGGCAGTGGGGTCTCACCCCACGTCGCGGACGTCCGCGCGGCGCGAGCGAAGGCGGGGTCCTGCATCCGGTGGCGGTAGCGGGCGGTCTCACTGCCGATGCGCACGATCGCATCGGCAGCGGGGGGAGCGGGCCACAGGGCCAGCTCGTAGTGGTCCACCAACGGTTCGTCGGTCATGACGACGTCGGCGTTGCGGCCGGCGTCGATGCCCCGAGCGCTCCAGCGGGCGCGGTAGCTGGGCTGGTCCAGGTGCAGCTGGCACACGGTGTCGGACAGGCATCCGGCCAGGGCCGTCTCGGGCCACTGGGGGGTGAACGGCGCCTCGACGACGTCCTCCCACTCCGGCCCGACCGGCGGTGGTTCATCGCACAGCAGGACCCGGACGCCGACGTCTCCGGTGTGCACGCCGACCAGCAGGGTCAGGTGGCCCAGCAGTTGCCCGCCGGCCAGGCCGTTGACCTGCCCGGCGAAGGCGTCCTCGTAGTCATCGGGGAGGTCCCCGGCGGACAGGTAGACCTGGGAGTAGGAGACGGCCATGCGCCCCTGGTGGACCAACTGCACGGAGAACCCCTCACGATGACGCTCGGTGACGACAGCCCGCGCCGTCTGTGGAGTCGACGTCGAACCGGACCGTGCGGATGTTCCACGACGGCGTGAGCGACGCGGTAGCGGACCGCCGGGCATCCCCCGAAGGGAGCAGCGAGCTGGTGCCGTGTGTTTCGAGCGGTGGTCGCAGCGTGATCGGTGCAGGCCCTTGTTGCCCGTTCCTCGTCAAGACCGCGCCGTCGCTGCCAGCTCAGGACCGCGCACAACGCGAGATGACCGTGCGTCTGATCGGCCGGCAAGACCGCCAAGGCCGGCCTGGTAGCAGCGCGCGGGGTGGCTTCGGCATCCTGGCCGGGTGAGGACAGAGACGGCTGCGGTGATCGGCCCCATCGTGGCGGACCTGGAAACCAGCGGGTACGCCGTTTCCATCGACGAGGACTGGGGACCTTCTCCCTACGACCCGCACTCAGCTGCCCGTGAGGTGATGGTCAGGACGGCGGTGGGGGGTGGCAACGGCATCCTCGTGGGTGCTCCCGGTGACCCGGTGACGGCGGAGATGGTTGCCGAAGCGGCTCATGCGTTGCAGGACGGGATCATCGAGGCCGGCTTCTACGAGACGGGGACGGCGACGATCTGGCCGTCGTGTCCGCGCCACCCCGCCACCCACCCGTTGACTCCCACGACCCGTGGGGACGAGGTCTTCTGGTCCTGTCCGGGTACTGGGGAGCTGTTCTGCCGCCTTGGGGAGCTGGGGTCGTCCAGGGCCTGATCAGCGTGGTGGTTGGTGCACTTTCGTCTCAAACCTTCCGTGAGCATCCAACGCGGGATGACTGCTACGTCGACGCTCCGTCTCCGCTCGGTCTCTGACCTCGCCGGTGGTGCTCGCCAGGTAGGGGTTCATCACCCCACCACGAGGTGCCGTCGGCGTCGGGGACGAGGGTGTCGGCGTAGGTGCCCAGTGGTTCGCTGATGTCGGTGTGGACCAGGGCGATGGCTAGTTGTTGTGCGGGGTCCGGGTCCTCGCCCAATCGTGGGTGATCGCGGGTGTCGAGCCAGTGACGCAGGCCGGTGGTGAAGGTCCACCAGGGGTGGCGGTAGACGACGTGCAGGACCGGGCGCCCGGCTTCGAGGGTGCCGTGGACGCCCAGCAGCTGGACTCCCTGGTGGGTGCCGGCGGTCAGGGTGCTGTCCCAGGCGGGGAGCAGGGTGGGGATGGCGTTGGCGACCTCGCTGGCCCACTGCTGCGGTGAGTGCTCGATGCGGCGTTGTTGCTCGTCGAGGGGTTCCACAACGTCAGGTGTACCGGTCCGCAGGGGGCTTGGGTGATCGTCCGCAATTCGTCGTGACCGTGACGTCTGTGACGTGGAGCCGGGGCGGTGCGGGTGAGCCGCTCACGGCTCGGGGACCGGGGAGTTCCACCACCGTGACCGCTGGAAGCGTCACCGGTGTCCCGACGTGGAACTGCCACCGGTGTCCTGTTCAGGACACCACCGGGCGTCAGGCGGACGCGACCTGCGCGGTCGGCGCCGCGCGCAGTGCCCCCTGGGCCTGCCCCGCGATGTGCGCGGGCTGCGGTCGGGCGTAGAGGTAGCCCTGGGCGTAGGTGCAGGACAGGTCCCGCAGCACCTGGGCCTGCTGCTCGGTCTCCACCCCTTCGGCGACGACGTCGAGGCCCAGGCTGCGGGCGAGTTCGATGATGCTCGCGACCAGCGTCGTCGCCGACCCGCCGTGGGCGAGGTCGGAGATGAACGAGCGGTCGATCTTCACCGTGTCGACCGGCAGGCGGCGCAGGTAGGAGAGGCTGGAGTAGCCGGTGCCGAAGTCGTCGATGGCCACGAGGACGCCGGTGGCGCGCAACCGCGCCAACCGTCCGGACACCGCTTCGAGGTCGTCGACGAGGACGCTCTCGGTGACCTCCAGCGTGAGGTGGTGCGGGCGGAGGCCGCTGTCGCGCAGGGCCTCGCGGACGGTCTCGAGGATCTCGTCGGAACGGAGCTGGACGGCGGAGAGGTTGACGGCGACGGCGACGGGGTGACCGCGTTCGGCCGTCCACGCCGCGGCCTGGGCGGTCGCGGTGCGCAGCACCCAGGCCCCGATGGCCAGGATGTCGCCGCTGGCCTCGGCCAGCGGGACGAACTCCAGCGGGTACACCGTGCCGCGCTCGGGGTGCTGCCAGCGCAGCAGCGCCTCGTACCCCTTGGCGGAGATCTCGTCCCCGCCCTTCCGGTAGTCGACCGTCGGTTGGTAGTGGACCTCGAACTGCCCCTGGGCCAGCGCGTTCGCGAGGTCGTCGCGCAGCGCCGCCTTGTCCTGCGCGGCCTGAGACATCCCCTCGGCGTAGGCCACGAGACGGTTCTTCCCGCTGGTCTTGGCCCAGTACATCGCCAGGTCGGCGTTGCGCAGGAGTTCCGCGGGGGCGTCCAGGCTGCTGACGGTCCCGCACATCGTCGCCGTGTCGGCGGTGCCGAGGCTGGCGTGGACGTAGATCTGCTGGCCCTGGACGTCGACGGGCTGGGCCAGGCTCGCGAGGAAGCGCTCACCGACCCGGCGGGCGGGGGTCGATCCGCCGTGGATCACGACGGCGAACTCGTCACCGCCGAGGCGGGCGACCAGGTCGGCACTGCGGACGGAGGCGCGCAGGCGTTCCGCGACGGCCAGCAGCAACTGGTCGCCAGCCGCGTGCCCCCGGGAGTCGTTGACGTTCTTGAAGTCGTCGAGGTCGACGAAGAGCACCCCGAGCTCGTCGCGACGGGACAGGCCGCGGGTGAGGAACTCGGTGAGCATCGTGCGGTTGGCGAGGCCGGTCAGCGGGTCGCGCAACCCCTGCTGCTCGTTGAGCCGCCAGGACGAGAGGTGCGTGACGCTGGCGGCCAGGACGAACCCGGCGTGGATCGCCATCCACCGCCAGGGGTGGGCCATGGCGGCGTGGTGGTCGTAGACGTCACCCGGGAAGAGGGTGCCGATGAGGCCGTGGTGGACGACGACGATCGCCAGCCCGACGCTGAAGGGCACCCAGTCCTGGTAGAGCGCCACGAGGCCCACCATGACGAAGAAGTGGAAGTGCGCTTCGGTCTGGCCGTGCCAGAACTGCACGAGCACGGTGGCGGCCAGGAACAGGCTGACCGAGGCGGTCGCCGACCGGAGCTTGCGCGAGTAGGACGTCGGGGTCGCCAGCACCAGCGGGGCGGCGACGAGCGCGCCGCCCGCGAAGCTGACCAGGACACCCTGCCCCTGGAAGGCGCCGAAGACGACCAGGGCGACCGCCTGCAGCCCGGCCACCCGCACGATCGCGCGGTGGCGGCGGTGCCACACCTCGTCCGGCAGCATCCGCCCGCGCGGTAGCAACGAGAAGGCGGCGCTGGTCCGTCGACGCAGCAGATCCCGGGCGGAGGGCACCTTCCCGCATCGGCACACCCCCCGGCCGGCGCGATCCGCACCACCCGAACGGCGCAAGGGCAGGTGCCGGTGTCCCGGTCGGTCTCAGCTGACCAGCACGGTGACGGTGTGGATGAAGACCCCGACCAGACCGCCCACGACGGTGCCGTTGATGCGGATGAACTGCAGGTCGCGACCGACGTGGAGCTCGATCCGCTGGGCCGCGTCGTCGCCGTCCCAGCGGGCCACGGTGTCGGAGATGACCGTCGCCAGTTCCGGGGCGAAGCGGCGCACGACGTGCCCCGCGGCGTCGGAGACGTGCCCCTCGACCCGCTTGGCGAACACCTCGTCCTCGACGAGGCGGTGGCCGAGGTCGACCAGGGCCTCCTCGCTGCGGGCCCGCAGCGAGGACGTGGGGTCCTCGAGCGCCTCGAGCAGGAAACCCCGCACGCTGGACCACAACCCGGCGACGGTGTCGGCCAGGCCGGGGGAGTTCAGCAGCCGCTGCTGGAACTCGTCCGCCTTGGCCCGGGTCTCCGGGTCGTTCTGCAGCGCGTCGGCGTAGCGGGCCAGCAGGTCGTCGATGGCCTTGCGGCCCGCGCTGTCGCGGTCGGCGACGACCTCGTCGACCCAGTTCTGGGCCTCGGTGTAGACGCGTTTGCCGAGCCGGTCGTTGAGCCAGTCCGGCACCCACAGCGGTGCCCGGCCGGTGACCATCGAGCGGACGCGGTCCTCGTTGGCCCGCAGCCAGCGCTGCGCCTCGGCCAGCGTCAGGTCGACGACGGGGTGGTGGGTGCCGTCGGCGACGACCTCGCCCAGCAACCGGCCCAGCGTCGGGCTCCACGACTGCGCCCCGAGGCGCCGGACGACGACCTGGTCGAGGACGTTGGTGACCTCCTCGTCGCGCAGGATCCCCAGCGCCCCGGTGAGGACCGTCGAGGCCTCGTCGACGACGCGGGCCGCGCCGCCGCGCTCGGTCAGCCACGACCCCACCCGGCGGGGGATGCCGGCGCGCACCACCTTGTCGCGCACGACCTCCTCGGCGAGGAAGTTCTCGGCCACGAACTGCTCGAGGCTCTTGCCCAGCGCCTCCTTGCGGCGCGGGATGAGCGCGGTGTGCGGGATCGGCAGCTTCAGCGGGTGCCGGAACAGGGCGGTGACGGCGAACCAGTCCGCGACCGCACCGACCATCGCGGCCTCGGCGGCGGCGTTGACGTAGCCCATCGCCCCGGTGTCGCCGATGGTCAGGGCGTAGACGATCGCGGCCAGCACGAGCAGGCTCGTCGCGATCGTGCGCATGCGGCGCAGCGCGGAACGGCGTTCGTCGTCGGTCATCGAGGGCTCACCGGCTCATCCTCACCCAGGACCGCCCCTGGTCGACACCGCACACCCGCTGGCGCGGGTGCGCGGTCCGGCGGTCACGACCCCATCAACGCCCACCGCAGGGCCTCCCGCCAACGGGCCGAGGGCTCGACCCGGGTCCGTCGGAGGACGGACCCGGGCCGGGCGGGGTTCCTCAGATCGAGGAACCGGCGCGGGCCGCCCGCAGCACCTTCGCCAGCAGGTCCTCCCCGGACCCGCCGGTGACCGGCGGCAGCCCGACCCCCTCGCAGGAGAGGTCGCCGGCCGGGGCCGCCCCGGTGGTCAGGAACGCGTCGACGACGTCGTCCACGCAGGCGTTGCCCATCCCGTAGATGCCGTGGTCACCCTCGTCCTCGACGGTCAGCAGGATCGAGGAACCCAGCGCCTCGTGCGTCTTCACGGCACCCTCGTAGGCGGTGGCCGGGTCGTGGCGGGACTGCACGATGAGCAGCGGCGGCAGGTCGGCGCCGTCGACCTCCGGCAGGCGCAGGTCAGCGCGGTCCCAGTACGCGCAGATCTGGGCCGACTGCCCGTAGCCCAGCAGCGGGTACTTCGCGCCCTGCTCGTCCCCGACGGCGTTCCAGTGCTCCTGGCTGCGGTTCCACGGGCTGTCGTTGCAGGTGGTCGCGGCGAACGTCGCCGTCTGGCTCTCGGCGGCCGAGGGTGCGGGGGCCAACGCGCGGGCGAGGGCGGCGACGCTCGAGCTCAGGGCCGCCGGAGCCTGCGCGTCAGCGGGGCCCCGCAGGTCGTGGAGGAGCTGGACGCCGGAGAGCAACCACGAGAGCTGACCGAAGCTCGACCCGCTGTACATCGACTGCGCCACGAGGGCGTCGAGCACGGTGCCGTCGAGGGGCAGACCCGGGATCTCCAGCGGCCGGGCGGCCAGGTCCGCGCGCAGCCGGTCGTAGGTCGCGACGACCTCCTCGCCGGTGGAACCCAGGCCGTAGACGGAGTTCCCGGCCGCGACCCAGGGGGCGTAGTCCTGCTCGAAGCGGCGCTGGAAGGCCATCGGCTGGTAGGAGAAGACCTGCTCGTAGCCGGCGGTCGCGTCGACGGTGGAGTCGAGAACGAAGCGCCCGACCCGGCCCGGGAGCTGCGTCGCGAACTGCGTGCCCAGCCAGGTCCCGCCGGAGTAGCCGACCCAGTCGATCGTGTCCCGGTCGAGGGCGTCGCGGACCAGGTCGACGTCGAGCACCGTCTGCCGGGTGTTCACGACGTCCTTCAGCGGGTCGTCCGCGCAGGCGTCCGCCGCGGCCTGCACGACCTTCGCGGTCAGGGCGAGGGCCTCGGGGGAGCGGTCGTGAGGGTCGGGGAGCGCACCGTAGGCCGAGGTCAGGTCGCCGCCGCAGGTGAGGGGCGAACTCGCCCCGGTGCCCCGGACGTCGAGGCCGATGACCTCGGTGGCGGCGAGCGCCGGGATCGAGGAACCCAGTGTGGCCAGCGTCAGACCCGCGCCTCCCGGTCCGCCCGGGTTGGTGATGATGCTCCGCTGCGGGCGGGGACCCGCCTGCGGCACCCGGCTGATCGTCACCTGCAGCGGGTCGCCCTCCTCCGGGGCGTTCCAGTCGCGCGGGACGGCCACCTGCGCGCACTCCAGACCCCCGACGAGGGCGTTGAGGACCCCGATCTGCGCGGGTGTGCACGGGGTCCAGGCGAGGTCCTGGTCCCGGTAGCGCTGTGGGGTCCGCGCCTCGAACTCCCGTTGCGCCTCCTCCACGGTGGCGGGGCGCTGGACCCCCGGGGCGGAGGGTTGCGCGCCGGCGGGCTGCACCGCCATCAGCAGGGGCCCGGCGAGCGCGAAGGCGCTCACCGTGGCGAGGACGGCGGGTCGGCGGTGGGGCACGGGTGGACCTCCCGGGTCGCCCGGGACCTCGGTGGATCCCAGGTGTCGGCTGTGAGCCCGTCCATCCACCCGCACCGGCGACCCCGGTGTCACCGGGCGAGCGGTGATCGTCGCATCCTCCCTTCGGGGGACCCGCCCCGCCGCGCTACGGTCGCGACGTGTCAGAGAACGCACCAGGAACGGCCGCCGCCGTCGGATCCATGCCGGGGGAGGACCCGCGCGAGGCCGCACGGACCGTCTTCGGTGAGCTCGGCGAACCCCCGCACGTCCCGCACCTGCCGCAGCTGCCGGCCCGGGGGCCCGGGGCGGACGCGCTGGGACGCACGGCGTCGCTGCTGGTGGACCTGCACGTGGACCTGCAACCCGCGGGGTGGCGCTTCGTCGACGCCCCCGGCCGCGACGCCGGGCGGGCGGCGTCGTTCCTGCGCGCCGACCTCGACGAGCTCGCCGAGGCCGCCGACGGCTGGAGCGGCCCGCTGGCGCTCGCCGTCGTGGGGCCGTGGTCGCTGCTGGCCGCGGTCGAGCTGCACCGCGGCGAGCGCGCCGTCTCCGACCACGGCGCCCGGCGCGACGTGATCGCCTCGCTGGCCGAGGGGCTGCGGGTCCACGTCGGCGACGTGCGGCGCCTCGTCCCCGGTGCGCAGGTCGTCGTGCACGTGGAGGAACCCTCCCTCGCCGCCGTCCTCGAGGGCCGGGTCCCGACCCAGTCCGGGTACGGGACGTTGCGCTCCGTGGACCGCTCGCTCGTGCGCGACGGGTTGCGCGACGTCCTCACCGCCGTCCGTGACGCGGGCGCCGAGCCCGTCGTCCGGCTGCGGGCCGAGGACGCGCCCTGGGCGCTGGTCCGGGAGGCGGGTGCGGCCGGCATCGCGCTCGACGTCCGCGACCTCGGCGTGGCGGGCTGGGAGTCGGTCGCGGCGGGGATCGAGGACGGGCTGCGGCTGTGGGCGGGGATCCTGCCCGTGACCGGGACCGCGCCGGCGGTCGCCGCGCTCGTCGACGTGGTGCGGGTGCCGTGGCGACGGATCGGGTTGCCCGCGACCGGGTTGGCCGACGTCGTCGTGACCCCGGCCGAGGGGTTGTCGCAGACGGACCCCGCGGCTGTGCGGGGACTGCTGACGCGGCTGCGCGAGGCGGCCGGGGCGATGGCGGAGGCCTCCGGTGACTGACCTGACCTTCCGCGAGGCGGAACCCGCCGACGTGGCCGCCGTCGTGGCCCTCGTCGAGTCGGCCTACCGGGGGGACTCCAGCCGGGCCGGCTGGACGACCGAGGCGGACCTGCTGGACGGCCGCCGGACCGACGAGGCGGGGATCGCCGCCGTGCTCGAGGCGCCCGACGCGACCCTGCTGCTGGCCGAACGGGACGGCCGGACCGTCGGCTGCTGCGAACTGCGACGGGTCGGGGAGCTCGGCTACTTCGGGACCTTCGCGGTCGACCCCGCCACCCAGGGCGGCGGCATCGGCGCCCGGCTGCTCGCCCACGCCGACGCGGAGGCGGTGCGGCGCTGGGGAGCGCCCGCGCTGGAGATGACCGTCATCGCCCAGCGCGAGGACCTCATCGCCTGGTACGAACGGCTCGGGTTCGTCGCGACCGGTGAGCGGCGCCCGTTCCCCTACGGCGACGAACGGTTCGGCCGGCCCCGCCGCGACGACCTGGAGTTCGTGGTCCTGCGGCGGCCGACCGCGACGCCCCGGCCCTGACCAGTCGGCCCTGACCCGCTCGCGGGCACGTGTCGGACCTGCGCGGCAGGATGGCTCCCGTGAACGACGACGGTCTGGTCCCGCCCGCTGCGAGGCACCGCTGGGAGGAGCTCGTCGCCCAGATCGAGGGTGCGCGCTTCTCCTACTACGTGCGCAACTCCTCGCCGCTGAGCGACGGGCAGTACGACGAGCTGGAGAAGGAGCTGCGCGCGCTCGAGGACGAGCACACGCAGCTGCGGACCCCCGACTCGCCCACCCAGACCGTCGGGGGGACCTTCTCGACGGAGTTCACCGCCGTCGACCACCCCGAGCGGATGCTCAGCCTCGACAACGCCTTCTCCACTGACGAGCTCTCCTCGTGGGCGGCCCGGGTGGAGAAGGAGGTCGGCGCGGGGGCCCGCTACCTGTGCGAACCGAAGATCGACGGCCTCGCCATCGACCTCGTCTACGAGGACGGCCGCCTCGTCCGCGGCGTCACCCGCGGCGACGGTCGGACGGGGGAGGACGTGACCTTCAACGTCCGCACGATCGGCGACATCCCGCACCACCTCCGCGGGGAGGACGTCCCGGAGTTCCTCGAGGTCCGCGGGGAGGTGTTCTTCCACCTCGAGGGTTTCACGGCCATCAACGCGGGGCTCGTCGAGGCCGGGAAGCCCCCGTTCGCGAACCCGCGCAACGCCGCCGCGGGGTCGTTGCGGCAGAAGGACCCCCGGGTGACCGCGACGCGTCCGCTGCGGATGCTGGTGCACGGCATCGGCGCGCGGCGCGGGATGGAGAACGACTCGCAGTCCGGGGCCTACGAGAAGCTCGCCGCCTGGGGGCTGCCGACGTCCCCTCGGGTCAGGGTCGTGGACACCCTGCCCGAGGTGGCGGACTACGTCCGGTACTACGGCGAGCACCGCCACGACGTCGAGCACGAGATCGACGGGGTCGTCGTCAAGGTCGACCAGGTCCCCCTGCAGCGCAGGCTCGGGTCGACCTCGCGCGCACCGCGGTGGGCCATCGCCTACAAGTACCCGCCCGAGGAGGTCACGACGCTCCTGCGGGACATCCAGGTCAACGTGGGTCGCACCGGGCGGGTCACCCCGTTCGCGGTGCTCGAACCCGTCCTGGTAGCGGGGTCGACGGTCGGCATGGCGACCCTGCACAACGCCGACGAGGTCAAGCGCAAGGGCGTCCTCATCGGTGACACCGTGGTGGTCCGCAAGGCGGGCGACGTCATCCCCGAGGTCCTCGGCCCGGTCGTCGAGTCCCGGACCGGTGACGAACGCGAGTTCGTGATGCCGACGCACTGCCCCGAGTGCGGGACGGAACTGGCCCACCAGAAGGCCGACGACGTCGACATCCGCTGCCCCAACTCCCGCAGCTGCCCGGCGCAGCTGCGCGAACGCGTCTTCCACCTCGCCGGTCGGGGGTCCTTCGACGTCGAGGCCCTCGGCGACAAGGCCGCGACGGCGTTGCTGGAGGCCGGGGTCATCACCGACGAGGGCGACCTCTTCACCCTCACCGAGGACGACCTGATCCGCGTCCCGCTGTTCACGACGAAGGCGGGTGCGCTGTCCGCCAACGGGAAGCGCCTGCTGAGGAACCTCGACGAGCGCAAGTCGCAACCGCTGTGGCGGGTCCTCGTCGGGTTGTCGATCCGCCACGTCGGCCCCACCGCCGCCCGTGCGCTGGCCGACCGGTTCGCGTCGATGACCGCGATCGAGGAGGCGAGCTCCGAGGACATCGCCTCCGCCGAGGGTGTCGGCCCCACGATCGCGGACGCGGTGGTCGAGTGGCTGGCGATCGACTGGCACCGCGACGTGGTCCGCAAGTGGCGCGAGGCCGGGGTGCGGATGGCGGACGAACGCGACGAGACGACCCCGCGGGTGCTGGAGGGGTTGTCGATCGTCGTCACCGGTTCGTTGACCGGGTTCTCCCGCGACGAGGCGAAGGAGGCGATCCTGTCGCGCGGCGGCAAGGCCTCCAGCGGCGTCTCGAAGAAGACGGACTACGTCGTCGTCGGGGAGGCCGCGGGGACGAAGGCCGACAAGGCCGAGCAGTTGAAGGTCCGGGTCCTCGACGAGGAGGGTTTCGTCGCCCTGCTCGAGGGCGGGCCCGACGCGGTAAGGTCACCTGACCCCGAAGCCGACGGAGGTGCGCCCGCATGACCATCGACCAACCGTCGCTGTTCCGGCAGCCGAGCGCCACGACCTTCAGGATGGCTGATCTGGTCCGTCTGGTCGGGGGTGGACAGGTTCGAGTCCCTCAGTTCCAGCGAGATTTTCGCTGGAGCGGACGAGATGTCGTTCGGCTCTTCGACAGCGTGTTGCGGGGCTTCCCCGTGGGATCGGTTCTGCTCTGGAAGCGCGACGTTGCCGCGCCCGAGACTCGCATCGGTGCGTTGAACGTTCCCGCGGCTCCCGCTCGCGAGGCCTTGTGGGTGGTGGACGGCCAGCAACGGGTCACCAGCCTGGTCAACGCGGTGAGTCCCGAGGCGTATGCGCTGGATGAGAGGTTTCGTCTCGACTACTCCCTCTACCACGGTGCCATCGTGCGCCACGTCGAGAACGCCCCGGGACTTGCGGTTCCGCTACCGACGATCTTCGATCTGCGGCGTCTGTTGTCCTGGGTCCAAGCGCATCCGGGTGCAGCAGACTCGGTTGAAGAGCTGAACGACGTGAACGT
Organism: Kineococcus sp. GCM10028916; assembly: GCF_042674865.1. Classification (NCBI taxonomy): domain Bacteria; kingdom Bacillati; phylum Actinomycetota; class Actinomycetes; order Kineosporiales; family Kineosporiaceae; genus Kineococcus; species Kineococcus sp. GCM10028916. The sequence continues at coordinate 254,585 of NZ_JBHTFM010000013.1, read as the reverse complement.
TCGACTGCGAGAGTTCGAACTGCCGGCCTCCGTCGTGGAGGAACGTGACGAGCAGGTCCTCCGCGAGATCTTCGACCGGATGAACAACGCCGGCAAGCGCTTGCGGCGCGCCGAAGTGTTCTCGGCTCTCTACTCCCCCCGCGAGGGTGAGAGTGGAGAAGCCCTCACCATCGGCCAGGTCGCTGAGCAGATCGACGCCAACACCACGTTCGGCCGGATCGACGACGACACGGTTCTGCGTGCTCTGCTGGCTCGCCGTGGACCGAACGTCACGCGCGATGTCAACCGCGAATTCGTCCGTCGAGAAGGAGCCGACGACGAGTTGCCGTGGGGACACGAGAGTCAGCAGGACGCCTACCAGCGCGGTCTGGACGCCATGTTGGCCGTGACGTCCTTCCTGCAGTCGCAGGCCGGGGTGCCTCACTTCTCGTTCCTGCCCTACCGGTACCTCCTCGTGGTTCTCACGCGCTACTTCGCGCTCTTCCCCGATCCGCACCCTCGCAACCTGGAGCTGCTGGTCCGCTGGTTCTGGCGTGCCGCTCTTCGTGGTCCTCAACTCTTCAAAGGCAGCACCACGGGCGCGATGCGACAGTCGTGCACGATGATCCACGCCGATGACGAATCGGGTTCCGTGCAGCGTCTCCTGGACAGCGTGGAACGTGTCGAGGCGCTCCCGCTGCCCTCAACGGCGAACTTCCGGACGAACGTCGCCTCGACGAGGGTTCTCCTGTGTGCGCTCTGGGAGCGCGCCCCGCGTGCCCTCTCGACGGGCGCCGCGTTGACCTTGGACGATCTCTCGAGTTCGCTGGACGACAGCGAGACCGCCGCCGTCCTCACACTGGAGATCATCCCCCGTCGACGTGTGCCCGCAGATCTGACCGCTTCGTCGGCGAACCGGATCATCCAACCCGTCGACGACGTCGACGCCGAACTCGTCCTCGCCGGCAACGAGCTGCTGGGTTGGGTCGAGACCGCGGACGTCGAGATGGTTCTGGCCTCCCACGCGGTTTCGTCGGCCGCGTCCGACGCTCTGGCCCGCCAAGACGTCGACGGGTTCCTCCGCCTCCGGGAAGAGGAGCTCACATCGTTGTTGACCGACTTCGTGACCCGACGGAGTGGCGTGGACTTCGACACCACCCCTCCCTTGGCTGAGTTCGATCTCGATGACGACGTCGAGCTCCGCGACGATCTCCTCGAACCGGATCGTGTCGCGCCCTCGCCGGCGGGTGGAACTGTTGACCCTGCCTGAGCGGCGCCACACGGTCGTCTTGCACGGTCGTCCCGTCGGTGTGCTCCACCAGTGGGGTGACTTCACGCGGTTCGTGATGGACAACGACTACTGGCGATCCACCGATCGATCCGTGCTCGGTCTGCAGTTCGAAGATGATCCCTGGCGGCAACGGAGCGCTGCGCTGAGAGTCCCCGCGTGGTTCTCGAACCTCCTCCCGGAGGGGCGGTTGCGTCAGTGGATAGCCGAGGATCGGAGAGTCGCTGCCGACCGTGAGATGGAGCTCTTGGCCCAGGTCGGCCACGATCTGCCAGGGGCTGTGCAGGTGCTGCCTGACCGAGGCGAGATCCCACCTCTCGAGGCCGGTGTCGCGCCGGCTGCTCCGGAGACACCGGAGAGGACGGAGCGTGTGCGGTTCTCCCTCGCCGGGGTCGGTCTCAAGTTCTCCCTGCTGCAGGTCGGGGACCGGCTCACTCTTCCTGCTCACGGTGAGGGAGGTGACTGGATCGTCAAGCTGCCCGATGCGGTCCATCCCGGTGTCCCCTCGAACGAGGCGGCCATGATGTCGTGGGCTGCGCGATGCGGGATGGACGTTCCCGAGCACCGCCTCTTCCGCAAGGACGACCTGCCTTCGTTGCCAGAGGTCGCCTGGCCAGGAGGAGAGGATCTCGCCTACGCCGTCCGGCGATTCGATCGTGGACCAGACCGGCAGTTGATCCACATCGAAGACTTCGCACAGGTCCGCGACTTCTATCCCGATGCCAAGTACGACGGAGACTTCGTCACCGTTGCGGCTCTGGCCTACCGGGGACACGACCGCTCCGCCTTGAACGAGTTCGTCCGCCGGATCACCTTCAACGTGGTCGTCGGGAACGGCGATGCGCACCTCAAGAACTGGTCCCTGATCTACGGAGATCGCCGCAGGGCGACACTCTCACCGGTCTACGACCTGGTGTCGACGGCGCCCTACCGGGACGATGGTGACGAGGACCTCGGATTGAAGTTCTTCGGCAACAAGCGGTTCGAGAGCGTGCGACTGAACCACTTCGATCGACTCGAGCGGCGCTTGGCGGTGGCGGGCGGGCACTTGGCTGAACTGGCCGCCGAGACGGCGCAGTTGACGCTGAACTCTCTGGACGACGCGTTGAGGGATGTCGATGACCTGCCCCTCGTTCGTGACTGGCTCTCCGTGGAGGTGCCGACTCGAGCCGGCTGGTTCGGGGCTCGTTGAGGCGGCGTCGGCAGTCGTGGGAGCGGGCACCACCTGGTCCCCTGGCGCGGGCCGTTGAGCGCTGAGCAGTGGCTGAGGAGGGACCCGGGTGCACGGCCTGACCCGCTGCGGTCGCGCCTGACGTGTCGTGGAAACCGCCCTCGCGGGGAACGGGTCATGTTCCTCGGGCTCCGGAACACGTTCGCGGCCTCGGCCTGGGTCATGCCGAACAGCATCCTGAGTTCCATGTCGCGCACCGTCGCGGTCGCCCGGTCGAGGCTGCGTCGACCGCGGGGGATGAGCCGGGGTCGGGAGGACCTTCCCGACCGGCGCCTCGTCGGGGGCGGGTCGCGAAGCCGTCGCGTTCGAGGTTCCGCAGGAGCACGTTCATCGACTGCCGGGTCACGAACGCCCCACGCCAGGTCCGAGTTCGACGGACCCGGTCGTTGCGCCAGCAGTTCGAGGCAGGAGCAGTGGGTGACAGTCATCCCCAGGGGAGGGATGCAGCACGTCCTCCAGGGCGACACGCAGTGCACTCGACGTCTCTCCAGCACGCAGTCCACCGAGGTCTCCAGGTCCACTCCGGTGCCGTCCTGACTCGTGTCAGCACTTCGACACCGCGTCCCTCGTGTCATGCCCTGACACGAACGAGGAGAGTCGCAGGCCCGTCACCGGTCCCGACTCCCTCCCCCGTCAGGCGCGCGTCCTCGTCGTCTCGCAGGCGTTCTACGGGCAGTACCTCGGTCTGGTCCGCTCGTCGACCGGCCCCCCGCGCGCCGTCGTCTTCGACGCGAAGCCCATCGCCTTCGCCGCGCGAGAGGTCGTGTCCGTCACCGACTCGTGGCCGTCGCCCAGCCCGGTACCGGCGTCGCGATCTGGCTGCACGTCGGCGCCATGTGTGCGATCCACGACGCGCTGCTCACCGACAGGCAGCGTATCGTCGTCGCGCCGATCGACGGCCCCTTCGGCCGGACGTTCACCTTGGCGGACCCCGACGGCTACCAGACCACCCTCCACGACCGGGCGTGGAGGGATCGTGGCGCTCGGATCCTCGGTCCCGGTTCAGCGACGCACGACGAGCGTGCAGCACTTGGCGCCCCCGCCACCCTTGAGCAGCTCCGAGAGGTCGACGGGGACCGGCTGGTATCCGCGTTCCGCCAGCAGGTCGGCGTAGCGCTGCGCGCGGGGGGAGAGCACGACGTGGAGGCCGTCGCTGACCGCGTTCATCCCCAGCACCGCGGCGGTCTCCTCGTCGGTGAGCAGCGCGTCCGGGAACAGCCGCTGGAGGACGGCCTGGGCGGCGGGGGAGAAGGCGCCCGGGAAGTAGGCCACGTCGGGGTGTGCGGGGTCGTCGTCGAGGACGGTGAGCGCGGTGTCGAGGTGGTAGAACCGCGGGTCGACGAGTTCCAGCGAGGTGACCTCACGACCGAGGACGCGGGCCAGTTCCGCGTGCGCGGTCAGGGCGGTGCGGAACCCGAACCCGGCGAGCAGGTGGTCGCCGACGACGAGCAGGTCGCCCTCGCCCTCGTTGGTCTCGACGGGGCGGTGCACCGGACCGAAGCCGTTCTCCTCGAGCCAGCTCGCGTACGCCTCGGCCTCGCCGGCGCGTTCGGGGTGGGTGAAGCGGACCCCGACGTTGCCCTCGGCGGTGAGCAGCGCCCCGTTGGCGGCGTAGACCATGTCGGGCAGCCCGGGGACGCCGGGGACGACGTCCACGGTGTGGCCGAGTCGCTCGTGGGTGGCCTTGAGCTCCTCCCACTGGGCCAGCGCCACGTCGGCGTCGACGGCCTGCGTGGTGTCCATCCACGGGTTGATCTCGTAGGAGACCGTGAAGTGCGTCGGGCGGCACATCACGAAGTGGCGGGGGCGGGCCACGCGGTCGGCGCGGGAGGTCTCGGTCAACGATGCGGTCACGACGTCAACGCTAGGATTCCCCACGACGCAGCTCAAGGCCGATCCGCTGCGTCGGCGCGCAGGTTCCCTGCGTGTGACGCGGCGGAACGGGAGATGCGTTGCGCGACCTCGACGACGTCGACCGTGAGCTCCTCGTCCTGCTCGCCCGGGACGGCCGGGCGACCTACAACGAACTCGGCGCGCGGGTCGGCCTCTCCGCCCCGGCCGCGAAGCGCCGCGTCGACCGCCTCGTCGCCGACGGCGTCATCGCCTCCTTCACCGCCGTCGTCGACCCGGCCGCGCTCGGCTGGCGCACCGAGGCCTTCGTCGAGGTCCGTTGCCACGGCACCGTCTCCCCGGCGGAGCTGCGTCGGGCCTGGCAGGGGATCCCCGAGATCGTCGGCGCCTACACCGTCACCGGCCCCGCCGACGCGTTGATCCACGTCCTGGCCCGCGACGTCCAGCACCTCGAGCAGGCCCTGGAGCGGGTCCGGGACGAGGCGAACATCTCCGCCACCGACTCCGTCATCGTGCTCTCGCGCCTCGTCGACCGGGGACGGTGACCCGCGATCGTTGGTGACCTGAGTCACACAACGATCATCGGGGTTGACGGTTCCGCCGGGCGCACCGATAGGTGGGACTGTGAACCGACTTCCCGGTAACGCACTGCTCGCGACGTTCGTCGTCGGCGGGGCGGGCCTGCTGGCCGACCGGGCCTCGCGTCACCTCGACGGTCGGCTGATCAGCGCCTTCCTCCTGCTCGCCATGCTCACCGGGACGCTGTTGCTGCACCGTCGGCGGCGGGACCCGGGGTTCGACCGGGGCATGTCGCCGACCACGTGGCGTGCCTTCAGCGCCGCCGGCGTCGTGCTCCTCCTGACCGCCACCGCCGACCTCGCCGTCGGCGTCCTGGACGGTCGCGGGTTCTGGACCGGCATCCCCCTCGGTCTCGGCACCTTCGTGGCCGGGCCCCTCATCATGCACGGGCTGTTCCACTGGAACTCCCAGGTCCGCCACGTCCTGGCCGGGGGGCAGGCGCTCACCTCGGGCAGCGCCGTGCTCGTCGTCGTCGCCGCGGGGAACCTGCTGCTCCCGCACCTGCCCGCCGACTTCGGCGACTGGGCCTGGTGGCAGGTGCAGGTGTGGCTGCTCACCGTCGGGATCCTGCTCGTCCTGCTCGGGACCACGCTCGTCGTCGCCCGCACCGCCGGGCTGGCCCGCGACGTGCGCATCTGGTCGCTCGGGGGGTCCCTGCTGGCCTACGCCCTCGTCGACGGCTTCGTCGCCGTCGAAGGTGGCGCCGGGTTCACCGCCGTCCAGGCCGCGGGCGCCACCGGGGTCCTCGTCATGGGCGCCGCGGTCCTGCGGGCCCGCACACCGACCCGGGTGATCGTCAACGCCGAGGTCTCCGCGGGCGGCGCGATGCTCGTCCTCGTCACGGCCTTCTGCGTCGTCGCCCTCGCCTGCGTGCACGACCTCACCCCGACGGCGATCCTCTGGGGCTCCCTCGCCGCCCTCGGCAGCGCGATCTGCCTGGCCCGTCACCTCGGCCAGCTCTCCGAACTCGCCCGGGCCCGCGTGGAGGCCCGCACCGACGACCTCACCGGGGTCGGGAACCGACGGGCCCTCGTCGACCAGGTCGAGGAACTCGCGCACAGCGGATCAGGCGCCGCCCTGCTCAAGGTGGACGTCGACGACTTCGGCCTGGTCAACGAACGCCTCGGTCACCACGACGGGGACCAGCTGCTCGTCACCCTCGCCGAGGCCGTCCGCGCCGCCGCCCCGCCGACGGCGCTCGTCGCCCGCAGCGCCGGCGACACCTTCGCGGTCCTGCTCGCGCACGCCGACGAGGCCGTGGCGCTCCGCCTGGCCGCGCGCCTCGAACGGGTCGTGCGCGAGCTGCCCACCCCCGGACGCCTGGGCACCCGCATCAGCGCCAGCATCGGGGTGGCCACCACCGCCGCCGGGGACCCCGGCACGGCCGACCTCGTGCACCGCGCCGGCGCCGCGCTGGTCCTGGCCAAGAGCGGCCAGCGCGGGGTCGCCTGCTACGACGGCGAGCTCGAGGCCCGTGCCCGCGACCGCCTCAGCCTGATCGGCGACCTCCGTGCGGCCCTCGAGGACCCGTCCCGCGCCGAGGCGGAACTCCTCCTGCACTACCAGCCCCAGCTCGAGGTGCGGACCGGCCGGGTGGTGGGCGTCGAGGCCCTCGTCCGCTGGCAGCACCCCGTACGTGGGTTCCTCAGCCCCGACCGCTTCCTCGACCTGGCCGAGGAGAACGGCCTCATGGACGACCTCACGGCGCACCTGCTGGAGCGGGCCGCCCGCGAGGTCGCCGACTGGGAGGTCGACGGTGTGCCGCTGCGCGTCTCCGTCAACCTCTCCGCCGGCTCGCTCGCCTCGCCCCACCTGCTGCCCACCGTCGACGCCGTCCTGCGGCGCACCGGGCTCGACCCCACCCGCCTCGTCCTCGAGATCACCGAGACGACCCTCATGGACGACCCCGACCTCGCCGTCCAGGTCACCGAGAGCCTCGTCGCCCGCGGCATCTCGCTCAGCATCGACGACTACGGCACCGGCTACTCCTCGCTGGCCTACCTCACCGACCTGCCGGCCAGCGAGCTCAAGCTCGACCGGGCCTTCACCCTGCGCATCACCACCGAACCCCGCACCGCCGCCATCGTCGAGGGGACCGTCGCCCTGGCCCACCGCCTCGGCCTGCGGGTCATCGCCGAAGGCGTCGAGGACCTCGAGGCCCTCGGCGTGCTGCGCGACCTCGGCGCCGACGAGACCCAGGGATACCTGCACAGCCGCCCCCTGGCCCCCGCCGCGTTCCGCACCTGGCTCGCCGACCGCTCACGGGAGTCCGACGCGCTCCCCGCATAGACTCACCGATCGTGTCCGCTATCTCCCGTTCCGAGGTCGAGCACCTCGCGCGCCTGGCGCGCATCGACATGACCGACGAGGAGCTGGACCGCATGGCGGGCCAGCTCGACGCCGTCCTCGATGCCGTCGCCCAGGTGTCGTCCGTGGTGACCGACGACGTCCCCGCCACCTCGCACCCCGTGCCCCTGGTCAACGTGACCCGCCCCGACGTGGTCCGTCCCGGCATCACCGCGGAGGAGGCGCTCGCGGGCGCCCCCGCCAGCGAGGACGGCCGGTTCCGCGTCCCGCAGATCCTGGGGGAGGAAGCGTGAGCGTCAACGAGCTCGTGCAGTGGGACGCCGTCCGGCTCGCCGAGGGGCTGCGCAGCAAGGTCGTCTCCGCCGAGGAGGTCACCCGGGCCCACCTCGACCGCATCGACGCCGTCGACGGGCCCACGTCCGGGGTCAACGACAGCGGGGTCCACGCGTTCCTGCACGTCGACCACGAGGGCGCGCTGGCCCGTGCCCGTCAGATCGACGCCGACCGCGCCGCCGGGGCCGACCTCGGCCCGCTGGCCGGGGTCCCCGTCGGGGTCAAGGACGTCCTGACCACCAAGGGCCTGCCGACCACCGCCGGGTCCCGGATGCTGCAGGGGTGGGTCCCGCCCTACGACGCCACCGTCGTCCGCGAACTGCACGCCGCCGGCCTCGTCGTCCTCGGCAAGACCAACATGGACGAGTTCGCGATGGGCTCGACGACCGAGCACTCCGCCTACGGCGACACCCGCAACCCCTGGGACCCGACCCGCATCCCCGGTGGGTCCGGCGGTGGCTCCGCGGCGGCGCTCGCGGCCTTCGAGGCCCCGCTGACCGTCGGTTCGGACACGGGGGGCTCGATCCGCCAGCCCGCGGCCCTCACCGGTACCGTCGGCGTCAAGCCGACCTACGGCGCGGTCTCGCGCTACGGCCTCATCGCGCTGGCCAGTTCGCTGGACCAGGCCGGTCCGTGCGCGCGCACGGTCATGGACACCGCGTTGCTGCACGCCGTCATCGCCGGCCACGACCCCTACGACTCCACGTCGATCCCGTCGGCGGTGCCGGACGTCGTCGGCGCGGCCCGGCTCGGCGCCACCGGCGACCTCACCGGCGTGCGGATCGGGGTCGTGAAGGAACTCTCCGGCGAGGGCTACGAGGCCGGGGTCCAGGCCCGCTTCGACGAGTCCCTCGACGAACTGCGCGCCGCGGGTGCGGAGGTCGTCGAGCTCAGCCTGCCGAACATCGTGCACGCCCTCGCCGCGTACTACCTGATCCTGCCGAGCGAGGCGTCGAGCAACCTCGCCAAGTTCGACGGGATGCGCTACGGCCTGCGGGTCGTCCCCGAGGGCGAGCACGTCACGGCCGAGGCCGTCATGCGCGCCACCCGCGCCGCCGGGTTCGGCGAGGAGGCGAAGCGCCGCATCATCCTCGGCACCTACGCCCTCTCCGCCGGCTACTACGACGCCTACTACGGCAGCGCGCAGAAGGTCCGCACCCTGGTGCAGCGCGACTTCGACACCGCCTTCGGTTCCGTCGACGTGCTCGTCTCGCCGACCGCGCCCACGGTGGCGTACCGGCTGGGCGAGAAGCTCGACGACCCGCTGGCCATGTACGCCGGCGACGTCGCGACGATCCCGGCGAACCTCGCCGGGATCCCGGGGATGTCGCTCCCGGCCGGCCTGTCCGACGGGTTGCCGGTCGGGTTGCAGATCCTGGCCCCCCAGCAGGCCGACGACCGGTTGTACCGGGTGGGGGCCGCGCTGGAGGCACGGTTGAACGACAAGTGGGGCGGGCCGTTGCTCGCGAAGGTTCCGACGTGGCAGGGGGTCTCGGCGTGAGCGTCGAACTGGTCGACTACGACGAGGCGATCGGGGAGTTCGACCCCGTCCTCGGGCTCGAGGTGCACGTCGAGCTGAACACCGCGACGAAGATGTTCTCCGGGGCGCCCACCGCGTTCGGCGCCGAGCCCAACACCCAGGTCGACCCGACGTCCCTCGGGCTGCCCGGGGCGATGCCGGTGCTGAACGCCAAGGCGCTGGAGTCGGCGATCCGGATCGGCCTCGCGCTGAACTGCTCCATCGCGGAGCGCTGCCGGTTCGCCCGGAAGAACTACTTCTACCCGGACATGCCGAAGAATTTCCAGACGTCGCAGTTCGACGAGCCGATCGCCTTCGACGGGTACCTCGACGTCGACGTCCCGGCGAGCGAGGACGGGACGAAACCCGCCTTCACCTACCGGGTGCTCATCGAGCGCGCCCACATGGAGGAGGACACCGGGAAGTCCCTGCACGTCGGGGGTTCCACCGGCCGCATCCACGGTGCCGACTACTCCCTGGTCGACTACAACCGCGCCGGGATCCCGCTCATCGAGATCGTGACGCGCCCCCTCGAGGGCGCCGGCGACCGGGTTCCCGACGTGGCCCGGGCCTACGTCGCGGTGCTGCGCGACCTGTTGCGCGCCCTCGACGTGTCCGACGCGAAGATGGAACAGGGGTCGGTCCGCGCGGACGTCAACTTGTCCCTGCGCCCGACCCCGACCTCCCCGCTGGGGACGCGGTCGGAGACGAAGAACGTCAACTCGCTGCGGTCCATCGAACGGGCCGTGCGCTACGAGGTCTCCCGCCACGCCGCCGTGCTGCGCTCCGGCGCGAAGGTCGTGCAGGAGACCCGGCACTGGCACGAGGACACCGGGGTGACCACCTCGGGCCGGGAGAAGTCCGACGCCGAGGACTACCGGTACTTCCCGGAACCCGACCTCGTCCCCATCGTCCCGGACCGGGCGTGGGTGGAGGAACTGCGGGCGACCCTGCCGGAGCCGCCGGCGGAGCGTCGCAAGCGGCTGCACGCCGAGTGGGGTTTCTCCGACCTGGAGTTCCGCGACCTCGTCAACGCGGGCGCCGTCGACATCGTCGAGGCGACCGTCGCCGCGGGCGCCTCGCCCGCCGCGGCCCGCAAGTGGTGGTCCGGGGAACTGGCCCGTCGCGCCAACGTCGACGGGGTCGCCCTCGCCGACCTGACCGTCACCCCCGCCGACGTCGCCGAACTGGCGAAGCTGCTCGAGGACGGGAAGCTCACCGACGGGCTGGCCCGTCAGGCCCTCGAGGGTGTCCTCGCCGGTGAGGGGTCGGTGGCCGAGGTCGTCGAGCGGCGCGGGCTGATCGTGGTGCAGGACGACGGGGCGCTGAACGCGGCCGTGGACAAGGTCGTCGCCGCGAACCCCGACGTCGTCGAGAAGATCCGCGGCGGCAAGGCGCAGGCCGCCGGGGCCCTCATCGGCCAGGTCATGAAGGAGATGAAGGGCAAGGCGGACGCCGCCCGGATCCGCGAACTCGTGCTGGAACGCGTCGGCTGAGTTCAGTTCCACCCCGTGACGACGAGTCCGGCGGCGCGCGCGATGAGCGCGTCGTCGGACTCGGCGTCGGGTTCGGGACGGTCGGAGAACACCACGAGGACCCACGGGGCCCTACCGTCCGCGGGCCAGAGCACCGCGACGTCGTTCTGGTTGCCGTACACGCCCGCGTGACCGGTCTTGTGGCCCACGACCCACCCCGCGGGAACCCCGGCGCGGATCTGGTCGTCGCCGGTCGTGGTGCGCTGCAACCACTCTACGAGCTGGGCGCGGTCGTCCGGGTCCAGGGCGTCGCCCAGCGCGTAGGCCTGCAGGTCCCGCCCGAACGCCCGCGGTGAGGTGGTGTCCCGGTCGTCGCCGGGGCGCACGTCGTTGACCCCCGGTTCCTCGCGGTCGGCCTGCGTGACGTCGTCGCCCAGGGCCCGCAGGTCTCGCTCGAAACCCGCCGGCCCGCCGAGTTCGTCGAGCAGCAGGTTCCCCGCCGTGTTGTCGCTGACCGTGATGGCCGCCTCCGCGAGGTCGCCCAGGGTCATCCCGGTTCCGACGTGGTTCCCGGTGACGGGCGAGTACGCGACGAGGTCCGCCGCGGAGTAGGTCACCACCCGGTCGAGGTCGGCGCCGGAGTCGAGCACCGCGGCGGCCGCGAGGGCCTTGTAGGTGGAGGCGAAGGCGAACCGTCCGTCGGCGCGGTGTTCCAGCGTCCGGCCGCTGCCCGTGTCGAGGGCGAAGACCCCGAGCCTGGCCCCGAACTCCTGCTCCAGGGCCGCGAACCCGGGGTCCTTCGGGGTCGGGGAACTCGTGACGGTGGGGTTCGTCGTGGTCGGGTGATTGGTGGGCGCAGGCTCAGCGGGTGGCGTCGTGCAACCCGCGAGCAGGACGATGGCCGCGGCGGCGAGCGCGAGGCGGCGGTTGCTCCGGGTCATGCCCGGCCGGGACGCACGACGCGTTGCAGCACCGCATCGACGAGGAAGCCCAGGACGAGGGCGATCACGATGCCCAGCAACGCCCCGACCAGGGGGGTGGACTCGATCCACTGCCCGGCCAGCGAACCGATCGCGATCGAGTACGCGGCCCACGTGCAGGCGGCGAGGGCGCTGAGCCCCAGGAACCGGCGTCGCGGGAACTGCACCGCGCCCGCCGTCAGGTTCACGGCGATCCGCCCGACCGGCACGTAGCGGGCGGCGAGGATCGCGAACGCCCCCCGCTTCCGGAGTTCCTCCGCCGCGCGGGTGAAGGCGTGCTCGAGGCGGCGGTGGCCCGCGATCCAGCCGCGCAGGGGGGAGTGCCGCCCGATCGTGTACGTGAGGTTGTCGCCGAGGAACGCCCCCACCATCGCGCAGACGAAGAGCGCCACGCGGTTCGGGTGGCCGGTGTCGGCGGCGATGGCGGCCAGGCCGATGACGACGGACTCACTGGGCAACGGGGGTAGGAACGCGTCGAGCGCCGACAGCGCCAGCACGACCACGAGCACCCACGGGGCCCCCGCGTGGGCGGTGACGAAGGCGTTGAGCTGGTCGAACACCCCGCCAGCCTGGCACGGCCGCGGAGGGCTGGACCGGGGCGGTCCGCACCTCGACCCGCGGTGGCGACGGGAGGCCGGAGGAGCGGGAGCGGTGGCCGACGTCCGGGACCGAGCGGGTGGAGGCGTTCCCCGGGACGGTCGTGACGTCGCGCGGGAGGTGATGATGGTCGGGTGATCCCGCCCCGAACGGCAGCCGCCTGGTTCGCGCTGCAGGGGATCGCGGTGCCCGCGTGGTGGGTGGCGCTGGCGGTGTGGCCGGAGTTCCGGGCGCTCTTCGAACTCGGCGACCGGGAGGTCCTGCAGTCGTTCCTCGTTCCCGACGTGGCGTTCGGAATCGCCTCCCTCCTCGCCGCGCGGCTGATCGTGACCGGCCACCCCGCGGCCGTCGCGGTGGCGGGGATCACCACGGGAGCGGTGGGGTACAGCACCGTCCTGACGTTCGGCCACGTGCTCGCCGCGGGCGAGGGGGCGGTCGGTGCCGTCGCGATGACCCTGGCCACCCTCGCCAGCGCGGTCGCGTTGCGCTCCGTACCGCGAGGGGCCCGGTGAGGCTCTACCGGGTGTCGCGACCGGCCTCGCCCCGTCGCCACCTCGCCAAGACGTTCGGCTGGATGCTGGTCGTCTGGTTCCTCGCCCTCGTCGCGCTGCCGGTCGTCCTGCGGTTCGTGGAACTCCTCCTGGGGATCGAGCGTCACCTGCTGCCCGGTGGCCGCGTGCTCGGTGTCGTCGTCCTGGTGGCCGCCAGCGCCGCCGGGATCCGGTGCGCGGTCGCGATGGCGCGGGGGGAGGGGACTCCGGTCCCCTTCGACGCCGCCGCGCGGCTCGTCGTCGAGGGGCCCTACCGGTGGGTGCGGAACCCGATGGCGATCTGCGGGGTGGGTCAGACCGTCGGCGTCGCGCTCCTGCTGGGCCGGCCGCTGTACTACCTCGTGCCGCCCGCCGGGGCGCTGCTGTGGCAGTTCGTGATCCGCCCCTCCGAGGAGAGGTTCCTCGCACAGCGCTTCGGCGCGGAGTACGCCGGGTACCGACGGACGGTCCCGTTGTGGATCCCGAGGAGACCTCGCCGCGTCCCACGGTAAGAGCGCACCCGGCGCCGGACACGAGGGAGTGTGGGGACCACCGTGCACGCCGACGCCGAGGACCGCTTCGCGGTGCTGCTGGACGACGTGGTGGAGCCCGTGCGCCGCTACCTCGCCCGGCGCACCGACGCCTCGAGCGCCGAGGACGTGCTGAGCGAGACGTTGCTGGTCTGCTGGCGGCGCCTGGACGAGGTTCCCGTCGACGCCCCGGTGGCGTGGGCCCTCGGGGTGACGCGGAACTGCCTGGCCAACGCCCGACGCTCGGAGCGTCGCCGCCTCGGGCTGCTCCAGCGGATCCTGCACCTCGACCCGCCCGGCGCTGCACCGAGCCACGCCGCACCGGGCCGCGATGCGAGCGCGGAAGGCGCCGTCGACATCGTCACCGTCGCCCTCGGGGGACTGACGGACCGCGACGCCGAACTCCTGCGGTTGTGGGCGTGGGAGGAGCTCGCCCCCCGCGAGATCGCCGTGGTCCTCGGGGTGAGCGTCAACGCCGCGACGGTCCGGCTGCACCGGGCGAAGGCGCGGTTGCGGGCCCGACTGAGCGAGGGTGCAAGAACCCCGTCCGTGCCGGACAGGAACGGGGTGGAGGGGGGTGAGGAACTGTGACCGACGACGAACTGCGCGCACTGCTCCAGGAGGTCGACCCGGCCCGGGACCTGACGCCCCTGTCGACCCACCACGTCCGAGCGAAGGCGGAGAACACGATGACCACCGAGACACCGCGACGACGCGCGGCCCGGCCCCGCGGACGCACCCGCATCCTCCTCGGCGCGGGGGTGGGGGTGGTGGCGGCCACCGTCGTGGTCCTCGGGGTCGTGGTCCTCGGGGCCGTGGGCCGGGGCGACCCCTCCGTGACCCGGCTGACCGCCGCCGTCACCGACCCCACCGCCTCCTGCGCGGTCCTGAGCCCCGACCTGCTCACCGACCAGGACACCGCGTTCGCGGCCCGGGCCGTGGCGGTCTCGGGGGGTGAGGTCACCCTCGAGGTCACCCACCGGTACCGGGGTTCCGTCTCCGAGGAGGTGCGGGTCGAGCAGGTGGGGGCCCAGTCGTCCGAGGACGGTCCGGCTCCGTTCGCGGCGGGAACCGACTACCTGCTCAGCGCCGACGGCGGCCGGCTGACCGGTTGCGGTCTGAGCGGTCCGGCCTCCCCGGAACTGCAGGCCCTCTACGACACGGCTTTCGGGTGATCGCTTCCGCCGACTAGTCACGTGGTGCATAGTGGCCCACGTGACGGTCGGCCACGCGCTCCTCGGGTTGCTCGTACCCGGGGAACGCCACGGGTACGACCTGAAACGTCGGTACGACCAGCAGTTCCCGGCCGCCCGGCCCCTGGCCAGCGCCCAGGTGTACGCCACGTTGGCCCGGCTCTCCCGCGACGGTCTCGTCGTCCAGGGGGAACCGGAACGGGACGGTGGACCGGACCGGACGGCCTACGGGTTGACCCCCGAGGGTCGGGAGGAACTCCGCCGGTGGCTCGGCGAGGTCGAACCACCGGCTCCGTTCGTCGCCAACCCGTTGGCGGTGAAGCTCACGGTCGCGGTGCTCACGGCGGGGGAGCCTGCGGCGCAGGACTACCTGCGCCGCCAGCGAGCAGCGCACCTGCAGCGGATGCGGGACTACACCCGGGCCAAGACCGAACCCGGTGTGGCGATCGCGGAACTGCTGGCCGCCGACTACGCCCTGGAACACCTCAACGCCGACCTGCTCTGGATCGAGAACGCCATGGCCCGCACGGCAGTCCTGACCGAGGAGGTCACGTCGTGGAACCACACCTGAGTGCTCAGGGTCTGGTGAAGTCCTACCGCAACACCCCGGCCCTGCGGGGCGTCGACTTCGCCGCCCGCCAGGGCGAGGTCGTCGCCATCACCGGACCCTCGGGTTCGGGGAAGTCGACGCTGCTGCACTGCCTCGCGGGGATCGAGGTCCCCGACGCCGGATCCGTCGCCCTCGGGGGGCGACGGATCGACGACGCGGGGGAGGGGAGACGTTCCCGCCTCCGGCGCAGCAGGTTCGGGGTCCTGTTCCAGTTCGGCCACCTGGTCGCGGAGCTCACCGCGGCCGAGAACGTGGCGATGCCGTTGCTGCTGTCGGGGATCCGGCGACGGTCGGCGATCGCCACGGCGACGGACTGGCTGGCCCGCTTCGACGTGGCGGAACTCGCGGGGCGACGACCCGGGGAACTCTCCGGTGGGCAGGCGCAGCGGGTCGCCGCGGCGCGTTCGCTGGTGACCCGCCCTGACGTCCTGTTCGCCGACGAACCGACGGGTGCCCTCGACAGCCTCGCGGGGGAACAGGTGATGATCCAGGTGACCCGGGCGGTGCGCGAGGTGGGGACGACGGTGCTGCTGGTCACCCATGACGCCCGCATCGCGGCCTACGCCGACCGCGAGGTCGTCGTGCGCGACGGGTTGATCGAGGCCGGCCGGTGACCGCGACGACGACGACCGTCCCGCTGCTCCACGCCGACGGCAGCGCGCGGTTCACCACCCTGCTCCGGCTGGCGGTCTCCGGCGGTCGCGCCGACCGGACCCGGATCGCCCTCACCGCAACGGGTTCCGCCGTGGCCACCGTGGCCCTGAGCGCGGCGGCGAGCGTCGCGGTCAGCGGGCCGGGCGACGGCCCCTACACCTCCGAGGTCCTGAACCAACCGGGTCTGCACGTCGGGGTCGTCACCGCCCTGGTGCTGTTGTGCCTGCCCGTCCTGGGTTTCGTGGGGCAGTGTTCCCGGATCGGTGCGCCGGGGCGGGACCGCCGGCTGGCCGCGCTGCGGTTGCAGGGGGCGACCCCGGGGGACGTCGTCCGCGTCGCGGTGGTGGAGACGGGGTTGTCGGCCGTGCTCGGGACCGTCGCCGGGCTCGGTCTGTTCTTCGCGCTCCGCGTCCTGCTCGACGTTCCGACCACCGCCACGTACGACGTGACCACCGTCGACGGCGACAGCACCACCGTCGAGACGGTGACCGGGGCGGCGCTGCCGTTCCCCACCGACGTCCTCCCGCCGTGGCCGGTCCTCCTGGTGTTCGTCCTCGCGATCCCCCTGGCGGCAGCGGTCTTCGCGACGTTCGCGATGCGCCGGGTCGTGGTCACCCCGTTCGGGGTCGACCGGTCCCAGCCGCCGGAACCCCGTCGGATCGTCCCCGCGATCCTCTTCGTGGCGGGCACGGTGGTGATGGTGACGTTCGAGAGCCTGCTGCGGTTCGTCCCGCACCGGGTGCTCGCGTCGGAGTTCGCCGTCGCCCTGTTCCTCGTGCCGATCGGGTTGACCCTGGCGGGGCTCCTGATGGGGACGACGACCCTGGCCTCGCTCGTCGGGGAGTTCATCGCGCGGCGCACCGCACGGCCGGCTCTCCTGCTGGCCGCCCGCCGGATGGTGTCCGCTCCGAGCCACACCAGCCGGGCCAACTCGACGCTCCTGCTCGTCGTGCTGCTGGCCGCCTTCACCCAGGGGATCCGGGCGAAGTTCCTGGCCGAGACCGCGAACTACGGCACGACGTTCTACGCGGACACCTTCGACCTGGTGAACCTCGCCCTCGTCCTCGGCGCGGTCATCGCCGCGGCGGGTCTGCTCGTGGGCACCGTCGACGGCGTCCTCGGTCGCCGCCACGTCCTCGCCGGGCTGCACGCCGTCGGCGTACCGCGGGGCACGATCACCCGTTCCGTCCTCGGCGAGAACCTGCTGGCCCTGGTCCCGGCGGTCGTCCTGGCCACGGCCGCGGGGATCGTGGCGGCGCGCGGGCTGTTCGGCACCTCCGTCACGTGGTCGGACCTGCAGGCCGACGGGACCTACCGCGAGGTCGTCGCCGCGGTCGGTGTCCCCTGGGGGTCCCTCGGTGGCCTCGTCGTCGTGGTCCTGGCGGCCGCGGCACTCGCCACGGTGGCTTCGTTCCCCGTCCTGCGGGTCAGCCTGCACCCGTCGGAACTGCGCGCGGACTGAGTTCGCTCAGGATCGCGACGACGACCCGACGCAACCAGGTGTGGGCCGGCTCGGCCTGGTAGCGCTGGTGCCAGGAGACCACGCCGGCGGTCCCACGTTCAGCACACCGGGCCGCCGCGAACGGGTTCCCGTTGCCCGGCCGGGTTCCGGGTCAGACCAGCGGGACCGTGACGAGCCGGTCGTCGCCCGGGCGGGGTTCCCCGCGGAACGTGTTGGACGTGAGGATCCACAGCGACCCGTCCGGACCGACCTCGACGGTGCGCAGCCGCCCCAGGGTTCCCTCGAGGTAGGCGTCGGGGGTCCCGGTCGGGCCGTCGGGGTTCAACGGCACGCGACACAACCGCTGACCCTTCAACGCCGCGACGTAGACCGCGTCGGGGGTCACCGCGACACCGCTGGGGGAGGCGTCGTCGGTCGCCCAGGTCTGGACCGGGGCGACGAACCGCCCGTCCCCGTCACCCGGACCCTCGACCTCGGGCCAGCCGTAGTTCCCGCCGCCGCGGACGACGTTGAGCTCGTCCCAGGTGTCCTGACCGAACTCGGAGGCGATGAGCCGCCCGGTGGAGTCCCACCCGAAACCCTGGGGGTTGCGGTGTCCGTAGGACCAGGTGCGCGAACCCGGGAAGGGGTTGTCCGCGGGGATGGAGCCGTCGGGCAGGATCCGCAGGATCTTCCCGCCGAGGGCGTTCACGTCCTGGGCGGCGGGGCGGTTCTGGGCGTCTCCCGCCCCGACGTAGAGCATCCCGTCCGGTCCGAAGGCGATGCGGCCCCCGTTGTGGGTGGAGTTCTTCGGGATCCCGGTGAGGACCGGTGTGGCCTGCGTCAGCCGGTTCTGCGCGAGGGTGTACCGCACGACGCGGTTGTCCGCGCGGGCGGTCTGGTAGAGGTAGACGAACCCGTCGCTCGCGAACTGCGGGGACAGGGCGATCCCGAGCAGCCCGCCCTCGCCGTCGGGCACCACGTCGGGGACCTTGCCGTCCAGTTCCTCCGTGCCGAGGGAGGTGAGCACCCCCGGGCCGATCCGGACGACGCGGGCCTCGTCCCGCAACGTGACCAGGGCCGTGCCGTCGGGCAGGACCGCGAGACCCCACGGGACGTCCAACCCCGTCGCGATGTCGCTCGGCTGACCGGGCAGTCCCGTCGCCGCCGCCAGCGCGTCGGCCGGCGCGGTGCTCGACGTCGGCGCGGGGGCGGGCGGGTCGGAGGTGGCGGGCGTGCTGGTGGGGGCCGGTGTCCCGCTGCCGTCGGAGCAGCCGGCCAGCAGGCCCAGCGCCAGGGCGCTCCCGGCGGCGAGGGCTTCGCGTCTGCTGTGCACCGGCCCATCGTCACCCGCGTCCGGCCCGCCCGCACGGCTGGGTAGCGTGCGCGGGGTGAGCACCGCACCCTTCGTCGTGAGCCTGCCCACCGAGTCCTGGGTCAGGGCCCTCGGTCCCGTCGACGGGGTGGAGGTCGTCGTCTGGGACGGTTCGTCCCCCGCACCGGAGCCCGCGCCGCGCCTCGTCGTCCCCGACTACGTCGCGACGCCCGACCTCTCGACGCTGCCGGTGGGCACCGAGGTCGTCCAGCTGCTGACCATCGGCTTCGACGGGGTCGCGGAGCAGCTCCCTCCGGGGGTGCGGTTGTGCAACGCGACCGGGGTCCACGAGACCTCGACCGCCGAACTCGCCGTGGGGTTGGCGATCCTCGCGCTGCGGGGACTGGGGGAGGACGTGCGCTCGATGGCGAGGGGCGAGTGGAAACCCTCCCGCCGCACCTCGCTGGCCGACCGCAGGGTCCTCGTGCTCGGCTGGGGCGGGGTCGGTCGCGCCGTCGCCACCCGCCTGGCCCCCTTCGAGTGCGCGGTGACCGCCGTCGGTACCCGCTCCCGGGTCCAGGACGGGGTGGAGGTCCACGCGGACTCCGAACTCCCGCAGCTGCTGCCCGAGCACGACGTCGTCGTCCTGGCCTGCCCGCTGACCGCGCGGACCAGGAGCCTCGTCGGCCCGGAGTTCCTCGCCGCCATGCCCGACGGGGCGCTGCTGGTGAGCGTGGCCCGCGGCCCGGTCGTGGACACCGCGGCCCTCGTCGCGGAACTGCGCACGGGCCGGCTGCTGGCCGCCCTCGACGTCACCGACCCGGAACCGCTGCCGGGCGACCACGAACTCTGGTCGCTGCCGGGGGTCGTCGTCACCCCGCACGTCGGCGGGAACTCGACGGCGTTCCGGCCCCGCATGGTCGCCCTGCTGCGCCGGCAGCTGGAACTCCTGCTCGCGGGTCAGGAACCCGTCAACGTCGTCGCCTCGTCGTAGCGGGCCAGCACCAGCTCCACCAGCGCGGGGTGCACCCCCAGGGGTTCGGCGACGACCTCGGCCCCGGCCCCGCCCAGGCGCACGGAGAACACCCCGGGGGCCAGCAGGTACCCGGCGACCGCCACCGATGGAGCCCCCGCGGCCCTCGCCGCGGCGACGGCCGCGGCGACCGACGGTTCCTGCGCCGAGAGGAACCCCGCCGTCACCCGACGTCCCGTCCGCACCGACAACGAGGCGACCGCGGCCTCGACGTCGGCGACCGCCCGGGCGTCGGAGGATCCGGCAGCGGCCAGGACGATCGCCCCCTCGAACTCCTCCACCGACGTTCCCAGGGCCTCCTCCAACCGGTCGACCAGCGCCTCGGTGATGACCTCGTCCGGACCGAGGGCCGGGGCGGCGACGGCTCGACCACCGGTGTCCCGCAACGCTTCCGCGATGTCCACCCGGACGTGGTAACCGCTGGAGAGCAGCAGCGGGACGACGGTGCAGCGTTCCCCGTCCGCGACCAGTTCCGCCACGACGGCCCCCAGTTCGGGTTCCTGGACGTCCACGTGCGCGGCGACGACCCGCAACCCCGGCCGAGCCACCCGGACCGCCTCCCGCAACCCCTCGACGACCGCCCTCCCCTCGAGGGAACGGGTGCCGTGCGAGCACGCGACGAGGACGGGTCCGGGGTTCGTTCCGGGAGTCATGCCACCTCCAAGCGGTAGCCGCGCTTGACCACGGTCCGCACCAGGGCCGCGTCCGGCAGGGCCGTGCGCAACCGGGCGACCGTCACCTCCACGGCGTGTTCGTCGCCCGCCCCGGGCAGGGCGGCGAGCAGGTCCTCGCGCGTCAGCACCGCACCACGGGCCGCGGCGAGGCGGCGCAGCACGGCCAGGGGGCCGGGGGCGAGGTCGAGCACCGCGTCCTCCAGCACCGCGGTCTGGGCCCGCAACCTCAGCGTCCCGCCGACCGTGACCACGCAGTCCAGCGGGTTCTGCGCGAGGTGGGCCGTGAGGGTCCGCAGCAGCGCACCGAGCCGCCACCGGTCCGGGATCAGCGGTTCGATGCCCGCACCCCGCAACGGTTCGGCCGTCACGTCGCCGACGGCGCAGGCGACGACCCCCTCGCCGCACGCCGACACCAGGTCGGCGAGA
The DNA here is from genome assembly GCF_042674865.1 of Kineococcus sp. GCM10028916. Taxonomy (NCBI): domain Bacteria; kingdom Bacillati; phylum Actinomycetota; class Actinomycetes; order Kineosporiales; family Kineosporiaceae; genus Kineococcus; species Kineococcus sp. GCM10028916. The sequence continues at coordinate 234,040 of NZ_JBHTFM010000013.1, read as the reverse complement.
CGACCCTGACGCCGCGCGGCGTCGAGCAGGGCCACCGCTCCGGGCGCGCTGGTGAACGTCACCGCGTCGAGGCGGCGGGCGGCGATGAGGTCGACGAGGCGTTCCACCGCGACCGGGTCGGCCGGGGGCAACCACCGGTACACCGACACCCCGCGGACCCGGGCGCCGGCGTCGAGCAACGGCTGCAACTGGTCCTGGTCCGCCGCCCCGTGCAGCTGCACGACGATGGAGCGGCCCTCGACCCCGCCCGCCACGAGGCGTTCGACGGCCTCCGCGGTCTGCTCGGAGGCGGCCGACCACTCCTCGCGCAGGCCGTTGGCGCGGATGACCCCCGTGGCCTTCGGGCCGCGCGCGAAGATGCGGGCCCGGCCGAAGACCTCCAGCAGCGGGGCGGCCAGCCCGGCCGCGTCGGCGGCCTCCACCCAGCCGCGCAACCCGATGCCCGTGGTGACCAGGAGGTCGTCGGGCGGGTCGGCGATGACGTCGCGGGTCTCGGCGAGCAGTTGCTCGTCCTCGGTCAGCGGGACGATGCGCATGGTCGGGGCGTGCACCACCCGGGCGCCCTTGCGCTCGAAGGTGGCGATCATGTCCGAGGACCGCCGGTCGCTGGTGATGCCGACGGTCACTCCGAGCAGTTGCGGGACCTCGGGGGCAGGCGTGGGGTCGGTCACAGGTCCGGACCGTAGGCGACCTGCGCCGCGGACGCCACGTCCGCCAACCCTTCCAAGCCCGCCACCGCGCCGACCACGATCACCGCGGGCGCCCGCACTCCTCGCCCGGCGGCGATCCCGGCGATGTCGGCCAGGGTGCCGCGGGTGGTGCGCTGGTCCGCGCTCCAGCCGTTCTCGACGATCGCGACGGGCGTCGTGGGCGACTTCCCGGCCGCCACGAGCCCCGCGCTCAACCGCGGCAGCATCGTCACCCCCATGAGGAACACCACGGTGCCGTCCAGCCTGGCCAGGACCTCCGCGTCGACGTCCTCGTGCCCGCTGACCACCGTGACCGACCGCGACAGCCCGCGGTGGGTGACGGGGATCCCCGCCGCGGCGGGCACCGAGAACGCGCTCGTGACCCCGGGGACGACCTCGACCTCCACCCCGGCGGCCCGGCAGGCGAGGACCTCCTCGCCGCCGCGCCCCAGGACGTAGGAGTCACCGCCCTTGAGCCGCACGACCCGTCGCCCGGCGCGGGCGTGCTCGACGATGATCCGGTTGATCTCGTCCTGGGGGACCGGGTGGTGGTCGGGGGTCTTGCCCACGTCGACGACCACCACGTCGGGGTCGAGCTCGGCCAGCACGGCGGTGGGGGCCAGCCGGTCGACGACGACCACGTCGGCCTCGGCCAGGCGCCGCCGCCCGCGCAGGGTCAGCAGGTCCACGTCCCCGGGACCGCCACCGACCAGCGTGACGCGCCCGGCTCCGGCCCGGCGGCGGCGCAACGGCGCGGCCCCGGAGTCCAGCCAGCGCGACAGCGCCTCCCGCAGGCCCCGCGCCCGCCGCGGGTCGCCGCCCGCCGTGACCGACACCGTCACCTCACCGCGTCGGACCACCGAGGGCGTCCACGCGCTGGAGGCGCGGGCGTCGTCGGCGCGCACGCACCACACCCGCAGGGCCTCGGCCGCCGCGGCGAGTTCCGCGTCCACCCGCGGGTCACCCGTCGCCGTGTGCACGAGCCACACGTCGGCCACGTCGCGCGGTGCGACCTCGCGCTGCTCCCACGTCAGGTGGGGCACCAGGTCCCGCAGGTCCTCGCACAGCGCCGGCGCGACCACCAGGACCTCGGCCCCGGCGGAGACCAGGTCACGGGCCCGGCGGGCCGCCACGGGCCCCCCACCGGCCACCAGGACCCGACGCCCCGACACGTCCAGGTGCAACGGGTAGGTCATCACCGGGACCTCCCCTCCGTCCGGGCTCACAACTCCACGCTCACGACACCGTCGTCCCCGACCGAACAAGGATGCACCGCGATCGGGTCCTGCCCCGTCGTGGACTCACCCGTGCGCAGGTCGAAGGCGTTGAGGTGCAACGGGCACACCACCGACCCCTCGTCGACCTGGCCGTCGGCCAGCGGGCCCCCCGCGTGCGGGCACGCGGCCTGCACGGCGCTCACGCGACCGCTGCGGTGGCGGAACAGGGCCACCTGCCGCCCGTCGACGACGTAGGTGCGGCCCTCCCCGAAGGGGAGTTCGCGGACGGGGCACACCGCGTGGGTGGTGGAGGTGGTCATCGCGGCACCTTCAGGGAGTCGGGACGGGCGGTGGGCAGCGGCAGGGCGACGGTCGTCCCCCCGGGCGCCCCCGCGGGACGGCTGGGCACCAGCGGCAGGTCCACCAGCGGCAGCGAAGGGCGGAACTGGCCCTCGGTGACCGGCTCCCGGCCCTCCAGCCACGGGTCGCGGTAGTTCTCCACCGTGGCCTGCATCCGCTCGTCGAGACCGGCCACCAGGCCGTCGGAGTCCTCCAGCAGCACCTTCTTCACCCGGTCCAGGCCGAGGCGGGGGACGAACTCGTAGGTGCGTTCCAGCCAGTTGCCCCACTCCCGGTAGAACTGGATGAACCGCCCGGTGAGCGCGATGACCTCTTCGGGGGAGCCCACCGTGGCCAGCAGGTCGCCCTTGCGGACGGTGGCCCCCGCGGCGCCCCCGACGTAGACCTCCCACGCGCCGGCGCCGATCGCGACGACCCCGATGTCCTTGACGTAGGCCTCGGCGCAGTTGCGGGGACAGCCCACGACCCCCAGCTTCAGCTTCGCGGGCGTCTCCACGCCCTGGAAACGGGTCTCCAGGTCGATGCCCAGCTGGGTGGAGTCACCGAGGCCGAAGCGGCAGAAGTCCGTGCCCACGCAGGTCTTCACCGTGCGGAAGCTCTTGCCGTAGGCGTAGCCCGACGGCATCCCCAGGTCCTCCCACACCTTCGGCAGGTCCTCCTTGCGGATGCCCAGCAGGTCCACCCGCTGACCACCCGTCACCTTGATCATCCCGACGTCGTACTTGTCGGCGACGTCGGCGATCTTGCGCAGCTGCTCCGCCGTGGTCACCCCGCCCTTCATCTGCGGGACCACCGAGAACGTGCCGTCGCGCTGGATGTTGGCGTGGACGCGGTCGTTGATGAACCGGCCGTCGCGCTCGTCCTGGTCCAGCCCCTCGGGCCACATCATCCGCAGCAGCGAGGTCAGGCCCATCTTGGACTTCGCGTCCTCCACCCCGCCCGGGGCGAGCTCGCGGAACACCGCCGAGACCGACTTCAGCCGGCGCTCGCGGATGACGGCCATGAGTTCCGGCTTGCCCATCGGGATCCCCGGGACGTACCAGTTCGCGCTCTCGTCGACGGTGAGGTTCCCCCCGGCCGCCCACTCGGTGACCTGTTCCACGAGGGTCTTGCACGACCCGCAGCCCTTGCCGGCCTTGGTCTTGGCCATGACGGCGTTGACCGAGGTGCAGCCGCCGGCGACGGCGTCGACGATCTTCCCCTTGGTCACGCCGTTGCAGTTGCAGACCTGGACGTCGTCGGACAGTTCGCCCACCGAGGTCGCCTCGTCGGGGGAGCCGAGGTCGAAGAGCAGGCTCATGCGTTCCTCGGGCAGCGGCAGGCCCTGGTCGAAGGCCTGGGTGAGGAACGCCGTCTTGCGGACGTCGCCCAGCAGCGTCGCCCCGACGAGGCGCCCGGCGCGGATCACGACGTTGAGGTAGATCCCGCGGTGCGGTTCGGAGAACACGACGAACTCGTCGTCGTCGCGTTCGGGTCCGGGCAGACCCATCGCGACCACGTCGACCCCGGCGACCTTGAGCTTCGTGGAGGTGCGCGAGCCGTGGTACGCCGCGTCGGGCCGGGCACCCGTCAGGTGGTCCGCGAGGACACCGGCCTGGTCCCACAGCGGGGCCACCAGGCCGTACGTCTCCCCCCGGTGCTGGACGCACTCCCCGACGGCGTAGATGCCCTCGGCGGTGCCCTCCTCGCCCTCTTCGCCCGCGCTGCACTGCATGCGGTCGTCGACGACGATGCCGCGCTGGACCTCGAGGCCGGAGCGCAGCGCGATGTCGGTGTTGGGCCGGATGCCGGCTGCGACGACGACGAAGTCGGCGTCGAGCACCGAGCCGTCGGGCAGTTCGACCCCGCTGACCCGGTCGGTGCCGCGCAGACCGCGGGTGCGGACGCCGGTGTGGACGCGGATGCCCAGTTCCTCGATCCTGCGGCGCAGGACGCGGCCGGCCTCGGGGCCGAGCTGCTGGTTCATCAGGTGCTTCGGGGAGTGGACGAGGTCCACCTCGAGGCCGTGGGTCGCGAGGCCGTGGGCGGCCTCCAGACCCAGCAGGCCGCCGCCGATGACGACGGCGCGGCGGTGGGTGCGGGCCGCGGTCAGCAGGGACCGGGCGTCGTCGAGGGTGCGGAAGCCGAACACCCCCTCGAGCACGGAACCGTCGGGGCGGTACAGGCCCTCCATGCTGGGGAAGAACGGCGTGGACCCGGTCGCGATGAGCAGGACGTCGTAGGGGGTCTGGCCCCCGTCGGCGTCGTGGACGACCTTGGCGAACCGGTCGATGCGCTCGACCCGGACCCCGGCCCGCAGGTCGATGCCGTTCTCCGCGTACCAGGGCAGGGAGTTCAGGAAGATGCCCTCCTCGGTCTCCTCCCCGGACAGCACGTGCGACAGCATGATGCGGTTGTAGTTCCCGTAGGGCTCGTCCCCGAAGACGGTGATGGCGAACTGGTCGGAACCACCGCGTTCGAGGAGTTCCTCGACGGCGCGGATGCCGGCCATGCCGTTGCCCACCACGACGAGGCGGCGGCGTGGACGCCGCTGGGCCGGGACGCTGACGGTGGCGATCGTCTCGGTCACCTCAGACCTCCACGAGTCCGAGGTCGACCACGACGGTACCGGTCAGCCCGTCGGGAGCCGCGACCCGCAGTTCCAGGGTCGAGGGGGCCTCGACGTCCTCGACGATGCGCAGCGGGACGTGCACCGAGCCCTTGGCGGCGATGGGGAACAGGCGCATCGTCACCCCGTCGCGCAGCAGGGCCACCACGACCATCTCCTCGGTGGAGTTCCCGCCGCGGAAGTAGACGGCCTGGGCGCGCGCCCCGTCGGGGACGGCGTAGGAGGGGAGACCGTCCAGGACGACGGGCTTCTCCAGGCCGGCGCCGGTGAACGGGTAGGCGCCCTGCAGGAAACGAGGGGTGGAACTCATGGGGGTGTTCCTCTCAGATCTGGGCGCCGGCGAAGCGCTGGGCGCGACCGACCTTGTAGACGGCGACGGTCACTGCGGCGCACACCAGGTAGAAGGCGATGAAACCGACGAGGGCGGGCTGCAGCGACCCGGCCTCCTTGAGGGAGGTGGCGAACACCCGCGGGATGATGAACCCGCCGTAGGCGCCGATCCCGGCGGCGATCCCGATGCAGGCCGCGGCCTTCCTCTTGGCCAGCACCATCGTCGCCGTGTCGGAGGGGTCGATGCCGGCGCGGAAGATCGCCGGGATCATCCGGTACACCGAACCGTTGCCGACGCCGGTGGCGACGAACAGCAGCAGGAAGGAGATGAAGAACCCCGCGAACGTGCCGGCCTTCAACGAGAGGATGACGCCCAGGGCGCCGAGCGCCATCACGAGGTAGGCCGCGACGCTGACGTTGGCCCCGGAGAGCTTGTCGGCCAGCTTCCCGCCCGAGGGGCGGGCCAGTGAACCCACCAGCGCGCCGAGGAACGCCAGCGTCAGCGGCACCGCCGGCAGCCCGATGAACCCCCAGTCGAAGACGGCTTGCGGGAACTGCGTCGAGATGAGCGTCGGGAACACCCCGGCGTAGCCGATGAACGAGCCGAACGTCCCGATGTAGAGGAAGGAGATGATCCAGGTGTGCTTGTTGCGGATCGCGGCGGCGTAACCGGCGAGGTCGGCCTTCGCGGTGGAGAGGTTGTCCATGTACCGCCAGGCGAGCACCGCGGCGAGGATCGCCAGCGGGATGACGACCAGCCCGGCGCGTTCCAGGGCCAGCCCGCCGCCGATGACGACGATGACCGGGATGACCAGCTGCACGACGGCGACGCCGAGGTTCCCGCCCGCCGCGTTCAGCCCCAGCGCTGCGCCCTTCTCGCGCTCGGGGTAGAAGAACGAGATGTTGGCCATGCTGCTGGCGAAGTTGCCACCCCCGACGCCGGCGGTCGCGGCGATCAGGACCATGAGCCAGAACGGCGTCTGCGGGTTCTGCACGACGATCGCGAGGCCCACGCAGGGGACCACGAGCAGCAGGGCCGAGACGATGGTCCAGTTGCGGCCGCCGAACTTCGGGACGGCGAAGGTGTAGGGGAAGCGCAGCGTCGCGCCGACGAGGTTGGGGACGGCGATGAGCCAGAACATCTGGTCGGCGGTCAGGGCGAAGCCGGCCTTGTTGAGGGAGGGGGTGACGATGGTCCACAGCTGCCAGACCGAGAAACCGAGGAACTCGGCGAAGATCGAGAGCCCCAGGTTGCGCTTCGCGGCCCGTCGTCCGGTGGACTGCCACTGGACGGTGTCCTCGGGGTCGTAGTGGTCGACCCAGCGGCCGGCACGGGGGGCGGGGATCGTGCCGACGGCGAGCTCGGAGTCGGCACGGTCGTTGGTGAGGGCCATCGCTGAGTCCCTTCAGGGGCAGTGGTGGACTGGCTTCGGGGACGAAGCTAGGCACGCCGCGTTACAGCCGGTCGCGTGCGCCGTTGCCCCTGCGTGACGTTGTCCTCACGCGCGACGGGGGCCGGTGTGAGGAGAGCGCACCACGGCCGCAACACGGGGGTAACCGGGGGGCAACGGCGGTGGCGTTGACTCGCCGTCGTGACCTCCCTCGAGCCCACCGCCTCGGTGCGCAGCGCCTGCTCCTACTGCGGGGTCGGTTGCGGGATGGTGCTGGACATCACCACCGACCCCGAGACCGGGCGCCGCTGGGTCGCCAAGGTCACCGGCGACAAGCAGCACCCCGCCAACGCGGGCCGGCTGTGCACGAAGGGGGCGACCAGCGCGGACTTCATGACCGCCCCCGGGCGGTTGCAGCAGGCCGCGGTGCGCGAGGTCCGCGGCGGCGAGCCCCGCCCGGTCCCGGTGCGCGACGCCGTCGGGACGGTGGCGCAGCGGCTCGGGGAGATCGTCGAGGAGCACGGCCCGGACGCCGTCGCCGTGTACGTCTCGGGCCAGATGTCGATGGAGGCGCAGTACCTGGCCAACAAGCTGGCCAAGGGTTTCCTGCGCACGACGCAGATCGAGTCCAACTCGCGGCTGTGCATGGCCAGCGCGGGCACGGGCTACAAGCAGTCCCTCGGCTCCGACGGCCCGCCCGGGTCCTACGAGGACTTCGACCACGCCGACGTCTTCCTGGTCATCGGCTCCAACGCCGCCGACTGCCACCCGATCCTCTTCCTGCGGATGATGGAGCGCGTCCGGGCCGGCGCCAAGCTCATCGTGGTCGACCCGCGCCGGACGACGACGGCCGACGCGGCCGACCTCTTCCTGCAGGTGCGCCCGGGCACCGACCTCGCGATGCTCAACGGCCTCCTGCACCTGCTGGTGGCGGCGGGGGCGGTCGACGAGGAGTTCATCGCCTCCTCCACCACCGGTTGGGAGCGGATGGCCGACGTCGTCGCCGACCACCCGCCGGCGCGGGTGAGCGAGCTGACCGGCATCGCCGAGGCCGACCTGCGGGCCGCGGCCGACCTCATCGCCGGGGCGGGCGAGTGGATGAGCTGCTGGACGATGGGCCTCAACCAGTCCACCCACGGCACGTGGAACACCAACGCCCTGGTGAACCTGCACCTCGCCACCGGCGCGATCTGCCGTCCGGGCAGCGGCCCCTTCTCCCTCACCGGGCAGCCCAACGCCATGGGCGGGCGCGAGATGGGCTACATGGGCCCGGGGCTGCCGGGGCAGCGCTCCGTCCTCGACCCCGCGGACCGCGACTTCACCGAGAGCGTGTGGGGGCTGGAACCCGGCACCCTGCGCACCGACTTCAGCACCGGCACGGTCGACATGTTCCGCCGGATGGCCGACGGGGAGGTCAAGGCGTGCTGGATCGTCTGCACCAACCCGGTGGCCTCCGTCGCGAACCGCTCCACCGTCGTGGAGGCCCTGCAGCGGTGCGAGTTCGTCGTCGTCCAGGACGCCTTCGCCGACACCGAGACGACGCCCTACGCCGACGTCCTGCTGCCGGCCGCGCTCTGGGCCGAGTCGGACCAGGTGAGCGTGAACTCCGAGCGGAACATGACCCTGCTGCAGCAGGCCGCCGACCCGGTGGGGGACGCCCGCCCGGACTGGGAGCTCATCGCCGAGGTGGCGCGCGCGCTCGGTTTCGGGGAGCACTTCGCCTACGGCTGCGCCTCCGACGTGTTCGACGAGATCCGCCGCTTCTCCAACCCCCGCACCGGCTACGACCTGCGCGGGGTCGACCACGAGCGGCTGCGCCGCGGTCCCGTGCAGTGGCCCGCCCCCCCGGACGACGGCGAGGACCGGCACCCGGTGCGCTACCTCAACGACGGGGTCAGCCAGGACCTGCTCGTCCACCCCGACGGCAGCGTTCCCCGGCTGGCGTTCCCCACCCCGAGCGGGCGGGCGGTGTTCTGGCCCCGCCCCTTCCTCCCGGCGGCGGAACTCCCCGACGACGACCACCCGTTCGTGCTGAACACCGGCCGGGTCCAGCACCAGTGGCACACCCTCACCAAGACGGGGAAGGTCGCCAAGCTCAACAAGCTGAACCCCGGGCCGTTCCTCGAGGTGAACCCCGAGGACGCGGCTCGCCTCGGCCTCGGCGAGGGCGACCGCGTCGAGGTGGTCTCGCGCCGGGGTCGCGCCGTCCTGCCGGCGGTGGTCACCGACCGGGTGCTGCCGGGGTGCTGCTTCGCCCCGTTCCACTGGAACGACGAGTTCGGCGCCGATCTGGCGATCAACGCGGTGACCAACGACGCGGTCGACCCCGACAGCTTCCAGCCGGAGTTCAAGGTGTGCGCCGTGCGGTTGACCCGCGTCGAGGTGGAGGCGGGGCCGCAGGTGCGACGCGGGGAGCCGCCGGTCTTCGACGAACGCCAGAGCAGGTACCTCGACGGGTTCCTGCACGCCCTCGGCGAGGTACCCGGTTTCGTACCGGCCCTGCCGGCGTCGGCCCCCTTCGGGGAGGGCGACCGGGCCTGGGTGGACGGGTTCCTCGCGGGGACGTTCGCGGGTACGTCCACCGCCCCGGCCCCCGAGCCCGAGGCCGCGCCCGACGTCTTCGTCCTGTGGGCCTCGCAGACCGGGGGAGCCGAGGAGCAGGCCCGTTCGGCGGCGGCGGCCCTGGAATCGGCCGGGGTCCGGGTCGGGGTGTTCGGGATGGACGAGGTGACCCCCGACCGGCTGAGTTCCGCGGCGACCACGCTGGTGGTGTCCAGCACGTTCGGCGACGGCGGGCCCCCGGACAACGGGGAGTCGTTCTGGGAGGCGCTGTCCGGTCCCGCGGCGCCGAGCCTGGAGGGGCGCACGTTCGCCGTGCTGGCCCTCGGGGACTCCAGCTACGCCGACTTCTGCGGCCACGGCCGTCGCCTCGACGAACGGTTCGCCGAACTCGGCGCCCAGCGGTTGCTGGACCGGATCGACTGCGAGCCGGGGGAGGACGATCGCGCCGCGGACTGGAGCGCGCGCGTCCTGGGCCTGCTGGCGCAGCGGAGCCCCGCGGCCCTCGTCCCCGCACCGCGAGCGGCCCCCGTCCGCCCCACCCGCGGGAACCCCTACCGCAGCCGGCTCGTGCGCAACGTCCGCCTCAACGCCGCGGGTTCGACCAAGGAGGTCCGCCAGATCGGGTTCGCCTGCGACGACGGGCTGGAGCACCACGCGGGTGACTCCCTGGGGGTGTGGCCCGAGAACGACCCCGTCGTGCTCGCCGAGGTCGCCGACGCCACCGGTGTCGACCCCGCGGAACTGGCGGCCCTGGACGTGACCCGGCCCTCCCCGGGACTGCTCCGCTTCGTCGCCCAGCGCTCCCGGCGGGAGGGCCTGTCCCGGATCCTCGCCGACGGTCCGTCGCGGACGGCGGAGTGGGCCCACGGTCGTCAGCTGCTGGACGTGCTCCGGGAGTTCCCGGCCCACGCCGAACCCGCGGAGTGGCTCAACCTGCTCAAACCCCTGCAACCGCGGCAGTACTCGATCTCCTCGGCCCCCGAGGCCCACCCCGACGAGGTCCAGCTGACCATGTCGACCGTCCGTTTCGGCGACCCGGTCCGCCACGGGGTCTGCTCCACGTTCCTCGCCGACCGGGCGGAGGGGAAGGACGTGGGCGTCTTCGTGCAGTCCGCTCCGGCGTTCCGCCCGCCGGGCGACCCGGGCGTGCCGATGGTGATGATCGGGCCGGGGACGGGGGTCGCGCCGTTCCGCGCCTTCCTGCAGCACCGGCGCGCCCACGGCGCGAGCGGCCCGAACTGGCTGTTCTTCGGCGAGCGGAGCTCGGCCACCGACTGGTACTACCGCGATGAGTTCGAGGGCTGGCGCGAGGACGGGTTGCTCACCCGCCTCAGCCTCGCGTTCTCGCGCGACCAGCCGCAGAAGGTCTACGTGCAGGACCGGATGCGGCGCCACGGCGCGGAGTTGTGGGCCTGGCTGGAGGAGGGCGCCCACCTCTACGTCTGCGGCGACGCCGCCCGGATGGCCAGGGACGTCGACGCCACGCTGCGCGACGTCGTCGCCGAGCACGGTGGCATGGACGCGGAGGACGCCACGCTGTACGTCAAGACGATGGCCGCGCAGCGGCGCTACGTCCGCGACGTCTACTGAAGGGTCGTCTCGGCCACGGTTGCCGCAGCCCGGGTGGGAGGCTGTCCCCGTGCAGATCGAACTCCTCGGCCCGCTGCGGGTCCGGACCGACGACGGAGCCGAGATCGCCGTCCCCGGAACCCGGCTGCGGAGGCTGCTGGCCGAACTCGCGCTGCGCGCCGGGCACCCCGTCTCGACCGGTCTGCTCGAGGACCTCCTGTGGACCGGGGAACTCCCCAGCGGGCCGGGAGCCCTGCAGTCGCTGGTGTCGCGGTTGCGCCGGACGCTGGGGGAGTCGGCGACCATCGCCACCGGTCCGGCCGGCTACGCGCTGAGCGGGGTCGCGGTCGACGTCCCGCTCGTCGAAGCCGCCCTCGCCGACGGGCGACGCCTGCTGCGCGGGGGGTCTCCCGCCGCGGCCGCCCAGGTGCTGGACGCGGCCCTGGCCCGCTGGCGCGGGGAACCCGTCGAGATCGCCGGTTCCCCCGACGCCGTCCGCCTGGAGGACGCCCGCCTCGACGCCCTCGCCGACCGCTGCGAGGCGCGGTGGCGGGCCGGGGACCTCGACGGCCTGCCGGCCGACCTCGAGGAACTCGTGGCCGCGCACCCGCTGCGGGAACGGTTCGCCGAACTGCGGGTGCGGGTCCTCGTGGCCGCCGGACGCACCGGCGAGGCGCTCGCCGCCTACGAGCAGACCCGACGGGTGCTGGCGGAGGAACTCGGCGCCGATCCCTCACCCGCGTTGCGGGAGGCGCACCTGGCCGCGCTGGCCGAACCCGCCACCGGCCCTGCGCCGCAGCGGACGGTCCGTTCGCTGACGTCGTTCGTCGGCCGCGACGGTGACCTGGAACGCCTGACCGGCCTGCTCGCGACCACGCAGTGCGTGACCGTGGTGGGACCCGGTGGCGCGGGCAAGACCCGGTTGGCCACCGAGGTCGCCCGGCACCTGGCCCGCACCTGGGCCGTCCACGAGGTCTCGCTCGCCCCCGTCGCCGAGGGCGAGGACGTCCAGGGCGCGGTCGTCAGCGCGGTCGGGGTCGGCGACGTCGCGCTGGAGACCCGGGCCATCCCGCGCGACGTGGCCGAACCGCTGCACCGCCTCCGCTCGGCCCTGAGCTCCGGGGCGACGGGCCGGCCCGTGCTCCTGGTGCTCGACAACTGCGAGCACGTCCTGGACGACACCGCCGTGCTGGTGGAGGACCTGCTGCGGCACTGCCCGGGCCTCAGCGTGCTGTGCACGAGCCGGGAGGCGCTCGGCGCGGAGGGGGAGGCCCTGCACCCCCTCGGTCCGCTGCCGACGGACGCGGCGGTCCGGTTGTTCACCGACCGCGCCGTCGCCGTCGACCCCGGGTTCGTCGTCGACGACGCCAACCGCGGGGTCGTCACCGACCTGGTCCGCCGTCTCGACGGGTTGCCGCTGGCGCTGGAACTGGCCGCGGCCCGCCTGCGCACCACGACGTTGACCGACCTCGACGCGCGGCTCTCCGACCGCTTCCGCGTCCTCGCCGGCGGTCGGCGCACCGCCGTGGCCCGCCACCGCACCCTGCGCGCCGTCGTGGACTGGAGCTGGGACCTCCTCGAGGAGGACGAACGCGTCCTGCTGCAGCGGCTCTCGGTCTTCGCGGGGCCCGTCGCCGTGGACGCGGCCGCGGCGGTCGCCCGCGACCTCGGCGACGAGCACGCGGTCGCCGATCTCCTCGCCTCGCTCACGGAGAAGTCGCTGCTGCAGCTGCGTCCGGGCCCGACCGTCCGCTACGCCCTGCTGGAGACCATCCGCGAGTACGGCGCCGAACGCCTCGCCGCCTCGGGGGACCTCGAGGACGTCCTCGAGGCGCACACCGCCTGGGCGCTCGACCTCGTGGCGCGCGCGGGCCGCGGTCTGCGCAGCCGTGATCAGGTGACGTGGTCGCAGCGGCTGGACGCGGAGGTCGACGACCTGCTCGCGGTGCTGCGCCAGCTCGTCGCCGCCGGACGCGGGGAGGACGCCGTCCGGCTCACCCTGCCGGTCGTCCTCTGGGCCGGGGCCCTCGGCCGGCAGAACCAGGCCCGCGAGTGGGTCCGCCTCGCCGCCTCCGTCCCCGCCCCGGCCGCGCCCGTCGAGGCGCTGGTCGTCGAGACGGCCGACCGGATGATGGGTGTCGTCGAGGCGGCCAGCAGCCCGGGTGAGGTCATGGCGGTGCTGACCGTGCTGCGCGACAAGGTCGAGGCCCTGCTCACCACCGACGCGAACGTCTTCACCCGGCTGGTCGCGCTCGTCGTGGACCGCTTCGGGGGCTGGGACGGCGACCCCTTCCGCGACCTGTCCGCCACCGCCGAGCAGGACGCGGCCCTCGCGGCCCTCACCGCGGAACTGTCCGCCGCCGGTGAACCCTGGCTGGTGGCGACGTGCGAGTTGCTGCGCGCCTCGGCCGCGGAGAACTTCGGCGACGCCACGACGATGCTCGAGGCGGCGCAGCGGGCCGAGGCGGGGTTCCGTGCGGTCGGCGACCACTGGGGCCTGTCCGCGACGTTGCGGATGCTCGCCCAGGCGCAGGTGCACGGTGGTGACCTCGACGCCGCGGAGGCGCTCTACGTCGAGTCCCTCGACCTGGCCGCCGCGTTCGGCGGAGCCGACGACGAGGTCCTGGTGCGGACCCGGTTGGCCGAGGTCCACCAGCGTCAGGGGCGGTCCGCCGAGGCGACCGCCGAACTCGCCCGCACCCGTGCCCTCACGGCCGGCAGTTCCGACCCGACCCGCACCTGGCTGGTCCTCTCCGAGGTCGTCACGGCGGTCCGGGAGGGACGGATCGAGGACGCCCGCCGGCTCGCGGGCGAGCACGAGGCCGTTCTCTCGCAGCGGCCGCTGGGTGGTGCCTTCGGCCACGAGCGGGCCGCGCTGTCCGCGGCGATCTCCCGCGTCCACACGGCCGCCGGGGAACTGGTGCAGGCCCGCGCACGGCTGGTGGTGGCGCTCGAGGCGGCGCTGCAGACGCGGGACATGCCGATCATCGCCCTGGTCACCACGTCGGCCGCCCACTGGGCGCTCGCCGACGCGAACCCCCTCCGGGCGGCCCGGTGGCTCGGGATCGCCGCAGCGCTGCGGGGGTTCGACGACGCCACCGACCCGTCGGTCCTCGAGGTCCTCGCGGGAGCGCGCGACGCCACCGACGAGGCGTCGGTGGCGTCGGCGGTGGCGGGTGGACGGGCGCTGGACCGTTCCGCGGCCCTGCGGGAACTCGCCGCGGGGTTCGGGGTGCTCGGGCAGTGAGGCGCGGTGCCCCGGTGGTTCCTCAGGCCCGGCGGTTGTAGGCCCGCAGGGCCAGCGGCACGAACACCGCGAGGAACACGGCGATCCAGCCGCCGGTCCAGGCGAGGTCCCCGGCGACCGGGCCACCGAGCATCAACCCGCGGACCACCCCCACGAGGTGGGTGATGGGGTTGACGTGCACGAAGTCCTGCAGCCAGCCCGGCATGGTGTCGGTGTTCACGAACACGTTGCTGCCGAAGCTCAACGGCATGACGAGCAGGAACATCAGACCCTGCACGGCACCCGGGGTCCGGACCACCAGGCCGACGAACACCGAGATCCAGCCGAACGACAGGGCGAACAGCATCGAGACGCCGAGGGCGGCGAGCGTGGGCACGAGACCGGTCTGGACCCGGAAACCCATGACGTAGCTCGCGCTCATGATGACCGCGAAGAGGATGAGGTAGCGCACCACGTCGGCCAGCACGGCCCCCACGAGCGGGGCCGAGCGGGAGATCGGCAGCGACCGGAACCGGTCGAACACCCCCTTCTGGATGTCGCTGTTCAGGTTCTGCCCCAACGAGACCCCGGCCAGCGAGATCGACTGGGCGAGCAGGCCCGGCAGCAGGTACTGCAGGTAGGAACCCCGGTCACCGCCGCCGAGGGCGCCGCCGAAGATGTAGGTGAACATGAGCAGGAAGATGATCGGCTGGATCGTCACGTCGATCAGCGCCTCGGGGGTCCGGGCGGTCTTGATGAGGTTCCGGACGGCGAGCGCGCCGGCGTGGCGCAGACCGCGGAACGGGCTGGGGGAGACCGTCTGGACGGCGGTGCGGGTGGGGCGTTCGAGAACGGTGCTCATGCTGCCACCTCCTTGTTCTGGGTGTTCTGGGTGAGGGTCGAGAAGACCTCGTCGAGGGTCGGCAGGTGCAGCGACAGTTCGCTGACCGCGATGCCCCTCTCGGCAAGGCCGGTGACGGTGGCGGGCATGGCCCGTTCGTCGAGGACGGGGACGGAGAACCCACCACCCGGCAGCGACGTGGGTTCCTCGGACGAGAACCCCGAGAGCAGGTGGGCGACCGCCGGGCCGTCGGCGGGATCGGCCGGGGTGACGGTCAGGGTCCGGCTGCCGGCCTGCCGCTTCAACCCCAGCGGGGTGTCGTGGGCGATGACGCGACCGTGGTCGATGACGGAGATCTCGTCGGCGAGCTGGTCGGCCTCCTCGAGGTACTGCGTGGTCAGCAGGACCGTCGAACCGTCCCGCACCAGGGTCCGGACGACGTCCCACATGGCGTCCCGCTTGGCCGGGTCGAGGCCGGTGGTGGGTTCGTCGAGGAACACCACGGCCGGGCGGCCGACGAGGGAGGCGGCGAGGTCGAGGCGGCGGCGCATCCCGCCGGAGTACGTGCCGGCGGGGCGTCCGGCCGCCTCGGTGAGGTCGAACCACTCGAGCAGTTCGTCGGCGCGAGCGCGGGCGTCGCGGCGGGAGAGGTCGAGGAGGGTTCCGATGAGCTTGAGGTTCTGCAGACCGGTCAGGTCCTCGTCGACCGAGGCGTACTGACCGGTGAGCCCGATGGTGCGCCGGACGGCGGCGGCGTCGCGGACGACGTCGAACCCGCCGATGCGGGCCACCCCGTCGTCGGGACGCAGCAGGGTGGCGAGGATGCGCACGGCCGTGGTCTTGCCGGCCCCGTTGGGGCCGAGGACGCCGAGCACCTTGCCCTCCGACACCCGCAGGCTGACCCCGTCGAGGGCCTGGGTGTCACCGAATCGTTTCCGCAGGCCGTCGGCCTCGATGGCGTAGTTCATGGTCGTACCGTCGCCCGCTCCGCTGGCGCGGCGCTGGCACGCGGCTGGCGCGGCCTGGTGCGAGCTGGCGTGGGCCGGTGGTGGCGGGCGTCCGCCGGGACCCGCTACCCTTGGGACGTTTGCCTGCGTGAGTCACCCGGGGTCCGCCCGGCCACCCGCAGGCGCCGGGGGAGATCCAGCACTGTGACGGACAAGCTCACGCTCATGCAGATCAGCCACATGTACGACGTCGACGTCGCCGCCCTGCACGCCATGGTCGGCCGTCGCGCCCTGCCCGAGCCCACCTGGTCCGACGGTCGTCTCGGCTGGAGCGCCGCGGACGTCCGCGCCTCTCTGCAGAAGCTGGGCCTGCAGCGCGCCTGACCCCCACGACGCGGGTGCGCTGACGGGCGGTCAGGTGGAGTCGCGCGCCACGAAGCGGTGCGGCACGACGCGGACGGCTTCGCCCGGTCCGTTCGTCGACAGTTCCACGACGAGGTCCAGGGCGGCGTGGGCGACCTCGGCGAGGTCGATGACCAGCGTCGACAACCGGGGCGTGACGAACTCCCCGACGGCGAGCCCGTCGACCCCGACGACCCGCACGTCGCGGGGCACGTCGAGACCTGCGACACGGAGTTCCTGCAGGACGCGGAACCCGTCGAGGTCGTTGAAGGCGACCACCGCGTCGGGTTCACCGGCGGCGGCCAGGTCGGTCCAGGGGGTCAGACGATCGGCGACGACGGGTTCCACCCCGGCGGCGCGGAACGCGGCGACGAACGCGTCGCCGCGACGCGTGCGGCCGTGCGGGCCGAGACGGTCCAGCACCACGGGGTGCCGGGTCCCGCGGGCCAGCAGGTGCGCGACGGCCTCCTCGGAGGCCGTCGCCCGTTCGAACTCCACCCGCCCGTGGCGGGGGTGGAACCGCGGGGGGTCGATCTCCACCACGGGCAGGTTGGGTGCTCCCGTGACGGGGGTGTCGATGGCCAGACCGGTGAACCCGATGACGGCGTCCGCCCCGCCCGCGAGGTCGGCGATGCTGCCCTGCTCACCCATCACGACGTTCCAGCCCCGGTCGGCGGCGAGGCGCAGCACCGTGGAGGCGAGTTCGCCGTAGTAGGGGTTCGTGAGGTCGCCGACGAGGAGGCCCAGGGTGCGGGCCGCGGGTTTCACCAGACCCCGTCCGAACCGGGACGGGTGGTAGTTCAGTTCCCGGGCCGCGTCGAGCACCCGTTGCCGGGTGGCCGGGTTGATCCCCGGCATGTCGTGCAGCGCACGGGTGACCGTCTGCCGGGAGACCCCGGCGACGCGGGCCACGTCGACGATCGTCGTGGCCCGCGTCGTGTCCGGTGTTCTCACCCCTCCTGGAGGTCCAGCCAGGCCACCTGCTGCGCGTCGAGTTCGACCCCGAGGCCGGTCATCGAGGAACGGGCCTCGGCGATCGTGCGGGGTCCGAACAGGGCGAACGTCGGGAACGACTGCGCCAGGACGAAGGCCAGCGCGATCGCCGTCGCGGGGACCCCGAGTTCGGCGCCGAGCTTCTCGGCCCGGGCCTTGCGCTCGAAGTTCGCGTCGCTGTAGTAGCAGCGCACGAGTTCCGCGTCGCTCCGGTCGTTCACGTCCGCGCGGGCGAAGAACCCGCGGGCCTGCGACGACCACGGCAGCAGGGCGATGTTCCGCTCGGTCAGCCACTTCTTCGACTCGGGGTCGGTGACGTGCAGGCACCCGGCCCACGGCACGTCGTAGGCCTCGGCGAGGCCGAAGTGGTTGGACAGCACCGTGAACGGCTGCTTGCCGTTCGCCGCGGCGTAGGCGTTCGCCTCGTCGACGCGGGCGGGCGACCAGTTCGAACCGCCGTAGGCGCTGATGCGACCGGCCTTGGCGTGCTCGTCGAGGACGTCGACGAACTCACCGACGGGGATGTCGAGGTTGTCCCGGTGCATCATGTAGACGTCGGCGTGGTCGTGGCCCTGCCGCTCGAAGGACTCGAACAACTGCCGGGTCAGCGACTCCGGGTCGTTGTGCGGGGTGTGGCAGCCCTTGACGATGACGTTGACCTCGGACCGGATGCCGCGGTTGGTCAGCCACGTGCCGAACAACTTCTCGTACTTGCCCATGCCGTAGAGCCACGCGGTGTCGAAGGTGTTCCCGCCGGCCTCCACGAACGCGTCGAAGATGGCCGACGCGTGGGCGAGGTCCGGCTGGTTGTCGCACCCCATGACGAGGCGGGAGACGGGGCGTTCCAGTCCCTCGACCTTCCCGTACTTCATGGCCGTGGGTTCGCGGCGCTGCAGCGGGAGACCCGAGACGGTCGGGATGTTCGCGGTGTCGGTCTCGAAGGGGTAGCGCAGCCCGATCGCGTCCCGCCAGCGGTTCAGCACGGCCGAGACCGCGAGGGTGTCGTCGAGGGTGAACACGGGGGTCTCGTCGGAGACGAGGGCCTGCGCCTCGCGGGCGTAGGCCTTGTTCTCGGGCAGTTCCGGATCGAACTCGAAGGTCTCGGGCTCCTGGCCCGGCCGGGTCAGGACGACGCGGGTCTCACCGCGGATCGTCCACGGGTCGGGGAGGTGGATCGTCCCGCCGGAGCCGTACACCGTGATCGTCTCGGGGTCGGAGAGCGCGACACCCGTGCGCACGGACGCGGTGACGCCACCCGCGAAGGTGATCGAGGCGACGGCCCACTCGTCGACGCCGGTCTCGCCCACGGTGCCCTGCGCGGAGAACCCGGTGACGGCCGCCGGCCGGCCGAGTGCGGCCGCCGCGACGAGGTGCGCGGCCGAGACGGGGTAACCGCCGACGTCGAGGATCCCGCCGCCGGCGAGGTCGGCGTCGTAGAGGCGCCCGGTCTTCCCGCCGGTCGCGAAGGCGAAGCTCGCGTCGACGTGCTGGACGGTGCCGACGGCCCCGGAACGCACGAGGTCGAGGAGCTTCGCCGTCTGCGGGTGGTGGGCGTACATGTACGCCTCGAGGAAGTGCACGCCGCTGGCACGGGCGGCGTCGACGATCGCCATGACCTGGCCGTTGTTGGGGGCGAGGGGCTTCTCGCAGAGCACGTGCTTGCCGGCGCGGACCGCGGCTAGGGCGAGCTGCGCGTGGGTGACGTGCACGGTGCTGACGTAGACGGCGTCGACGTCCTCGCGGGCCAGCACGGCGTCGTAGTCGCCGACGAAGGCGTCCGGGTTGAACTCCGCCGCGAAGGCCCGGGCGCGCTCGGCACCGGCCGCGGTGGGGGAGGCGCCGACGGCGACGAGTTCGTGACCCGCCGCGGGGAGCTGGCCGGCGAAGCGCCGGGCGATGTTGCCCGGGCCGACGACGGCCCAGCGGGTGGGGGAGGTGGACGACACGGGAGGCGCTCCTTCGAGCCGGGGGGTGACGGTCGCATCGGGAACGGTCATCTCGTGAACGTTCACGACGCCGCCCACGGTAGCCATCCCGGTGGGGGCGGGTCAACGGTGGACCGTGAGCCGCGTGCCTAGACTCACCCCGTGACCGTCGACATCAAACCCCGCAGTCGCACCGTGACCGACGGCCTGGAGGCGACCGCTTCGCGCGGGATGCTGCGCGCCGTCGGGATGGGTGACGACGACTGGGTCAAACCCCAGATCGGGGTGGCCTCCAGCTGGAACGAGATCACCCCCTGCAACCTCCCCCTGGACCGCCTGGCCAAGGCCGTCAAGGACGGCGTGCACGCCGCCCAGGGCTACCCGTTGGAGTTCGGGACGATCTCCGTCTCCGACGGCATCTCGATGGGGCACGAGGGGATGCACTACTCCCTCGTCTCGCGCGAGGTCATCGCCGACTCCGTCGAGACCGTGATGAGCGCCGAGCGCCTCGACGGCTCCGTCCTGCTCGCCGGCTGCGACAAGTCGCTGCCCGGCATGCTGATGGCCGCCGCCCGCCTCGACCTCGCGAGCGTCTTCCTCTACGCCGGGACGATCCTCCCCGGCCGGGCCAAGCTCTCCGACGGCAGCGAGCACGAGGTCACCCTCATCGACGCCTTCGAGGCCGTCGGGGCGTGCGCCCGCGGGCTGATGTCGCGCGAGGACGTCGACACCATCGAACGCGCGATCTGCCCGGGTGAGGGTGCCTGCGGCGGGATGTACACCGCCAACACCATGGCCGCCGCGGCCGAGGCGCTCGGGATGTCGCTGCCCGGCAGCGCCGCCCCGCCCGCCACCGACCGCCGCCGCGACGGGTTCGCCCGCAAGTCCGGCCAGGCCGTCGTGAACCTGCTGTCCAAGGGGATCACCGCGCGCCAGATCCTCACGAAGGAGGCGTTCGAGAACGCCATCGCCGTCGTCATGGCGCTGGGCGGTTCCACCAACGCCGTCCTGCACCTGCTCGCGATCGCCTACGAGGCCGAGGTCGAGCTGACCCTGGACGACTTCGACCGGGTCGCGGCGAAGGTCCCGCACCTCGCCGACCTCAAGCCCTTCGGCCGCCACGTCATGGTCGACGTCGACCGCATCGGCGGCATCCCCGTCGTCATGCGCGCCCTGCTCGACGCCGGTCTGCTGCACGGGGAGTGCCTCACGGTCACGGGCAAGACGATGGCCGAGAACCTCGCCGACATCGCCCCGCCCGACGTCGACGGCGTCGTGCTCCGCGCCCTCGACAACCCGATCCACAAGACCGGGGGCATCACCATCCTCAAGGGGAACCTCGCCCCCCTCGGCGCCGTCGTGAAGAGCGCCGGGTTCGACTCCGACGTCTTCGAGGGCACCGCGCGCGTCTTCGAACGCGAGCGCGCGGCGCTGGACGCGCTCGAGGACGGCACCATCTCGGCCGGCGACGTCGTCGTCATCCGCTACGAAGGCCCCAAGGGTGGCCCCGGGATGCGCGAGATGCTCGCCATCACCGGTGCGATCAAGGGCGCCGGCCTCGGCAAGGACGTCCTGCTGATGACCGACGGCCGCTTCTCCGGCGGGACCACCGGCCTCTGCGTCGGCCACGTGGCCCCCGAGGCCGTCGACGCCGGCCCCATCGCCTTCGTGCGCGACGGCGACCGGATCCGCCTCGACGTCGCGGGCAAGACCCTCGAGGTCCTGGTCTCCGACGAGGAGCTCGAGGCCCGTCGCGAGGGCTGGGAGCCGCTGCCCCCCGTGTTCAAGCGCGGGGTACTGGCCAAGTACGCCAAGCAGGTCCAGTCCGCCTCCCTCGGCGCCGTCTGCCTCTGACCTCGGGGTGCGGCCGGGTGGGATCGTTGCCTCCGCGGTGACGCCCTGAGGGATCGTTGCCTCCACGAAGACGTCCAGTGACATCGTGGAGGCAACGATCCCACCGCCCGCGAGCCAGCGGAACGTCCAACTCGTGGACCACGTGTCCACGATGTGAGACGCGATGACCCCGTGGCTGACATCTCCCCACGCAGGGGCTACCTTCGGCACATGCGGTTCCTCGTAGCCATCGGACAGCGCGCCGGCTGACCAGTTCGGCCGAGCGCGCGACCCCTCACACGCCTTCCCTGGCTGAGGGGTCTTTTTGCGTCCGGCGGACCGATCTGCCGGGCGTCCGGGACTGAACGACGACCGTGAACGGCACCGCCCGAGGAGGACACCAGAGATGCCAGAGCAGCTGCCACTGGACCCGAAGCTCCCCGTCGCCAAGCTCACCGGCGCGCAGAGCCTCATCCGTTCGCTCGAGGCGGTAGGGGTCGAGGTCGTCTTCGGTCTGCCCGGGGGCGCGATCCTGCCCGCCTACGACCCGCTGATGGACTCCCCGCACGTCCGGCACATCCTGGTCCGCCACGAGCAGGGCGCCGGCCACGCGGCCGAGGGGTACGCGGTCGCCACCGGCAAGGTCGGCGTCTGCATGGCGACCTCCGGTCCGGGAGCGACCAACCTCGTCACCCCGATCGCTGACGCGAACATGGACTCCGTCCCGATGGTCGCGATCACCGGGCAGGTCGCCGCCAAGGCCATCGGCACCGACGCGTTCCAGGAAGCCGACATCGCCGGCATCACCATCCCGATCACCAAGCACAACTACCTGGTGACCGATCCGGCCGACATCCCCCGCGTCATCGCCGAGGCCTTCCACCTCGCCGCCACCGGCCGGCCCGGCCCGGTCCTCGTCGACGTCGCCAAGTCCGCGCTGACCGCGACGACGTCCTTCGCCTGGCCCGAGACGATCGACCTGCCCGGCTACCGCCCGGTGACGCGGCCGCACGGCAAGCAGATCCGCGAGGCCGCCCGGCTCATCGCCGCGGCCGAGCGCCCCGTCCTCTACGTCGGCGGTGGCGTCATCAAGGCCGACGCCTCGGCGGAGCTCGCAGCGCTGGCCGACCTCACCGGCATCCCCGCGGTCACGACGCTGATGGCGCGCGGTGCGCTGCCCGACTCGTACCCGAACAACCTGGGCATGCCCGGGATGCACGGGACGGTCGCGGCCGTGACGGCGCTGCAGAAGTCCGACCTGCTCATCACCCTCGGTGCGCGCTTCGACGACCGCGTCACCGGCGACCTGCCGAGCTTCGCCCCGCACGCCAAGGTCATCCACGCCGACATCGACCCGGCCGAGATCGGCAAGAACCGCGCCGTCGACGTCCCGATCGTGGGCGACGCCCGGCTCGTCATCGCCGAGCTCACCACGGCCGTGGCCGCCGAGTTCGAGAACGGGCGCGCCGACCTCACGGCCTGGACCGAACTCACCCAGTCCTGGAAGACGACGTACCCGCTGGGCTACGCCGAGTCCGACGACGGCACCCTCGCCCCGCAGCACGTCATCGCCCGGATCGGGGCCATCGCCGGTCCCGAGGCGATCTACGTCTCCGGGGTCGGGCAGCACCAGATGTGGTCCGCGCAGTTCGTCCAGTACGAGAACCCGCGCACGTGGCTGAACTCCGGCGGGCTGGGCACCATGGGCTACGCGGTCCCCGCGGCCATGGGCGCCAAGGTCGGCAAGCCGGACACCGTGGTGTGGGCGATCGACGGCGACGGCTGCTTCCAGATGACCAACCAGGAACTGGCGACGTGCACCCTCAACGGCATCCCCGTGAAGGTCGCGATCATCAACAACTCCAGCCTGGGCATGGTCCGGCAGTGGCAGACGCTCTTCTACTCCGAGCGCTACTCCAACACCGACCTGAACTCCGGTGACCACCACGGCACCCACGCCGCGCCGGTCCCCGACTTCGTCAAGCTCGCCGAGGCCTACGGGTGCGTCGGGCTGCGCTGCGACAAGGCCGAGGACGTCGACGCGACCATCGAGAAGGCCATGGCGATCAACGACGTGCCCGTCGTCATCGACTTCCGCGTGCACCGCGACGCCATGGTCTGGCCGATGGTCGAGGCCGGCGTGAGCAACGACGCGATCCAGTACGCCCGCGGGGTGTCGCCCAAGTGGGACCGCGAGGAAGAGGGCGACAACGAGTCCGGCCCCGAGAAGGTGATCTCCTGATGTCCCAGCACACCCTGTCCGTCCTGGTCGAGAACCGACCCGGTGTCCTGATGCGCGTCACGTCGCTGTTCGCGCGCAGGAACTTCAACATCCACTCCCTCACGGTCGGACCGACCGAGCGCAGCGACATCTCCCGGATGACCATCGTCGTCGACGTGGAGTCGCAGCCGTTGGAGCAGGTGACGAAGCAGCTCAACAAGCTGATCAACGTCCTGAAGATCGTGGAGCTCGAGGACGGCGGTTCCGTCCAACGCGAACTGCTGCTCGTGAAGGTCCGTGCCGACGCCTCCGCCCGCGGGGAGGTGCTCGACACCGTGGCGCTGTTCCGCGCCCACGTCGTCGACGTCGCCCCCGACGCCGTGACCGTCGAGGCCACCGGGAGCCCGGACAAGCTGGCCGCGCTGCTGCGCGTGCTGGAACCCTTCGGCATCCGCGAGCTGGTCCAGTCCGGGTCGGTCGCCCTCGCCCGCGGTGGGCGCGCGATCTCCGACCGGGCGCTCCGCTCCGCCTGAACCCGAACACCCCCTGTACGACGAAGAAGATCCAGAGGAGAGAACCCCACGTGGCCGAGATGTTCTACGACGACGACGCCGACCTGTCCAAGATCACCGGGAAGAAGGTGGCGGTCCTGGGCTTCGGCAGCCAGGGCCACGCGCACGCGCTGTCGCTGCGCGACTCCGGCGTCGACGTCGTCGTCGGCCTCAAGGAGGGCTCGAAGAGCCGCGCCAAGGCGGAGGAGCAGGGCATGACCGTCCTGACCCCGTTCGAGGCCGCCAAGGCCGCCGACGTGATCATGGTCCTGGTGCCGGACCACCTGCAGCGCGGTCTCTACGCCGAGGCGATCGAGCCGAACCTCACCGCCGGCAAGGCGCTGTTCTTCAGCCACGGCTTCAACATCCGCTTCGGCTACATCAAGCCCCCGGCCGACGTCGACGTCGTCATGGTCGCCCCCAAGGGCCCGGGTCACCTCGTCCGTCGTGAGTACGTCGACGGCCGCGGCGTCCCCGTGATCGTCGCCGTCGAGCAGGACGCGACGGGCTCCGCGTGGGACCTCGGTCTCGCCTACGCCAAGGCGATCGGCGGCCTGCGCGCCGGCGGCATCAAGACCACGTTCACCGAGGAGACCGAGACCGACCTGTTCGGTGAGCAGGCCGTCCTCTGCGGTGGCATGTCCGCCCTCGTCCAGACCGGGTTCGAGGTCCTCACCGAGGCCGGCTACCAGCCCGAGGTCGCCTACTTCGAGTGCCTGCACGAGCTGAAGCTGATCGTCGACCTCATGTACGAGGGCGGCATCGCCAAGCAGCGCTGGTCGATCTCGGACACCGCCGAGTGGGGCGACTACGTCTCCGGCCCGCGCGTCATCGACGCCTCGGTCAAGGGCCGCATGCAGGACGTCCTCAAGGACATCCAGGACGGCACCTTCGCCCAGCGCTTCATCGACGACCAGGACGCCGGCGCGCCGGAGTTCAAGAAGCTGCGCGCCGCCGCCGAACAGCACCCCATCGAGGCCACCGGCCGTGAGCTGCGAAAGCTCATGTCCTGGGTGAAGTCGGACGACTCCGACTACGTCGAGGGTTCCGCCGCCCGCTGACGCACCCCGTCGTCACGAGGGCCCCGCACCACGGTGGTGCGGGGCCCTCGTGCGTCCGGGGTGTCCCGGGTCAGCGTCCGGGATGCACGAAGCAGCGGATCTCCTGCAGGCGCGCGGCGATGGCCGCCTGTCCCGTGGCGTTCGGGTGGAAGCTGAGCACCGGGTCGCGCGGCACGATCGTGTTGATCCACGACGCCGCGGGATCGGCCTCGCAGGAGGAGTGCCCGGTGAAGGGGCGCACCAGGTCCACGTAGAGCCCCCCGACGGCGGCCGTCGCTGCGCTCGCCGCCGCGTTGAGCTGCAGGGTCGCGTTGTTGATCGCTGTGCGTGCCGCGGGCTGGATGACGTCGCAGCGCGGGGACGCGGCGCCGGTGGGGAAGAGCAACGGGTACCCCGTGACGACGAGGACGGCGTGCGGGGCCTTCGCGAGCACCGCGCGGTAGGTCCGCTCCAGCGGGGTGATGCCCCCGGCGGGGGCCGTCGTCAGCGCCCGCAGGGCGGCCGCCGAACCCGCCAGCGCGGCCTGGCAGGAGGGTGCCCCGGGGACGGTCGCCACGGTGTTGCACGCCGTGGCCACGCTGCTGAACCCGGCGTCGTTGCCGCCGATGCTCAGGGTGACCGTCTTCGTGCGGGGCCCGAGGGCGTCGAGCTGCGAGCGTTCCCCCTTGAACCCCCGCACCAGGCTGACGGTGGTGGCGCCGCTGCACGACGCGTTGACGTAGGCCTTGTCGTCGCCGCGCAGCAGTCCCGTCCCGAAGACGGTGTGACCGCTCAGGGTGGAGCGGTGGCAGCCGTCGGCGCCGCTGTCGCCGTAGACGTCGCTGACCCACGGCGTCGCCCCGGCCGCGGGCGCGCCCTCACCGGAGGCGTAGGAGTCACCGAGGGTGGCCACCTTCGCCCCCGCCGGGTTCAGCTTGGGCGGTGGTGGCCCCTGGGCCGCTGCGCTCCCGGCGCTGCCCACCACCAGCGCAGCCCCCACCACCGCCGCCGCGAGCGCGCTGGGGAACCTGGGGGAGATCCTGGACCTGGGCACGTGCGCCTCCGGCGGGCTCGTCGTCGAGTGGGTGGAGCAGGACGAGTCTGGCAGTCGGGCGCTCACCGCGCAGGCACATCGCGTCGCGTCCCCAGGAGGCTCGGAGGTGCCCCGCCGGGAGGTGGGTGCCAGGGTGGCCCCATGAGCAACCTCAGCGACGACGACATCACGACGACGACCTCCGCCTCGACCCCCGGGGGCGACGCGGACTCCGGCGACAGCGACGCCACCCAGGTGGACCCCTCGGGTTCCGACCCGGCCGGGGTGGACCCCGACGGCGGCGAGGGCGGGGACTCCGACTCGGGCGACTCCGACTCCACCCAGGTCGACCCGAGCGGCAGCGACCCGGCGGGCAGTGACCCCGCGGGATCCTGACGTGACGAGCGCCGGTCCGGCGTTGCGACGGTGCTTCGGGGAGGCCGCCGACCGCCTCGCCGAGGAGCACTGGAACGCCGCTCCGCTGCTCGTCCGGGCCGCCGACCGTGCCGCCGAGGGCGGTCGCGGCTCCGTCCACGACCTGCTCGCGCCCGCGGACGTGGACGAGCTCCTCGGCCCCCGGGCGCTGCGGACCCCGTTCTTCTCCCTGGTGAAGAACGGCACGCCCCTACCCCGCGCGAGCTACACCCGTCGCGCGGTGGCGGGCAACCAGCAGTTGTCGGACCTGCCGGACTCCGAGCGCATCGCCGCCGCCCACGC
Organism: Kineococcus sp. GCM10028916; assembly: GCF_042674865.1. Classification (NCBI taxonomy): domain Bacteria; kingdom Bacillati; phylum Actinomycetota; class Actinomycetes; order Kineosporiales; family Kineosporiaceae; genus Kineococcus; species Kineococcus sp. GCM10028916. The sequence goes on along the minus strand of NZ_JBHTFM010000013.1, from coordinate 207,585 downwards.
GGACGGGGCGACCATCGTCCTCCAGGCCCTGCACCGCACCTGGCCTGCGCTGCAGTCGTTCTGCTCCCAGCTCGCGGAGGACCTGGGGCACCAGTGCCAGGTCAACGTGTACGTGACCCCGCCGGGTGCGCAGGGTTTCAACCCCCACCACGACACCCACGACGTCGTGGTGCTCCAGGTGGACGGGCGCAAGCACTGGACGATCCACCCGCCCGCGGTGGAACTCCCGCTGAAGTCCCAGCCCTCCACCCGACTCGGCCCGGACCCCGTCGGCGGGCGGCCCGCCGTCATCGACACCGTCCTGGAACCCGGCGACGCCCTGTACCTGCCCCGCGGCTGGCTGCACTCGGCGCGCACGACCGAGGACCGGTCCATCCACCTGACGATCGGGGTGCTCGCCACGACGTGGGCCGACGTCCTCACCGACGCGGTGACCTCCGCCGGCACCGGGGACGTGGCCCTGCGTCGCGCGCTGCCGCTGCCCGGAGCGCCGACCCCGGAGGCCGTCAAGGAGTTCCGCGCCGCGGCGCAACGCTGGCTCGACACCCTGGACGAGGACGCGGTCGAACGCCTCGTCGCCCGGCGGCGGGCCGGTGCGGTGCCACCGGAACCGGTCGGGGTCCTCGCCCAGGACGAGGCCGCCCGCACCCTGACCCCGGACCGCGCGGTGCGGGTCCGGCGCGGGGTGCGTCCCCGGTTGACCGGCCCGGGCGAGACCGTGGACCTCGTCCTCCCGGACCGGCGGATCACCTTCCCCGGTTGGCTCCGTCCCGCCCTGGACCACGTCCTGACGGCGGGCCGCACGTCCGCGGGCGACCTCGCCGCGGTCGGCCTCGACGCCGACGACGCCCTGGTCGTCGTGCGCCGTCTGCTGCGCGAGAACGTCCTGCTCCCCGCAGGGGGTCCGGCCTGAGCACGGAGGCCATCGCCCGCCGGTTCTCGTGCGCCGCGGCGGCGGAGGAGCGGGGCGACGCCCTGCTCGGCACCGCCACCGCGGTGCGCGGCTACCTCCTGGTCGAGGAACCCGGGGCCTGGGGCGCCGGGGCCGTGCCGGCGTCCCGGCTCGGGCCGGTGGTGACCGACGCCCTCCGCGGGACCGCGCAGGAACGCGGTCTGAAGCTCTTGCTGATCCGGCGCCCCTCCGCGCGCGACCTCGACCCGGACGGCCCCCGTCGGCTGTTCCTCGTCGACGTCCGCCGCGGGCGGGCCCGCACCCTGACCCGCACGACCCCCCAGGCGGAGGTCGCCGAGGCCGCCGCCGCGACCGAGGGCTGGGAGCTTCACGACGAGCCGCTGCTCCTGGTCTGCACCCACGGTCGCAAGGACTGGTGCTGCGCGCTGCGGGGGCGCCCGGTCGTCGCGGCGCTCGCCGACCTCGACCCCGGTCCGGTGTGGGAGTGCTCCCACCTCGGTGGGGACCGCTTCGCCGCGACCGCGCTGTCGCTGCCGACGGGGGTCACGCACGGGCGGTTGTCCCCGGCGGACGCACCAGACCTGGTGGCGGCGCTGCGCACCGGTCGCGTCCTGCCGCACCGGTTGCGCGGTCGTTCCTGCGACCCCGGGGTGATCCAGGCCGCGGAGGCCCACGCCCGGCTGGAACTCGGGATCGACGTGCTCGACGCGCTGCGCCCGCGGGCGGTCGTCGACGAGGAGGAGGGCCGCTGGCGCGTCGACCTCGAGCACGAGGGGCGTCCGCTGCGGGTGCACCTGCGGGTGGGATCAGCTGCGGCGCAACGGTTGACGTGCTCCGCCCCCGACGACCGGCACGCCCGGACGTGGGAGCTGGAGCACATCGACCGGTGAATCCGGTCTCAGGCCGTGAGCTTCTTCGCGGTGGCGACGACGCGGGTCACGAGGTGGTCCAGCGCCGTGAACGTCACGCCGTCCAGCGGTCGGTCGCCCTGGCCGGCGACGTGGCCGACGCCGTAGGGGTTCCCGTCGACGAACTTCGAGGGGTCGGTGTACCCGGGCGGCACGATGATCCCGCCGAAGTGGTAGATCGTGTTGTAGAGCGCGAGGAGCGTGGACTCCTGACCGCCGTGCAGGGTCGAGGTCGAGGTGAACCCGGCGTAGACCTTGTCGGCGAGCTGACCCGCACCCCACTGGGCGCCGAGGGAGTCGATGAACACCTTGAGCTGCCCGGCGATGTTGCCGTAGCGGGTCGGGGAGCCGAAGAGGACCGCGTCGGCCCAGACGATGTCGTCCGCGGTGACCCCGGCGGCGCCCTTGGCCTCCTCGGCCTCGGCGGCCTGTTCGTCGGTGGCCGCCTTCTCCCCACCGGTGGGGGTGCGTTCCACCTGCCGGAGCCGCACCTCGGCGCCGAGGGACTCGCCGGTCGCGGCGAGGCGTTCGGCCATGCCGCGCACCGTGCCGGTCGCGGAGTAGTAGACGATCGCGAGCTTGACGTCGCTCACCGGTAACCTCCAGGTAGTTGAAAGTACAACTTGCACCTCCCAACCTAGACCTGCCGCCGACGGAACGCACCACGGGCCGTGGCGCGTCCCCAGGGGAAGGGGTGGAGAGCAGCGCCCGGCCTGAAACCCTCCGACGGCCGGCGTGCGCGCCCGACCTACAGTGACGGGGTGAGCGGGAAGACGTTGCCGACGAAGGACTGCGTCGTCTGCGGTCGCACGATCACCTGGCGCAAGAAGTGGGAACGGGACTGGGACGAGGTCCGCTACTGCTCCGACGGCTGCCGGCGTCGGGCGAAGTCCTCCGCGTCCGCGGTCGACGCCGAGCTCGAGACCACCATGCGTGCGCTCCTCGACGCCCGTGGGCGGTCGAAGACGATCTGCCCCAGCGAGGTGGCCCGCGCCGTCGGCGGTGAGGGCTGGCAGGAGCTGATGGAACCCGCGCGCGCCGCCGCCCGCCGGCTCGTCGTCGCCGGGGAGGCGGAGATCACCCAGGGCGGGAAGGTCGTCGACCCCTCGACGGCGAAGGGACCGATCCGGGTGCGCAAGACCTGAGCACGGGAACGGCGTAGGTTCGCCGCCATGCACATCGGACTCCACGTCTCCGACTTCACCAACCCCGGCGGCCCGGCCACCCTGCGCGAGGACCTCATCCGCATCGTCGGTGAGGCCGAGGAATCGGGCTACCGCAGCGTCAGCGTCATGGACCACCTCTGGCAGATCCCGCCCATCGGCGACGCCGAGCGGGCCATGCTCGAGGCCTACACGACCCTGGGGTTCCTGGCCGCCCGCACCGAACGGGTGGAACTCCTCGCCTGGGTGACCGCCGTGACCTACCGGGAACCGGGCCTCCTCGCGAAACTCGTCGCGACCCTCGACGTCCTCTCCGGTGGCCGCGCGTGGCTCGGCATCGGTGCCGCCTGGTTCGAGGGGGAGGCGACCGGGCTGGGACTGCCGTTCCCGCCCACCGCGGAACGCTTCGAGCGGCTCGAGGAGACCCTGCGGATCTGCCTGCAGGTGTGGTCGGACTCCGAGGAACCGTTCGAGGGGAAGCACTACACGCTGGGTCGCACGCTCGGCAACCCCCGGCCGCTGAAGCGTCCGCACCCGCCGATCCTCATCGGCGGAGGTGGGGAGAAGAAGACGTTGCGCCTCGTGGCGCAGTACGGGGACGCGTGCAACCTCTTCGGCGGCGACGACGTGGCGCACAAGCTGGACGTCCTGAAACGGCACTGCGACGACCTCGGCCGCGACTACGACACCATCGAGAAGACCGTCATGGCCCCGTTCACCCCGAACGACCTCGACGGGTTCCTCGAGAGCGCGCAGCGCTACGCCGCGCTCGGTGTGACCCACCTGCACGGCGGTTTCCCGTACTTCGAGGCGGGCACGGTGAAGTCCTTCGGCGACGCCGTCGTCCCGCGTCTCGCGGAACTCTGAGCACGCGGACCGGTTGCCCCCCAACGGGTCCGAGGTGACGTGATGCAGCCGGCGGAGACGGCCGACGCCGTGCGTGCGGCGTCGGCGGTCGCCGGGTCCGAGGGCCTGGAGGTCGGCGACGCCGTCGTCCTCCAGAACTCGAACAAGCTCACGCTGCGGTTGCTGCCCGCGGACGTCCTGGCCCGGGTCGCCCCGGAGTCCGACGGGATCCTGGCCTTCGAGGTCGACCTCGCCCGGCGACTGGCGGCCGTCGGGAGCCCCGCGGTGGCGCTCGACCCGCGGGTGCGACCGCGCGTCCACGTCCGGAACGGGTTCGGCGTCACCTTCTGGGAGTTCCACCCCGTCCGGGAACGCCCCCTCTCGGCCGAGGAGTACGCCCGGGCGCTGCGGCGACTGCACGAGGACCTGCGGGGACTCGCCCTGCCGTTCGCCGCCGTGCCGCACGTCACCGAACGGGTCGACCGGGCGTCTCGACTGCTCGCCGACCGGGACCGCACCCCGGAGGTCCCCGAGGTCGACCGCACGTTCCTGGCGGGAATCCTCACCCGGTTGCGCGACGTCGTCGGCCGCGGCCCCGAGCAGGTGATCCACGGGGAGCCGCACGAGGGGAACGTGCTGGCCACGGAGTCGGGAGCATGGTTCGTCGACCTGGAGACGTGCTGTCGCGGACCGGTCGAGTTCGACCTCGCCCACGCGCCCGACGACGTCGCCGACCACTACCCGGGACTCGACCCCGACCTGCTCCGGGACTGCCGGGCGCTGGTGCTCGCCATCGTCACGACGTGGCGCTGGGACCGCGACGACGCGCTGCCGAACGGGCGGGAACTCGGCCGGGAGTGGATCGCGCAGCTGCGGGCGATCACCGGGTGAACCGCCACACCACCAACGCGGGCTGCCCGAGGTAGGCGGCGTCGCTCGCCTCGGGGACGAGCGCCTCGAGCGACCACGGCCACTCGTTTCAGGTCCCCGGACCGTCCTGGCCGGGTCGGCCGGTCGTGGACCCGGACGGTACGGGTTCGACGCAGTCGAGCACCCGCAACCCGACGGAGAGCGCGGCGCGCAGCTGGGTGCCGACGGGGTGCACGAAACCCTCGATGCGCCGCGCCTCCCCCTCGGGGCCGGGGGAGGCCGGGATCGAGCCCCGGCGGATCCGGTCGGGGTGGACGTCGGAGACGACGAGGGTCCCACCGGGGCGCAGGACGCGGGCGAACTCCGCGAAGACCGGGGAGAGGTCGGGGACGTGGGAGAGGGCCAGGGCGCAGACCACCACGTCGGACGAGGCGTCGCCCACCGGGACCGCGTGCAGGTCGCCCGGGAGGAACTCGACGCCCGCGACCCGGGCCAGCGCCAGCATCTCCGGGGAACCGTCCACGCCGGTGACCCGGTGTCCGCGGGCTGCCAGCTCGGTGGACCAGCGGCCCGTCCCGCAGGCCAGGTCGAGGGCGTCCCCCGGAGCGAGGTCGTCGAGCCAGGGCAGGATCACGTCGGCGTCGCCGAAGGCGGTGTTGGGGACGTCGTAGCGCCGCGACCACTCGGCGTACCCCTCGCCCGGGGGCACCCGGGCCACGTCGAGACCGTCGCGCAGCCGGGGGTCGTCGCGCAGCCGGCGCACCTCGGCGAGGCGGCGTTCGACGAACTCCCGGCCGTGCCGGCCGTGACCCGTGGTGGCCCGCTGCAGGGCGAGTCCTTCGATCCCGAGCAGGACGGCGAGCGGGTGTTCGTGGACGGCGTCGGCCATGGCGGGTCTCTCAGGCGTAGCGACTCGGCGGGACGGGCAGCCCCATGTTCTCGCGCAGGGTCGCCGCGGGCAGTTCCGGCGGCAGCGCACCACGTCGCACGAGCAGCGGCACCACCTGCTCGACGAACTCCTCGAGCCCCGCGGGGACGGAGGAGAACGCGAGGGTGAAACCGTCGGCGGCCCCGTTCTCGAAGCGTTCCACCATCCAGTCCGCGACCTGCTCGGGCGTCCCGGGCAGGAACCGGCGGCGGAGCATCGTCCGGTACAGGTCGCGCAGCGTGAACCGCTCCGGGTCCGACTGCCGCTCCATGAGCTTGCGGACCCCCTCGAACACCGTCTGCACCTGGTTCGACCCGCCGCTGAAGTCGAACTCGAACCGTTCGTCGAGGGGGTGGCCGGAGAGGTCGACCCCGAGGTGGTGGGAGAGCCAGTCGAGGCTGAGACGGTCCGGGGTCAACGCCTCGATCTCGTCCACCCGTTCGAGCGCGCGCTCCGGCGTCTCGCCGAGGACGGGGGAGAGGGCGGGGAGGACCTTGAGGTGGGTGGGGTCGCGGCCGTTGTCCGCGGCGCGGCGCTTGTAGTCGTCGGCGAGCCTGCGGGCGCCCTCCAGCGGGGCGCTGCCGGGGACGAAGACGGCCTCGGCGTGCTTCCCGGCCAGCCGACGACCGTCCTCGGAGGAACCCGCCTGGAACAGCACCGGGTGGCCCTGCGGCGGACGGGGCAGGTTCAGTGGACCCCGGACGCGGAAGAACTCACCCTCGTGGTCGAGGACGTGCATCCCCGCCGGATCGGCGTAGCGGCCCGAGGTGACGTCGGGCCGGATCGCGTCGTCGTCCCAGCTGTCCCACAGGCCCTGCACGACCTCGACGTACTCGCCCGCCCGGCGGTAGCGCGCGGCGTGGTCCAGGTTCACGTCGAGACCGAAGTTGCGCGCCTCCTCGTCGCTGGCCGAGGTCACCAGGTTCCACCCGGCCCGCCCGGAGCTCAGGAAGTCCAGCGAACCGACCTGGCGGGCGGTGTGGAAGGGCTGGTTCCACGTCGTGGAGACGGTGGCGACCAGCCCGATGCGTTCCGTGCTGCGGGTGAGCGCGCCCAGGAGCCCGAAGGGTTCCGGGCGGACGTTGGCGACGTGCTCGACCCCGGAGGGGAAGCGGTCCCACACGTAGAGCTCGTCGGCGTAGAACAACGCCGTGAACCCGCCGCGCTCCGCGGTGCGGGCGAAGTCCTCGTAGTAGCCGTGGGTGAGGTAGTCGTCCGGGCGCCCGCCCGGGAGCCGCCAGCTCGTGAGGTGCTCGCCCCCGGGGTAGAAGAGCATCGCGGTGAGGATCACGAGCGGGCACGCTACTCGCGCCCCGACCGGGTGAAGCGCTTGACACGGGGCCCGCGGTCACCGTTCACTGGAGGAGCCATCCAGAGCGGCCGAGAGACCTGGCTCGTCGACGCCGCAGCAACCGCCTTCGGGTAGGTGCTTCCGCCAGGACCGATGGGAGAAGCTCCGTGCCTGAACACCGCCTGACGCGCCGTCTCGTGATCGACCTCCTGCGCAGCGCCGGGATGACCTGTCGGGGCTGAACGCCCGCCAGGTCCCCCGTTCACGCTCCCCGGAAGGTCCCGTCGATGTCGCACGTCCCGTTCCCGCACGGTTTCGCCACCCAGCAGGTCCACGCGGGTTCCTCGCCCGATCCCGCGACCGGTTCCCGCGTCACCCCCGTCCACCTGACCGCCGGGTTCGTCTTCGACGACTTCGAGCAGGCGCGTGCCCGCTTCGCCGGTGAGGACGACGGCTACGTCTACACCCGGATGGCCAACCCCACGACGACGGCGCTCGAGCAGCGCCTCGCCGTCCTCGAGCACGGCAGCGACGCGATCGTCGTCGGCACCGGCCAGGCCGCGATCACGGTGGCCCTGCTCGGCGTCCTCGGCGCCGGCGACCACGTCGTCGCCGCGGGGGACCTCTACGAGGGGTCCCGCGGCCTGCTCGTCGACAACTTCGGCCGGCTCGGGATCACCGTCGACTTCGTCGCCGACAGCACCGATCCCGCGGCGTGGGAGGCGGCGGTGCGCCCCGAGACCCGGGTGTTCTTCGCCGAGTCGATCGCGAACCCGAAGAACGTCGTCCTCGACGTGCCCGCCGTCGCGGCCGTGGCCCACCGGCACGGCATCCCGCTCGTCGTCGACAACACCTTCGCCACGCCCTACCTGTTGCGCCCCCTCGACCACGGCGCCGACGTCGTCGTGCACTCCGCGAGCAAGTTCCTCGCCGGGCACGGGGCGGCCCTGGGCGGCGCGATCGTCACGGGCGGTTCGTTCGACTGGAGCGGGTTCGACCACCTGAGCGCTCCGGCGAACGTCCTCGGCGGGGTCAGCTGGGTCGAGGCGCACGGGCCGCGACGGGCCTACGTCGAGCACACCCGGGCCGTCGTCGCCTCGCGGTTCGGGCCGACGATCTCCCCGTTCAACGCGTTCCTGGTCCAGCAGGGCCTGGAGACCCTGTCGTTGCGGGTGGCGCGGCAGACGTCGACGGCCCTGGAACTCGCCCGCTGGTTGGCGGCGCGTCCGGAGGTCGTGAGCGTCGACCACGCAGGACTCCCCGGCCACGGGACCTCCGCGGTCGCGCAGCGGTTGCTGCCGCGGGGCAGCGGCGCGGTGTTCTCCTTCACCCTCGAGGGTGGACGGGCTGCGGCGCAACGCTTCGTCGACGCCGTCGAGCTGTTCACCCGGATGACCCACGTCGGCGACGTCCGCTCGCTGGTCATCCACCCGGGGAGCACGACGCACGCCCACCGCACCGAGGCCGAACGCCTCGCCGCCGGGATCTGGCCGGGACTGGTGCGGCTCTCGATCGGGCTGGAGGAACGCGAGGACCTGCTCGCCGACCTGGAGCTCGCGCTCGCCGCCACGGTTCCCGCCGAGCTCCCCGTGGCGGTCTGAGGTGACGCGCCTGCAGCACTTCGGGTACTTCTTCTCCCGGGGTTTCGGCCCGCAGGGCTGGGGCCGGGACTACCAGGCGTGGAACGACGACTGGACGCGTCCCGACCTCTACGCCCACGCGGTCCGCGACCTCGAACGCGCGGGTTTCGACCTCGTGGTCATCGAGGACGCGATCTCGCTCGGCAACCCCGACACCCTCGACCTGCGGGTCCGCGCCGCCTACGGCGGGCCCAAGCACGACCCGCTGCTGCTCGCCCCGTACCTGTTCGCGGCGACCCGGCACCTCGGCGTCGTCCCCACGATCAACGCGGGGATCACCCCGCCCTACCTCGCCGCCCGGCAGGCCGCGACGCTGCAGCACCTCTCCGGCGACCGGTTCGGGATCAACCTGGTCACCGACGTCGGCAGCGCTCGTCACGTCGGGCTCGAACCCGTCGCGCACGACGTCGCCTACGACCGCGCCGAGGAGTGGATCGACGTCGTCCGCCGGTTGTGGCACAGCTGGGACCCGGACGCCCTCGTCGCGGACGCCGAGACCGGGCACTTCGCCGACGGGGCCAAGATCGACGCGTTCCAGCACCGGGGTGAGCACTTCCGCCTCGACGGACCGCTCAACGCGCTGCCCTTCGACGGCGGGGACCCGGTGGTCGTCTCGCCCGGGGGTTCCGCGCGCGGCCTGGGGTTCGCCGGGTCGCGTTCCGACGTGCAGCTGGCGCTGGCGCCGCTGCAGGTCGAGGAGGTGCGGGCCTACCGGGCGAAGGTGCTGGCGGCCGCCGCGCTCGCCGGTCGCAAACCCGCGGACGTCCGCGTGCTGTTCGTCGTCAAACCGGAACTGCTCACCAGCCGGGAGGAGGCCGACCGGGTCGTCGCCGCCTCCCGGCACGCCTCCGACGCCGTTCTGCACGAGGTGGCGCTCGCCTGGTCCAGCGACCTCGAGACCGACCTCACGGCACTCCCGCTGGACGCGCCGATCGATCCCGCGGTGTTCGGCGACCACGTCTCGCTCGGCACCCTCACCGCGTTGCGCGGGGACACCCCGGACGCCCCGCTGCGGGAACTGCTGGCCCGCAAGGCCCGCAAGGGGCGTCTCGGCGATCGCAGCGGACTGGTCGGGACGGCGGAGGAGTTCGCCGACCTCGTCGAGGAGTTCGGTGCGGACGCCGACAACGACGGGTTCCTGCTCTCCGGGGACCTGCACCCGGTGACGTTGCACCGGTTCCTGGACGACCTCGTCCCGGTGCTGCGCCGGCGGGGGATCCTGCGCAGCGGGTACGGCGGCGGTGGGTTGCGGGGCAACCTCTTCGAGTTCTAGCCCGGGTCGAGTCCCAGCCCGGTCCGGGTCCTAGGCCAGGAACTCGCGGACGCCGTGGCGGAGCCGTTCCAGCGCCGTCGCGGTGGCCGCGGGGTCCCCCGGGAACTCCAGGGAGTGGTCGGCGCCGACGAACTCGAGAACCTCGCGGTCGCTCTCGTGGGCCAGGGTCCGGTTCCACGACGGGTCGGCCGTCCCGCCGACGAGCAGGGTGTTCGCGTGCGAGCGGGCGGCGGCGAGCCCCACCGCCGGCTCGTCGAGCAACGGCGTCAGCCAGATGCCCGCGAGCGCGAGGTCCGCGGCCACGGGCAGGGCCAGCGTGGTCAGCGACTTCGCGACGACGAAGTTCGGGCGGAGGTCGTGCAGCAGGGCCCGCACCAGGTCGGGGGTGTCCGCCGTGGTGGGGGCGGGACCGTCCCAGGAGAGGGTCAGCACCCGGTGCCCGGCGGCGAGCAGTTCGTCGCGGACCACCCGCAGGACGGGCTGGTCGGCGTCGTAGCCGCGCCCCGGCAGCACCAGCGTGGGTGCTCCCGGGGCGTGGCCCGCGGAGTCGATCCTCATCGGTGCGGGATCAGCTCGGGTCGGCGCCGAGGACGACCTCGAACTCCAGGAGCGAGGCGCCGGTGGCGACCGGCTTGGCCCGCTCGCCCGCGTGGGCGGCCTGCGCGCCACCGCCGGCCCAGGCCTGGAACGCCTCCTCCGTCTCCCACTTCGTGTAGACGAAGTAGCGGGTCTCCCCCGAGACGGGGCGCAGGAGTTCGAAACCGAGGAACCCGGGGGTTCCCTCGACCGCACCCATCCGGGCGCCGAACCGGCGCTCCAGTTCGGGCCCGCCATCCTCGGGGACCTCGATCGCGTTGATCTTCACGACAGCCATGCCGACAGCGTCTCAGGGTCAGTCGGCGATGGCGGCGACCGGGGGTGTCCTCGCCGCACGTCGCGCCGGCAGCACCGAGGCGAGCACCCCGGCGAGCGCGGCGACGACGACGATCCCCCCGACCTGACCCCACGGCACGGCGAGCACGACCGGCATCTCGGCGCTGAGCACCGAGGCCGTCCCGGCCAGGCCGTACCCGGTGCCGAGGACCACCCCCAGCACCGCGGCCACCCCGGCCACGAGCAGCGCCTCCCAGGCCAGCACGGCGCGCAGCTGACCCCGGGTCAGCCCCAGGGCCCGCAGCAGGCCCGACTCCTGCCGCCGTTCGACGACGGAGAGGGCGAGGGTGTTGCCGACCCCGATGAGGGCGATGACGACGGCCACGGCCAGCAACCCGGTCACGATGAGGAGCATCGTCGTGAGGAGCTGGTCCAGGGAGTTGCGCAGGCTGGCGATGCCCTGGACGTCGCTGGAGGGCAGGACCTGGGCGAGGGCCTCCGAGATCCGGTCCGTCGCCGCGGCCTGGGCCCCGGTGTCCCCGTCGGCGAGGCGGATCCAGGCGCCCGTCGGCTCGAGGTCGGTCCGCAGCCGCTGCGCGTCGGCCTGGGTGATGACCGCCGCGGACTGGCTGTCCGGGGCGACCCGGACGGTGAACGGGACGGCGGCGCCGCTCGGCTCGCCGGCGTCGTCGAGGACCTGCAGGGCCAGCGCGTCCCCGTCGGAGAGACCTGCACCGAGGGTGGCCGGGAGGACGATCTGACCGGCCCGGGGCAGGGGTGAGCGCTGCTGCGAGCGCACGACGGCGCCCGCCGCGGCCGGGTCGACGGCGTCGACCGTGAGGTTCAGCGAACCGTCCGCGGTCGTGAGGTCCAGGTTCTCGACCAGCGCGAGACCGGCGACGCCGTCGACCCCGCGCACCGCGGCCACGACGTCGGACCCCCAGGGCTGCGAGGCGGTGGCGACCACGTCGGTCGGGTAGCCGGCGTCCATGGCGCGCAGGGCGCTGACCCGCGTCGAGGAGGTCCCCACGACCATGGCCGTCGTCAGCGTCACCCCGATGACCAGGGCGGTGGCGGTGGCGGCCGTGCGCCGGGGGTTGCGGATCGAGTTCCCGGCGGCGAGTCGGGCCGGTACCCCGCCCAGGCGTCGGAACGGCCTGCCCGCCAGGGCGACGAGCGCCGGGACGAGGTGCTGGGCCAGCAGCAGGAACCCGAGGAAGCTGAGGGCTCCCGCGACGAGGGCACCCAGGAGCTGGCCACCCGCGGCCAGCACGACCATGGCGGCGGTGGCGGGGACGGTCACCACGAGACCGAGCACCAGGCGCACGACGCCGGCCCGGGAGCGCACCGGAGCGGTGGACAGCGGCCGCAGCGCGGCCAGCGGGGCGACCCGGGTCGCGGCCCGTGCCGGGGCGAGCGCGGCGAGGACCGTCACCACCGTGCCGAGGACGAGACCCGCGAGGACCGCGGAGGGGGGCAGGACGACGTCGGTCAACGGGACGGGGGAGTCGACGCGACCCGCCAGCCCCGCCACGACCCGGGCGAGACCGGACCCGGCCAGCACGCCGACGAGCGAGGCGAGCAACCCGACGACGAACGCCTCGCCCAGGACGCTGCGACCGATCTGGCCGCGGTCCGCACCCACGCAACGGAGCAGGGCGAGCTCGCGGGTCCGCTGGGCCAGCAGCACCGCGAACGTGTTCGCGATGACGAGCCCGGCGACGAGGACGGCGATCGCCCCGAAGGCCAGCAGGACGCTGGTCAGGCTCTGCGCGTCCCCGGTGAAGGAGTCGGCGACGTCCTGCGCGGCCTGCTCACCGGTGGTGACGGTCACCGAGGCCGGCGCGGCCGCGGTGATCCTCTCCAGCAGGGCGGTGCGGTCGGTCCCCGGAGCGGCGGCCACCCGCAGCCGGTCCGGGGACCCCGCGCCCCACGCGGTGACCGCCGCGTCGGTGCCGAAGACCGTCGGCACCAGGCCCGCGCGGGGGTCCCCGGCGAGGTCGACGGTCCCGACGACGGTCACCTGCTGGGTGACGGGTTCCGGGGACCCGGAGGCGTCGTCGCCCACGGGGTAGTGGGTGAGGGCGATCCGCGTCCCGGGCGCGACGTCGACGCGGTCGGAGACGGCGATCTCGTCCGCGTCCTGCGGCAGGCGGCCGCTGCTGACGTGCTGCCACCGCAGCGTCCCGGGGCTGCCGAGGCTGCGCGCCTGCGCCGACGTCGCGCCGGTCCGGTCGGGCAGTCGCACGTCGACGGAGGTGGACCGGTCGGCCGCGACCGCGGCGACGCCCGGCAGGGCCGCCACCACGGGTTCGAGGGCGGTGAGCGGTTGGTCCTCGGCGTAGGGGTCGCTCGGGGTCACGACGACGTCGCTGGCGACGAACTGCGCGCCGACCCCCTGCAGGACAGCGGCCTTCGCCGTCGCGTTCAGGGACAGGGTCGCCACCACGAAACCCACCGCGATGACGATCGCGAGGCAGGAGGCGAGCACGCGTGCGCCGTGCGCACGCAACTGGGCCAGGGTCACCCGGAGCACGGTTCAGACCCCCAGGGTGCGCAGGGCGTCGATGACGTCGTCGGGGGTGGGACTGGTCAGCCCACCCGCGAGGCCGCCGTCGGCGATGAGGACGACGCGGTCGGCGTAGCTCGCCGCGACCGGGTCGTGGGTCACCATCACGACGGTCTGGCCGACCTCGCGGACGCTGCCGCGCAGCAGGCTGAGGACCTCCGCGCCGGCGCGGGAGTCCAGGTTCCCGGTGGGTTCGTCGGCGAAGACGACGTCGGGGCGGGGGAGCAGCGCGCGGGCGACGGCGACGCGCTGCTGCTGCCCACCGGAGAGTTCGTGCGGGCGGTGCCGGAGCCGGTCGGTCAGCCCGAGCCGGCGGACGACGTCGTCGCGCCAGGCGGCGTCCGGTTCCCGGCCCGCCAGGCGCAGCGGCAGCAGCATGTTCTCCTCGGCGTCGAGGACGGGCAGCAGGTTGAAGCTCTGGAACACGAAACCGATCCGGTCCCGTCGCAGCCGGGTGAGCTCGGCGTCCTTCAGGGCGGTGAGTTCGGTGTCACCGAGGAACACCTGCCCCGCGGAGGCGACGTCGAGGCCGGCGAGGCAGTGCATCAAGGTGGACTTGCCGGAACCCGAGGGGCCCATGATCGCGGTGAACTCGCCCCGGGTGAACTCGACGTCCACCCCGGCGAGGGCGTGCACGACGGCGTCACCGCGGCCGTAGGTCTTGCGCAGACCCACGGCACGGACCGCGGAACTGTCGTGGAACTCGGACACGGTGGTTCTCCCAGGATCGCGGGGGTTCTCGAACACCCTCGACGCTAGGGACCGCGGTCCCGCGCAGCGTCTGGCCCTGAGTGGATCCTGAGGTCATCCCGTGGTCTGACGGTCCTCCCGTCGCTTCGGGCACGGGACCGACGCGGCCGGGCCCTAGGCTCCTGCCGTGGTCACCCTCGGCACCCCGAACTCCCCGTCCGCGACGCGCGTCCTGATGCTCGGCTCCGGTGAGCTGGCCAAGGAGGTCGTCATCGCCCTGCAGCGCCTGGGGGTCGAGACGATCGCCGTCGACCGCTACGAGGGCGCCCCGGCCCAGCAGGTCGCCCACCACTCCCGCACCATCGCGATGAGCGACCCGGACGCCCTGCGCGCCCTGCTGAGGGCGGAGCGACCGGACGTGATCGTCCCCGAGATCGAGGCGATCGCCACCGACGTCCTCGTCGAGCTGGAGGCCGAGGGGTTCCGGGTCGTCCCCACCGCCCGCGCCGCCCGGTTGACCATGGACCGCGAAGGGATCCGCCGCCTCGCGGCGGAGACCCTGGGCCTGCCCACGAGCCCCTACGCGTTCTGCGACTCCCTCGAGGAACTCCACGACGCCACCGGCGGGCCGATCGGGTTCCCGTGCGTCGTGAAACCCGTCGTGTCCAGTTCCGGCAAGGGACAGAGCACGCTGCGTTCGGCCGCCGACGTCGAGCAGGCGTGGGAGTACGCCCGGTCCGGTGCCCGCGTGGAGCGACCCCGCGTCATCGTCGAGGGTTTCGTCGAGTTCGACTACGAGATCACCCTCCTCACCGTCCGCTCCCTCGACGCCGACGGCGAGGTCGTCACCCGGTACTGCGACCCCGTCGGGCACCGCCAGGAACGGGGCGACTACGTCGAGAGCTGGCAGCCGCACCCCATGTCCCCGACCGCCCTGGCCCGGGCGCAGGAGATCGCCGCCGCCGTCACCACCGACCTCGGCGGCACCGGGCTGTTCGGCGTCGAACTCTTCGTCCGCGGTGACGAGGTGCTCTTCAGCGAGGTCAGTCCCCGCCCGCACGACACCGGCATGGTCACCCTGGCCACCCAGTTCCTCAGCGAGTTCGACCTGCACGCCCGGGCCCTCCTCGGACTGCCCGTCGACGTCGAACGGCACTCCACCGGCGCCAGCGCCGTGATCTACGGCGGCGTCGACGCCGTCGCCATCTCCGCCGACGGAGCCGCCGAGGCGCTCGCCGTACCCGGCAGCGACCTGCGCTGGTTCGGCAAGCCGGAGAGCTTCACCCGTCGCCGGATGGGCGTCGCGCTGGCCCGGGGGGCCGACGTCGAGCAGGCGCGCGACCGCGCGACCCGCGCCGCCGCCGCGGTGCGCCCCCGGGCGTAGGACCTACCGCGCGTCGCGCAGCACGTCGCCGGGCTGGACGAGCCCGGCGGCGTAGGCCAGCACGACCGCCTGCACCCGGTCGCGCGAGTGCGTCTTGGCCAGCACCCGTCCGACGTGCGTCTTCACCGTCGCCTCGGAGACGACGAAGCGCTGGGCGATCTCGCCGTTGGTCAACCCGTGGGCCATGCACTCCAGCACCTCCCGCTCCCGGGGGGTCAGGTCCGTCGGGATCCCCTGCGGCGCAGCGGAGGGAGTCGCCGCACCGGCCCGCAGCAACGGACCCACGTGCTGCAGCAACCGGCGGGTGGAACTCGCCGCGATGACCGCGTCGCCGGAGTGCACCGTGCGCACCGCGGCCAGGAGTTCCTCCGGCGGCGCGTCCTTGAGCAGGAAGCCGCTCGCTCCCGCGCCGATCGCCGAGACGACGTACTCGTCGAGGTCGAAGGTCGTCAGCACCACGACCTTCGGACCCTCCGTGGGACCCGCCGAGGCGCTGGCCGAGGTGATGGCCGAGGTGATGCGCCGGGTCGCCTCGATCCCGTCGAGACCGGGCATGCGCACGTCCATCAGCACGACGTCGCAGGGGGTGGAGGTGACGACCCGCACGGCGTCGGCCCCGTCGGAGGCCTCGCCCACGACGTGCAGGTCGGGTTGGGAGTCGATGACCATCCGGAACCCGGCGCGCACCAGCTGCTGGTCGTCGACGAGGACGACGCGGATCGGTTCGGTGGGATCGCTCACCTCACGAACTGTAGGGAAGGCGCGCCCGCACGGAGAAACCCCCACCGGTGCGCGGCCCCGACGTCACCGACCCGCCGTGCAAGCGGGCCCGCTCCGACATCCCCACCAGACCCTGCCCGCCGGGGCTCGGCTGGAGCATGGACGCCGCGCCGCGGCCGTCGTCCTCGACGTCGAGGCGCAGGGCGTCGTCGTCCCAGCGGACGACGACCCGGGTCCGGGCCCGCGGACCGGCGTGCTTGAGGACGTTGGTCAGCGACTCCTGGACGATCCGGTAGGCGGCCAGCCCGATCGCCGGCGGCAGTTCCCGCGGGGGGCCGAGGACCTCGGCCTCCACCTCGAGGCCGCTGGTGCGCACCTGCGCGACCAGTTCCGGGATCATCCGCGCGTCCGGTTGCGGGGCGAGTGCGTCGCCGGGGCCCTGACGCAGGACGCCGAGGAGGTTGCGCATGTCGGCGAGGGCCTGACGTCCGGTGCCCGAGATGGTCTCGAGCACCGTCGTCGCGATGCCCGGGTCGGCGTCGGCGGCGTAGCGCCCGCCGTCCGCCTGGGCGATGATCACCGACAACGAGTGCGCGACGACGTCGTGCATCTCGCGCGCGATGCGCTGGCGTTCCGCGGTCGCCGCCAGCCGGGACTCGTTGTCCCGCTCGTTCTCCAGCAACCGCGCGCGCTCCACGAGGGCCACCTCGTTCTGGCGCTGGGAACGGCGCAGGCTCCCCAGCGACCAGCTGGCCAGCACCATGAAGCCGATGAAGGCGCTCAGCAGGACGACACCGCCGATCCCGGTGCCGCTGAAGAACCGGACCGCGCAGACCAGGGCCCCGGCCAGCCCCAGGGCGAGCCCACCGCGGGAAGCCCACGACGCGGCGTAGGCGGCCATCGCGTAGACGGAGGCGAGGACCGCGAGGTTGCCGTAGGCCGGGCCGGGCAGGACCAGCTGCGAGATCCCGAAGAACGCGACGAGCACGCCCGAGACCTCGGGGTAGCGCCGCCGGACCGCCAGCGGCAGGCACATCCCGGCGCTGATCACCGCGCCGACGACTCCCCCCGCGACCCCGACCGAGATGCTGACCAGCCAGGAGGTCCCCGCCATCACGAGGGCGATGAGGGCGTCGATGAGCAGGCTGTTGGCCCGCGTCCAGTTCACGACGCGGTCGAAGACGTTCCGGGAGGTGTCCTGCTGACGCACCCGACGAGCCTAGGCAGCCCGGGGCCGCGTGGCGTCAGACCACGGGGCGATCCGGCGGCCCGTCCGCCTCGGCCCGGGGGAGGTCCTGTGACCCGTACCGTCTCACCCCTCGGGACGCGACGCCCACATGGTGGATGGTGCCCCGACGGGCTCCGATACCCTGCGCGCCATGACGGACACCTTGCGACTCGCGGTCATCCCCGGCGACGGCATCGGCCAGGAGGTGACCGTCGAGGCCCTCAAGGTGCTCTCCGCGGTGCTGGACCAGGCGGGCCAGAAGGTCTCGACCACCGAGTACGACCTCGGCGCCCGGCTCTACCACCGCACGGGGGAGACGCTGCCCGACAGCGTCCTCGAGGAGGTCCGCGGCCACGACGCGATCCTGCTCGGCGCCGTCGGCGACCCCAGCGTGCCCAGCGGCGTCCTGGAGCGCGGGCTGCTGCTCAAGCTGCGCTTCGCGCTGGACCACTACGTCAACCTGCGCCCGTCCAAGCTGTTCCCCGGGGTGCCGAGCCCGCTGGGTGACCCGGGCGACATCGACTTCGTCGTCGTCCGCGAGGGCACCGAGGGGCCCTACGTCGGCAACGGCGGCGCGCTGCGGGTCGGCACGCCGCAGGAGATCGCCACCGAGGTGAGCGTCAACACCGCCTTCGGCGTCGAGCGCGTCGTGCGCGACGCCTTCGCCCGCGCCGCGGCGCGTCCGCGCCGCAAGCTCACGCTGGTGCACAAGCACAACGTCCTCGTGCACGCCGGGCACCTGTGGCGTCGCACCGTCGAGGCGGTCGGGACGGAGTTCCCCGACGTCGCCGTCGACTACCTGCACGTCGACGCGGCCACGATCTTCATGGTGACCGACCCGTCGCGGTTCGACGTGATCGTCACCGACAACCTCTTCGGCGACATCCTCACCGACCTCGCCGCGGCCGTGACCGGAGGGATCGGCCTCGCCGCGTCCGGCAACGTCAACCCGGACCGCACCGCCCCCAGCATGTTCGAACCCGTCCACGGTTCGGCCCCCGACATCGCGGGTCGTCAGCTCGCCGACCCGACGGCCGCCGTGCTGTCGGTCTCGCTGCTGCTCTCCCACCTCGGCCGGGACGAGGCCGCGGCGCGCGTCGACGCGGCCGTCACCGCGGACCTGGCCGCCCGCGCGAGCGGCGAGGTCGGGACGCGCTCCACGGCGGAGGTCGGCGACGCGCTGGCCGCCGCCGCGACCGCCTGAGCGCGGGGTACCGTCGATCCACCACCGTCAGCTCACGAGGAGACCGCGCATGAGCGCCACGCCGACCGCCACCCCCACCGGATCCGCCCCCCGGCTGACGTTCCCCGTCACGCCGTCGGCCACCCCGGTCGCGGCGGAGCGTCGGGCGGAGATCCTCCGGGCGCCGGGGTTCGGGAAGTTCTTCACCGACCACATGGCCATCGCCACCTGGACGAAGGGCGAGGGCTGGCACGACACGGCCGTCGTCCCCTACGGGCCGCTGCAACTCGACCCGGCCGCCGCGGTGCTGCACTACGCGCAGGAGATCTTCGAGGGGCTCAAGGCCTACCGCCACGCCGACGGCAGCGTCTGGACCTTCCGTCCCGAGGCCAACGCCGCGCGCATGGCGCGGTCCGCGCGACGCCTCGCGCTGCCCGAGATCGGCGAGGAGACGTTCCTCGAGGCCATCACCCAGCTGGTCCGGGCCGACGAGGCCTGGGTCCCCACGGGTGGGGAGTCCTCCCTGTACCTGCGTCCGTTCATGGTCGCCACGGAGGCGTTCCTCGGGGTCCGCGCGGCGCACGAGGTGAAGTTCCTCGTCATCGCCTCCCCGGCCGGCGCCTACTTCTCCGGCGGGGTGAAGCCGGTCTCGATCTGGCTGTCGCAGAACTACTCCCGCGCCGCCCTGGGGGGCACGGGTTCGGCCAAGTGCGGCGGGAACTACGCCGCCAGCCTCGCCGCGCAGGAGGAGGCGGGCGAGCACGGCTGCGACCAGGTGTGCTTCCTCGACTCCGCCGAGCAGAAGTACGTCGAGGAACTCGGCGGGATGAACCTGTACTTCGTCCACGACGACGGTTCGATCGTGACCCCTGAACTCACCGGCACCATCCTCGAGGGCATCACCCGCGCTTCGATCATCGACCTCGCCAAGGACCTCGGCCACGACGTCAGCGAGCGCCGCGTGAGCATCGACGAGTGGCGCGAGGGGGTCGCCTCGGGTCGGATCACCGAGGTGTTCGCCTGCGGCACAGCGGCTGCGGTCACCCCGGTCGGCAAGCTCGTGTCGGCCGACGGGGAACTCTCGCACGGGACCGGTTCCGCCGGCGAGGTCACGATGACGATCCGCGAGAAGCTGCTCGACATCCAGTACGGCCGGGCCGAGGACACCCACGGCTGGCTGCGCAGACTGGTCTGAGGGGAGGGGCCGCCGCCCGGCGGCCCCTCCCACCCCGTCGGACGGCGGGGTCGCGCCACGTCACTAGGGTGAGGCCATGCGCATCGCCAGGTTCTCCTCCAGTGGTTCCGACCCGCGCTACGGCGTCGTCGAGGGCGCTCCGGGCGAGGAGGAGATCCTCGTCGTCGCGGGCGACCCGCTCTTCACACCGATGAGCCCGACGGGGGAGCGCGTCCCGCTGGCCGACGCCCGGCTGCTGGCGCCGGTCATCCCCCGCTCGAAGGTGCTCGGGATCGGGCGCAACTACGCCGCCCACGCCGAGGAACTCGGCAACGAGGTGCCCGAGGAACCGCTGGTCTTCACCGTGCCGAACACCTCGGTGGCCGGTCCCGGTGACCCGCTGGTGATCCCGGCCTGGGCCGGGGAGGAACTGCACTACGAGGGCGAACTGGCGATCGTCATCCGCCGGATCTGCAAGGACGTCCCGAAGGAGCGGGTCAAGGAGGTGATCTTCGGCTACACCATCGCCAACGACATCACCGCGCGCTCGCTGCAGGGTCCCGACAAGCAGTGGTGGCGGGCGAAGGGTGCGGACGGGTTCACCCCGCTGGGGCCCTGGATCGAGACCGACCTCGACCCCTCCGACCTGCGGATCGAGACCCGTCGCATCACCGGCGGGCAGAGCGAGGTCGTCCAGGACGGCCGGACGTCGCTGATGGTCCACGACATCCCGGCGATCATCGCCCACGTGTCCTCCGCGATGACGCTGCTGCCCGGTGACGTGATCATGACGGGGACCCCGGCCGGGGTCGGACCCGTGCGCGCCGGGCAGCGCGTCGAGGTGGAGATCGAGGGCCTGGGGGTCCTCTCGACCTCGTTCAGCTCCCCGGAGTGACCGCAGGAGCGATCGCCACGGTGATGGTGTCGTTCGCGGTCTGCTTGGAGTAGTCGCTCGCGCCGGGCGCGCTCTGCTCGAGCACGTCGTAGGAGATCAGGAGTTCCACGCTGCGGGTGCCCGCGGGCACGGCCGGGATGACGAACGACGTCGAGTAGGCGTAGGGCGCCATCGCCAGGTAGCCCGGGGTCTGGCGCGAGACGTCCTGGACGCTGACCGGGGAGGTCACCGTGCCGTCGGCCGCGACGGCGGAGGAGGTCACGGTGAAGGCGCTGACGTAGGCCTTCTGCTGCTTCTTCGCGGTGCCCAGGTTCGGACCGGTGATGGTCGCGGCGAGCTGGATCGGCTTCGCGGCCTGCGGGGTCCACCGGCCCATGTCCAGCGTCGACCAGTAGTCGACGGCCACGGTCATGCCGCCGGCCTGCAGCTCGTGGTGGGCGGAACCGAGGGCGAGGTCGTTGGCGACGGGTTCGACAGCGACGGTGGCGGTCGGGGTGGGCGTCGGGGTGGCGGTCCGCGCGGGGGTCGCGGTCTCCACGGGCAGACCGGCGGCGGCCTGCACCGAACCGCAGGCGGTGAGGGCGGCGAGCGGCAGCAGGAGGGCGGCGGCGAGGCGGAGCGAGGGGCGGGTCACGAAGATCCTCCGGAGGGGGCGGCGGGGGAGCGGGGCGGTCTCCACGACGCTGACACGCGTGACGCTGCGTGTTTGTCCGTGCCACCCGAACGGCCCACCCGTGACGCTCTGCCACCACTCTCGCGGGCGAATAGGCTGGGGCCGCCATGACTGACATCGCCGCACCTCCCGCCCCGGGCTCCTCGCCCGTCCGTGTCCGCTTCTGCCCCTCGCCGACGGGGACGCCGCACGTCGGCCTCATCCGGACGGCCCTGTTCAACTGGGCCCACGCCCGCCACACCGGCGGGAAGCTCGTGTTCCGCATCGAGGACACCGACGCCGCCCGCGACAGCGAGGAGAGCTACGCGCAGATCCTCGACGCGCTGAGCTGGCTGGGGTTGGACTGGGACGAGGGCATCGACGTCGGTGGCCCGCACGAGCCGTACCGCCAGAGCCTGCGCCGCCCGATCTACGACGACGTCGTCGCACGGCTGCGCGCGGCCGGGCACCTCTACGAGTCGTTCTCGACCGCCGAGGAGATCGAGGCCCGCCACGAGGCCGCCGGCCGTCCGAAGGTCCTGGGCTACGACGGTTTCGACCGCGACCTGACCCCCGAGCAGGTCGCTGCGTTCCGCGCCGACGGGCGCGAGCCCACCCTGCGGCTGCGGCTGCCCGAGGGGCGCGACTACTCCTTCGACGACGTCGTGCGTGGTCGGATCGAGTTCAAGGCCGGGTCCTTCCCCGACCCGGTCCTGGTGCGCGCCAACGGCGATCCGCTCTACACGCTGGTGAACCCCGTCGACGACGCGCTGATGGGGATCACCCACGTGCTGCGCGGGGAGGACCTGCTCTCCTCCACCCCCCGCCAGATCGCGTTGCACGAGGCGCTCGTGGACATCGGCGTCTCGCAGGCCGTCCCGTTGTTCGGGCACATGCCCTACGTCATGGGGGAGGGGAACAAGAAGCTCTCCAAGCGCGACCCGGAGTCGAACCTCTTCCACCACCGGGACCGGGGGTTCGTCCGCGAGGGGTTGCTGAACTACCTCGCCCTGCTCGGCTGGGGCATCGCCGACGACCGGGACGTGTTCTCCGTCGAGGAGATGGTGGCCGCCTTCGACGTCGCCGACGTCAACGCCTCGCCCGCCCGCTTCGACGTGACCAAGGCCGAGGCGATCAACGCCGCGCACCTGCGGTTGCTGGCTCCCGACGACTTCCGGCAGCGGTTGGTCCCCTACCTCCAGACGGGCGGCGTCCTGCCGGCCGAACCGTCCGCGGAGCAGTTGGAGCGGCTCGTCCTGGCCGCCCCGCTCGTGCAGGAGCGGATGACCCTGCTCGGCCAGGCCCCCGGCATGCTCGGGTTCCTCTTCGTCGCGGACGCGGACGTCGTCCTGGAGGAGGACGCGACCACGGCGCTGCGACCGGAGGCCGCCGACGTGCTCGACGCCTCGCTCGGCGCGCTGGAAGCG
The DNA here is from genome assembly GCF_042674865.1 of Kineococcus sp. GCM10028916. NCBI lineage: Bacteria > Bacillati > Actinomycetota > Actinomycetes > Kineosporiales > Kineosporiaceae > Kineococcus > Kineococcus sp. GCM10028916. Next base: position 184,958 of record NZ_JBHTFM010000013.1, on the reverse strand, counting down.
TTGCCGCAGTGGAGCACCGCCGAGCTCGAGACCGCGTTGCGGGCGGCCGTGGTGGACGGGCTGGGGATCAAGCCGAAGTTCGCCTTCGCCCCGTTGCGCACGGCCGTCACGGGGCGCCGGGTCTCCCCGCCGTTGTTCGAGTCGATGGAGATCCTCGGCCGCGAGTCGTCGCTGGCCCGGCTGCGGCGGCTGCGCGCGACCCTCTGACCATCTCGTCGGCTCCCCGTCGCGCCTCAGGTCGCGCGGCGGGGAGCCGATTTGGGGTGGAGGGTGCGGACGCGTTAGAGTTCATCTCGTTCGGGCGGTTCGCCGCTCGGATCAGTCACCATGGGGTATGGTGTAATTGGCAACACGGCTGTTTCTGGTACAGCTATTCTAGGTTCGAGTCCTGGTACCCCAGCGCTTGTCGCAGACGTCGACAGTCCGGAGCACACCGCTCCGGGAGGTAGACTCTCCGAGGCGGGTTCCGGGAACGGAACTCCTGAGCTAGGGCCCCGTTGTGTAGCGGCCTAGCACGCCGCCCTCTCACGGCGGTAGCGCGGGTTCGAATCCCGTCGGGGCTACAGATCAAGGCTCCCGGTCACTGACCGGGGGCCTTCTTCGTTGCCCGGCAACCGGTCAGGTCTGCGGTGCGAGGGCCGCGCCGAAGGCGGCCGCCGTGGCGAGCACCGCGTCGGCGTGACGACGACCGGGGTGGCGACCGAAGCGCTCCGCGGGGCCGGACACCGAGACGGCCGCCAGGACGCGCCCGGAGGGCCCCCGCACGGGCGCGCTGACCGAGGCGACCCCGGCCTCCCGTTCACCGCTGGAGTGGGCCCAGCCGCGCCGCCGGACGCCCGAGAGGGCGCTGGCGTCGAAGCGTGCGCCCATGAGCTCCACCGAGAGCCGCTCCGGGTCGTCCCAGGCGAGCAGCACCTGGGCCGCGGACCCGGCGGTCATCGTCATGGAGGCGCCGACCGGGACGGTGTCGCGCAGACCGTGCAGCCGTTCGGCGACGGCGATGCAGATGCGGTGCTCGCCGTGGCGGCGGTAGAGCTGCGCGCTCTCGCCCGTGGCGTCGCGCAGGGCGCTCAGCAGCGGTCCCGCGACGGCCACCAGTCGGTCCTCGCCGGCGGCGGCGGCGAGCTCGGCGTGCCGGGCTCCCAGCACGAACCGGCCCTGCAGGTCGCGCGCCACGAGGCGGTGGTGCTCGAGGGCGACGGCGAGGCGGTGCGCCGTGGGGCGGGAGAGACCGGTCACCGACACCAGCTGCGCCAGGCTCGCCGGGCCGGCCTCGAGCGCGCCCAGCACGAGCACCGCCTTGTCGAGCACGCCGACTCCGCTACTCTTGTCCACGAAGCGATACTGGCGTCTCAAAACGTGAGACGCAAGTGAGGGGAGCGGAGCATGGCACGCACGCTGGCGGAGAAGGTCTGGGACGACCACGTCGTCCGCAAGGGGCAGGACGGGGAACCCGACCTGCTCTACATCGACCTCCACCTCGTCCACGAGGTGACCAGTCCGCAGGCCTTCGACGGGCTGCGGATGGCCGGACGTCCGGTGCGCCGTCTCGACCTCACCATCGCGACCGAGGACCACAACACCCCCACCGCCGACATCGACCGTCCGCTGTCGCTGCTCGAGGACAAGGTCTCGGCCAAGCAGCTGCAGACCCTGCGCTCCAACTGCGAGGAGTTCGGCGTCCGGCTGCACCCCCTCGGTGACGCCGAGCAGGGGATCGTGCACGTCGTCGGCCCGCAGCTGGGCCTGACCCAGCCGGGCATGACCGTCGTCTGCGGTGACTCCCACACCTCCACCCACGGCGCCTTCGGCTCGCTGGGCATGGGGATCGGCACCAGCGAGGTCGAGCACGTCCTCGCGACGCAGACGCTGCCGCTCAAGCCGTTCCGCACGATGGCGATCACGGTGAACGGGACGCTGAAGCCCGGCACCACCGCCAAGGACGTCATCCTGGCCGTTATCGCGGAGATCGGGACCGGCGGGGGACAGGGCTACGTCCTGGAGTACCGCGGTGAGGCCATCCGCAGCCTCTCCATGGAGGGCCGCATGACCATCTGCAACATGTCGATCGAGGCCGGTGCCCGCGCCGGCATGGTCGCCCCCGACGACACCACCTTCGAGTACCTGGAGGGGCGTCCGCACGCTCCGCAGGGCGCGGACTGGGACGCGGCCGTGGAGTACTGGCGGACGTTGCGCACCGACGACGACGCGGAGTTCGACGCCGAGGTGGTCCTCGACGGGAACCTGCTGGAACCGTTCGTGACCTGGGGGACCAACCCCGGGCAGGGCGTCCCGCTGTCGGGCTCCGTCCCCGTCCCCGAGCAGATCGGCGACGACGGCGTCCGTCAGGGCGTCGAACGGGCGCTGGAGTACATGGGCCTCGAGGGCGGGACCGCCATGCGCGACATCGCCGTCGACACCGTCTTCATCGGTTCCTGCACCAACAGCCGCATCGAGGACCTGCGGGCCGCGGCGGAGGTGGTCCGGGGCCGCACGAAGGCCGACTCCGTGCGCGTGATGGTCGTCCCGGGCTCGGCGAAGGTCCGCCTGCAGGCCGAGGCCGAGGGGATCGACACCGTCTTCAAGGAGTTCGGCGCCGACTGGCGCTTCGCGGGCTGCTCGATGTGCCTGGGCATGAACCCCGACCAGCTCGCCCCCGGCGAACGCTGCGCCTCCACGTCCAACCGCAACTTCGAGGGCCGCCAGGGCAAGGGGGGGCGGACCCACCTGGTCAGCCCCCTGGTCGCCGCCGCCACGGCCGTGCGGGGGACGCTCAGTTCCCCCGCCGACCTCGAACCCGCGCTCTGAGAGGGGACCACCATGGAGAAGTTCTCCGTCCACCGCGGTGTCGGGGTGCCGATGCGCCGCACCGACGTCGACACCGACCAGATCATCCCCGCCGTCTACCTCAAACGGGTCACCAAGACCGGTTTCGAGGACGCGCTCTTCGCCGCCTGGCGGGGCGACCCGGGCTTCGTGCTGAACCAGGAGCCCTACCGGGCCGGGTCCGTCCTCGTGGCCGGCAAGGACTTCGGCACCGGGTCCAGTCGTGAGCACGCCGTCTGGGCGTTGCGCGACTACGGGTTCAAGGCCGTCCTCGCGCCCCGCTTCGGCGACATCTTCCGCGGGAACTCCGGCAAGCAGGGGTTGCTCGCGGCCGTCGTCGCGCAGAGCGACATCGACCTGATCTGGAAGGCGCTGGAGGCGCACCCGGGGACCGAGGTGACCGTTGACCTCGTCGAGCGCATCGTGCAGGTCGACGACTTCACCGCCCCCTTCGAGGTCGACGAGTACGTGCGCTGGCGGCTCATGGAGGGCCTGGACGACATCAGCCTGACCCTTCGCCACGCCGACGCCATCACCGACTTCGAAGGCCGTCGGCCGTCGTTCAAGCCGACCACCACCCCCCTCGCACCGACCGTCTGATCCCCTCGCGGACGACCCCGGACTCCCGCTGCGGCGCAGCGGGACCGGGGTCGTTCTGCGTCCTGACCCGTTGCGCGGCAACCCTTCCGACGAAATCCCTTGCGGCACGGGCGGACCCGTCGCCGGCTCCGTGGGAAGCCCTGCGGCACAGTCGGGGCGGTCGTCGGGGAGGCGAGGTGTGCTGCGGCGCAACGACTCGCCGCCGGGCCTGTGGTGGACTCAGGTGATCGTCGGTCGTACCGTTTCCTCGTCGGGCTCCTGCTCGGCCAACCACGGACGACCCGTACCCCCCTGGAGGAGCCCCCGTGAACAAGGCAGAGATGGTGGACGCGCTCGAGGTGACCCTCGGCGGTCGCAAGCAGGCCGTCACGGCCGTCGAGGCGGTCGTCGAGCTCATCACGCTGACCGTCGCCAAGGGTGACAAGGTCGCGATCAGCGGTTTCGGCACCTTCGAGAAGCAGGCCCGCAACGCCCGCACCGGTCGCAACCCGCGCACCGGTGAGGCCGTCAAGATCAAGAAGACCTCGGTGCCCCGCTTCCGCCCGGGCACGGCCTTCAAGGAGGTCGTCTCCGACACCAAGGCGCTGCGCGCCTTCCAGGCCGCGGCGAAGGAGCGCGCGGCCGCGGGCGGTGTCGCGCCCGCCGCGACCTCCACCACCACCACGACCAAGAAGGCCGCTCCGGTGGCCCGCAAGGCGGCTCCGGTCAAGGCCGCCCCGGCCCGGACCACCACCACGGCTGCGAAGAAGGCCGCTCCGGCGACCCGCACCGCGACCACCGCCGCCGCCAAGAAGGCGGCTCCGGCCAAGACCGCCACCACCACCCGTCGGGTCGCCAAGAAGGCCTGACCCGCGACAGCAGGAGGCCCCCGGACCCACTGGGTCCGGGGGCCTCCTGCGTGGTGGCGGGATCAGTCGCGGAAGGTCTCGATCTGCGCGCCCAACGGCGTCAGACGTTCTGCGAGCTGCTCGTAGCCGCGGGCGATGATGTCCACGTTGCGCAGCACCGAGGTCCCCTTCGCCGCCAGCATGGCCAGCAGGACGACCACGGCGGGACGCAGGGCCGGCGGGCAGAGCACCTCGGCGCCGGACCAGCGGGTCGGGCCCTCGACGAGGACCCGGTGCGGGTCGAGCAGCTTCACCCGCGCGCCGAGGCGGTTGAGCTCGGTGAGGTAGATCGCCCGGTTGTCGTAGACCCAGTCGTGGACCGTCGTCGAACCCTCCGCGCTCGCCGCGATGACGGCGAAGAACGGCAGGTTGTCGATGTTCAGGCCCGGGAACGGCATCGGGTGGATCTTGTCGATCGGCGCCTTGAGCTCCGAGGGGAAGACCGTGATGTCGACCAGGCGGGTGCGCCCGTTGGCCGCGGTGTACTCCGGCGTCAGGTCGTACTTCAGGCCCATCTCGGACAGGATCGCGAGCTCGATCTCGAGGAACTCGATCGGTGCCCGGGTGACCGTGAGTTCGGAGTGCGTGATGATCGCCGCGGTCAGCAGGCTCATCGCCTCGACCGGGTCCTCGGAGGGGGCGTAGTCGACGTCGACGGAGATGTCCTTGACGCCGTGCACGACGAGGGTCGTGGTGCCGATCCCGTCGATGCGGACCCCGAGCTGCTCCAGGAAGAAGCAGAGGTCCTGGACCATGTAGTTCGGGCTCGCGTTGCGGATCGTGGTGATCCCCTCGACGCGGGCCGCCGCCATGAGGGCGTTCTCGGTCACGGTGTCGCCGCGTTCGGTCAGCACGATCGGGCGCTGCGGGGAGACGCTGTGGTCGGCCGTCGCGTGGTAGAAACCGGTCGTCGCCGTGATGGACAACCCGAAGGGGCGCAACGCGACCATGTGCGGCTCGACCGTGCGGGTCCCGAGGTCGCACCCACCGGCGTAGGGGAGGGCGAACTCGTCGTAGCGGTGCAGCAACGGCCCGAGCATCATGATGATGCTGCGGGTGCGACGGGCGGTCTCGCCGTCCATCGCCTCGAGGTCGAGGGTGTCCGGCACGTCCAGGACGAGGTCGGCCTCGTTGATCCACTCGTACTTCACGCCGATGCTGGCGAGCACGTCGAGGATGCGGTGGATCTCGAGGATCCGGGCGACCCCGCGCAACGTGGTGCGGCCCTTGTTCAGCAGCGCCGCGCACAGCAGGGCGACGCCGGCGTTCTTGCTGGACTTCACCGCGATGCTGCCCGACAGCTTTACGCCGCCGTGCACGCGCAGGTGCGTCGGCCCGGGACGCCCGATGGAGACGATGTCGTCCTGGAGGGCGTGACCGACGCGTTGGAGCATGTCGATCGAGACGTTCTGCTGCCCCTGTTCCATGCGGTGGACGGCGCTCTGGGACGTGCCCAGGCGTTCCGCGAGCTGGACCTGCGTGAGGCCTCGGTGCTTGCGGGCGTCGCGGATGAGGGCGCCGATCTGCGACAGGTGGTCGCTGCTCGACGTCATCTGCTCGGTGGAGACTGCCATGCCGGAACCGTATCTCATCGATGAGATAAACCTGTCCAACCCCTGATTCCCGGGCGTGTCACGGCGCTGACCCCTTCGTCAGCGTGACACACGCCCGGGACGATCCCCTTCCTGCGACGCGCGTGTCCGTCAGACGGTTCCCTCGCCGGTCCGGGCGTGGGCCTGGCCGTGGGCCAGCGCGCGGTCGAGGGCCTGCGAGAGGTCGCGCCACAGGTCCTCGACGTCCTCGACGCCGACGGAGAGGCGCAGCAGGTCCTCGGGCACGACGGCCGGCTCGTTGCCGTGCCGGCGGCGACGCTCGATCAGGGACTCGACCCCGCCCAGGCTCGTCGCCGGGACCCACAGCGCGACGGCGTCGACGACGGCGTCCGCCCCCGCGGCACCTCCGACGACCTCGATCGCCACCAGGGCGCCGAACCCGGACATCTGGCTGGCGGCGAGCGCGTGACCGGGGTCCTGCGGCAGGGAGGGGTGGCGGACCCGCGTCACGGCCGGGTGGGCGAGCAGGCGGCGCGCGAGGTCGGCCGCGGAGGCCTGGGAGCGCTCCAGGCGCAGCGGGAGGGTCCGGATGCCGCGCAGGGCCAGGAAGGTCTCCAGCGGGCCCGCGATGGCCCCGTGGAAGGTGCGGTGGGACGAGAGCGCCGCCAGCGTCGCCTCGTCGCGGGCGACGACCGCGCCCAGGACCACGTCGGAGTGCCCGGAGAGGAACTTCGTCACCGAGTGCACGACGACGTCGGCGCCGAGCTCGAGCGGCTGCTGCAGCAGCGGGGTGGCGAAGGTGTTGTCGACGGCGACGACCGCGCTGTGCTCGTGGCCCAGCGCGGCGAGCGCGGCGATGTCCGCGACCTCGAGCAGCGGGTTCGTCGGGGACTCCAGCCACAGCAGCGTCGGGCCCGCGGTGGCCGCCAGGGCCGTGCGGACCTCGTCGAGGTCGGTGATGTCCACGGGGCGCACCGTGATCCGTCCCTGCGCGGCCAGCAGGCCGGTGAGGGAGTGGGTGCCGTTGTAGGCGCCGTGGGGCACGAGGACCGTCCCGTCGGCGGGGACCAGGTGGACCGCGGCCGACACCGCCGCCATGCCGGAGGCGAAGACCAGTGCGCGGCCACCCTCCAGCTCACCGATCGCCGTCTCCAGGGCGACCCAGGTGGGGTTCGCGAACCGGCCGTAGCCGAGCGAGGCCTGACCCAGCGAGCCGCCCCCGACGAACGTCGCGGACAACGACACCGGGGTGTTGAGCTCGCTGTCGAGCCCGCGCGGCGGACGACCCGCCACGACGGCCAGCGTCGCGGGCGACAGCGGTGCCGTGGTCGCGGGCGACAGCGGTGTCGTGGTGGCGGGGGAGAGGGGGGTGGTGGAGGACACGTTGTCGGGCACGCCCGAAGACAACCACACCGCGGGTAGGGTCGGCGCCGATGAGCAGCCAGCACAAACCCCGCGTCGCCGTCGTCTTCGGCGGTCGGTCCTCCGAGCACGCCATCAGCTGCGTCACCGCGGCGGGCGTGCTCGCGGCCCTCGACCGCGACGTCTACGACGTCGTCCCGATCGGGATCACCACCGGCGGACGGTGGGTCCTGGTCGAGGACCCCTCCCAGTTCAGCCTGGAGGACGGGAAGCTGCCCGAGGTGCCGGCCGCCGGCGCCCCCGTCTCGCTGTCCTCCGACGTCGACTCCAACGCGTTGCAGCGCTTCGAGAACGGTGACGTCACCGAGTTCGGTGCCGTCGACGTCGTGCTGCCCCTGCTGCACGGCCCCTTCGGTGAGGACGGCACCCTGCAGGGGTTGCTGGAACTCTCCGACACCCGCTACGTGGGGTCGGGGGTCCTCGCCTCCGCGGCGGGGATGGACAAGCAGGTCATGAAGCTGCTGCTCGCGGGGCAGGGGTTGCCCGTCGGGCCGTGGACCTCCTTCCGCGCGCGCCGTTGGAACACCGACCGCGCCGCCGTCGTCGCGGAGGTCGAGGCGCTGGGCTACCCCGTCTTCGTGAAACCCGCGCGCGCGGGGTCGAGCATCGGGATCACCCGCGTCACCTCGCCCGACGGCCTGGAAGCCGCTGTGGCAGAAGCGATCTCCCACGACCCGAAGGTCGTCGTCGAGGCCGCGCTGGTCGGCCGCGAGATCGAGTGCGGAGTTCTCGAGGACCTCGACGGTGGTGAACCCCTCACCAGCCTGCCCGGCGAGATCGAGATCGTCGGTGGTCACGACTTCTACGACTTCGAGGCGAAGTACCTCGACTCCGGCAACGTCCGGCTGACGTGCCCCGCCGACCTGCCCGACGACGTCGTGGCGGCCGTGCGCTCGACCGCGGCGCGGGTCTTCGAGGCCATGGGGGCCGAGGGGCTGGCCCGCGTCGACCTGTTCGTCGACCCGACCCGGGGCGCGGACGGGATCGTCGTCAACGAGATCAACACGATGCCCGGGTTCACCCCGTTCTCGATGTACCCGCGGATGTGGGCGGCCACCGGCGTCGACTACCCCGAGCTCGTGCACCGGTTGCTGCAGCTGGCGTTGAAGCGGCCCACCGGGTTGCGGTGACGACCCGACGGCGGGGCCTCCTGGCGTTGACGGCCGCCCTCGCGCTGAGCGGGTGCGGGGGTCCGTCCTTCGCCGACTCGGTGCCCGCCCTGGCCCAGGACCAGACGCCGACGGACCAGTTGCGCACCGGTCTGGACGGCATCGCCGCGGACTCGACCCGCTACCTCGGGGGGACGCAGGTGGCCGAGTACTGGGTGGGTCTGGACGGTGAGCGGATCTGCCTCGTGCAGTCCCTGCGGGCGACGCAGGTCCTGGGGTCCTCCTGCACGGACGCCGAGGAGTTCCAGCGGTCCGGTCTCGCGGTCAGCACGACCTCCGGCGCGACGAGCGCCACGGGTCTCCTGGTCCCGGAGGGTCTCGACCCGGCCGACGCGGCCGGGGACGAGGAGTGGGTGGCCGTGAGCGACAACCTGTTCGCCCCCGCCGGTGAAGGTGAGCCCACGGCCCCGCCCGGGTGACGTCCGGGTGGTGTCCCGGTGAGTTCCTGGTCACGTCGGGGGGACCCGTCGGGACACGTCGGCGAAGCCGGGGCACCATGTCGGGGTGAACGCTGCCGGCCCCGGTTCTCCGGTGCGGAACCTCCCCGCGGGAGCCGCCGGTGCCTCGGCGATCCCCCGCCCCGCCCCGGACCCGGAGGTCGCCGCCGCGCTGCGGGTGGGTGACCCGCTGGCCGAGGCCGCGGCCGCCGCCCTCACGGCGGACCCGTCGCTGCGGGCCCAGGTGGACCTCGGCCTGCGCGCCGGGCTCCGCGCCCTGCGCGACCCGCACCCGGCGATCGCGGCGCTGCTGGGCGAACTGGAGGCCGCGTGCGCCGCCGTCGACGACGGGCTCCTCGAACGGGGCAGCCGGCCCTACTTCACGATCCCGTTCCCGGCCCACATCTACGACCTCGGCGCCGGGGCGCTGATCCGCTCCTACGCACCCCCGGAACCCGCGGCGCTGCTCGTGAGCACGGGTGAACTCGTCGAGCGCACCTACCGGCGGATGCTCGACACCGCCCACTGGATCAACCTCTGCATGCTCCCCGGCGGCTTGCGCCGCGGCGCGCCCGGCTACGTCGCCACGGCCGAGGTGCGGCTGCTGCACGCCCGCATCCGCAACGGGCTGGCCCGGGCGCGCCCCGAGGCCGACGTCCTCCCGCTGCACCAGGTCGACCTGGCCCGGACGTGGCTGGACTTCACCCTGGTGACCATCGAGGCCGCGGCGACGATCGGCATGGACCTCACGGACGAGGAACAGCGCACGCTGTACCGGTTCTGGCGTCACCTCGGACGACTGCTGGGCGTCGGTGACGGAGCCGATCCCGGGTTGTTGCGCGGCGTGTCCGACGGGGTCGGCGCGGCGCGGCTGGAGCGACGGCTGGCGGCCGTCACCGGAGCGCCCAGCGAGGACTCGCGACGGCTGACCGAAGTGGGCCTCGGCGCGATCGCCCAGGCCCTGCACGACCTCGGCGGCGTACCGCTGTGGGCGGCGGGGCAGCTCGTGCACACCGTGTCGCGCCGGATGCAGGGCGAGGAACTGGCCGACGCCCTCGGTGTGCGCCGCCACCGGACCGCGCTGGCCGTCGCCCCTGTCGCGGTGGCGGTCATGCGGGCCCACCGGCGCGCCTTGCGGCGCGTGCCGCCGCTGTGGTCGGTCGTCGTCGGCGTCAACGTCGTGGCGGCCCGCTGGCACGCCCGCAGCCGACGCGACGCGACGGGCTACCAGCACGGCTGAGCCCGGCGCGTCGCCCGTACCGTGAGCGGGTGGTGGACGAGAACAGCGAACGGCGTCGGGCGGACGTCACGACGGTCGAGCTGGTGGGTGGTGTCGAAGCCCTCGACCTCCAGCTGCACGAGCACGACGAACGGTGGGCGCAGGCCTACCGCGAGCACGAGCGGCGGATCCGGGACGCCCTCGCGGGGGTGGACGTCGAGGTCGAGCACATCGGTTCCACGTCGGTCCCCGGACTGGCGGCGAAACCCGTCGTCGACATCGTCGTCGCGGTGGACGACATCACCGCCGAGGAGGACTACCTCGACGGCCTGCTCGCCGCCGGGTACGTCCTGCGGGTGCGCGAACCCGGGCACCGCCTCGTGCGCACGCCGGCCCGCGACGTGCACGTGCACGTCCTCCAGCGCGACGACCCCGCCGTGGACGAGTACCTCCTGCTCCGCGACCACCTGCGCTCCGACGCCGAAGACCGTGCCCTGTACGAGAGCACCAAGCGGGCCCTGATGACCGGGCGGTGGGACGACACGAACGCCTACGCCGACGCCAAGACGGACGTCATCGTGGCGATCAAGGCCCGCGCCCGGGCGGCCCGGGGACGAGGGTGAGCCCGGTTCAGAGGCAGGTGCGGGTCTGCGGGATCGCGGAGACGGCGTCGGCCAGGTCGACGAGCTGAGAGGGCGCCTGGTCGCTGGTCAGGGTCGAGCTGAAGCGGATCGTCACCTCGACGGCAGGGGTCCGGCCGTAGGTCAGGAAGCGGACGGCGCGGTCGTTGGCCGCGTCCTGCACCCAGTCCACGCTCGGACCGGCGTCGGGGCCGACGGGGATGCACGCCTTCGTCGTCGGACCCAGGACCAGCGCGCCGCACCGCAGGACGATCTGGTCGCCGCCCCAGGACGTGACGCCCTGCGCCCCCTGCTGCGTCCGCCCGAGGGTCCCCAGCGTCTGCGGGAGAGCCCCCAGCAACGTCGTGCACGCAGGATCGGAGGCCTCCGGGGCCGCCTGCACCCCCCGGGAGTTCGCGAGGTAGGCCCAGACGGCCGCGGCGACGACGAGGGCGACGACCAGCGCGACGACCAGGGGACGCGGGCGGTGGCGGGGCGGGGTGGTGACGGGACCTGGCTCGGACATCGCCCGTAGTGTGCCCCAGTGGTCACGGTGCTGGTCGGGGAGCTGGACGAGACGGCACTGCTGGCACGGGTGATCCCGCTGCTCCCGACGCGGGCGCTGCTCGGCCCCGGTGACGACGCCGCCCTCGTCGCGGCCCCCGACGCCCGGGTCGTGGCCACCACCGACGTCCTCGTGGAGTTCCGCGACTTCCGGCGCGACTGGTCCACCGGCGCCGACGTCGGCTGGAAGGCCGTCGCGCAGAACGTCGCCGACGTCGCCGCGATGGGCGCGGTCTGCACCGGGCTGCTCATCACCCTCGGCCTGCCCGCCGACCTCGAGGTGGCCTGGGTGGAGGACTTCGCCCGCGGGGTGGCCGCCGCCTGCGCCGCCTTCGACGCCGTCGTCGTCGGCGGGGACCTCTCCGCCGCGTCGGAGGTCTTCGTCTCGGTGACGGCCCTCGGCGACCTCGGCGGGGCCGACCCGGTGCTGCGCTCGGGGGCCCGCGAGGGCGACGTCGTCGCGGTGGCGGGGGTGCTCGGCCGGTCCGCGGCGGGTCTGGACCTGTTGCTGCGCGGTCGACTCGACGGCCCCGAGGACCTCCTGAGCGCGCACCGCCGACCCGTCCCGCCGGTCGCCGCCGGCCCCGCGGCGCAGCGTGCCGGGGCGAGCGCGCTGATGGACGTCAGCGACGGGTTGCTGCGCGACGCGGGCCGGATCGCCGCCGCCAGCGGGGTCACGCTGGACCTGGCCACGACCTCCGGGGCCGCGCCCTGGATCGCCGACCTGGTCCGCACGGCCGGTGACCGGGCGGAGGAGTTCGTCCTGACGGGAGGCGAGGACCACGCCCTGCTCGGCTGCTTCCCCGCCGGCGTCGAGCTGCCGGAACCGTTCGTCGCCGTCGGGCGCGTCCTCGCCCGCGGCGAGCACCCCGTCCTCGTCGACGGGGTGCGCTGGGGCGGGCGGGGGACCGGCTGGGACCACTTCGCGCGCTGACCGGGTGCTCCGACCTCCGAGCCGACCGGAACGCACCGCGGGGCCGGTCCCCCGAGGGGAACCGGCCCCGCAGGGTCGATCAGTGCAAGGTGGTCAGCGCGTGACCTTGCCCGCCTTCAGGCAGGAGGTGCACACGTTGAGGCGCTTGGGGGAACCGTTCACAGTGGCCCGAACCCGCTGGATGTTCGGGAGCCACATGCGGTTGGTCCGCCGGTGCGAGTGCGAGACGCTCTTGCCGAAGCCAGGGCCCTTGGCGCAGACGTCACAGGTGGCAGCCACGGGGAACTCCTGAAGTCGAACGAAATGTGGTGCGTCCCGACGGGGCGCACGATGTCCGGACTTCCGGACACCGACGAACACGATAGCCGAGACCCGCGGATGCGAGAAACCGGACCCTTCGACCGGCCCCGCGTCGCCCGCTCGGCCGCTACAGAGGAGGACCCCACGCGTCGATCCACCACCGTGTCCCGAGCCTCGCAGCAGCGCCGGACCGCGAGCGACCCGACGGTCTGCGCGCGCCCCGGCGCGCCCCGGCGCGCCTGGTGGACGGCCCGGGACCACGTCCCAGCGGCCCGGGCCGTCGGCGTGATGACCACCGCGGCGAGCCTCTACACCATCCTCAACGGCATCGTCTCACCGGAGACGATGGGCACCCGGCCGGGCGGCTGGGTGGTGACGGGGACCTTCGCCGTCGTCGTCGTGTGCTGTGGGCTGTTCCTCGCCGTGGCCCCTCGGCGAGCCCCCGGCTGGGCCCCGGCGGCGCTCGCGGGCCTGGCCGGGCTGATGGTCCTGGTGCTCGACCTGTGGACCGACGACGCCTCCTTCGGGGGGCAGATCTACCTGGGCTGGCCCGCGATGTTCGCGGCCTTCCACCTGCGTCGCCTCGCCGCCTGGTTGCTCACCGCGCAGGCCGTGGCCGCCGACGTCGTCCTCATGGGCGTCGAGGAGGGAACCGTCGGGATCTTCCGCGACAGCCCGGCCCACCTCGTCACGTTCTGCCTGATCACCGCGCTGCTCACCACGGCCGGGGAACGCCAGGAGCGCCTGACCGCGACGTTGCGCGCCCAGGCCGCCGAGGACGCCCTCACCGGACTGACCTCCCGCCGCGCCTACGACAGCGCGCTCGCCGCGCACGTGCAGGCGGGGACCGTCGACGGGTTGCTGCTCGTGGACGTCGACTCCTTCAAGGCGGTCAACGACACCCACGGTCACCCCACGGGCGACGCCGTCCTGCGGATCGTGGCCGGCGAGCTGCGGGCGGTCTGCCGGGCCGAGGACGTCGTCGCGCGCCTCGGCGGGGACGAGTTCGCCGTCGTCCTGGTCCGCTCCGGACCCGACTCCGGACCGGACGCCGGTGCCGAGCGGGACCTGCGGGCCGTCGCCGACCGCTTCCACCGGGCGGTGGGGGCCTCCAGCGTCCCCGGGGACCGTTCCCACCGGCTCTCGATCAGCGCCGGGATCGCCCGGGCGGAGGTCGGGGAGAGCGCCGAGGACCTCGTCGCCCGGGCCGACGCCGCGCTGTACACCGCCAAGCGGGCCGGACGTGACCGGGTCGTGGACGCGCCGCCGGTCGGTGCCGTCAACGGGGGGTGGAGCGGGCGGTAACCTGCCCGCGTGGACGACCTGGACGCACCCCTGTCCAGCCGGCTGCCGCGGGGGAAGGGCAACAGCAAGAAGGCCAACCCCGCCAAGTTCCTGTCCGAGGGCCTCGGGCTGGAGACCGTGCGGGACCTGCTGTGGCACCTGCCGCGCCGCTACGCCGACCGCGGCTCGCTGACCCCCATCCGCGACCTCGTCGAGGGCGAGAACGCGACGATCCTGGCCCAGGTCACCCACTACGGGGACCCGCAGCGCATGCGCGCCCGGGACGGCGTGCGCCTGGTCGTGACCCTGGGCGACGGCCGCGACACCCTGACCATGACGTTCTTCGCGAAGTTCGCCGGGCAGTTCCAGCACCAGAAGGACGACCTCGTCCCCGGCCGCCTCGTCCTCGCCTCGGGCAAGGTCGGGAAGTTCCAGGAGGTGTGGCAGCTCTCCCACCCCGACTACGAGGTGCTCGAGGACCCCGCCGAGGGCGCGGGCACCGTGGCCCGTCCGATCCCGCTGTACCCGGCGTCGAAGACGGCCCCCAACTGGCTGATCCGCCAGTGCGTCACCCAGGTCCTGGACGGCCTCGACGGCCAGCTGCCTGAGTTCCTGCCGCCCGAGGTCGTCGCCGACGCGGACCTGCTCGACCCCGTCGCCGCGCTGCGGGCCGTGCACGCCCCCCGCGACGAGGCCGAGCTCGAGGCCGGCCGGCACCGGCTGCGTTACGAGGAGGCCTTCGTCCTGCAGACGGCGCTGGCCCTGCGCCGGGCCTCCACCGCCCACCAGCGGGCCATCGCCCGCACGGCCTCCCCGGACGGGATCGCCGCCGCCTTCGACGAGCGGCTGCCCTTCCCGCTCACCGGCTCCCAGCGCCTCGTGGGCGAGGAACTCGCGGTCGACCTCGCGAAACCCCACCCCATGCAGCGGCTGCTGCAGGGTGACGTCGGCTCCGGCAAGACCCTCGTCGCGCTGCGCGCGATGCTCGCCGTCGTCGACGGCGGGGGACAGGCCGCGCTGCTGGCCCCGACGGAGGTGCTCGCGGCGCAGCACCTGCGGAGCATCACCGCGATGCTGGGCGACCTCGCCGGGGCCGGGACCTTCGACGCGGACCCCCGGGCCACCAAGGTGGTCCTGCTCACCGGCTCGATGGGCGCCGCGGCCCGCCGCGAGACGCTGCTCGCCGCCGCGAGCGGGGAGGCCGGGATCGTCATCGGGACCCACGCCCTGCTGCAGGAGCACGTCCAGTTCGCCGACCTCGGCCTGGTCGTCGTCGACGAGCAGCACCGCTTCGGCGTCGAACAGCGCGACGCGCTGCGGGCCAAGGGCAACGGCGTCCCGCACCTGCTGGTCATGACCGCCACCCCCATCCCGCGGACCGTGGCCATGACGCTGTTCGGCGACCTCGAGACCTCGGTGCTCACCGAACTCCCGCCCGGCCGGGCCGACGTGCAGACCGTCGTCGTTCCCCAGGACAAGCCCGCCTGGATCGACCGGACCTGGCAGCGGATCGCCGAGGAGGCCGCTCTCGGGCGCCAGTCCTACGTCGTCTGCGCCCGCATCGACACCGACGACGAGGGCGGCGAGGACGGGACCCCACCGGAACCGGGGGAACCCGGGGAGTTCGAGGAACCACCGCCCGAGGACGAACCCCGGGGTCAGCGCTCGACACCGGGGGGCAGGCCGGGCCGGCCGAAACCCCGGCCCGCGGCCGCCGTCAGCCAGGTCGTCGAGATCGTCCGCAACCACCCCGCGACCGCGGGTCTGCGCACCGAGGTCCTGCACGGCCGGCTCACCCCGGGCGAGAAGGACGACGTCATGAGCCGGTTCTCCGGCGGCGAGCTCGACGTCGTCGTCGCCACGACCGTCGTCGAGGTCGGGGTGGACGTGCCCAACGCCAGCGTCATGGTCGTCGTCGACGCCGACCGCTTCGGCATCTCCCAGCTGCACCAGCTGCGCGGGCGCATCGGCCGCGGCGGGTTGCCCGGCACCTGCCTGCTGCTCTCCGGCGCCTCCGAGGCGTCCCCGGCCGGACAACGCCTCGCCGCCCTCGCCCGCACCCGCGACGGGTTCGAACTGGCCCGCCTCGACCTCGAGCAGCGCCGCGAGGGCGACGTCCTGGGCGCCGCGCAGTCCGGGGAGCGCAGCTCCCTGCAGCTGCTCGGGGTCCTGCGCGACGCCGACCTCATCGCGCACGCCCGCGCCGCCGCGGTGACCCTCGTGGCCGCCGACCCCGACCTGTCCCGAGCCCGCCCCCTCGCCGCGGCCGTCGCGGCCCGGGTCAGCGGGGACACCGAAGCCTTCCTGGAGCGCGTGTGAGCAAGAAGAAGCCCCGTCCCGCCCGCCAGGTCGTCCTGGCCCTGGAGGGACTGCGGGTCGGCTACGGCGAACCCGTGTGCGCCCCCGTCACCGTCGACGTCGCCGCGGGCGAGGCGCTCTGCCTCGTCGGGGCCAACGGCGCCGGCAAGTCCACCGTCCTGCGCGCCGTCGCCGGTCTGCTGAAGCCGTTGAGCGGCAAGGTGACCCTGCGGGGGCAGGCCGTCGACGAACGCTCCGCGCAGTTCCGCCGCGAGGTCGCCTCCGTCTTCGACGAGGACGCCTGGTTCGCGGAACTCTCCGTGGCCGAGCACCTCGAGCTCGTCGCCCGCGGGCACGGGGTCCGCGACGTCGTCTCCGTCGTCGACGCCGAACTCGAGGCGCAACGCCTCACCGGTGCCGCCGACCAGCTCCCCGGGTCGCTCTCCAGCGGGCAGAAGCGGCGACTCCTCCTCGCCGCCGCCCTCGTCCGCCCCCGCTCCGTCCTGCTGCTCGACGAACCCGAGCAGCGCCTCGACCCCACCGGGCGCGAGGCGCTCGCGGAACGGCTCGTCGCCGAACGCGACGCCGGGACCGCCCTCGTCCTCGCCACCCACGACGTCGTCCTGCTCCGGGCCCTCGCGACCCGCGCCGTCGTCATCGACGACCCCGACGTCGCTCCGGCGTGCCGTGTCGTGGACGCCGACGAGGCCGCGCGGATCGTCAGCGAACCCGTGCGATGACGGACGTCGAACCCGAGGTCGAACCCTGGCCGGAGCTCGTCGGGCCGCTCGCCGACCAGCCCTACCCGACCCGCCGTGAACTCCTCGACGAGGCCGCCCCCTCCAAGGCCGCCCGCGGTCTGCGGGCCACCTTCACCGACACCTACACCGTCGTCCTGCAGGTCGGCATCGCGTTCCTGCTGCTGCTCGGGGGCAGCGGAGGACTGCGCAACGCCCTCCGCAGCGGCCTGGCCACCAGCGGCGACGGGCCGGGCTGGCTGCCCCAGACCTCCGCCGTCCTGCTCTCGGTCGGCTTGTCCTGCAGCGTCATCGCCTTCGGCCTCGCCGCCTGGTGCCGCCTCGGGCCCGTCAGCCTCGCCACCGCCCCCACCACCTGGTGGACCCCGCTGCCCGTGCCGCGCGCCGACCTGCTGCGGCCCGTCGTGCGCAACCGGGCCCTGGGCACGGCGCTCGCGGGCGGGCTGTTCACGGCGTGGAGCTCCTCGGTGGCCTTCGGGGTGGCGGGCGACCTCAGCGGCAGCACCGTCACCGGTGGTCTGCTCGGCGGGTTCGCCGTCGGGGCGGGCGTCGCCGCGGCGGGCTACGCCCTCGTCGTGCGACCGGCCGTGGGCGCCGGGGTCGAGGCGCTGCTGCGGGTGGGGCGGGTCCTCGACGGGATCGGCGTCGGGCTCGTCCTGGCCCTGGCGGCCTCGGCCGTGGTGGGGATCTCGGTGGACGCGGTGCACCCGCGGACCGTCGTCGTCCCGGCGGTCGTCGTCGGCGTGGGTGCGCTGGTGGCCCTCGTCCTGGTCGGCCGCCCGGCGTGGTCGTCGGTGGGCGAGATCCCCTCGCCGTCGCTGCGGCGCGGTGCGTCCCGGCTGGAACGCCTGACGTCCTCGGTCCTGCAGTTCGACATCCGCGAGATGGGTCGCGCGCTCTCGGCGGACTCCGGTGGCCGGGTGCGCCGCCGGGCCCGGTTCGAGCGCGTCACGGGTCCGGTCCGGGCCGTCATCGCCGCCGACCTCGTCCTGCTGCGTCGCCAGCCCCGCCGGTTGGTGACCGCCGGCGTGCTCGCGCTCGTGCCGTTCGTGCTGGCCGCGGGGACCTCCGCGCACCGCGCGGTCGCGGCGCTGCTCATCTGGATCGCGGGGTACGCCGCGGCGACGACGCTGTCCGAACCGGCCCGCGGGCTCGCGCTGGCGCCGGCGGCCGCGCGCACGCTGCCGATCTCGGCGACGAACATCGCCCTCGCCCGGTGGATCCCCGTCGCCGCGCTGATGGCGGTGTGGGGAGCGGTCGCCGTGCCGCTGGCGGTGACCACCTCCGGTCTGCTGCACGGAGAGACGCAGGGCACGGCGTGGTGGTCCTGGGCGCTGCTGGGGGCCCTTGCCGGGCCCGGGTTCGCCGCCGCGGGTCTGCGGGGCGCCGTCCGGCCGGACCCGGACCTGTCCGGCCCGGTGATCTCCACCGCGATGGGCGGGTTGCCGCCCGGGGCGGCCGCCGCGACGACGACCGGTCCCGACCTCGCGGTCCTGGTCAGCGTGCCGGTGCTGCTGGCCGTGCTCTCGCGCGCCGCCTTCGACTGGCTGCTGCTGGGCCAGCTCGCGGCGACCCTGGCCGCGTTCGGCATCGGCTGGGCCTACGCCGCGCACCGTGCTCGGAAGATCTCGTGAGCAGGTCCTCGTGACCCGGCTCATCGCCGGGACCGCCGGCGGACGGCGGCTGAAGGTCCCGCCGGGGGAGACGACCCGCCCGACCAGCGACCGGGTCCGCGAGGCGGTGTTCTCGGCCCTCGACGCCGCCGACGTCCTCGAGGGCGCCCGGGTGCTCGACCTCTACGCCGGCTCCGGGGCGCTCGGGCTGGAGGCGGCCAGTCGCGGTGCGACGCAGGTCGTCCTCGTCGAGGCCGCGCGGGCGGCCGCCCAGACCGCGCGGGCCAACGTCGCGGCGGTCGGGCTGCCCGGGGTCACCGTGGTGGCCGAGCGGGTGGAGAGGTTCCTCGCCTCGCCCGGCGCCGCGCTCGAGGGCGGCTGGGACCTGGTGTTCCTCGATCCCCCCTACGCCGTCGAGTCGAGCGAGGTGGCTACCGTGCTGGGCGCTCTCGTGCCCCTGCTGGCCCCCGCGGCGACGATCGTGGTCGAGCGGTCCTCGCGCACCGCCGAGCCGGTCTGGCCGGGGGAGTTCAGCGACGTGCGGCAGCGCAAGTACGGGGAGACCAGCGTGTGGACGGCGCGCTGTTAGCGTCGGTCCCGTGAGCCGTTGCGTGTGCCCGGGCAGTTTCGACCCCGTGACCCTGGGGCACGTGGACGTCCTGCTGCGGGCGGCGGGGATGTTCGACACCGTCTACGCCGGCGTCGCGGTGAACCCCTCCAAGCGTGGCCTGTTCAGCGGTCCGGAGCGGGTGGAGCTCGTGCGGGCCGCGCTGGAGGAGACCGGTGACCCGCGGGCCGAGCGCGTGCTCGTCGAGGAGTTCGCCGACGGGCTCCTCGTCGACCACTGCCGGCGCCTCGGCGCCCCGGTCGTGGTGAAGGGCCTGCGCGGCGGCGGCGACTACGCCTACGAGCTGCCGATGGCGCTGATGAACCGGCACCTGGCCGACGTGGAGACGGTGTTCCTGGTGGGGGACCCGCGCGTCCAGCACGTGTCGAGCTCGCTGGTCAAGGAGGTCGCCCGCTACGGCGGCGACGTCTCCGGTCTGGTGCCTGCGGCGGTGCGCACCGCGTTGGTCGCCCGGCTGGGGGAGAATGCGGACCCGGGACGTCCCTGAGGACGACGTCCCCGAGAACGCTGAGAAGCAACGGAAAGGCTGTGGCTGTGGAGGTGCACGAGAAGCTCGGTGAGCTCGCCGCGCTCGTGTCGGGGGCGCGCGGGGTCCCGTTGTCGTCGTCGGTGATGGTCGACCGCGAGCAGCTGCTCGCCCTGGTCTCGGAGGTGCGCCGGCTGCTGCCGGCCGAGGTCCAGCAGGCCGGTGACGTGCTGGCCCAGCGCGACGAGGTCCTCGCGGCCGCCCGGTCCGACGCCGACCAGGTGCTCGCCGAGGCCCGCGAGCGGGCCGAGGAGCTCGTGGACGCGCAGGCCGTCACGAAGGCCTCGCGCGAACGCGCCGACCACATCGTCCTGTCCGCCCGCGACGAGGCCAAGCGCCTGCGGGTCGACGCCGACGCGTGGGTCGACCGCAAGCTCTCCGACTTCGAGGAGGAGCTGGACCGGCTCAAGCAGCAGGCCCACCGTGGACGCGACCGGCTGAAGGTCCGCGGGGGCGAGGACGAGGTCCCCGGGGGGGCCACCGCGACGTCGCCGGAGACCTCCGAGGACGAGAGCGCGTCGTCCTGAGCACGATTGGGTCGCAGGGCACACCCTCGGTTACCCTTGGGGGCGGCCTCGGCGCGTGTGGTTCTGCCACCAGCGACGGGGTCTTGTGGTGTGTCGATGGAGTTCCAGCGGAGGTGTGGACGTGAGCAAGCAGAAGGTGCACGAAGGTCAGCTGGACCCGAACGCTCCGCTCGTGCTGTCCACGCACGACCTGGGCCGTCGGCCCGGCACGATGCGCACCTTGCAGCGCACCGTCCCGGCACCGGCCGAACTCGGGATCGCCGTCATCGGTGTCCCCGAGGGAGCTGACCTCGAGCTCGACCTGCGGATGGAATCCGTCATGGAGGGTGTGCTCGTCTCGGGCACCGTCCGTGGCACCGCCGTCGGGGAGTGCGGTCGTTGCCTCGCCGAGGTGACGCAGGACCTCGAGGTCACGGTGCAGGAGCTGTTCGCCTACCCCGGCAAGAAGCCGCTGGAACAGGCGGACGACGAGGACGAGATCCGTGAGGTCGCCCAGGGCGAGCTCGTCGACCTCGAACCCGCGGTCCGTGACGCGATCGTGCTGGAGCTTCCGTTCCAGCCCGTGTGCGACGGCCCCTGCCAGCAGGACTACGAGATCGGTGTCTCCGAGCAGGCGCCGCTCACCGAAGAACCGGCGGACCCCCGGTGGGCCGCTTTGCAGTCCCTGCTCGAGAGCAGTGACGACTCCCCGTCCGGAACCAGAGAGAAGAGCTGATCGTGGCAGTCCCGAAGCGGAAGATGTCCCGCAGCAACACCCGCGCCCGCCGTTCGCAGTGGAAGGCGACCGAAGAGACGCTGGTCCGCAGCAACGTGCGTGGCCAGGTCGCGTACTCGCGTCCGCACACCGCCCGGGTCGTCACCGACTCCGCCGGCACCCCGCTGTACCTGGAGTACAAGGGCCGCAAGGTCAAGGACCTCTGAGCTGACCGCTCAGCAGGCGCCCGCAGTCACGCCGGGCGGCGTCGGTGACGCCGCCCGGCTGACTGCTGCTCTGGGCGTGGAGATCGACGCCGACCTCCTGGAACTCGCGCTGACCCACCGCTCGTACGCGTACGAGAAGGGTGGGTTGCCGACCAACGAGCGCCTCGAGTTCCTCGGGGACTCGGTGCTCGGGCTCGTGGTCACCCACGAGCTCTACACCCGCTACGCCGACGTCTCCGAGGGCCGGCTCGCCAAGCTGCGGGCCGCTGTCGTGAATTCCCGCGCCCTCGCGGACATCGCCCGCGGGCTCGACCTGGGCGATCACGTGCGTCTCGGCAAGGGCGAGCTCGGCACCGGCGGCCGGGACAAGAACTCGATCCTGGCCGACACCATGGAGGCCGTCATCGGGGCGGCGTTCCTCTCGGTCGGGATGGACGGCGCGCAGGACTTCGTCCTGCGCCTGACCTCGCCGCTCATGGAGTCCTCCGAACGTCTCGGGGCCGGGACGGACTGGAAGACGGCGTTGCAGGAACTCACCGCGGCCGAGGGCCTCGGGGTGCCGTCCTACGCCATCACCGACTCCGGCCCTGACCACGCGAAGAACTTCACCGCCGACGCGGTGGTGGGGGGTACCGCGCTGGGGCACGGCGAGGGACGCAGCAAGAAGGAAGCCGAGCAGAAGGCGGCCTCGGCCGCCGTCGAGGCGTTGCGCGAGGCCACGGCCGCGGCCGCGCAGCGCGCCGCGCACTGATCTCGTGCCCGAACTCCCCGAGGTCGAGGTCGTTCGTCGTGGGGTGGCCCGGTGGGTGCTCGGACGGACGGTCTCGACCACGAGGTTCCTGAACGCCCGTGCGATCCGTCGCCACGTCGCCGGGCCGGAGGACGCCGCCGCCCGCACCAACGGCCTCGTCGTCGCCGACGCCGTGCGCCGCGGGAAGTTCCTCTGGTTGCCGCTCGCCGACGCCGACGGTCACGCCGAGGAGGCGATGGTCGTGCACCTGGGGATGAGCGGTCAGCTGCTCGTCGAGGCCGCCGACGCGCCGCCGGAGAAGCACCTCCGCGCCGTGTGGACCTTCGACGACGACGGCGAGGAACTGCGCTTCGTCGACCAGCGGACGTTCGGCGGGGTCGCCGTCGTGCCGCTGGTGGGGACGCCCGACGGTGGTCTGGGTGGGCTGGGGGAGTCCTCCGACGCCTCGTGGTCGAGGTTCCTGCCCGCTCCGGTCGCGCACATCGCCCGCGATCCCCTCGACCCCGCCTTCGACGACGCCCTCTTCGCCCAGCGCCTGCGGGAGAAGACGACCGGGTTGAAGCGGGCCCTGCTGGACCAGACCCTCGTCTCGGGGGTGGGCAACATCTACGCCGACGAGTCGCTATGGCGGGCGAAGTTGCACTACGCCCGGCCGACCCGGTCCATCACCCGGCCCCAGGCCGCCGCGCTGCTGGCCGGGTTGCGCGAGGTGATGAGCGCGGCGCTGGACGCGGGCGGGACGAGCTTCGACTCGTTGTACGTCAACGTGAACGGCGCGAGCGGGTACTTCGACCGGTCGCTGGCCGTCTACGGGCAGCTGGGACGGCCGTGCCCGCGGTGCGGGTCGCTGGTGCGTCGTGACGCGTTCATGAACCGGTCGTCGTTCTCCTGCCCCGGGTGCCAGCCGGTGCCGCGCATAGCGCACTGGTGAGCCCCGCCCGGGCGGTCCTCTTCGACGCCGACGGCGTCCTGGTGGACTCCCACGCGGGCTACCGCAGCGTCTGGGACCGCTGGTCCGCGCTGCACGGGCTCGATCCCGTTCTCGTGCACGCCGCGACCCACGCCCGCCGTCCGGTCGACACCATCGCCGCCGTCGCCCCGCACCTCGACCCGGGGGCCGAGCACACCCGCCTGCGGGAGTTCGTGGAGGAACTGCCCGGGGCCTTCCCGGTGTTCCCCGACGCCGCGCCGCTGCTGGCCGCGCTCCCGGCCGAGAGTTGGGCGATCGTGACCTCCGGCGACGCCGGGACGGTGCGGGCACGGTTGCGGGCGGGCGCCCTGCCCGTCCCGACGGTGCTGGTGGACGGGTCCGCGGTCGCGGTGGGGAAACCCCACCCGGAGGGCTACCTGCTGGCGGCGCAGCTCCTCGGCGTGGCGTCGGGGGACTGCCTCGTCGTGGAGGACGCCCCGGCCGGGATCGAGGCTGGACGCGCCGCCGGGATGCGGGTCCTCGCGCTGACGACGTCGCACCCGGCGGCGGACCTGGCCGCCGCGCACGTCGTCGTGGGTTCGCTGTCGCAGGCGAGCCCGCACCTCCTCACCTGGGCCTCGCCCGAACACCCCTAGCCGGAGTGCCGGGCACCGGCGTCCGGAACCACTCAGGCGGGGACGACCGGGGTCTGGACCAGGCCGATGACCTCGTCGGTGCTGAGGATCGCGTGGGCGTAGGTCGGTCCGTTGACCCGGGCGGCCTGCATGCCCTCCTCGCTGAACGCGGCGGTGCCGTCGTGGACGAGGGTCACGTGGAATCCCAGCTCCATGCCGGTGCGGGCCGTGGCCTCGACGCAGGAGTTGGCGATGAAACCGACGAGGACGATCTTGTCGATGTCCCGTTGGCGCAGGATCGCGTCGAGGTCGGTGTTGACGAAGCCGTTCTGCGCCCAGTGCTCGTACGCGACCAGGTCACCGTCCTGCGGGCCGAACTCGGGGTGGAACTCCCCGCCCCAGGTGCCGGCCTCGAACGTCATGTTCTGGGCGCCGGCCTTCTGGTAGTCGGTCAGGTGGCGCCAGCCGTCGAAGTCGCCTGCGACGGAACGGTGATGGGGGACGACGACTACCTGCACACCCGCCTTCCGCACTGCGGGTACGAGCTTGCGCATGTTCTCGTAGAACCCGACCGAGTCCGCGGTCGGCTTGGTGAGCTCGTACGCCTGGCCGCCCTCGGACATGAAGTCGTTGTAGGGGTCGACGATCAGCAGGGCGGTGCGGGTGTGGTCGTACGTGGGCGTGTCCATCGGAGTGCCTCTCGGTGGCCGGTCCGGACGACCGGATGCTGACTACGGTAACCATAGTCAGGCTGGGTGTCCATCTCGAAGTCAGGTAGGCTCCGGGGCGTGACGGCAGAACCGGTGACACCCGCGGAGGACGCGCTCTGCTCGATCGAGCGCGCCGTCGGGATCTTCGGTGACAAGTGGTCGTTCCTGATCCTGCGGGAGTCGCTCCTCGAAGGACGGACCAGGTTCGCGGAGTTCGTCCAGGCGCTGGGTGTGTCGCCGAGCATCCTGACCCACCGTCTCGATGTCCTCGTCGCCTCCGGGGTGCTCGAACGGCGGGAGTACCGGGAGTCGGGCGCCAGGTCCCGACGGAGCTACCACCCGACCCCGGCTGGCACGCAGCTCAAGGTCGTCCTCGGTGCCCTGCAGCAGTGGGGCGACGACTTCGTCCCGCCGACGGTCGGCAGCACCACGGCCCGGAACTCGTCGGCCTCCTCGGTGCCGGTCCGTATCGGGTTCGTCGAGGACCCCGACGTCCTCGTTCCGGTCGAGCAGGTCGCTTTCGACCACCTCCCGTCCCACCCCCTCCACCCGTCGCAGACGCAGGGCGGCCACACCCCCTGATCCACCGTCACGGACGTGCGGAAGCCCCCGCACCGAGAGGTGCGGGGGCTCTGTCGTGGGGTCAGCCCTTGAGCGCGCCACCGAAGTTGAACGCCCCGCCGAGGCGGCGGGAGAGCAGCACGTACAGGATGACGACCGGCAGCGTGTAGAGGATCGAGTAGGCCGCGAGCTGGCCCCACTGGACCGAACCGTACTGGCCGAAGAAGGTGAAGATGCTCACCGAGGCCGGCAGTCGATCGGGGGAGAGCAGCAGGATGAAGGGGATGAAGAAGTTCCCCCACATGCCGATGAACGTGAAGATCGTCACGACCGACATCCCCGGCCACATCAACGGCAGCACGATGTGGCGCAGCGTCTGCATCGAGTTCGCGCCGTCGGTCCAGGCGGCTTCCTCGAGGGTGAGCGGGACGCCGTCCATGAAGTTCTTCATGAGGAAGATCGACATCGGCAGCGCGGTCGTCGCCATGAACGCGACCGTCCCGCTGATGGTGTCGATGAGGTTGAGCTGCACGAACAGGCCGTAGACCGGAACCATGATGGCCGTGATCGGCAGACCGGTCGAGAACAGGATGGTCAGCAGGAACGGGCGCTTGTAGCGGGTGTTGAACCGCGACAGCGGGTAGGCGGCGAGCGTCGCCACCGCAATAGCGATGACCGTCGAGCCCACGCAGAGGACCAGCCCGTTCCACATCGGCCGGTAGGTCGTCTCCGGGGTGAGGATGGCCCGGAAGTTGTCGAGGCTGAAGTTCGACCCCGGCCACTCCAGCTTGAGGCCGGCCTGGGAGTTGAACGCGGCGAAGACGACCCACAGCAGGGGGACCAGGAACATGATCCCGAGGACGGCCGTGACGAGGTTGATGACGCCGACCGCGACCCGGGTACGGGGCCCGACGGGTTTGTTCGAGCCGACCGTGAGCTTGGTCGTGCTGAGCGCAGGGGTGGGGGTTTCGGTGGTCATGGGCGTCAGTCCTCGCGCAGCAGGCGCATGTAGATGATGGAGAAGACGCCGCCGACCGCGAGCAGGACGAGCGCGATGGCGGTGCCGTAGCCGATCTGACTGAAGGAGAAGGCCTGCTCGTACATGTAGAGCGGCAGGGTCTGGCTCTTGGTGCCGGGACCGCCTCGGGTCATCGTGTAGATGAGGCCGAACACGGACAGCGTCTGCAACGTGATGAGCATGAGGTTCGTCGTCACGGTGCGCTTGATCATCGGGACCGTGACCCAGCGGAGACGCCGCCAACCGGTCGCCCCGTCCATCTCGGCGGCCTCCTCGATCTCCTGGGGGATCTCGGAGAGGGCGGCGTTGTAGACGAGCATCGAGAACGCCGTCCCGCGCCAGACGTTGGCCAGGGAGACCGCGATGATCGGCAGGGTGTAGAGCCAGTTCTGGCCCAGTCCCAGCGTCCCGAGGATCTCGTTGAGGGTTCCGTCCTTGGCGAGGAACGCGTACCAGACGTAGCCGGCGACGACCTCGGGGATGACCCAGGCGCCGATGACGGTGATGCCCACCAGGGTGCGGACCGGCTTCGCGGACCGCTTCTGCAGCAGCGCGAGACCGAGGCCGAGGAGGTTCTGCCCCACGACGGCCGACAGGAACGTGAAGACCAGGGTCAGCACGACGGAGTTGCGGAACGTGTCACTGCTGAACGCGGCCCGGAAGTTGTCCAGGCCGACGAACTGGGTGTTGCCCGATCCCGCGCCGGTGAGCGCCGTGTTGGTGAACGCGGCGTAGATGCACCACAGGATCGGGCCGGCCAGGAACACCAGCAGCAGCAGGACCGCCGGCGTCAGGGGGAGGGCCCGGGCGATGTCCACCGAGATCGGGTGGGTCCTGCGCCGGAGTTCAGGCCCTCCGGGTGTTCCCGGGTTCGGACGGGTGATGGTGGCCACGGGACCTCCTTCCTGCTCGGGACGACGCTCAGAGCGTCGCGGTCTTGTCCTCGCCGACGATCCCCTTGACCGCCTCGTCGTACGCCTTCGCGGCGTCCTCGACGCTGGCCTGGCCGGTGACGACGGCTTCCATCGCGACCTGGATCTCGTTGGACACCCGCGGGTAGTCGGTGTTCTGCGGGCGGTACTGCGTGACCGGCACCAGGCTGGAGAAGAACTCCAGCGTGGGGTTGGAACCGGTGTAGTCGGCGTCCGCGGCGACGTCCTTGCGCACGGCGACGGCCGCGGAGTTGATGTTGTACTTCAGGTTGTTCTCGAACGACGTGAGCGTCGAGATGACCTTCCAGGCGTCCTCGGGGTTGGACGCGTTCTTGGTCATGGCCCAGGTCCAGCCACCGGACATGCTGATGCTGCCCTCGCCCGAACCGTCCCGCGTCGGCATCGGCGCCTGGCCCATGGTGTCGTTCCACTCCTTCCACGGCGCGCCGCCGGTGTCCAGCCAGGTGCTGGAGACCCACGAACCGTCGAGGTCCATGGCCAGCGTGCTGCCGGGCAGGAACTCCTCCTGGACCCGGGTGCCGACCTGGGCGTCGAGGGCGATCGTGGGGTCCGGGGCGAGCTTCTCGTCGAAGAGGGTCTTGAGGAAGGTGAGGGAGTCCTTGAACTCCGAGCTCCCCACGTTCCACTTGTCCTTGTCCGCGTCGTAGAGCGTCGAACCCGTCCCGTAGAAGATCATCTCGAAACCCTGCATCGACGCGGCCTCACCGGCGGCCTTGCCGGCGTAGACGTTGATCGGCGTGACGTTCGGCAGTTTCGCCTTGATCTGGCGGGCGGCGGTGAGGATGTCGTCCCAGCTGCCCGGCGTCCACGTCTCGGGCAGGCCGGCCTGCGCGAAGAGCTTCTTGTTGTACCAGAGCGCACGGGTGTCGGTGCCGTCCGGAACCCCGTAGGTCTTGCCGTCGGCGGCCTTCGCGGCCCCCTTGGCGACGTCCTGGAACTGGTCCCACTCCTCCCACTCGTCCAGGTAGCTGTCCAGCGGCTGCAGGTACCCGGCAGTGATGTCGGAGTTGATGAGGAAGGTGTCCTCGTACACGATGTCGGGCGACGTGCGCGGCGAGCGCATCATCAGCTGGAGCTTCGTGTAGTAGTCGTTCTCGGAGGCGACGATGGGCTGCAGCTCCATGGTCTTGCCCGCGTTCGCCTTCTCGTAGGCGGCCTTGACGCCGGTGAGGTAGTCCTTCATCACCGTGCCCGAGCCCCACTGCTGGTAGGCGACCTTGATCCCCTTGCCCCCGGAGTCGTCTCCGGACTGGGAACCGCCACCACAGGCTGCGGTTCCGAGCAGGGTGCCGGCGCCCAGGCCGGTAGCTGTCAGGAAGTTACGACGACGCACAACCCACTCCCTCGTGGCGGTGTCCGATGTGGTGCGCGCCGGCCGGTGGAGCTCCGGTGCGCCGTTCCGTGTCAGGAAAGTAAATCCAGTGGATTGACCGTGTCAACGGATCGGACGCATGATTCTGGGAACGATCCCAAGGGGGTCGCCGAGCGCGAGGAGGCGTGGTGCGACGTGGCACGAACCTGCCCTGGGTGGGCGACTACAACCAGGCGGTGGTGCTCGACGGCATCCGGCGCCACCCCGGCACGTCCCGCACGGACCTGGCCGGCGCGAGCGGGCTGACGCTGCAGACGGTCTCGAACATCGTCCGGCGCCTGGTGGAGCGCGGTCTGGTCCAGGAGGGGGTGGCCCTGCTGCGCCCCGGTACGGGCCCGGGGGCGGTGCGCGGGGCGGGCAAGCCGCGCACGGCCCTGTCGGTGCGCCCGGGGGCCGCGCTGGCCGTGGGCGTCCAGTTCGAGCGCGAGCACGTCGACGCCGTGCTGCTGGACCTGTCCGGGGTGGTGGTCGGGGTCGACCGCGAACCCCTGCCCGATCCGGAGGCCCCCGTGGAACTCGTGGTGGCCCACGCGGCCGGCCTCGTCCGCCGGTTGATCGACACCACGGGTGCGGTGGGGGTCCGCGGGGTCGGTGTCGCCGTCCCCGGGCCCCTGGACTTCGCCGGACCGGTGCGCAGTTCGGCGATCAACCTCCCTGGGTGGCGCGGGGTCGCCATCGCCGACCTGCTCCTGCGGGCCACCGGGTTGCCCGTCCTGGTGGAGAACGACGCGACCGCCGCCGCGGTCGGGGACCTGTGGCGTTCGCGCCGCACTGGGCGCAGCTTCCTCTACGTCCACGTCGGGGCGGGGATCGGCGGCGGTCTGGTGCTGCGCGACGAGGTGCTGCACGGGGAGTCCGGCAACGCGGGCGAGATCGGCCACGTCGTCGCCGACCCGGCCGGCCCGCCGTGTCCCTGCGGCTCCGTCGGCTGCCTCGAGGCCGTCGCCGCACCGGCCGCCGTGGTGCGCCGCTACGTGGAGCGGGTCGGCCCCCGGGCGGCGCGGGCGGCCGGGTTGCGCCTCGCCGAGCGGACCGTCCTGGACGACCACGACGTGCTGGGCACCCGGGCGGGCGCGGGGGACACCGTCGCCGCGGAGGTGCTCGACGCGGCGGCCGACGACATCGCGCGGGTGGTGCTCGGGGTGGTGAACGTCCTCGACGTGAGCGAGGTCGTCCTCGGCGGTGCGGGGTTGCGCCGAACGGGTGAGCGGCTGCGGGTCGCGTTGTCAGCCCGGCTGGGTGCGGCCATGACGCGCGAGGTCCACCCCGTCGGCGTGCGGCTGGGGGAGGCGGGGGAGCAGGCCGGGGCCCTCGGGGCGGCGAGCGCCGTCCTGCACGAGTCGCTGTCCTCGACCTGGGCCGGGGTCCACGCCCCGGTCCGGGCGCTGGTGATCTCGCCGGTCGCCCCGGTGCACTGAGCTCTGGCAGGATCGCCCGGGTTCCGCCCCGTCGACCCCGAGGTCCCGCATGTCGCACGCCCCTGTCCCGTCCGCCCTCGACCGCTGGTTCGAGATCAGCGCCCGGGGCTCCACCGTCGGACGCGAGGTCCGCGGTGGTCTCGCGACCTTCTTCACGATGGCCTACATCATCGTCCTGAACCCGCTGATCATCGGGACGCAGCCGGACGGGACCGGGGGCTTCCTGGGCGGTGGCAGCAGTCCCGACCTGGCCGCCGTCGCCGCGGGAACGGCCCTCGTGGCCGGGGTCGTGACCCTGCTGATGGGTGCGGTCGCGAACTACCCGCTCGCGCTGGCGACCGGGCTGGGGCTGAACGCGTTCCTGGCCTTCGGCGTGGCCAGCCTGCCGAGGATGACCTGGGCCGACGCCATGGGGCTCGTGGTCATCGAGGGCCTGGTGATCCTCGTCCTGGTGCTCACGGGTCTGCGGGAGGCGGTGTTCCGGGCCGTCCCGGCGCAGATGAAGATCGCCATCAGCGTGGGGATCGGGTTGTTCATCACGATCGTCGGGCTCGTCGACTCCGGCTTCGTCCGGGCCGGCAGCGGCACCCCCCTGGAACTCGGCATCGGCGGGTTCCTGGCCGGCTGGCCGACCCTGGTGTTCGTCGTCGGGCTCCTGCTGACGATCGTCCTGATGGTCCGCGGCGTCCGGGGTGCGATCCTCGCCGGGATCGTCGTGGCGACCGTCCTCGCGGTCGTCGTGGAGGGCGTGGCGAAGCTCGGGCCGCGCACCGGCGCCGACGGTTCCGTCGTGAACGCGCGGGCGTGGGGGCTGAACGTCCCGGAGCTGCCCGACCGGTGGATCTCCACCCCGGACTTCTCGACGCTCGGGCAGTTCTCGTTGCTGGGCTCGTTCCGGGTCATCGGCGTGGTCAGCGTCCTGCTGCTGGTCTTCACGCTCCTGCTCGCCGACTTCTTCGACACCATGGGGACCGTCGTCGCCATCGGGGCCGAGGGGGACCTGCTGGACGCGGACGGGAACCCGCCGCGGATGCGCCGGATCCTCGTCGTCGACTCGATCGCCGCGGCCGCCGGTGGTGCGGGCGGGGTCTCCAGCAACACGAGCTTCATCGAGTCGGCGACGGGGGTCGGTGAGGGCGCGCGCACGGGCCTCGCGAGCGTGGTCACCGGGGTGGCGTTCCTGCTGGCGACGTTCCTGGCCCCCGTGGTGTCGATCGTCCCCTACGAGGCGGCGACCCCCGCGCTCGTCGTCGTGGGTTTCCTCATGATGACCCAGGTCAAGGGCATCGACTGGTCGGACCTGGAGATCGCGCTGCCGGCGTTCCTGACGATCGTCCTGATGCCCTTCACCTACTCCATCAGCGCCGGCATCGGGGCCGGGTTCATCGCCTTCGTGGTGCTCAAGGTGGCCAAGGGCAAGGCCCGGCTGGTGCACCCGGTGCTGTGGGTCGTCGCGGTGCTGTTCCTCGTCTACTTCGCCATCGACCCGCTGAAGGAAGCCCTCGGGGTCTCCTGAAGGAACTCCCGGACGACGTCGACGAGGACGTCCGGGGTCTCGATCTGCGGGAGGTGGCCCGCCCCGGGGAGCAGGACGAACCCGGCCCCGGGGAGCGCCGCGGCGTAGGCGCGGCCGTAGTCGGGGTCCCCGATGCGGTCCGCCTCGCCCCAGACGACGAGGGTCGGGCGGACGGTGGCCGCCAGCCGGCCGGCGAGGGTCGGGTCGGTCATGGCCGTGCCGCCGTAGACCTGCAGGGTGGCGCGGTTGCCCGCCATCGCCGCGAGCCGCTCGGCGGGGAGCGTGGCGGGGTCGAGGCCGAACGTCGCGGGGTCGGCGTAGCTGCGCTGGGCGACCTGCTGCGGGGTGAGGGCGAAGAAGTCGGCGACGGGGTGGCCGGGGACCTCGATCCCGACGGCGTCCACGAGGACCTGACGACCGACCCGGGTGGTGTCGAGCAGCCCGAGTTCCGCCGCGATCCAGCCGCCGAGCGAGTTGCCGACGACCGTGACGTCGTTCAGGTCGAGGGACTCCAGCAGGCCGGCGTAGAGCCGGGCGAGGTCCCGGGGCGAGCTCAGGGTCTCCGGGCGGGGCGTCCCCTCGAAACCCGGGTGGGTCGGGACGATCACCCGGACGTCCGCGGCGGCGGCCAGCCGGTGCGCCCAGGCGCTGACGGTGAGGGGACCGCCGCCGCCGTGCAGCAGCAGGACGGGG
This sequence comes from Kineococcus sp. GCM10028916, assembly GCF_042674865.1. Classification (NCBI taxonomy): domain Bacteria; kingdom Bacillati; phylum Actinomycetota; class Actinomycetes; order Kineosporiales; family Kineosporiaceae; genus Kineococcus; species Kineococcus sp. GCM10028916. The sequence goes on along the minus strand of NZ_JBHTFM010000013.1, from coordinate 153,335 downwards.
CGACCGCGGCCCTGGTCGGTGCAGGTCACGTGCACGGTGGTGGTGTCGAGGGTGACGTCGATGAGGGTCATATAAGGAACCTTAGATCAGGTTCCTTGGATCCGCTACCCTGGGGACGTGGAACCTTCGTTGCAGGACGTCGGGCTGGCCGTCAAACGGCTGCAGTGGCGCCACCACCGGGACGCGAACCGGCAGTTGGCCACGCTCGGGGTCTCCCTCGTCCAGTGGGACGTGCTGCGACACCTCGACGCCGAACCCGAGGCCTCGCTGCACCGGCTCGCGGTCCTCACCTTCCAGACCGACCAGTCGATGGGCGAGCTGGCCCGGCGCATGATCGAGCGCGAACTCCTGGAGCGGGTCGAAGGGCCCGGCCGGGCGGTCCGGCACCGCCTCACCGCCGCGGGCGAGCAGGTGCGGGCGGCGGGGGGTGCCCTGCTCGACGAGGTCCTCGAGGAGTCGTTCGGCGGGTTGTCCGACCGTGACCGGGCGACGTTGCACCGGTTGCTGCTGCGCGCGCTGGAGCCGGGTTCTCCCTCGACTTCTCCCTCGACGTGAGCGGGTCGGGCTGCCTACAGTGGGTGGCGCGCGACGTCGACGGGTGTGACGAACCCCGAGCCGCGTCGGGTGGTCCCCGTCACCGGGCCGTGAGGCCGGCCCGTTCCGGGTCGGTGAAGGTGTGGTGGCACAGCGAGCAACCCGATCGCCCACACCTCCCGGGGTAGGAACTCCCGGAGGTGCCCGTGCAACGAACCCTGAACCGTGAGCTCCCGTCGCAGGTCGGACGACCCGTCCGGCTGGAAGGCTGGGTCCACCGCCGCCGACGGCTCGCGACCGTGAGCTTCCTCGTGCTGCGCGACCGGACCGGGCTGTCCCAGGTGGTCGTCACCGACGCGGCCGCCCGCAGCGGACTCGACGCTGTGCCCGAGGAGACCGTCGTCCGGGTAGAGGGGACCGTCACGGCCAACTCGCAGGCCCCCGGGGGTTTCGAGGTGACCTCGCCGTCGATCTCCCCGCTGGGGGCAGCGGCGGTGACCCCGCCCGTGGAGTTGTGGCGACCCCAGCTCGATGCCGCGTTGCCCACGCTGCTGGACCACGCCGCGACCACCTGGAGACACCTTGCGCGGCAGGCGCTGTGGCAGGTCTCTGCGGCGTCGCTGCGGGGGTTCCGCAGCACGCTGGACGGTCTGGGGTTCACCGAGATCGCCACCCCGAAGCTCACCGCCACCGCGACGGAGTCGGGCGCCAACGTGTTCGAGCTGGACTACTTCGGCCGTCCGGCCTACCTGGCGCAGTCGCCGCAGTTCTTCAAGCAGACCATGGTCGGCGCCTTCGAACGGGTCTACGAGACGGGACCGGTGTTCCGGGCAGAACCGCACGACACCGTCCGCCACCTCGCCCAGTACACCTCCCTCGACGCCGAATTCGGGTTCATCACCGACCACCGGGACGTGCTGGCCGTGCTGCACGACGTCCTCAGCGGGATGCTGGCCGCTGTCGCGTCCGTGAGCGACGTGGAGCTCCCGTCGCTGCCGGTGGAGGTCCCCGTCGTGCACTTCCGCGACGCCCTGCGCCTCGTGGGGGCCGACCCCGACGAACCCGACTTGGCCCCCGAGCACGAACGGGGACTCGGGCGCTGGGCGCTGCGTGAGTACGGCAGCGATTTCCTGGCCGTCGAGGGCTACCCCGCGGCGAAGCGCCCGTTCTACACCCACCCGCAGCCGGACGACCCGCGCTGGACGAACTCCTTCGACCTGCTGTTCCGGGGTCTGGAGCTGGTCACGGGGGGACAGCGCCTCCACGAGATCGGCGACTACGAGCGGGCCCTGGCCGCGCGCGGGGAGGACCCCGCCGAGCACGAGGGGTACCTCGCGGCCTTCCGGCACGGCATGCCCCCGCACGGGGGTTTCGCGATCGGCCTCGAACGCTGGACGGCGCAGCTCACGGGAGCGGACAACGTCCGGCGCACGACCCTGTTCCCCCGCGACCTGCACCGCCTCACCCCGTGAGGGTGGCGGCGGCGGTTCAGTCGAGGAGCGGGCGGAGGTTCTCGACCCACACGTCGTGGCCCACCTTCACGATGAGCGCCGCGACCACCACCAGGAAGACGGTGCGGATGAAGCGGGTGCCGCTGGCGATGGCCATCCGTGAGCCGAGGTAGCTGCCGCCCACGTTGGCCGCGCCCAGGAGCAGGGCCAGTCCCCAGACGACCGATCCGTGCGGGACGAAGAAGAGCAGGGCCCCGAGGTTGGTGGCGAAGTTCACGATCTTCGCCTTGGCGCTGGCCTGCAGGAAGTCGTAGCCGAGGAGGCTGACCATCGCGATGACCAGGAACGTCCCGGTTCCCGGGCCCAGGACGCCGTCGTAGACCCCGATGGCCAGGCCCACCGCGACGGCGGCGCGGTAGTGCGCGTGCCCGGAGAAGCGCAGCGACGTCGTCCCGCCCAGGGTCGGCCGCAGCAGGGTGATGGTCGCCACGGTGACCAGGGCGACGACGATGACGGGTTTGAACACCGCGACCGGTAGGGCCGCGGCGATCGAGGCGCCGCCGAAACTGCCCACGAGGGCGACCGCCGCCATCGGCAGGGCTGTCCGCAGGTCGGGCCGGGCCCGCCGGTAGTACGTCAGGGCACTGGTGGAGGTCCCGAAGATCGAGCCGAGCTTGTTCGTGGCCAGGGCCTGGACGGGGGCGAGACCGGGGACGAGCAGCAGGGCCGGGAGCTGCAGGAGGCCCCCGCCGCCGACCACGGCGTCCACCCAGCCCGCCGCGAAGGCGGCCAGGAGGAGCAGCAGGAGGGTCGGGACGGCGAGGTCGGGCGGGAAGAGGACCGCCGCGGACGCCGACGAAGCGATCACCGACGAGCGGCCCGGGGGATCAGCGCGGCGACGGCGTCGGCGACCGGGGTGGGACCGGCGGTGAGTTCCACGACGGAGCGGTTCAGCCGGGGTTCGGCCAGGGCCGCGTCGAGGAACCCGGCCACGTCGTCGCGCGGCACGTCCCCGTACTCCAGGGCTGCCCGCGCGGCGACCGTGCCCGTCCCGGGGGAGTCCACCAGGGTTCCGGGGCGCACGATCAGCCAGTCGAGGTCGGTGGCGGCGAGGTGCGCGTCGGCGTCCTTCTTGACCCGCACGTAGTGCTCGAACCCCTCACCGAGATCGCCCCCGCGCCCGGCCTCGGGGAACACCGAGACCAGCAGGAACCGGGACACCCCGGCCTGTGCGGCGGCGGCGGCGGCCTTGACCACTCCCTCGCCGTCGATGGCGCTGGTCTGGTCCGCGCCCGTCCCGTGGGCGCCGGCGCTGAACACCACGGCGTCGTGCCCGGCCAGCTTCGCGGCGAGCTCGTCCACGCTGTCGGCGACGAGGTCGCCGGCGACGGGGGTCGCACCCTGTTCGGCGATGGTGGCGGCCTGCGCCCCGGCGCGGTGCATCCCGCTGACCTCGACGCCCCGGGCGACGAGCAGGGCGCTGAGTCGACGCCCGACGCCGCCGGCGGCACCGATCTGGAACACCTTCACGGGAACCTCCTCCAGCCGGGCGGGGTCCCCGGCGTCGTACGATGGTTGTCGTAGTACGACGAAGACCGTAGCACCCGCCTGCGGAACGGAGAGGAGCGAGAGTGCGGACCCTGGAGCACCCCGAGAAGGAGCGGTTCTCCCTCGACGCCGTGCTGGCGGCCCTGGCCGACCCCGTCCGGCGGCGCATCGTGGCGCAGCTGGCCGGGGGGCACGACGACCAGGCCTGCATCGCGTTCGACCTCCCCGTGACCAGGTCGACCTCGACGCACCACTTCAGGGTCCTGCGGGAGGCCGGCGTCATCGACCAGCGCTACCGCGGAACGGCCATCCTCAACACCCTGCGCCGCGCCGACCTGGACGAACGCTTCCCGGGACTGCTCCAGGCCGTGGTCGACGCCCACGCGGCGACCCTCACGGGCGGGCGCGGGGGACGAGTCGCTCCAGCTGGGTGACGTGCTGGGGTCCGAGCTCGGAGACGTCGGCGACCTCGAGGAGCTTCATCGTCCGCACGACCTGCTCGGTGAGGATCTGGATCGCGCGGTCGACGCCCTGACGTCCACCGGCCATGAGGCCGTAGAGGTAGGCGCGCCCGACGAGGGTGAACTTCGCGCCCATCGCGAGGGAGGCGACGACGTCGGCTCCGTTCATGATGCCGGTGTCGATGACGACCTCGGTGTGGTGGCCGACCTCGCGGACCACCTCGGGCAGGAGGTGGAAGGGGATGGGGGCGCGGTCGAGCTGGCGCCCTCCGTGGTTGGACAGGATGATCCCGTCCACGCCGAGGTCGACGAGCTTCTTGGCGTCCGCGACGTTCTGGACGCCCTTGATGACGAGCTTCCCGGGCCACATGCCGCGGATGGTCTCGAGGTCGCCGTAGTCGATGGAGGGGTCCATCGCGTAGTCGAGGAGTTCCCCCACGGTGCCGCCGGTCTCGGTGAGGGAGGCGAACTCGAGCTTGGTGGTGGTGAGGAAGTCGAACCACCACCAGGGCCGGGTCATCGTGTCGAGGATGGTGGAGGCGGTGAGCTGGGGCGGGATGGAGAAGCCGTTGCGCTTGTCGCGCAGGCGGGCTCCGGCGATGGGGGTGTCGACGGTGAACATGAGGGTGTCGAAACCGGCCTTCGCGGCGCGTTCGACGAGGCCGTAGGAGATCTCGCGCTGGCGCATGACGTAGAGCTGGAACCAGTTGCGGCCCGTGGGGTTGGCGGCCTTCACGTGCTCGATGGAGGTGGTGCCCAGGGTGGAGAGGGTGAAGGGGATGCCGGCCGCCCCGGCGGCGCCGGCTCCGGCGGTCTCGCCCTCGGTCTGCATGAGGCGGGTGAAGCCGGTGGGGGCGATGCCGAAGGGCAGGGCCGAGGGGCCGCCGAAGATCGTGGTGGAGGTGTCGACCGTGGAGACGTCGTGCAGGATCGAGGGGTGGAACTCCACGTCGGAGAACGCCTGGCGGGCGCGGGCGAGGGAGATCTCGCCCTCGGCGGAACCGTCGGTGTAGTCGAAGGCGGCGCGCGGGGTCCGGCGCTTGGCGATGTGGCGCAGGTCCTCGATGGTGAGCGCGGACTCGAGGCGGCGCTTCCTGCCGTTCAGCTCCGGCTTCTTGAAGCTGACCAGCTCCAGGATCTCGCGGGCGTTGGGGACCTGACGTTTCACGACACTCCTGCGGTGGTGCGATCCGGGGCGTAGGTGGTGAGGTCGGCAGTCTGGCGCACCAGGGACCGCAGTGCCTCCAGGGACCCGGACAGGTCCCCGGCCGCGCGGGCCTGGACCAGGACGTTGCCCAGGGCGGTGGCCTCCACGGGCCCCGCGACGACCGGCAGTCCGCAGGCGTTCGCGGTGAGGCGGCAGAGCAGGGCGTTGCGGGCCCCCCCGCCGACGAGGTGGACGACGCGCACGGGGTGGCCGGACAACCGGACCGCGTCGGCGACGGTGCGGGCGAAGGCGTCGGCCAGGCTCTCCAGCACGCAGCGCACGACCTCGGCGGGTTCCCCCGGAGGACGGCGACCGGACTCCGCCACCGCCGCGACGACCCGCTCGACCATCGGTCCGGGGGCCAGGAACCGGGCGTCGTCGATGTCGATCACCGGTCCGCCCGGGGGGACCTCCGCCGCGGCGGCGAGGAGCTCGCCCAGGTCGACCCGGTCCCGTGCGGACCACTCGGCGACGCACTGCTGCAGGACCCACAGGCCCATGACGTTGCGCAGGTAGCGGATCCTGTCGTCCACGCCGCGTTCGTTGGTGAAGTTCGCCGCGAACGACTCCGCCGAGACGACGGGCTGCCCGAGTTCGACGCCGACCAGGCCCCACGTCCCGCAGGCGACGTAGGCGAAGTCCTCGTCCGCGGCCGGGACGGCGACCACGGCCGAGGCCGTGTCGTGCGAACCGACCGCCACGAGGCGGGTCGCGGGGTCCAGTCCCGTGGCGTCGAGCACGTCGGGACGCAGGGTCCCCAGGACGGTTCCCGGATCGTGCACGGGCGGCAGCAGCGTCCGCGCGAGCCCGGCGAGGTCCACGAGGTCGTCGGCCCAGCGTCCGGTCGCGACGTCGGCCAGGCCCGTCGTCGAGACGTTGGTGGCCTCCGCGCCGCGGACGCCGGACAGCCAGAACCCGAAGAGGTCCGGGAGCAGCAACGCGTCGGACGCCGCGCCCAGCAGCGGCCCGTCCGCCTCGGCGATCAGCTGGTAGATCGTCGTGAACGGCAGGTGCTGCAGACCGTTGCGCCGGTAGAGCTCCGCCCCGGGAACCCGGGCCAGGACACGCTCGGCGACCCCTTCGGTCCGGGGGTCGCGGTAGTGCCGGGGGGTCCCCAGCAGCGTCCCGTCGGGCGCCAGCAGGCCGTAGTCGACGGCCCAGGTGTCGAGCGCCACGGTGCTCGCCCCGGGGTTCGTGCGGGCGACGGCGCGCAGACCGACGAGGACCTGCTGCCACAGGCCGACGGCGTCGGTGACCAGCCCGCCGTTGACCGGGATCGGGCCGTTGGGGAAGCGGTGCAGCTCCTCCAGGTGGAGCACGCCGGGCGCGGCCGTGCCGAGCATCACCCGGCCGCTCGAGGCGCCGAGGTCCACCGCGATGTGGACGGACATCGTTCGGGCTCCTATCGGAGGAACGCGGCGGCGACGCCGGCGTCGACGGGGACGTGCAGACCGGTCGTGTGGCTGAGTTCGCCGGCGGTGAGGACGAACACCGCGTTGGCGACGTGCTCGGGGAGGACCTCGCGCTTGAGCAGGGTGCGCTGGGCGTAGAACTTCCCGAGGTCGTCCTCGGCGATGCCGTAGGTCTTGGCGCGCGAGGCGCCCCACCCGCCGGCGAAGATGCCCGACCCGCGGACGACCCCGTCGGGGTTCACGCCGTTCACCTTGATGCCGTGCTCACCGAGTTCCGCGGCGAGGAGGCGGACCTGGTGGGCCTGGTCCGCCTTCACCGCGGAGTAGGCGATGTTGTTCGGACCGGCGAAGACGGAGTTCTTGGAGGCGATGTAGACGATGTCCCCACCGAGGCCCTGGGCGATGAGGACGCGGGCCGCGGCCTGGGCGACCAGGAAGGAACCCTTGGCCATGACGGCGTGCTGCAGGTCCCAGTCCTTCTCGGTGGTCTCCAGCAACGGCTTCGAGATCGACAACCCTGCGTTGTTCACGACGAGGTCGAGGCCGCCGAAGGCCAGGACGGCCTGATCGACCGCGGCCTTCACGGCGTCGGGGTCGGAGACGTCGGCCGCGACGCCGACCGCGACGTCGGTGCTCCCGAGTTCCGCTGCCGCGGCCTGGGCCTTGGCCAGGTCCAGGTCGGCGATGACGACGCAGGCGCCCTCGGCGGCCAGGCGGGTGGCGATGGCCTTGCCGATGCCGGAGGCGGCACCGGTGACCAGGGCGATGCGGGTGGCCAGGGGTTTCGGCTTCGGCATCCGCTGGAGCTTGGCCTCCTCCAGGGCCCAGTACTCGATGCGGAACTTCTCCGCCTCGTCGATGGGTGCGTAGCTGGAGACGCCTTCGGCGCCCCGCATGACGTTGATGGCGTTGACGTAGAACTCGCCCGCGACGCGGGCGGTCTGGGCGTCCTTGCCGTAGGAGAACATCCCGACCCCGGGGACGAGGACGACGAGCGGGTCGGCCCCGCGCAGGGCGGGGGAGTGCTCGTCGGCGTGGCGGTCGTAGTAGGCCTGGTAGTCGGCCCGGTAGTCCTCGTGCAGTTCCTGCAACCGCGCGATCGCGGTCTCGAGGTCGGTGCTCGGGGGCAGGTCGAGGACGAGGGGTTTCACCTTGGTGCGCAGGAAGTGGTCCGGGCAGGACGTGCCGAGCGCGGCCAGGCGGGGGTGCTCGGTGCGGGAGAGGAAGTCCAGGACCACGTCGGCGTCGCTGAAGTGACCGACCTGGGGTTTGTCGCGGGAGGCGATCCCGCGGATCACCGGCGCCAGGGCGGCGGCCCGGGCCCGGCGCGCTGCGGGTTCCAGGGCCTCGTGGCCGGGCAGCACGGGGCCGAAGGGCTGCGGGCGGGAGTTCTGCGCCAGGAACGCCTCGGCGGTCTCGATGATCCAGCGGGAGTTCGCCTCGGCCTGCGCGGAGGTGTCGCCCCAGGCGGTGATGCCGTGCCCACCGAGGATCGTGCCCACGGCCCGGGGGTTGGCGTCCTTGATCGCGGCGATGTCGAGGCCGAGCTGAAACCCCGGACGCCGCCACGGGACCCAGACGACCTTGTCGCCGTAGACCTGTTCGGTCAGCTTCTCCCCGTCGGCGGCGCAGGCCAGGGCGATGCCGGCGTCGGGGTGGAGGTGGTCGACGTGGGCGGCGTCGACCAGGGCGTGCATCGCGGTGTCGATGGAAGGGGCGGCGCCGCCCTTGCCGTGCAGGCAGTAGTCGAACGCGGCGACCACCTCGTCCTCGCGGTCCACCCCGGGGTAGACGTCCTTCAGGGCGCGGACGCGGTCCAGGCGCAGGACGGCGAGGCCCTGCTCGGTGAGCGTTCCGAGGTCACCGCCGGATCCCTTGACCCACAGCAGTTCCACGTCGGTGCCGGTGACGGGGTCGGTGGCGCTGCCCTTGGCGGAGGTGTTCCCGCCGGCGTAGTTGGTGAACCGCGGGTCGGCCCCCAGGGTGTTCGAGCGGGCGATCAGTTCCTCGACCGTGGTCCGTCCTGCAGAACTCATGCTCCCCATCCAGCCTGCTGGCCCCCGATGCGATCGGCGGCGATCCGTGCGAGGTAGCCCGAGGCCTTGAACGCGGCCATCGGGTCCGGGTCCAGGCCCATCTCCTCGCGCAGTCCGGCGAGGAGGGGGCGGACGTCGGTGTGGTAGGCGTCCATGAACACGTCGTTGGCGGCGAGGACGTCGCCGGCCTGCTGGGCGGTGCGCAGCGCGTCGCGGTCGACGAGCAGGGCCTTGGCGGTGGCCTGCTGGACGTTGGTGACGGAACGGATCTGGCCGGGGATCTTGTCCTCGACGTTGTGGCACTGGTCGAGCATGAAGTTCACGCCCGAGTCAGGGCGCAGGGCGTCGGAGCGGACGATCTCGTACATGATCCGGAACAGCTGGAACGGGTCCGCGGCGCCGGCCATGAGGTCGTCGTCGGCGTAGAAGCGGGAGTTGAAGTCGAACGCGCCGAGGCGGCCCTGGCGCAGCAGCTGGACGACGATGAACTCGATGTTGGTGCCCGGGGCGTGGTGCCCGGTGTCCAGCACGACCTTGGCCCTCTCGCCGAGTGCGAGGCAGTGCAGCAGCGAGGTGCCCCAGTCGGGGACGTCGGTGGAGTAGAAGGCGGGTTCGAAGAACTTGTACTCCAGGACGAGGCGGTGGTCGTCGTCGAGGAGGGCGTAGATCTGCTGCAGGGACTCCGCGAGGCGGTCCTGGCGGTCCCGCAGGTCGTCCTGGCCGGGGTAGTTGGTGCCGTCCGGCAGCCACAGCTTGAGTTCCTTGGACCCGGTGGCCCGCATGACGTCGATGCACTGCGCGTGGTGGGCGACGGCCTTGGCGCGCACCTTCGGGTCGGTGTGGGTGAGGGAGCCGAGCTTGTACTCGTCGTCCTGGAAGAGGTTGGAGTTGATCATGCCGATCGTGACGCCGAGGTCGGCGGCGTGGGCGGCGAGCTTGCCGTAGTCGTCGACGAGGTCCCAGGGGATGTGCAGGGAGACGCGGGGGGCGATGCCCGTGTAGCGGTGCACCTGGGCGGCGTCGCTCAGCTTCTCGAAGGGGTCGCGGGGGGTTCCGGGGGTGCCGAACACCTTGAAGCGGGTGCCGGAGTTCCCGAACGCCCAGCTGGGGAGTTCGATCGTCTGCTCGCGCAGGGCGGCGAGGACCTGTGTCTCGTTCATGGGGACTCCACTCCATCGGGGGTCCGGTCACGATAGCGGGACTTTGACACGTTTCACAAGCACTCCGGGTCGCGGCGCGTGCGGGGTCACGGTGGTCGTCGCGGTCGATCTGGCTCGAGGTCGTCCGGTAAGCGCATTCCGGGCTGACCTGCGAGAACGTTCTGAAAAGGAGACCTGGGAGGAACTTGACGAGGACCCCCTCGATCCGCAAACTCAGGGTGCCGCTTTGAATCGTGTCAGGCGGTGAGGTGCCGGCACTGCCGCCGGCTAGCAGGTCTCGAAGAGGAGACGTCCATGACACGCACTACGCACCGCGTCCGGCCCCTGCGTCGGGCGCTCGCCCTGTCGGCGGTCCTGATCATGACGCCCCTGACCGCGTGCAGCGCGGGGAGTCTCGGTTCCTCGGACGACTCCTCCGGCGGTGGGGTGGAGATCACCTGGCTGACCGGCAGCGACGAGACGGCCCAGGCCAACGCCAAGGCCGTCGTCGACGCCTTCGAGGCCGCCAACCCCGACGTCACGGTCAAGATCGAAGGCCGCCCCGCCGGCTCCGAGGGCGACAACCTGACCAAGACCCGGCTGCAGACCAGCAGCATGAACGACGTCTTCGACTACAACTCCGGCTCGCTCTTCCAGCAGATCGCGCCGACGAGGAACCTCGTCCCCATCACCGACGAGTCCTACGTCGGCAGCCTCGACGACACCTTCAAGCAGCAGGTGACCGCCGACGACGCGGTCTACGGCGTGCCGTACGGCACGGCCTTCGGCGGCGGTGTCATGTACAACCGCGACGTCTACGCCCGGCTGGGACTGCAGGTGCCCACGACCTGGGCCCAGTTCGTCTCCAACGCGGAGGCCATCAAGGCCGCCGGCGTCGCTCCGGTCATCCAGACCTACGGCGAGACCTGGACCTCGCAGCTCTTCGTGCTGGGCGACTTCCACAACGTCGCGGCGACCGAGCCGAACTGGGCGGAGGAGTACACGGCGAACAAGGCCAAGTACGCCACCGACCCCGTGGCCATGAAGGGTTTCGACCACCTGCAGGAGGTGCACGACAAGGGCCTCGAGAACACGAGCTTCGCCTCCGACGAGCTGGCCGACGGCATGCGGCAGCTGGCGGCGGGGGAGGGGGCGATGTACCCCATCCTCTCCAACCAGATCCTCACCCTGACCACGGCGGCGCCCGAGGCGGCCCAGAACGTCGGGTTCTTCGCACTCCCCGGTGACGACGCGGCGACCAACGGCCTGACGGCCTGGTACCCCAACGCCCTCTACATCCCCAAGACCACCGAGGGCGACAAGCTGGACGCGGCGAAGAAGCTGCTCGCCTTCGTCGCCAGCCCCGAGGGCTGCGAGGCGCAGACCTCGGCGTCCCCGCCCACCGGTCCCTACCTGGTCGAGGGGTGCGAACTCCCCGCGGACGTCCCGCAGGTGACCAAGGACGTGCAGGCCTACTTCGACGACGACAAGCAGTCCCCGGCCCTGGAGTTCCTCTCCCCGGTCAAGGGACCGAACCTCGAGCAGCTGACGGTCGAGGTGGGCTCGGGCATCCGCCCGGCCGCCGACGCCGCGGCCGTCTACGACCAGGACGTGGAGAAGCAGGCCCAGCAGCTGGGCCTGGAGGGTTGGTGATCGGCGTTTCCCGGCACGCCCGGTGCGTCCGCTCCGCCGGACGCGGCGGACGCACCGGACCTGGACAAGGAGATCGGTAGCATGTCGACGACAGTTCCCGCGACGCGTCCCGGCACGGGCTCGCGCCGAGAGCGTGGCCACGACGCCACGAGCAGGGTGCGGAGTCCCTACCCGAACTGGTTCTACCTGCCCGCGGCGGTCGTCTACGCGATCCTGTTCCTGGTGCCGACGTTCGCCTCGTTCTACTTCAGCCTGACGCGCTGGACGATCTTCACCAGCGAGTTCATCGGTTTCGACAACTTCGTGCAGTTCTTCCGCGAACCCGCGCTCACCACGGGGCTGGTGAACACCTTCGTCTACGCGGTGCTCACGTCCGGGGCGAAGGTCGTGCTCGGTCTCGGCCTGGGCATCCTGCTCACCTCCCAGATCATCGGGCGCGGCTACCTGCGTTCTGTGGTCTTCTTCCCCGTCCTCGTCAGCACCGTGGGGATCGGGATCACCTTCACCGCCCTGATGAACCCGCAACGCGGGGTCATCAACTCCACGCTCGCCTCGATCGGCATCGACGGGCCGGGGTGGCTGACCGACCCGTCCCTGGCCCTGTTCTCCGTCGCCCTCGTCGACGTGTGGAAGGGCGTCGGGCTCGCGACCGTCATCTACATGGCCGGCATCGTCTCCATCCCGAAGGAGTACTACGAGGCCGCCCGCGTCGACGGTGCCGGTCCGTGGACGATGTTCCGCAGCATCATCCTGCCGCTCTCCTGGCCGGCGACCTCGACCGTCATCACGCTCTCGCTCATCGGCGGTCTCCGGTCCTTCGACCTCATCTGGGCCATGACGCGCGGTGGCCCGGGTTTCACCTCCGACGTCATCGCCTCGGTCATCTACAAGCAGTACCAGGCCGGGTTCTACGGCCTCTCCACCGCGGGCAACGTCATCCTGTTCCTGCTCGTGACCGCCATCGTGGTGCCGTTGACCCGCTGGCTCGCCCGGAAGGAGGTGCAGCTGTGAACGGCAACCGCTCCGTCCTCCTGCGCTGGGGCGTCGGCGGGTTCGCCGTCCTCGCCAGCATCGTCGTGTTCCTGGTGCCGTTCGCCTTCATCGTGCTCACCGCGGTCAAGGACGCGCAGCAGGCCTCGCTCTTCGACTTCTCGCTGCCGGAGAACTTCCAGCTCTGGCAGAACCTCGTCACGGTCCTGCAGACGCGGGACTACATCCTGGTCATCGCGTTCATCAACTCCACGATCCTCACGGTCGCCAGCGTCACGATCATGGTGGTCCTCGGCGCCATGGTGGCGTTCGTCCTGCAGCGCCGCGCGAGCCGGCTGACCCCCCTGATCAACTTCCTCGTGCTGTCCGGGCTGATCATCCCGCCCGCGGTGGTCCCGACCATCTGGGTCCTGCAGAAGATCGGGGTGTTCGGCACGCTGCCCGGCCTGATCTTCGTCGAGGTCGCGTTCGGTCTGTCCTTCACCGTCCTGCTGTTCCGCGCCTTCATCTCCGGCATCCCGAGGGAACTCGACGAGGCGGCCGTCCTCGACGGCGCGGGTCCGTTGCGGCTGTTCTTCCGGGTGATCCTGCCGTTGCTCCGTCCGGTGACGGTGACGGTGATCGTCGTCCAGTCCGTGAACGTGTTCAACGACTTCACCAACCCGCTGTACTTCCTGCCCGGGGACGCCAACGCCACGGTGCAGCTGACGTTGTTCAACTTCCAGAGCCAGACGAGCACCAGCTACAACCTGCTGTTCATGGACATCCTGCTCATCACCATCCCGCCGTTGCTCATGTACCTGTTCTTCAACCGTCAGATCGTCGCCGGCATGACGTCCGGCGCCGTCAAGGGCTGAACCCGCCCCCACCGTCGCACCGCAGGAGGAAGCACCCCCATGACCCCACGCTGGCAGGCGGCGATGATCGTCGCCGACGAGGTCGACCAGGCTCCGTTGTTGCGCACGCGCTTCACCCTCGACGAGGGCCACGGGGAGGTGACCTCGGCCGTCCTGCACGTCAGTGCCCTTGGGGTGGTGGAACCCCAGCTCGACGGTGAACCCGTGGGCGAGGACGTCCTCACCCCGGGCTGGAGCAGCTACGAGTGGCGGTTGCGCTACGTCAGCCACGACGTGACGTCGCGCCTCACCGCGGGGGACCACGTCCTCGGCCTGGCGCTGGGCAACGGGTGGGCCGTCGGGCGCCTCGCGTGGAGCGGCAAGAGCGGGTTGTACTCGAAGGACGTCGGCGGTTTCGCGCAGCTCGAGGTGACCTTCGCGGACGGCCACGAACAGGTCGTCGCGACCGGCGCCGACTGGCAGGCGCGGTCCTCGGCGGTGCTGGCCGACGAGATCTACGACGGTCAGACGATCGACGCCCGGCGGCGGGAACCCCGCTGGGCCGCGCTCGACGGCCCCGCCGACGGGTGGAGCGGGGTGCACGTCGCGGAGTTCGACACCGGACGGCTCACCGAGCACCTCGGGCCACCCGTGCGTCGGCAGGAGGTGGTCCGACCCGTCGCGGTGACGACGTCGCCGAGCGGGCAGACCCTCGTCGACTTCGGCCAGAACCTCGTCGGCTGGTTGCGCTTCACGGTGCAGGGCGAGGCGGGTTCGACCATCACCGTCCGGCACGCCGAGGTCCTCGAGCACGGCGAGCTCGGCGTGCGTCCGCTGCGCACCGCCGAAGCGACCGACCGGTTCGTCCTCTCCGGCGGGCGCGACACCTTCGAACCCACGTTCACGTTCCACGGGTTCCGCTACGCCGAGGTCGGGGGCTGGCCCGGGGTCCTCGACGTGACCGACCTCGAAGCCGTCGTCGTGCACTCCGAACTGCGCCGCACGGGCGAGTTCGAGTGCTCCCACGAACTCGTCAACCAGCTCCACCGCAACGTCGTCTGGGGCCAGAAGGGGAACTTCCTCGACGTCCCCACCGACTGCCCGCAGCGCGACGAACGGCTCGGCTGGACCGGCGACCTCGCGGTGTTCGGCCCCAGCGCCGCCTACCTCTTCGACGTGTCGACGTTCCTGCAGGACTGGTTGCGCGACCTCGACGCCGAGCAGGCCCACAACCACGGCATCACGCCCTACGTCGTCCCGGACGTGCTGAAGTGGTCGCCCATCAAGGAGGTGCGGGGCACGCCCGACTCGACGTCGTTCTGGTCCGACGTCGCGGTCTGGCTGCCGTGGTCGCTCTACCAGGCCTACGGCGACGAGGCGGCGCTGGCCGAGGCCTACCCCGCCGCGGTCGCCCACGTGCGCCGCGTGGAGTCCCTGCTGTCCCCGACCGACCTCTGGGACACCGGGTTCCAGTTCGCCGACTGGCTGGACCCGGACGCACCGCCGGACGACCCGGCCGCGGCCAAGGCGGACAAGGGCGTGGTGTCGACGGCCGCCGCCCACCGCAGCGCCCGGACGCTCGCCCGGATCGCGGAGGTCCTCGGGAAGCCGGAGGACGTGGCGGAGTTCGGCGCGCTGGCCGACCGCCTGCGCACCGCGTTCACCGAGCACTACGTCGAGGCCGACGGCCGGGTCCGTTCCGACTGCGCGACGGTCTACGCCCTGGCCATCGACTTCGGGCTGCTCGAGGGTGACGTGCGGGCGAAGGCGGGCGACCGGCTCGCCGAGGTCGTGGCCGAGGCCGGCTACCGCGTCTCCACGGGGTTCGCGGGAACCCCCTACGTGACCGACGCCCTCACCGCGACCGGCCACCTGGAGGAGGCCTACCGGCTGCTGCTGGAGGAGGGCTGCCCGTCCTGGCTCTACCCGGTGACCATGGGGGCGACGACGGTCTGGGAACGCTGGGACTCGATGCTGCCCGACGGGACGATCAACCCGGGGCAGATGACGAGCTTCAACCACTACGCCCTGGGGGCCGTGGCCGACTGGATGCACCGGGTGGTGGCGGGTCTGTCCCCGCTGGAGCCCGGCTACGCCCGCTCGCTCATCGCCCCGCAGCCCGGCGGTGGCCTCGCGTGGGCGCGGGGTGCGCTGGAGACCCCGCACGGCCGCCTCGCGGTCCACTGGCGCGACGAACCGAGCGGGCTCACCGTCGACGTCACGGTGCCGGCCGGGACGACCGCGCTGCTGCGGCTGCCGAACGGGACCGAGCAGGAACTCACGGCCGGTGAGCACACGGTGACCGCCTGAGACGCAGAGCGTGACGAACGGCCCGGTACGGCGTGATCACCCGCGCGCCGTACCGGGCCGTGTCCGTCGCGGCTGGAAGGATCGCCCCATGACTCGAGGCAGCGGGCGGTCCCCCTTCGCGCCCGACGTCCTGCCCGACGGCCGGCGTCGCTACAGCCACCGCGCCGTCGTGGCCCGTCGGACGCTGCTCGTGGGGGTCGTCGCCGCCGGGACGAGCATCGGGGTCGTCGCGACGCGGGCCGGGGGAGCCGACGACTCACCCGGCGTCGCGGGAGTGGCCGGCGGGGACCCCGCCGTCCACGACGCGGTCGCGCAGCCCGCCCCGCCCGCGGCCCCGCCCGCGCACTCCCTCACCGAGGCCGGCAGCCCGTGGGTCATCGTGAACAAGCAGCACCCGATCGCCCCGCACGACTACGCCCCGGAGACCGCCGTCGTCGGCGGCAAGGAGGTCGCGAGCACGATCGCGGCCGACCTGGAGGGGCTGCTGGCGGCGGCGAAGTCGGCCGCGGTGTCCCTCGGGGTCACCAGCGGGTTCCGCTCACTGGCCCACCAGCAGGACGTCCACGACAACGCCGTCGCCCGCGACGGCGTGGAGAGCGCCGAGAGCGTCTCCGCCCGTCCCGGCTACAGCGAGCACCAGACCGGCCTCGCCGTCGACTTCAGCGGCAGCAGCCGGCCCGGGTGCCTCCTGGAGAACTGCTTCGGCCAGACGCCCGAGTACGACTGGCTCGTCGCCAACGCCGGCCGGTTCGGCTTCCTCCGGCGCTACCCCGACGACAAGACCGACGTCACCGGCTATGCGCCCGAACCCTGGCACTGGCGCTGGGTGGGGGCCGACCTCGTCGCGCAGATGGCGGCCAAGGGGGTCACGACGATGGAGGAGTTCTTCGGCGTCTCCGGCGGTACGACCTACGCGTGAACCCCTGGACCGCCGGGTTCCACGTCTCGCGGTTCGAGATCGGGACACCGCTCGGGGTGCGTTCACGCACGGCATGCACTGGACTGGGTCGGTGCAGCTAGGAGCGACCGCGGCAGAGTCCGTGAGCATCAAGGGCAACGACGTCATCCTGCGCGCCGACGGGCGCGCCGAGGTCTACGACCTCTCCTACGTGCGGATGCTCGTGCCCTACCTGATCGGGGAACGCGACGTCCCGCCGATGCGGCTCGCGCACTTCCGGCCCGGGATCAAGCCCTGGCTCTGCCTGAGCGTCATCGAGGACGACGGCTCCGAACCGAACCTGGCCGGCGTCGCCATCTACTCCGGCCTCGGCAGCCACCGGGAGATGGGTCTGCACCTGAACCGCTCCGAGGCCTGGCGGCTCGCCGAGATGCTCACCCGGGCGATGCCCGTGCAGCACCAGCGCCAGCACGAGAACGACGAACCCGCCAAGGAGCAGTCCCGCGGTGAGCAGGACCCGGCCGCCTGAGCGGTCGGGTCGTCGTAGGTGGCGTCGTACGGTGACGGGGTGGAGCGACTCACAGCCCTGGTGACCGGTTCCGTCCAGGGCGTCGGGTTCCGGTGCTGGGTGCAGCGTCAGGCCGGCGAATTCGGGCTGAGCGGATCCGCGACGAACACCCCGGACGGACGGGTCGAGGTCCTCGCGGAGGGCGATCGTCCGGCCCTGAAGTCGCTGCTGTCCCGGCTGCGCGCCGACCCCTCCACGCACGAACGCCCCGGGCGGGTCACCCGGGTCATCGACCACTGGGGACCCGCCGAGGGCGTCGAGGGGTTCGAGACGCGTTAAGCGTCGGCGTGGGCCCGTCGGGCCGGCTTCGCGACGAGGAGCAGCATCAGCGCCGCGGCGCCGGTGCAGCCCAGCATCGTCGTCACCATCGGGACCGCGGAGTGCTCCCCGGCCAACCCGACCACGGGGGAGACCAGCGCACCGATGGTGAACTGCAACGCACCCTGCAGCGCCGACCCGGTGCCGGAGGCGAAGCGCACCTCGTCGGCCGCGAGCGCCGTGGCGTTGCCGAAGACCAGACCGCAGCTGAACACGGTGAACCACAGCAGCACGAGCACGGCCGGCGTCCAGGCGTCGAAGGCGAGCACGGTCGTGAACAACCCCGCGGCGCAGACGACCTGGATCAGCACGCCGGCGGCCAGGATCTGGGACGGGCCGTGGCGGCGCAGCAGGCGGGTCGAGGCGGCGCCGCCCGCGGCGATGCCGAGGGCGTTGGTCGCGAACACCAGCGAGTACGTCCCGGCGGAGAGCCCGACGACGTTCTGCAGGACGAACGGCGAGGCGGAGACGTAGGAGAAGACCGTCCCGAAGACCAGGACGAGGGTCCCGACGTAGCCGACGTAGCCGCGGCGCGACAGCACGGCCTTCGCGGTGACCACGACGTCGCGGACCCCGCCGGCGTGGCGGCGCTCGCGGGGAAGGGTCTCGGGCACGAGGAAGTACGCGGCGACCACCATCGCCAGCGCGGCGAGGGCGGTGACCCCGAAGATCCCGCGCCAGCCGCCGTGGCCCGCGATGAGCCCTCCGAGCAGGGGCGCGACCACGGGGGCGACGCCGCCGATGACGCCGAGGGTCGAGAACGCGCGGGCGGCGGCGCGCCCGGTGGCGAGGTCGGCGACGACCGCGCGGCCGATGACGAGCCCGGCCGCCCCCGCCAGCCCCTGGACGAGGCGGGCGAGCACGAGGACACCGATGGAGGGCGTCAGGGCGCAGACGATCCCGGCGAGGAACGTCACGGCCGAGCCGGCCAGCAGCAGCCTCCGACGGCCGAGCCGGTCGGAGAGCGGACCGAGCACGAGCTGCCCGGCGGCCATGCCGAGCATGAAGGTGGTGAGCGTCAGCTGGACCCGGGCCGCGCTGGTGGACAGGTCGCCCGCGAGGTCGGGGAACGTCGGCAGGTACATGTCGACGGCGAACGGCCCGATCGCGCACAGCAGCGCCAGCGTCACGAGCAGCTTGAGCGGGACCTCCTGGCCCTGGGCGCCGCCGTTCGGGTCGCCGACCCGGCCGGCGAGCACCGACGGGGCCCGGCGGGGTGCGGGCAGGACCCGGGCGGGGAGGCCGCGGAGGAGGTTGCGGGAGGCGGGGCGAGGACTGCGGGTGAGGCGGCTGGTTCGCTGCTCGCCGGTGGGGCGGGTCGGCACAGAGGTCCTTCCGGGAGTGCGCGGTGTGCGACGGTGTTCCACCGTTCTACATCGGCACCCGGTCACGCATCGAGTACCGAGCGTGTCGTGGTTTCGGTCATTCCGGGTCGTGATGACCACCGGCGGGTCCGCCGCGCGCGACGTTCGCCTGCGCGGATCACGGAGCCCGCCTCGTTAGGCTCCTGCCCTGTGCACCTGAAGACCCTCACCCTCAAGGGGTTCAAGTCGTTCGCCTCCGCGACGACGCTGCGACTGCAGCCGGGGATCACCTGCGTGGTCGGCCCGAACGGGTCGGGGAAGTCCAACGTGCTGGACGCCCTGACCTGGGTGATGGGGGAGTCCAGCGCGAAGAGCCTGCGCGGCGGCAAGATGGAGGACGTCATCTTCGCCGGCACGACCGGCCCGGAGGGGCGCTCCGCCCTCGGCCGCGCCGAGGTCAGCCTGACGATCGACAACAGCGACGGGGCGTTGCCGATCGAGTTCGCCGAGGTCACGATCACCCGGACGATGTTCCGCACGGGCGGTTCCGAGTACGCGATCAACGGCCAGACCTGCCGTCTCCTCGACGTCCAGGAGCTGCTCTCCGACTCCGGCATCGGTCGCGAGATGCACGTCATCGTCGGCCAGGGCCAGATCGACGGGGTCCTGCACGCCTCGCCGGAGGAACGCCGCGCCTTCATCGAGGAGGCCGCGGGGGTCCTCAAGCACCGCCGCCGCAAGGAGAAGGCGTTGCGCAAGCTCGACGCCATGGAGGCCAACCTCACGCGCGTGGCCGACCTCGTGAGCGAGATCCGTCGTCAGCTGAAGCCGCTGGGGCGTCAGGCCGAGGCGGCGCGGCGGGCCCAGGTCGTGCAGGCGGACCTGCGCGACTCGCGGCTGCGGCTGCTGGCGGACGACATCGTGCAGGCGAGCAGCTCGCTGCGGCGCGACGAGCAGGACGAGGCGGCGCTGAAGGCGCGCCAGGCCCAGGTCGAGGCTGACCTGACCGAGGCGGCGCAGCGCCTCGACGCCGCCGAGAAGGCCGCCGCGGCCGCCGCCCCGGACCTCGCGCGCGCCGTCGAGACCCACCACCGGCTGCAGTCGCTCGCGGAACGGCTCAGGGGGGTGCAGGCGCTGGCGGCGGAACGACTCCGGCTGCTCGCGACCGAACCCGAGGAGCAGACCGGACGGCGCGACCCGGAGGAGCTGCAGGCCTCCGCCGACCGCGTCCGGGCCGAGGAGGCCGAGCTCACCGCGCAGGTCGCCACCCACCGCGCCGCCCTCGACGTGGTGCTCGCCGCCCGGGCCGAGGCCGACGCGGCCGCCCGGGCCGAGGACCAGCGGGTCGCGGCCGCCCTGCGCGCCGCCGCCGACCGCCGGGAGGGACTGGCCCGCCTCGGCGGCCAGGTCGCCGCCCGCACCAGCCGCGTCGAGGCCGCCGAGTCCGAGCTGGAACGGCTCTCCGGCTCCCTCGCCGACGCGGACCGTCGCCGCGAACGCGCCCAGACCGAGTTCGCGGCGCTGGAGACCCAGGTCGCCGGGGTCGAGGAGGGCGAGGAAGGTCTCGACGCCGAGTACGAGCGCGCCGCCGAGCAGCTGGAGACCGCGGAGGCCGCGCACGAGAGCGCCCGCACGGAGCTGTCGGCCGCCGAACGCGAGCGGGCGACCTGGGCGGCCCGCAAGGAGGCGCTCGAGATCGGGCTCTCCCGCAAGGACGGGACCGGGGCGCTGCTCGCCGCCGGGTCGGCCGTCTCCGGGGTGCTGGGCTCGGTCGCCGCGCTGCTGGGCGTCCGGAACGGCTACGAGCAGGCGATCTCGGCGGCCCTCGGGTCCGCCGCCGACGCCGTCGCCGTCTCGACCCCCGCGGACGCGGCACGGGCCATCGCCCACCTCAAGGACGACGACGCCGGCCGGGCCGGGATGCTCGTCGCCTCCACCGGTTCGTCCGACTGGGACGCCGTGACGGTGCCGGGTGCAGAACCCGCGATGACCCTGGTCACCGCGCCGGCCGACCTGCACCCCGCGCTGGTCCGGCTGCTCGGCGACGTCGTCGTCGTCGACGACCTCGCTGCGGCGCAACGGATCGCGGAGTCCCACCCCGACCTCGTCGCCGTCACCCGCGACGGCGACGTCCTCGGCGCGCACCTCGCCGCCGGGGGATCGCGGTCGGCCCCGAGCCTGCTGCAGGTGCAGGCCGCCGTCGACGAGGCGACCGACGCGCTCTCGGCCGCCGAGCACCGCGCCCAGCGGGCGCAGTTCGCGCTCCAGCAGGCGCAGCGCGACCGGGGCACCGCGACCGAACGGGTCGAGGCCACCCTGGACCGCCTGCACGACTCCGACGCCCGGATGAACGCGGTCGCGGAACAACTGGGCCAGCTCGGCTCCGCCGTGCGATCGGCGGCGGCGGAAGCGGACCGCCTCCGCGCGACGCGGGCGCAGGTCGTCGAACGCCTCGCGGGCGACCGGGCCGAACTCGCCGAGCTCACCGAACGCTTCGAGGCCGCCTCGGCGGCCCCCGAGGACGACGGTGACGTCACCACCGACGAACGCGACCGCCTCGCCGAGGTCGCCCGCGGGTTCGGTGCGACGGAGACCGAGGCCCGCCTCACCCTGCGCACCACCGAGGAACGCGCCCGCGCGCTGGCCGGGCGGGCCGACGGCCTCGAACGGCAGGCCAGGGAGGAGGTCGCGGCCCGCGAACGCGCCGCCGCCCGCCGTGCCCGGCGCGCGGAGCAGTCCCGCGTCGCCACCCGCGTGCGCGAGGGGGCGGCCAGGGCGCTGGTGGTCTGGGAGACCTCCGCCGCCGAGGCCGCGACCCTGCGCACCGCCGCGGAGGCCGCGCGGGCGAGGTTCGAGGAGGAGGTCACCGGCGCCCGGCGGACCGTCGGGTCGCTGAAGGACGAGCAGCAGCGGCTGGGTGACTCCCGCCACGCCGACGAGGTCGCCCGCGCCCAGCAGCGCTGGAAGATCGACCAGCTGCGCCAGCGCTCGCTGGAGGAGCTCGGCACCGACCCCGACGTCCTCGTGCAGGAGTTCGGCCCCGACCAGCTCGTCCCGCCGTCGTCTCCGGCCCCCGGGGACCCCGAACCCGAGACGGAACCCGCACCGCGCCCCTACGTCCGCTCCGAGCAGGAGAAGCGCCGCCGCAGCGCCGAACGCGCGCTCTCCCAGCTCGGGCAGGTCAACCCGCTCGCGCTCGAGGAGTACGCGGCGATGGAGGAACGCCACCAGTTCCTCGTCACCCAGTCCGACGACCTCAAGAACTCGCGCAAGGACCTGCTCGACATCGTCAAGGAGGTCGACGAACGCGTCGAACGCGTCTTCTCCGAGGCCTTCGCCGAGGTCGCCGAGCAGTACGAGCAGGTGTTCCCCCGCCTCTTCCCCGGGGGTGAGGGCCGCTTGGTCCTCACCGATCCCTCGAACATGCTGACCACCGGCATCGAGGTCGAGGCCCGCCCGGCCGGCAAGAAGGTCAAGCGGTTGTCGCTGCTCTCCGGGGGTGAGCGCTCGCTCGCCGCGGTCGCGATGCTGGTCTCGATCTTCCGGGCGCGCCCCAGCCCCTTCTACGTCCTCGACGAGGTGGAGGCCGCGCTCGACGACGCGAACCTCTCGCGGCTCATCACGCTCTTCGAGGAACTGCGGGCCTCCAGCCAGCTGATCATCATCACCCACCAGAAGCGGACGATGCAGATCGCCGACGCCCTGTACGGCGTGACGATGCGCGGCGACGGGATCAGCACCGTGGTCAGTCAGCGGATGCGCGAGCCCGCACCCGCCCAGGTCTCCGTCCGGTGACGCCCCGGTGAGCATCTGGTCACGGGGCGGCAACGTTGCGCGCGTGGAGTGGTGCGGGCGTGACGCACGGGGCACGCTGGGCGGGTGAAGATCCGGGTGGTGGTGCTCTCGTGGTGACGACTCTGCTCGTGACGTTCGCCCTGACCGTGGGGCTCGCTCTCGTGGTGCTGCTCTCGGTGGCCGCGCCGACGATGCGCCGACGCGGGAGCCGGCTCATCGCCCGCATCGACGCCTGGGCGGGTCGCGTGCTGCCCGTCGTGCGCCACCACCGGGAACGCGTCGCCCTCCGGGTCGCCGAACGGCTGGAGGCCCAGCGCCGTCACCAGGGCGAGGAACGCCGCACGGCCCGAGCGCGCTGACGGGTGGTGGCCCCGGCGTCTGGGAGGATCGACGCTCGTGGACACCTGGGAAGTCATCATCGGCCTGGTCGTCGTCATCGCCCTCGGGGGCGTGGGGGCGGTCGTGGGCCTCGTCCGTCCGCGCAGCCGGCGACGCTCGCTCCCGCCGCGCCCCGGTCGCCAGCCGGGCCTGGACGAGGACGAACCGCTCCCCGGGGTCGGTGACGACGCCGAGTTCCCTCGGGATTCCCCCTCCCGCGCGGTCGACACCGTCGACCTCCCCGACGGGCCGCTCGTCGAGACGCCCGAGCCGGCCCTCGGCCGGCTCGTCCGCCTGCGCGAACGCCTCTCCCGTTCCAACTCCGCCCTCGGCCAGGGGCTGCTGGCGCTGCTCTCGCGCGACACCCTGGACGAGGCGACCTGGGAAGAGGTCGAGGAGACCCTCCTGGTCGCCGACATCGGCTTCGGCCCGACGACGGAGATCGTCGACGCCCTGCGCGAGCGCGTGAAGGTGCTCGGCACCCGCGAACCCGCCGCGCTGCGCGAGATGCTGCGCGCGGAACTGCTGAAGGCCGTGGGCACCGACGTCGACCGCAGCCTCAAGACCACCCGGCACGACGGCCGCCCGGCCGTGATCATGGTCGTGGGGGTCAACGGCACCGGGAAGACGACCACCGTCGGCAAGCTCGCCCGCGTGCTCGTCGCCGAGGACAAGGACGTCGTCCTCGGCGCCGCCGACACCTTCCGCGCCGCCGCGGCCGAGCAGCTCGCGACGTGGGGCGACCGCGTCGGGGTCCCGACCGTGCGCTCGGACAAGGACGGCGCCGACCCCGCCTCCGTCGCCTTCGACGCCGTCAAGCAGGGCATCGACACCGAGGCGGACGTGGTGATCGTCGACACCGCCGGCCGACTGCAGAACAAGGTCGGGCTGATGGACGAGCTCGGGAAGGTCAAGCGCGTCGTCGAGCGGCACGGACCGGTCGACGAGGTCCTGCTCGTCCTCGACGCGACCACCGGGCAGAACGGCCTGCGCCAGGCGGCGGTCTTCTCCGAGGTCGTCGACGTGACGGGCATCGTGCTGACCAAGCTGGACGGGACGGCCAAGGGCGGCATCGTCGTCGCGGTCCAGCGCTCGCTCGACGTGCCGGTCAAGCTCATCGGGCTGGGGGAGGGCGCGGACGACCTCGCGCCCTTCGACCCCGAGGCGTTCGTGGACGCGATCCTGTCCTGATCGTGAACCGGTGACAGCGCGGTCACGGTGGGGTGACGAGGGGCGACCGGGGACGTCCGCGTAACGCGATGTTCACACCGGCCCCGCCCTCGTCACGTGCCCGAAACACGACGCGCGAAGGTCTGTAACGCGGGAACGTCACGGTGGAGCCGCTCCCAGCCGCTGCGAAGCGGCCGTCCCTGCTCCCCGCCGGCTCCGCCGGCCTCGTGGAAGGCCTTGTTGCCCATGGATACCGGTGACACCGCCTGGGTCCTCACGTCCGCGGCCCTCGTGCTGCTGATGACCCCCGGTCTCGCGCTCTTCTACGGCGGCATGGTCCGCGCGAAGAGCGTCCTGAACATGATGATGATGAGCTTCGGCGCCATGGCCCTGATCGGGGTCCTCTGGGTGCTCTACGGCTTCTCGATGGCCTTCGGCAACGACGTCGGCGGCGGCCTGCTCGGTGACCCGTTCGAGTACTTCGGCCTCAACGGCCTCCTCGGCGCCGACCACCTCGTCGGCACCCTGCCGGCCATGGCCTTCGTCGCCTTCCAGTCCGTCTTCGCCATCATCGCCGTCGCCCTGATCTCGGGGGCGATCGCCGACCGCGCCAAGTTCGGCGCCTGGATGGTCTTCGCCGGGGTCTGGGCCACGATCGTCTACTTCCCCGTCGCGCACTGGGTGTTCGCCTTCGACGACGTGGTCTCCGCCACCGGCGGCTGGATCGCGAGCCACGGGGTCATCGACTTCGCCGGTGGTACCGCCATCCACATCAACGCCGGTGCCGCGGGCCTGGCCCTCGCCATCGTCCTCGGCAAGCGCCGCGGGTTCGGTCGCGACCCGATGCGCCCGCACAACCTGCCCCTGGTCATGCTCGGCGCCGGTCTGCTGTGGTTCGGCTGGTTCGGCTTCAACGCCGGGTCGGCCACCGCCGCCAACGGCACCGCGGCGGTCGCGTGGGTCAACACCCTCGCCGCCACCTGCGCCGCCATCCTCGGCTGGCTGCTCACCGAGAAGGTCCGCGACGGCCACGCGACCTCCCTCGGTGGGGCCTCGGGTGCCGTCGCCGGCCTCGTCGCCATCACCCCCGCCTGCTCCGCGCTGAACCCGGTGACCTCGATCGTCGTCGGCGTCATCGCCGGTGCGCTGTGCGCCCTGGCGGTCGGCCTGAAGTTCAAGCTCGGCTTCGACGACTCCCTCGACGTCGTCGGCGTCCACCTCGTCGGTGGCCTCTGGGGCACGATCTCCATCGGCTTCTTCGCCACCGCCGACGCGCCCGCCGGGGTCGACGGCCTGCTCTACGGCGGCGGGGGTGGCCAGCTGTGGAAGCAGTTCTACGCCGCCGTCATCGTCATGGTCTTCTCCTTCGTCGTCACCTGGATCATCGGTACGGTCATCAACAAGACGATGGGCTTCCGCATCGACGAGGAGGACGAGGTCACGGGCATCGACACCGTCGTCCACGCCGAGTCCGCCTACGACTGGGGCACCCTCACCGCGGGAGGTGGCCGGGTCATCGGCTCGCCCTCCAGCCCCACCGACGCCCGCCACTCCTCCACCGGATCCTCGGAGGTCTCCGCATGAAGCTCCTGACCGCCATCATCAAGCCGCACAAGCTCGACGACGTGAAGGCCGCGTTGGAGTCCTACGGGATCCAGGGCCTCACGATCTCGGAGGCGTCCGGGTTCGGCCGCCAGCGGGGTCACACCGAGGTCTACCGCGGGGCCGAGTACACCGTCGACCTCGTGCCCAAGGTCCGCGTCGAGGTCCTCGTCGACGACGTCGACATCGCCGACATCGTCGAGGTCGTCGTCAAGAGCGCCCAGACCGGGCGCATCGGTGACGGCAAGGTCTGGACCCAGCACGTCGAGGACGTCGTGCGCGTGCGCACCGGCGAACACGGCCCCGACGCGCTCTGACCCCTGACCCAGCGGCACGGAGGAACCACCTGATGAACCCGTCTCGGGCAGGTCGGCGTTAGCGCCGACCTGCGCACCGAGCGACTCGCGCTGGCGGTGCGGGCGGGCAGACCCGGCCCGCACCGTCGCGCCGAGCTCGTCGAGCTCGTGGAGTCCCGGCTGCGCGACGTGTGGGCGGACGCCCTGGCCCCCCTGGCCCAGGACGCGCCCGAACTGCTCGACGACTCCTCCGGGGTCGCCCTGGCCTGCGTCGGTTCGCTGGCCCGGGGCGACTGCGGCCCCGCCAGCGACGTCGACCTCGTGCTGCTGCACGACGGTCGTCGCCTCCCGCGGGGCGACGTGGCCGCCCTCGCGGACCGCGTCTGGTACCCGCTGTGGGACCAGGGGCTGCGCCTGGACCACTCCGTGCGCACCGCCAAGGAGTGCCGCGAGGTCGCCGCCGCGGACCTCGCCGCCGGCACCGGACTGCTCGACCTGCGCGTCATCGCCGGCGACGGCGGACTCGTGGCCCGCACCCGCGGGCACCTGCTCGACGACTGGCGCGGCGGCGCCCGCCGGCGCCTGCCCCAGATCCTCGACGGCCTCGCCGAACGCGCCGCGCGCTTCGGCGAGCTGGCCTACCTCCTCGAGCCGGACCTCAAGGAGGCCCGCGGCGGTCTGCGCGACGCCATCACCCTGCGCGCGCTGGCCGCCAGCTGGCTCACCGACCGCCCGCACGGCGCGGTCGACGAGGCCCACACCGTCCTGCTCGACATCCGCGACGGACTGCAGACCTCCTCGGGTCGCCCCGGCGACCGGCTGATCCTGCCCGAGCAGGACGCCACCGCCGTCGTCTGCGGCTACGCCGACGCCGACCTGCTGCTGGCCGCCGTCGCGCAGGCCGCCCGGACCATCTCCGCGGCCGTCGACGTCACGACCCGCCGGGCCCGCCAGTCCATGCCGACCCGCCGCTTCCGGGCCACCGGCCGACGTCCCCGGCTGCGTTCGCTGGGCCACGGACTCGTCGAGCACGACGGCGAGGTCGTCCTCGGCGCGGGGGTCAGCCCCGCCGACGACGCCGTCCTGCCGCTGCGCGCCGCCGCGACCGCCGTCCGCGTCGGGCTGCCGCTGTCCCCGGTGACGCTGGAGCACCTCGTCACCACCTGCCCGCCGCTGCCCGTCCCGTGGCCGGCCTCGGCCCGGGAGGCGATGCTCGAACTGCTCGCCGCCGGTTCCGCGCAGGTGCCGGTGTGGGAGTCGCTCGACATGGTCGGGCTCGTCGAGGCGTGGATCCCGCAGTGGACGGCGATCCGCAACCGCCCGCAGCGCAACGCCGTCCACCGCTGGACCGTCGACCGCCACCTCATCGAGACCGCCGTCGCGGCCCAGCCCTTCCTGCGCGAGGTCGAGCGACCCGACCTGCTGCTGCTCGCGGCGCTCACCCACGACCTCGGCAAGCTGCCCGGGGTCCAGGACCACTCCCGCCGCGGCGCGCCGCTGGCCCGGGCCGTCGCCGAACGCGTCGGGCTCGACGCCGAGGACGCCTCGGTCGTCGAGCGGCTCGTCGCCGAGCACCTCACGCTCGTCGACCTCTCCACCCGACGCGACCCCGACGACCCGCAGACCGTCGCGGCCCTCGTGGCCGCCGTCGACGGCAAGGCCGAGACCCTCAAGCTGCTGCGGGCGCTCACCGAGGCCGACGCGCGGGCCGCGGGGCCCGCGGCCTGGTCGCCGTGGCGGGCCCGCCTCGTCGACGACCTCGTCGCCCGCGCCCGCAAGAGCCTCTCGGGGGAGGAGGCGCCCGGTCCGGCGCCCTTCGACGAGGCCGAGCAGGCGCTCGCCGCCGCCGTCGCGCGCGACGGGGAGACCCGGGTCACCGTGCGCGAGGTCGACGGGTTCTTCGTCGTCACCGTCGTCACCCCGGACCGGACGGGGGTCTTCGCCGACCTCGCCGGCCTGCTCGCCGGGCACCGCTTCCTCGTCCGCTCGGCGCTCGTGCGGACGCTGGAGGGCGTGGCCGTGGACTCCTGGTGGGTGGAGTCGCCCAGCGGCGACCCGCCGTCGGCGGTCCTGCTGCGCCAGAGCCTGGACCGGATCGTCGGCGGGGACGTCACGCTCCTGGACCGGCTCGCCGCCCGCGACGCGCAGACCCCGAAACCGGCCGGCGGGGTGCGCTCGCTCGTCGCGCACCCGCGGATCGTGATCCTCCCCGGGGCCTCCGAACGGGCCACGGTGCTGGAGATCCGGGCCGCGGACCGGCCCGGACTGCTGCACGCCCTCGGGCGGGCGCTGGCGGGGGAGCAGATCGACATCCGTTCCGCCCACGTCGCGACCTACGCCGCGCAGGCCGTCGACGTGCTCTACCTGGCCGAGGCCTCCGGTGAACGGCTCTCGCCGCCGCGGGTGGCCATCGCGATCCGGGCGCTGTCCGACGCGGCGGAGGTCCCGGGCTAGATCCGCCCGTTAGGCTGTGGGCGTGTTCGCCACGCTCTCCGACCGTCTCACCGCCACGTTCAAGTCGCTGCGCGGCAAGGGGCGCCTCACCGAGGCCGACGTCGACGCGACCGTGCGGGAGATCCGCCGGGCGCTGCTCGACGCCGACGTCGCGCTGCCCGTCGTGCGGGAGTTCACCTCCCGCATCCGCGAACGCGCCCTCGGCCTGGAGGTGCAGCAGAACCTCAACCCGGCCCAGCAGGTCGTCAAGATCGTCAACGAGGAGCTCATCGCCATCCTCGGCGGCGAGACGCGCCGGCTGCGGTTCTCCAAGAACCCGCCCACCGTGATCATGCTCGCGGGGCTGCAGGGCGCGGGGAAGACGACGCTGGCCGGCAAGCTCGGCCGCTACCTCAAGCAGAACGGCAACCGCCCGCTGCTCGTGGCCTGCGACCTGCAGCGCCCCAACGCCGTCAACCAGCTGCAGATCACCGGTGAGCGCGCGGGCGTCGACGTCTTCGCGCCCGAACCCGGCAACGGCGTCGGCGACCCGGTCTCGGTGGCCCGCCAGGGGCTCGAGCACGCGAACCACCACCACTACGACGTGGTCGTCGTCGACACCGCGGGCCGCACCGGTGTGGACGCCGAGATGATGCAGCAGGCCATCGACATCCGGGCCGCGGTCAACCCCGACGAGGTCCTCTTCGTCCTCGACGCGATGGTCGGCCAGGACGCCGTCGCCACCGCCGAGGCGTTCCGCGACGGGGTCGGCTTCGACGGGGTCGTGCTCACCAAGCTCGACGGTGACGCCCGCGGTGGTGCCGCGCTGTCGGTGCGTCAGGTCACCGGCCAGCCCGTCATGTTCGCCTCCACCGGCGAGAAGCTCGACGACTTCGAGATGTTCCACCCCGACCGGATGGCCTCGCGCATCCTGGACATGGGCGACGTCCTCAGCCTCATCGAGCAGGCCGAGAAGGCCTTCGACGCCGACCAGGCGCAGGCGATGGCGGCCAAGTTCGCCGCCGACGAGGACTTCACCCTCGACGACTTCCTCCAGCAGCTCAACGCGGTCCGCAACATGGGGTCGCTGAAGAAGATGCTCGGGATGCTGCCGGGGATGGCGCAGATGCGTCAGCAGCTCGACGCCTTCGACGAGCGCGAGTTCGACCGCATCGAGGCCATGGTGCGCTCGATGACCCCGCTGGAACGACGTCAGCCGAAGATCATGAACGGTTCGCGTCGCGCCCGCGTGGCCGCCGGGTGCGGGCAGACGACCTCCTCGGTCAACGACATGCTCGAACGGTTCGGCCAGGCGCAGAAGATGATGCGCTCGCTGCGCAACGGCATGGCCGGCGGGACGGGCATCCCCGGGATGCCGGGCATGGGTGGCGGTGGCGCCTCCAAGAAGCAGAAGGCCCGCGTCGCCGCGGCCAAGGGCAAGAAGGGCAAGAGCGGCAACCCCGCCAAGCGCGCCCAGCAGGAGCAGGAGGCCGCCACCAAGGCGGTCAGCGCGCCCGGGTCCGCGTTCGGGACGCCGGACCCGGAGAAGGGTTTCGACCCCGCCGACCTGAACCTGCCGAAGGGGTTCGACAAGTACCTCGGCCAGTGACCCTCCACCTCACCGGGCCGATCCTGATCGGCCCGGACGAGGTGGTCGGACAGGCCTGGGTCGTAGGCGGCCGGCTGACCTTCTCGAAGCCCTCCGGGGTCACGACGACCGTCCGCGGGTGGGTCCTCCCCGGGATGGTCGACGCGCACTGCCACGTCGGGATCGGGCCGCACGGGCAGGTTCCCGACGAGGTCAGCGAAGCCCAGGCCCTCGCCGACCGGGCCGTCGGCGCGCTGCTGCTGCGCGACGCCGGCTCGGCGTCGGAGACCCGCTGGATCGACGACCGCGAGGACCTGCCGCGCATCGTCCGCGCCGGCCGGCACCTGGCCCGCACCCGCCGCTACCTGCGCGGGCTGGCCCACGAGATCGAACCCGAAGACCTCGTCGAGCACGTGCGGGTCGAGGCCCGGCGCGGCGACGGCTGGGTCAAGCTCGTCGGGGACTGGATCGACCGTTCCACGGGTGACCTCGCGCCCTGCTGGCCGGCCGACGTGCTGGCCGCGGGGGTCGCCGCCGCCCACGCGCTGGGTGCTCGGGTCACGGTCCACCAGTTCGGTGAGGACGGCGTCGAGGACCTGCTCGACGCGGGGGTCGACGGGATCGAGCACGGGACGGGGCTCCCGCCGGACCTCCTGGCCCGGGTCGCGGCCGCCGGGGTGGCCGTGGTGCCGACGTTGGTGAACATCGCGACGTTCCCCGGGATCGCCGACCGCGGGGCCGAGAAGTTCCCCCGCTACGCGGCCCACGTGCGCGCGCTGCACGCCCGGCGCCACGACAACGTCGCCGCACTGCACGAGGCGGGGGTGCCGCTCTTCGCCGGGACCGACGCGGGCAGCGTCCTGCCGCACGGGCTGATCGTCGACGAACTGCACGAACTCGTCGCGGCCGGGTTGTCGCGGACCGCGGCGCTGGACGCGGCGACGTGGTCGGCGCGTTCCTGGCTCGGGCACGACTCCCTCGTCGAGGGCGCGAGCGCCGATCTCCTGGTGCTGGAGGGGGACCCGCGGGCCGACCTCGGGGTGCTGCGCCGACCGCGGGTCGTGCTGCGCGGTCGGCTCGTCGCCTGACCTCTGGCACAATGGCGGTGCACTCGTTCGTCCAGGGACCCTCTCACCCGGGACCTACGCGTCCATGAGTTGCACCGCTCGGCGTCCCCACACCGAGGGGTTCCGCTCAACACACCAGAACCGGGAGACACCCCACACCGTGGCTGTCAAGATTCGCCTCAAGCGCATGGGCCAGATCCGCGCGCCGTTCTACCGCGTCGTCATCGCCGACTCGCGCAACAAGCGCGACGGTCGCTCGATCGAGGAGATCGGGCTGTACAACCCGATGACCGACCCCTCGACCATCGAGATCAAGTCCGAGCGCGTCCAGTACTGGCTCAGCGTCGGCGCCCAGCCGACCGAGCAGGTCGCGGCGCTGCTCAAGGTCACCGGTGACTGGCAGAAGTTCAAGGGCCTGCCGGGCGCCGAGGGCACCTACCGCGTCCCGACCCCGAACACGAAGCCCCCGCGCATCCCCGGCGGCGGCACCGCGAAGGTCGTCGAGACCCCGGCCGAGGCGCCCGCCGCCGCTGCCGAGACCCCGGCCGAAGAGTCCTGAGCCCGTGCTCGCGGACGCTCTCGAGCACCTGGTGCGCGGCATCGTCGGGCACCCGGACGACGTGAAGGTGACGTCGAAGACGTTGTCTCGCGGTGCGTTGCTCGAAGTTCGCGTGCACCCCGACGACCTCGGCCGGGTCATCGGCCGGGCCGGTCGAACGGCCAAGGCCCTGCGCACCGTCATCGGTGCGCTGGCCGGCGGCAAGCCGGTCCGCGTCGACCTCGTCGACGTGGACAAGCGCTGAGCTGAGCACCACCCGCAGCGCCGGGGTCGCCTTGGGCGACCCCGGCGCTGCTGCTTTCCCCCCGAGCCTCCCTACGAGTCAGGAGCAGACGTGGAGTACGTCGTCGCCCGCATCGGGCGACCGCACGGTGTCCGCGGTGAGGTGACCGTCGAGGTCCGCACCGACGACCCGGACACCCGGTTCGCGCCCGGTGCGGTCCTGCGCACGGACCCCGACCGCGGGCCGCTGACGGTCGAGACCGCGCGCTGGCACAACGGCACCCTGCTGCTGACCTTCGCCGAGGTCGAGGGCCGGACCGGGTCGGAGGGTCTGCGCAACACCCGTCTCGTCGTCGACCTCGAGGACGAGGCCGACCCCGAGGACGACGCCTGGTACCCCCACCAGCTGCAGGGTCTCGCCGCGGTGACCATGACCGGCACCCCGCTGGGCACGGTCAAGGACCTGCTCACCGGCGGTGCGCAGGACGTCCTCGTCGTCACCGGGACCGACGGCCGCGACGTCCTGGTCCCCTTCGTCACCGCGCTCGTCCCCAAGGTCGACGTGAAGCGCGGCAAGGTCCTGCTGTCCCCGCCGGGCGGGTTGTTCGTCGAGCTCCCGGGGGAGCCCGAGG
This sequence comes from Kineococcus sp. GCM10028916, assembly GCF_042674865.1. NCBI lineage: Bacteria > Bacillati > Actinomycetota > Actinomycetes > Kineosporiales > Kineosporiaceae > Kineococcus > Kineococcus sp. GCM10028916. The sequence goes on along the minus strand of NZ_JBHTFM010000013.1, from coordinate 120,928 downwards.
AGTGAGGCTCGACGTCGTCACGATCTTCGGGGAGTACCTGCAGCCGCTGCAGCTGTCCCTCATCGGCAAGGCGCAGGCGGAGGGTCTGCTCGACGTCCGGGTCCACGACCTGCGCGAGCACACCCACGACCGGCACCGCACCGTCGACGCACCGCCCTACGGCGGCGGCGCCGGTCTGCTGATGAAGCCCGAGCCGTGGGGCGAGGCGCTCGACGCGATCCTCGCCGACCCGCCGGAGGGCGCCGACCCACGCGGACCCGTCCTCGTCGTCCCCTCACCGGTGGGGGAGGTGTTCAGCCAGCGCGCGGCCGTCGAGCTCGCCGCCGAGCCGTGGCTCGTCTTCGCCTGCGGCCGCTACGAGGGCATCGACGCGCGGGTCGTGGAGCACTACGGCACCCGCATCCGGGTGCGCGAGGTCTCCCTGGGCGACTACGTCCTCAACGGTGGCGAGGTCGCCGTCCTGGCGATCACCGAGGCCGTGGCCCGGCTGCTGCCCGGGGTCATCGGCAACGCCGCCAGCCTGACCGAGGAGAGCCACGCCCCCGAGCACGACGGGCTGCTGGAGCACCCCGCCTACACCAAACCCGCCTCGTGGCGGGGGCTTGACGTGCCGGCGGTCCTGGCGGGCGGCAACCACGGCGCGGTCGACCGCTGGCGACGCGATCAGGCCCTGCGCCGCACCGCGACCCGCCGTCCCGACGTGCTGGCCCGCCTCGACCCCGCGCGCTGCGACCGGCGCGACCTCGCCGTCCTCGCCGAGCTCGGCTGGACCCCCGGCGAGCACGGATTCCAGGTCGAGCCCGCCGCTGTGGCAGACTGGGCCGACACCAACGAGCCGTGACGGCCGGTGACTGCTGCCCTCGGGCAGTGGAGGGTGCGCCTGCCACAGGGGGCGAGCCCCGCCGGAGCACCCGTCACGGGACCAGATGCCTGTAGCGATGACCTGTGGCGTCACCAGGGGAAGTGAGTACCACCATGAACCTGCTCGACAACGTCGACGCGGCCAGCCTGCGCACCGACGTCCCGGACTTCCGCGCCGGCGACACCCTCAACGTCCACGTCAAGGTCGTCGAGGGCAACCGCTCCCGCGTCCAGGTCTTCAAGGGCATCGTCATCCGTCGCACCGGCGGCGGCATCCGTGAGGCCTTCACCGTCCGCAAGGTCAGCTTCGGCGTCGGCGTGGAGCGCACGTTCCCGCTGCACACCCCGATCATCGACAAGATCGAGGTCGTGACCCGCGGTGACGTGAAGCGCGCCAAGCTCTACTACCTGCGCGACCTGCGCGGCAAGGCCGCCAAGATCAAGGAACGTCGCGAGCCCCGCGGCTGACCTCAGCAGCAAGCACCCGAGCCGGGTCCCGCTCTCGCGGGGCCCGGCTCGTGTCGTTCGGGGCGGGGCCCCGTCACGGCTGACTACAATCGCCCAGCCGCCTCGCTGACCCCTGCGACCCGCGGTGACGACCCCGCCAGGCAGGAGTTCCGTGACGACCACCCAGCCGCCCCAGACGAGCGGGCGGCAGCGCTCCCGGGGAGGTCGGGCCGTCCTCGTGCTGGCCATCGCCCTGCTGCTCGTCCTGCTGGTGCGCACGTTCCTGGTGCAGACGTTCTCGATCCCCTCCGACTCGATGCGGTCCACCCTGGAACCGGGGGAACGGGTCCTGGTCTGGCGCGTCGACGCGGCGGACGTCCAGCGCGGTGACGTCGTCGTCTTCGACGGCACCGGGACCTTCAACGACGCGCCGTCGGACCCCGAGGGCCTGGCCGCCGTCGGCGCGGCCGCCGCGGGGCTGCTCGGGTTCCGGCCCGGGGAGTCCGACTACGTCAAACGCGTCATCGGGCTGCCGGGGGACCGCATCACCTGTTGCGACGCGCAGGGCCGGCTGCTGGTCAACGGTGTCCCGCTCGAGGAGCCGTACCTCTACCCGGGGGACGCGCCCAGCGAGCTCCCCTTCGACATCGAGGTCCCCGAGGGCAGGCTGTGGTTGATGGGTGACCACCGCAGCGACTCCGTCGACTCCCGCTCGCACCTCGGCTCGCCCGGCGGCGGGACGGTCTCCGTCGACGACGTCATCGGGCGCGTGGTCGCGGTCACCTGGCCGTTCGGCTCCCTCGGCACGGTCGAGCGGGTGAGCGGCCGGTGACCGGGGAACGCGACGCCGAGGAGGGGACGACGAGGTCCGTGCGGACCCCGCCGCGGCGTTCCGCGGTCGGTGGGGTGCTCGCCGCGGTCAAGGAGGTCGTCCTGGTCGTGGCGGTGGCCCTCGTGGTCTCCCTCGTCGTCAAGACCTTCCTGCTGCAGGCCTTCTTCATCCCCTCGCAGTCGATGGAGACGACCCTCGACATCGGCGACCGGGTCATCGTCAGCAAGCTGACCCCGGGGCCCTTCGACCTGCACCGCGGTGACGTCGTGGTCTTCGCCGACCCCGGCGGCTGGCTGAGCGAGACGGCCCCCACCCCGCGCGGGCCGGTCGGCACCGCCGTCGCGAAGGCCCTGACGTTCGTCGGCCTGCTCCCCGAGGAGTCCGACGACCACCTCATCAAGCGGGTCGTCGGCCTGCCCGGGGACCGCGTGGTGTGCGCCCCCGACGGCACCGTCACGGTCAACGGGACCGCGGTCGAGGAGCCGTACGTGTCCTCGACGTCGCCGCTGGAGACCACGTGCGACGTCACCGTGCCCGCCGGTGACCTGTGGGTGATGGGGGACAACCGCGCCGAGTCGGCCGACTCCCGCTACAACCAGGACAAGCCCTACGACGGCTTCGTGCCGATCGACCTCGTCGTCGGCCGCGCCTACGCCGTCGTCTGGCCCCTCTCGCACTGGACGTGGCTCTCCACCCCGTCAGACTTCGACCAGGTCAGCGGCGAGCGGGGCACGACGTGAGCCCCACCGCGCCCCGGCCGCGCCGACCGTCGTCCTCGGTCCCGCCGTCGCTGCGCCTGGAGCGTCAGTTCCTGCGCGAGGGGCGCACGCTCGTCGCCGGGATGGACGAGGTGGGCCGCGGTTCGCTGGCCGGGCCGGTCAGCGTCGGAGTGCTCGTGGTCGACGCGCAGACGCGCACCGCACCCACCGGGCTGCGCGACTCCAAGCTGCTCAGCCCCGCCGTCCGCGAGGTCCTGGCCCCCAAGGTCGCCCGCTGGGCGGTCGCCTCGGCCGTCGGGCACGCCGAGCCGGACGAGATCGACGCCATCGGCATCATCGCCGCCCTGCGCCTCGCCGGGCGCCGCGCGCTGGCCCAGCTGCCGGTGCTGCCGGACCTGGTGATCCTCGACGGCAACCACGACTGGCTGAGCGACCCCCGCGACCCGTCGCTCTTCGACGAGCTCGAAGGCCCGTCCACGCTGCTGCCCTGCGCGGCGCCACCCGTGACCACCCGCATCAAGGCCGATGTGTCGTGCGCGGCCGTGGCCGGGGCCAGCGTCCTGGCCAAGACGACCCGGGACGCGATGATGACCGCGCGCCACGAGGACTTCCCGCACTACGGCTGGGCCGGCAACAAGGGCTACAGCGCACCGGACCACCTCGAGGCGCTCGTCGTCCACGGCAGCTGCGAGCAGCACCGCCGGAGCTGGCGCCTGCCCGGTCTCGGGGCCGTCGTGCCCGCGCAGGCCGACGCGCAGGACGCGCTCTCGGACCTCACCTCCGACACCACGCTGTCGCGGAAGGCATGATGGTCCCGTGAGCGCCGAGGACCTCGAGAACTACGAGACCGAGATGGAGCTTCAGCTCTACCGCGAGTACCGGGACGTCGTGTCGCTCTTCTCCTACGTGGTCGAGACCGAACGTCGCTTCTACCTCGCGAACTCGGTCGACCTGCAGGTGCGGACGGCCGACGGCGAGACGTACTTCGAGGTCACCCTGCACGACGCGTGGGTGTGGGACGTCTACCGTCCGGCCCGGTTCGTGCGCGACGTGCGGGTGGTGACGTTCAAGGACGTCAACGTCGAGGAGCTGCAGAAGCGCGACATCGAGGTGCCGGACACCCCGGAGCTGCGCGACCGCTGAGGCGCGGGACCGCCCATCCGCGCGGTGGATGGTCCGATCCGTAACACTTCTGCCGCCCGTGCCGATGGACCGGTGGGACGCGCTCCGCTGCCGGGGGGTCGTCGGGGCGCGTCCCAGCTCCCGACGCGACGGTCGCCGACGTCGCCGTCTCCACAGGACGCCCCGCGCCGACGTTGTCCACACCGTCGTCCTGCCCGGCCCACGCCCGCCCTCCCCGGCACGCACCCTTCTCGCCGGAGGTGGTGCACGTGCGCGCGAAGGACGCCGTGGGGCAGTACGGGGAACGGGTGGCCGCCCGGCGGTTGACCGAGGCCGGGATGACGGTCCTCGAGAGCAACTGGCGGTGCCGGCTCGGCGAGATCGACCTGGTGGCGCGGGACGGGGACTGCCTCGTCGTGTGCGAGGTCAAGACCCGCCGCAGCGAGAGCGCCGGCACGGCCCTGGAGGCCGTCACCCCCGACAAGGTCGCCCGCCTGCGCGGCCTCCTCGGGGAGTGGCTCAAGGCCCACCCCGGCGTCCACCCGGGGCAGGTGCGCCTCGACGTCGTCGCGGTCACCCTGCCGCCGCGGGGACCGGCCCGGGTCCAGCACGTCCGCGGGGTGTCCTGATGGCCCTCGCGCGCTCCCTCGCCGTGGGCCTGGTCGGCCTCGACGGCCACCTCGTCGAGGTCGAGGCCGACATCTCCACCGGGCTGCCGGCCTTCGTGCTCGTGGGGTTGCCCGACGCGTCGCTGCACGAGGCCAAGGACCGCGTCCGCGCGGCCGCGGCGAACTCCGGGTTCCCGCTGCCCCAGCAACGGATCACCGTCAACCTCTCACCGGCGACGCTGCCCAAGACCGGCAGCGGGTTCGACCTCGCCGTCGCGGTGGCCACGCTCACCGCGGCCGGGGTCCTGCCGTCGGAACCCTCCGCAGAGGTCGTCCACCTCGGGGAACTCGGCCTGGACGGCAGCGTCCGCGCCGTCGACGGCGTGCTGCCCGCGGTGCTCGCCGCCGCCCGCGCCGGGGTCAGGCGCGTCGTCGTCCCCGAGGCCACGGCCGAGGAGGCCGCCCTCGTCCCCGGGATCAGCGTCCGCGGGGTCCGGTGGCTGGCCGAACTCGTCGCCGACTACCGCGGCGACCCGGCCCTGGAACTCCCGGACGCGCCGCGGGCGTTCACGCCTCCCGCACCGCGACGTCCCGGGGGCGTCCTCGACCTCGCCGACGTCGTCGGCCAGCCCGAGGCGCGGTTCGGGCTGGAGGTCGCCGCGGCCGGCGCTCACCACCTGCTGATGAACGGTCCCCCGGGAGCGGGCAAGACGATGCTCGCGGCCCGTCTTCCGGGGCTGCTGCCCGACCTCGACGAGGAGGCCGCCCTCGAGGTCACCGCCGTGCACTCCGTCGCCGGCACCCTGCGTGGTCGGGCCGGGACGGCGCTCATCACCCGCCCGCCCTACGAGGACCCCCACCACACGGCGTCGGTGGCCTCCGTCGTCGGCGGCGGCAGCGGGATCCCGCGGCCCGGTGCGGTGTCCCGCGCCCACCGCGGGGTCCTCTTCCTCGACGAGGCCCCGGAGTTCGAGGCCCGCGTCCTCGACGCCCTGCGCCAGCCGCTGGAGCAGGGCGAGCTCGTCCTGCACCGCACCCGCGGTGCCGCCCGCTACCCCGCCCGGTTCCAGCTCGTGCTGGCGGCCAACCCCTGTCCCTGCGGGCGCAGCACCGGCAAGGGCCTGGACTGCACGTGCAGCTCACAGGCCCGCCGCCGCTACGCCGCGAAGCTCTCCGGCCCGCTGCTGGACCGCGTCGACGTGCAGCTGCAGGTGCAGGCCGTCACCCGGGCCGAGGTGGCCGACGCCCGCCCCGGGGAGTCCAGTGCCGTCGTCGCCGCCCGGGTCGCCGCCGCGCGCGCCGTCCAGGCGGAGCGGTTGCGCCGTCACGACGTCGCCACCAACGGCGAACTGCGCGGCCCGCTGCTGCGGGGCCCCCTGCGGCTGCCCCCCGCCGTGACCTCCGACCTCGACCGCGCCCTGGACCGCGGAGTCCTCACCCTGCGCGGGGTCGACCGTGTGCTGCGCGTCGCGTGGACCGTCGCGGACCTGCGCGGGGCCGACGCACCCGACCGCGACGACGTCGGACGCGCTCTCGCCCTGCGCGGGACCCTGATCGTCGGAGCGGGCGCGTGAACCGCCGTCCCGGTCCGGGGCAGGACGCCCTCCCGGCGACGGGTCGCGTGCCCAGCGTCCTGCGGGCCGCCCTGGCGGACGAACGCCTCGCCCGCGCCACCTGGAGCCGCCTCGCCGAACCGGGTGACGCGGCCGCCGCCCACCTCGTCGCCGAGGTCGGCGCCGTCACCGCGCTCGAGGCCGTGCTCACCGGACGCGGACCCGACCGCTGGCGCACCCGGCTGCCCGACGTCGACCCCGCCTCCGACCTCGCCACCGTCCGCGCGGCCGGTGGACGGCTGCTCGTCCCCGGTGACGACGAGTGGCCGCAACGCCTCGCCGACCTCGACCACGACGGAACCGGCGAACGACCCCTCGGTGCACCGTTCTGCCTGTGGGTCCGCGGACCTGCGCACCTGCGCGAGGTCACCGCCCGCAGCGCCGCCCTCGTCGGCGCCCGCGCCGCCACCGCCTACGGCCAGCACGTCACCTCCGAACTCGCCGCGGGGGTGTCCGACCGGGGTTTCGCCGTCGTCAGCGGCGGAGCGTTCGGGATCGACGCCGCGGCCCACCGGGCGGCGCTCGCGGTCGACGGCGTCAGCGTGGCGGTGCTGGCCTGCGGGGTGGACCGCAGCTACCCGCTGGGCAACGCCGCGTTGCTGGCGCGTCTCGCCGAACGCGGTGCCCTCGTCAGCGAGGTCCCGCCGGGTTCCACCCCGACGCGCTGGCGGTTCCTGGAACGCAACCGGCTGATCGCGGCGCTCACCAGCGGGACGGTCGTGGTCGAGGCCGCGTGGCGTTCCGGCGCGCTCTCGACGGCGGACCGGGCCGAGCGCCTGATGCGACCCGTCGGGGCCGTCCCGGGGCCGGTGACCTCGCCCGCGTCGGCGGGCTGCCACCGGTTGCTGCGCGAGCGCGGGGCGGTCTGCGTCACCAGCGCGGACGAGGTCGCGGAACTCCTCGGCGAGCTCGGCCGGGAGGAGGTGGCCGTGCCGAGCGTCGAGCGACGGGCCTTCGACGGCCTGGACCGCGAGGAGCTCCGGGTCGCGGAGTGCCTGCCGCGCCGGGGGAGCCACGGCCTGGAGCGGTTGGCGCGCGAGGCGGGCCTCGACCTGCCGCTCGTCCAGTCCGTCCTCGGCCGGCTCGAGCTCTCCGGGGTCGCGGTGCGGGACGCCGACGGCTGGCGTTCGGGGGTGGCGGGGTGAAAACCCCTGGGAACCCCGGAGCGCGGCGGGTACCGTCGATCCTCGTGCCTGGCGCGGGAACCGTTGCCGCGCAGGCTCATCACCGGACGAGGAGTGGAGAGGAACCGTCGTGGAACGGCTGAACGGCAAACTGGTGAACTGGGCGTCGATCCTGGAGGAGAAGACGCGCCGGCAGGCCGAGACCGCCTCCACGATGCCCTTCGTGTTCCCGCACATCGCGCTCATGCCCGACGCCCACCTCGGCAAGGGGGCGACCGTCGGCTCGGTCATCCCCACGGACGGGGCGATCATCCCGGCGGCCGTCGGGGTGGACATCGGCTGCGGGATGATCGCGGTCCGCACCCAGTTCCACGCCGACGACCTCGCGGGCCGGGACCTCTCGGTGCTGCGCGAGGCGATCGAGGGCAGCGTCCCGCTCTCGGCCGGGGCCGCGAACCGCGACGTCTCGGCGACCGCCCGCCCGCGGGTCGCCGAGCTCGAGGCGCTGCATTCCGACCGCGCGGAGTTCCGGGAGTCGCTGGCCCCCCGGTGGCGGACGGCGCTGGGCACGCTGGGCTCGGGGAACCACTTCATCGAGGTGTCGCTCGACGAGACCGACGCCGTCTGGCTGTTCCTGCACTCCGGGTCCCGCGGTCCGGGGAACAAGCTGGCGACCCACCACATCGCCGTCGCCCAGCGGCTGTGCGCGCAGTGGTTCATCGAACTGCCCGACCGTGACCTCGCCTACCTCGTCGAGGGGACCCCGGAGTTCGACGACTACATCGCGGACCTGCGCTGGGCGCAGCAGTTCGCCCTGCTCAACCGCGAGGAGATGATGGACCGGGTCGCGGCCCGCCTCTCCGACTTCCTCGGGGAGGCGGTCGTGGAGCAGGAACGGATCAACTGCCACCACAACTACACCGAGCGGGAACGGCACTTCGGCCGTGAGGTCTGGCTCTCCCGCAAGGGGGCGATCCGGGCCGACGCGGGACGACCGGGACTGGTGCCGGGATCGATGGGCACCGCGAGCTACGTCGTGGTGGGCAAGGGCGACCGGCTCTCGCTGGACTCCTCCCCGCACGGCGCGGGGCGGGAGTTCAGCCGGTCGGCGGCCCGGCGGAGGTTCACCCACGAGGAGCTGCGGGAGGCGATGAAGGGCATCGAGTACCGCGACACCGACGCCTTCCTGGACGAGATCCCGGCCGCCTACAAGGACATCGACCGGGTCATGGCCGACGCCGCAGACCTCGTGGAGGTGCGTCACACGCTGCGTCAGGTGGTGAACGTCAAGGGGGACTGAGTCCCCCGACGCGGCCGGCGCGCGTGGCGTGGTTGCACGGATCGGCCGGACGGGTGACGGTGCAGGGGTGTCACCCGTCCGCTCCGAGAGCCCCCAGCAGCTGCTCGACGCCTTCGCGGCCCACCTGCGGGCGGAGCGCAACGCGTCGGCGAACACCGTGCGGGCCTACTGCTCCGACGTGCGGGACCTGCTGCAGCTGACCGTGCCGGTCGACGACGACGGGACCCTCGACCTGACGGTGCTGGGCCTGGCGGACCTGCGGGCGTGGCTGGCGGGGGCCGCCGAGGACCACGCGCGGTCGACGCTGGCCCGGCGGTCGGCGGCGGCGCGGACGTTCACGGCCTGGGCGCACCGATCGGGTCGCCTGCCGGGGGACCCGGGTCTGCGGTTGCAGGCGCCCGAGCGGGCCCAGCACCTGCCCCGGGTGCTCGGCGCGAGCCAGGTGGCGGGAGTCCTGGACGCGGCGGCTGCCGCGGCGCACGACGCTGCGCCGCAGCGGGATCCGTTGGTGCTGCGGGACAGCGCGTTGCTCGAGCTGCTGTACGCGACGGGCTGTCGGGTCGCGGAGGTGGTGGGCCTGGACACGGACGACGTCGACCTGGGGGAGCACACGGCCCGCGTGCTGGGCAAGGGCGACCGCGAGCGGGTCGTCCCGTTCGGGGTACCGGCGCGGGACGCGGTGCGCAGGTGGCTGGAGGAGGGGCGGCCGGGCCTGGCGGGACCGGAGTCCGATGCGGCCGTCTTCCTCGGGCGCCGGGGCCGGCGGGTGGACCAGCGTCAGGTGCGGGCCGTGGTGAACCGGGCGACGGCGGCGTTGCCGGGGCCTTCGGCGATCTCTCCGCACGGTCTGCGGCACGCGGCGGCGACGCACGTGCTGGACGGAGGAGCTGACCTTCGTAGCGTACAGGAGTTGCTCGGTCACGCTACGCTGTCAACGACGCAGATCTACACGCACGTCTCCGTGGACCGCTTGCGGAGATCGCACCGTCAGGCCCACCCCCGGGCCTGACCGTCCGGGGGAGGACCACGGTGGACTCAGGAGCGGGCCGCGAGCGTGCCACCACGCAGGAGACGGACCACAGCACCGGTTCCGACCTGCGCGTGGTCGAGGATGGACAGGAGCGCACCATCGACACCGTCGGAACGACCGAGGCCGACCAGAAGACCAACCGGGCCGTGGAGGCCGCCGCGGACGCCGCGGCCGGCAACGGGGCGCCGGTCGACGAGAACCGCCCGGCCGGTCGGCCGCAGGCCAACGCGCGCTTCACCTCCCGCAAGGGTCCGCAGACCCCCGAGCAGGAGCAGGCCGAAGCGGCGCTGCGGGCCATGTGGGAGGAGTTCAAGTCGGGCGCCGATCCTGCGGTCCGCGAACGGCTGATCATGCACTACTCACCGCTGGTGAAGTACGTCGCCGGTCGCGTCGGGGTGGGGCTGCCGCCCAACATCGAGCAGGCCGACCTCGTCTCCTACGGCATCTTCGGGCTCATCGACGCCATCGAGAAGTTCGACATCGAGCGCGCCATCAAGTTCGAGACCTACGCGATCTCCCGCATCCGTGGCGCGATCATCGACGAGCTGCGCGCGATCGACTGGATCCCGCGCTCGGTGCGCAGCAAGGCCCGTGAGGTCGAACGCACCTACGCCTCCCTCGAGGGTGAGCTGCACCGCACCCCGACCGAGGTCGAGGTGGCGGAACGGATGGGGATCGCCCTCAGCGACCTGCACCACATCTTCAGCCAGGTGTCCTACGTCAACGTCGTGGCCCTGGACGAACTCCTCAGCGTCTCGGGGGAGAAGGGCGACAAGCTCTCCCTCGTCGACACCCTCGAGGACACCAAGGCCGAGGACCCGGTGCAGTCCTTCGAGAAGGAGGAGACCAAGTTCCTCCTCTCGCGGGCGATCAACCAGCTGCCCGAGCGCGAGAAGATCGTCGTCACCCTCTACTACTACGAGGGCCTCACCCTGGCCGAGATCGGTCGCGTCCTCGGGGTCACGGAGTCCCGCATCTGCCAGATGCACACCAAGGCCGTCCTGCAGCTGCGAGGCAAGCTCTCCGACGCGGAGTAGCCCACGGCCGCAGCTCACGGCCGACCCAGCGGCAGCAGGACGGGCGCGGCGGCCCGCAACCGGCCCAGCGGGTCCAGGTAGCGGTCGCCGTCGCGCAGGCCGAGGTGCAGGCAGTCGGTCGCGCAGTGCGCCGGCCCCGACAGCGTCCCCAGCGGCTGACCGGCCCTGACGCCGTCCCCGCTCGACACCAGCGGGGCGAGGGGTTCGTAGGTCGTCCGCAGTCCGTCGGCGTGCAGCACCACCACGACCTCGCGGCCGGCCACCGGCCCGGCGAAGGTGACCGTCCCGCCCTCGACGGCGGCGACCGGCTGGCCGGGGGACGCGGCGAGGTCGACCCCGCGATGACCCGCCTCGTAGCGACCGACGTGCTCGAACTCCCGCAGCACCCGCGGCGGCTCCACCGGCCAGACCCAGGACCCGACGACCGCGAGCGTCGCCGGCGGGGACGCCGGCGCGGGGACGGTGGTCGCCACCACCCCGGCCACCCCCACCGCCGAGGCGAACGCGACGAGACCGGTCGGGACGGCGGAGGGCAGCACCGGGACAGCCTCACCCGCCGAGCACCCCGTCGAGCGCCCCGGCGGACCGGCCGGGCGTGGTCTGTGGACGGCGCGACCCTGTGCACGGGTCGTCGTCACCGTCGCCCGGCGCACTCCACGCACGTCGTGGTCCACGGCCGGGCCGCGAGCCGTTCCGGGGCGATCGCCCGACCGCAGACCGCGCAGGTGCCGAACCCCGGGTCCCCGACCCGTGCGAGTGCGTCGTCGAGGGCGTCGAGGCGCTCGCGCACCTGCTGCAGCACGGCCGCGACCTGAGCCCGCTCGAACGCCGTCGTCGAGCCCTCGGGGTCGTGCTCGTCGTCGGCCGTGCCCTCGGCGGCCGCCTCCAGCGCACTGGCGAGTTCGCGCTCCAGCCCGGCCGCCCGCACCGCGGCGTCGGCCCGTTCCGCCAGCAGCGTCTCGCGCAGGCTCACCGCGAGCGCAGGGCCTGCAGCCGGTCGCAGGCCTCCTCCAGCACCGCGTCGGACTTGCAGAACGTGAACCGGACCAGCGGCTCGACGGCTTGCGCGGCAACGCTCCCCGGTTCGCAGAACGCCGACACGGGGACCCCCACGACCCCGGCCAGGTGGGGGAGTTCGCGGCACAGCGCGGTGCCGTCGGAGTGGCCGAGGGGTCGCGGGTCGGCGACGACGAAGTACGTCCCGGCCGGGACGGACACCGCGAACCCGGCCGAGCGCAGCCCCGCGACGAGCAGGTCGCGTCGCCGTTGCAGGTCGCCGGCGAGCTCGGAGTAGAAGGAGTCCGGCAGCGCCAGCGCCGCCGCGACCGCCGGCTGGAACGGGCCGGCGTTGACGTAGGTGAGGAACTGCTTGACGGTGCGGACCGCGGCGACCAGCGGCGCCGGGCCGCTGACCCAGCCGACCTTCCAGCCCGTCACGGAGAACGTCTTCCCCGCCGAGGACACCGTCAGCGTCCGATCGGCCATCCCCGGCAGGGTCGCCACGGGGACGTGGGCGCGGCCGTCGAAGACCAGGTGCTCGTACACCTCGTCGGTCACGACGACGGCGTCGAACTCGACGGCCAGGGCGGCGACGGCCGCGACCTCCTCGGCGGAGAGCACCGCCCCGGTCGGGTTGTGCGGGGTGTTCAGCAGGACGACCCTCGTGCGCTCGGAGAACGCCGACCGCAGCCCGTCGCGGTCGAGGACGAACCCGTCGGGGCCGGGGAGGAGGGGCACCGAGCGCTGCACGGCCCCGGCGAGGGCGATGACGGCGGCGTAGGAGTCGTAGGTCGGTTCGAGCACCACGACCTCGTCGCCGGGTTCGCACAGCGCCAGCAGGCTCGCGGCGACCGCCTCGGTGGCCCCGGCGGTGACCAGGACCTCCGTCGTGGGGTCGAGGGGGAGCCCGTAGAAGCGGTGCTGGTGCTCGGCGACCGCCTCGAGCAGCGCGGGGACGCCGATGCCCGGCGGGTACTGGTTGTGGCCCGAGCGGATCGCGGTGACGGCGTCGTCGAGGATCGAGGCGGGGCCGTCGGAGTCGGGGAAGCCCTGCCCCAGGTTGACCGCCCCGGTGCGCACCGCGAGCGCGGACATCTCGGCGAAGATCGTCGGCCCGAAACGTCGCATGCGGGAGACCACGGGACTCCCCGCCGGAGTCGTCGCGGGAGTCGTCGTGGGGGCCGGGGAGGGCGCCGACGCGCCGCGGTCGAGACCAGTGCTCACGCGTCGTAGACTACGGGGGCACCCGGTACGCGCTCCGTGGCAGCGGAGTCCTCGGACTCCCGACCTCGGAGCTGCGTCCAGGGTGACATCGCGTCCCCGCTCCCTGCTCCGACGCAGGGGGGAAGCACCCTTTCGGTCCACCCGGTCCACCGGGTGGTGGGGTGCGCCACGAGGACCAGGCGCGGCGAGCCGACCGGCACGCTGCGGAAGAACCGATCGGCCCCGAGCGGGGCCGACACGAGGAGGACCACCCATGGCCGTCGTGACGATGCGCCAGCTGCTCGAGTCCGGTGTGCACTTCGGACACCAGACCCGCCGCTGGAACCCCAAGATGAAGCGCTTCCTCTTCACGGAGCGCAACGGCATCTACATCATCGACCTGCAGCAGTCGCTGTCGTTCATCGACCGCGCCTACGACTTCGTGAAGGAGACCGTCGCCCACGGCGGTTCCATCCTCTTCATCGGCACCAAGAAGCAGGCTCAGGAGTCCATCGCGGAGCAGGCCGCCCGCGTGGGCATGCCCTTCGTGAACCAGCGTTGGCTCGGCGGGATGCTGACCAACTTCCAGACCGTCTCCAAGCGGATCGCGCGCATGCGTGAGCTCGAAGAGGTCGACTTCGACGACGTGGCCGCCTCCGGCCTCACGAAGAAGGAACTGCTGGTCCTGAGCCGCGAGTACGCCAAGCTGACCAAGACCCTCGGCGGCATCCGCGACATGACCAAGGTCCCCTCCGCGGTGTGGATCGTCGACACCAACAAGGAGCACCTCGCCGTCGACGAGGCGAAGAAGCTGAACATCCCCGTCGTCGCGATCCTCGACTCCAACTGCGACCCCGACGACGTCGACTACCGCATCCCTGGCAACGACGACGCGATCCGCTCCGTCACGCTGCTGACCCGCGTCATCGCCGACGCCGTCGCCGCGGGCCTCCAGGTCCGCCACGGTGGCAAGTCGGAGTCCGACACCGAGCCGCTCGCGGCCTGGGAGCAGGACCTGCTCGCAGGCAGCGAGGGTGAGCAGTCCGGTGGCTCCGAGTCCACGGCCACCGCCGAGGCCTCCACCGCGCCGGAGGCCGCCGAGGCCGAAGCCGCCGAGGGCCAGCCGGCCGAGGTCGCTGCCGAAGCGCCCGAGGTCGACGCTGCCCCCGGGACCGACGCTGCCCCCGAGGCCGACGCTGCGGCCGAGCCCGCCGAAGCCGCTGCCCAGGCCTGAGGCCCGCAGCACCTGACACAGGACGCCTGTGGTGACGCCCCGGGCCGTGAGGCCCGGGGCGTCCGCGCGTCCGCTCCACCCGAGAACCCCGATGGACGACGAGAGGAACGACCGTGGCTGCGTACACCGCCGCTGACGTCAAGGCGCTGCGCGAGAAGACCGGCGCGGGCATGCTCGACTGCAAGAACGCGCTCGTGGAGTCCGAGGGCGACGTCGAGAAGGCCATCGAGCTGCTCCGCATCAAGGGCCAGAAGGGCGTCGCCAAGCGCGAGGACCGCGACGCCTCCAACGGTCTGGTCGTCGTGCACACCGAGACCGGTCTCGGCGTCATGGTCCAGCTCAACTGCGAGACGGACTTCGTCGCCAAGAGCGCCGGCTTCGTCGCCCTCGCCCAGCAGGTGCTCGACCAGGCCGTGGCCGTCAAGGCCACCGACGCCGAGTCGCTGCTGGCCTCGGAGCTGGACGGCAAGAGCGTGCAGGTGGTCCTCGACGAGGCCAACGCGACGATGGGCGAGAAGATCGTCCTGGCCCGCGTGGCCCGCGTGGAGGGCACGCACGTCTCCGCCTACCTGCACCGCACGGCGAGCGACCTGCCGCCGACGATCGGTGTGCTCGTGGCCCTCGACGGGGCCAACGAGGAGGTCGGCAAGGACGTGGCGATGCACGCCGCGGCCATGAGCCCGGTCTACCTCACCCGCGACGAGGTCCCGGCCGAGAAGGTCGAGAGCGAGCGCCGCATCGCCGAGGAGACCTCGCGGGCGGAGAACAAGCCCGAGGCCGCCCTGCCGAAGATCATCGAGGGTCGCGTGAACAGCTTCTTCAAGGACAACGTCCTGCTGGAGCAGCCGTTCGCGAAGGACCCGAAGACGACGATCACCAAGCTGCTGGCCGCGGCGGGCGTGAACGTCACGTCGTTCGCGCGCTTCCGCGCCGGCGCCTGAGCACCACCGCAGTGACGTGGACGGGGCGGGGAGCCCGACGAGAGTCGGGTCTCCCCGCCCCGTTCGCGCGTCCGGGCGTCCCGTCCGGACCAGTGGCGGGTCACTGAGCGTGACCCGCGCACCTCGTCTGGGGCAGACTGCCCCGACACCGCCGACCGACCCCTGCACCCCCCGAGGAGCCACCGCGTGAGCGAGCCGAGCCTGACCGTCGACCTCGAAGCCGGCACCGTGCAACCGCGCCCGGCCTACCGACGGGTGCTCCTCAAGCTCTCGGGCGAGTTCTTCGGCAACGGTCAGGTCGGTGTCGACCCCGACGTCATCTCCGAGGTGGCCCGCGAGATCGCCGGGCCCGTCAAGCAGGGGGTGCAGGTCGCCATCGTCGTCGGCGGCGGCAACTTCTTCCGCGGTGCGGAGCTGTCCCAGCGCGGGATGGAACGCAGCCGCGCCGACTACATGGGCATGCTCGGCACCGTGATGAACGCCCTGGCCCTGCAGGACTTCCTCGAGCAGCAGGACGTCTCCACGCGCGTCCAGACGGCCATCACGATGGGTCAGGTCGCCGAGCCGTACATCCCGCGGCGCGCGATCCGGCACATGGAGAAGGGTCGCGTCGTGATCTTCGGCGCCGGCGCCGGCATGCCGTACTTCTCCACCGACACCGTCGCCGCCCAACGGGCGCTGGAGGTCCGCGCCGACGTGGTCCTCATGGCGAAGAACGGTGTCGACGGCGTCTACACGGGCGACCCGCGCACCGACCCGCACGCCACCAAGATCGACACGATCAGCTACGCCGAGGCGATGCGGAAGAACCTGCGCGTCATCGACCAGACGGCCTTCAGCCTCTGCATGGACAACCGCCTCCCGATGATGGTCTTCGGGATGGAGGGCCAGGGCGTGGCTCGGGCACTCCGGGGTGAGAGGATCGGCACGCAGGTGATCGCCGACTGAGCCCACCGCGCGGATCGACGGCACCACAGGCGGACAGCACGCGCCGGACGCAGGACGAAAGGGACCACCCGTGATCGACGACACGCTCCTCGAGGCCGAGGAGAAGATGGAAAAGGCGATCGAGGTCGCCAAGGGCGACTTCGGTGCCATCCGGACGGGCCGGGCCAACGCGGCGATGTTCCACAAGATCATGGTCGACTACTACGGTGCGCCGACCCCGCTGCAGCAGCTGGCCAGCTTCCAGATCCCCGAGGCGCGCTCGGTGCTCATCACCCCCTTCGACCGGGCGGCGATGACGGAGATCGAGAAGGCCCTGCGCAACTCCGACCTCGGGGTGAACCCGGGCAACGACGGCAACGTCATCCGGATCGTGCTGCCGCAGCTGACCGAGGAACGCCGCAAGGACTACATCAAGATCGCGCGCACCAAGGCCGAGGACGCCCGCGTCTCGCTGCGCAACGTGCGCCGTCGCGCCAAGGAGGAGCTGGACCGCATCGTCAAGGACGGTGAGGCCGGTGAGGACGAGGTCGCGCGGGCGGAGAAGGAACTCGAGTCGGTCACCAAGCGGCACGTCGACGCCGTCGACGACCTGCTGAAGAACAAGGAAGCCGAACTGCTCGCCGTCTGAGCGACGGGGACGCGAGGCGCGACGTGACGGGCGAGACGACGGGGACCCCGACGACGGGAACCCCCCACCCTCCCAGGGCTCCCCGGCGGGCGGGCCGCAACCTGCCCGCCGCCATCGGCATCGGCGTCGGCCTCGGTGCCGTCGTCGTGGCCAGCCTGTTCATCCGGCGTGAGGCGTTCGTCGTCTTCACCAGCGTCGCGGTGCTCTACGGCTGCGTCGAGGTGGTGCGGGCGTTCCGCGCGCGCCACCTGCGGGTCCCGGTCCTGCCCCCCGTGGCGGGCACCCTGGCCATGGTGCCGGGGGCCTACCTCGGCAGTGGCGAGACGTTGTTCGTGGCCTACGCGCTCACGGTCTTCGCCGTCATCGTCTACCGCCTCCTCGGTGACGGCGGCGACCACGGGGCGGAGACCACCGTCCCGGCCGTGCGCGACGTCGCCGGCGGCATCTTCATCGTCAGCTACGGCCCGCTGCTGGCCGGTTTCGCGATGCTCATGCTGGCCGCCGACCAGGGACCCTGGCGGGTCCTCGTCTTCGTCATCCTCGTGGTGGCCAGCGACGTCGGTGGCTACGCGGCGGGGGTCCTGTGGGGCAAGCACCCCATGGCGCCGTCGGTGAGCCCGAAGAAGTCGTGGGAGGGGACGGCCGGCTCCGTCGTCGTCGGTGCCCTCGCCGGGGCGATCGCCCTGCCGTTGGCGCTGGGTGGACCGTGGTGGGGCGGGGTCCTGCTCGGAGTCGTCACCGTCGTGGTCGCGATCCTCGGCGACCTGTCCGAGTCGATGCTCAAGCGCGACCTCGGCATCAAGGATATGGGCACGCTGCTGCCCGGCCACGGCGGGGTCATGGACCGCCTCGACTCGCTGCTGCCCGCGGCGCCGGTGGTCTACCTGCTGCTGCTCTGGCTCGTCCCCTCCTGACCGCGCGTCGGCCACTTCCGCGGGCCCTTACCATGGAGTCACGATGACGACTCCTCCGGATGCCCCCACCCGCGAACCGCTGCCCCTGGCGCCTGCCGGCCCCGGCAAGCTGGTGATGGCCGCCCCCCGCCGCGGCAAGCCGCCGCGCCACTTCGTCGACCTCGAACCCGAGGAACGCGGCCCGGCGATGGTGGAGCTGGGGGAGAAGGCGTTCCGCGGCAAGCAGCTCGCCACGCAGTGGTTCGAGCGCCTCGAGGACGACCCGGCGAAGATGACGGACCTCCCGGCCGCGAGCCGCGACCGGATCGCGGCGGCGCTGCTGCCGACGGTGCTGACGCCGATCCGCACGCTCACCGCCGACGCCGGCAAGACGATCAAGTCGCTCTACCGGATGCACGACGGTGCGCTCGTCGAGTCCGTCCTCATGCGCTACAAGAACCGCGACACCATCTGCATCTCCAGCCAGGCCGGCTGCGGGATGAACTGCCCGTTCTGCGCCACCGGTCAGGCGGGTCTGACCCGCAACCTCTCCACGGCCGAGATCGTGGAGCAGGTCACCGCGGCCTCCCGTGCCCTGGCGCGCGACGAGGTCCCCGGCGGTCCCGGTCGCGTCAACAACGTCGTCTTCATGGGCATGGGCGAGGCGCTGGCCAACTACAAGTCGGCCGTCGCCGCCGTGCGCCGCCTGGTCCAGCCCGCCCCGGACGGCCTCGGGATCTCCGCCCGCGGCATCACGATGTCGACGGTCGGCCTCGTCCCGGCGATCGACAAGTTCGCCCAGGAGGGGATCGCGGCGACGCTGGCGCTGAGCCTGCACGCCCCCGACGACGAACTGCGCAACGACCTCGTCCCGATCAACCAGCGCTGGAACGTCGCGGAGGCCCTCGACGCCGCGCGCCGCTACTTCGAGGCGACGGGCCGCCGGGTCAGCATCGAGTACGCGCTGATCCGCGACATCAACGACCAGGCGTGGCGTGCGGACCGCCTCGGCAAGCTGCTCAACGCCCGGGGCCGCGGCTGGGTGCACGTCAACCCGATCCCGCTGAACCCGACCCCGGGATCGAAGTGGACCGCCAGCGACCCGGCCGTGGAGAAGGCGTTCGTCGCCGCCCTGGAGAACCGCGGCATCCCGACGACCGTGCGCGACACCCGCGGCAGCGAGATCGACGGGGCCTGCGGGCAGCTCGCCGCGATCGGCCCGGAACAGCCGAAGGCATGACCCAGAGCGTCGAGGGCCTGCCCCTGTCGCAGCTGCTGCAGGAGCGGCCCTCGCGCCTCAAGGGTCTGCGACGCGGCTACCGCGTCGAGGACGTCGACGTGTTCTTCGACCACATCGCCCAGGCCGTCCCGGCCGGGCGCGTCGCCTCGGGGCAGGTCCGGGCCGTCGGCTTCGGCTCGCAGTTCGGCGGCTACGACGTCGCCGACACCGACGCCCTGCTCGCCGAGATCGAGGACGGCCTGGCCCGTCGGGAACGTCAGCGCTCGCTGGCCCAGAGCGACCAGCGACCCTTCACCGAGCGGCAGGCCGCCCTCGGCGCGGCGGTCTCGGGACGTCTGAAGGAACCGCGCGGGGAGCGCTTCCCCCGCGCCCGCGGTCTGCGCCGCGGCTACCGGCCGGGCGACGTCGACGCGCTGTGCGAACTGCTCGCCGACCACTTCCGGGGCACGACGAAGCTCAGCGCCGACGAGGTCCGCACGGCGCTGTTCCGTCCCCGCCGGGGCCGCCGCGGCTACCGCGAGGCCCCCGTCGACGCGTTCCTCGACCGCGTCGTCGAGCTCATGGTGACCTTCGAACGCTGAGGGTCACCCCCAGGGCGGGACGGACCCCAGCACCCGGTCCACCGTGAACGCGACGACGACCCGCGCCGGGTTGGGGCGCGGCGTGCGGTAGCGGGCGGCGTAGCGCCCCTCGGCGTCGGCGACCGACTCCGCGTCGTCCAGCACGTACCCGACACCCTCCAGCGCCAGCCAGCGCCGGCCGTCGACCTGCGCGACGACGACCCGGGAACCGCGCCGCGCGTGCACGGCCTTGCGCGACGTCCCCGACGTGATGATCCGCACCGTCCCCGCGTCGAAGGTGAACCCGACGGGGACGACGTGCGGGGACCCGTCGGCGCGCAACGTGGTCACCGTCGCCAGGTGACGCTCCGTCAGGAACTCCAGCGCGCTCGCGGGCAGGTCGTCAGGGTTCAGGGCCATGTCCCGAGTTTCGCAGCCGGGGGCTCGGCCCTCCCCGGGGAGGCGCCGAGGGCACCCAGCGCGAGCCACAGCTCGGCCCGGTCCGCCGCGGAGTCCATCGAGGAGCCCAGCAGCCCTTCGAGGCGCGCGATCCGCTGCCGGACGGTGTTGCGGTGCACCCCGAGGGCGTCGGCCGTGGACTGCCGCGCCCCGTGGTGCTCCAGGAACGCGCGGGCGCTCGCGAGGAGGACGTCCGCGTCGGCGCTGTCCAGCACGGGCGCCAGCCGCTGCCGGGCCCAGGGCCCGACCGCGTCGGCGTCGAGGACGTCGTCCAGTGACCCCGCCGCGGCCAGGGGCCGGTGCGCTCCGGTGCGCGCGTGGGCGGCGTCGGCCGAGCGGACCCCCTCCGCGGCCCGGTCGAGGGGCACGGGGCGACTCACGCCCCAGCGCGCCCCGGGCGGCGGGGTCCCGACGGCGTCCGGGGGCAGAACGGCGTGGTCCTCGCCCCGCCAGACCACCGGCGGCGGCGTCCCGCTCCAGCGGAGCACGACGAGCGGGTCGGGCAGCGGGTGCCCGACCCCCTCCGCCAGCCGGGCGGCGACCGCGGGCCGGTCGCTCAGCACCAGGTCGACGACGGCGCTCGCCATCCCCGGGGGGATGAACGAGCGGGCCGTGAGCAACCCCAGCAGGGCCGCCGCCGTGCCGATCGTCGCGTGCGCGGCCCGTGGGGTGTCGGGGGCGAGGGAGACGAGCAGCCAGCCCGTCCCGTCGGACCCGGTGGCCCGCAGCAGCAGCGACCGGGTCGGGGACACGTCGGTCCAGCTCGCCCGCGCCCCCTGACCCTGGATCCGGTGCAGTCCGGCGACGGCCTCGGCGGGGGGCGGGGTCCTCGTCGTGGCGGCGCGGACCCCGCCGCCGGGGGCCAGCGACCAGGCCTGACCGCGCACGCTGCGGGCCACCCGCCGCAGCACGGCGTCGACGCCCTGCGGTCCGGCGGCGTCGACGGCCAGCTCGCGCTGGGTGCGGGCGGCGGCGGCCTCGGCGTCGTTCTCGCTGCGCCGCAACAGGTCCGCCAGACGACGGGAGATCGCGATGAACGGGGTCGGTTGCGGGACCTCGAGCAGCGGCAGACCGCGGGCGGCCGTGGCGGCGACGAGGGCGCGCGGCACCGAGCGGTGGCTCAGGCCCACCCCGAAACCGGTCCCCGCGACCCCGGCGTCGACGAGGCGGTCCACCCAGCCCGCCCAGCCGGCGCGCGGGGTCCGCAACCCCGTGGTGAGCAGCAGCTCCCCGCCCTCCAGGAACGCCGTGGGGTCGTCCAGCTCGCTGGTCGCCACCCAGCGCACGGGGGCGCCGGGATCGCCGCCGACCAGGCGCAGCGCCAGCGAGGGGGTCGCCACCAGGTCGGCCAGGGTCACCACGGTGGCAGTCTCGCACTGCGCGACCGGTGCCGACAGTGCACTCCTGACACTGACGTCGAGGGGGCGACGCGCCTAGGTTCGGGCCATGACGACCCTCAGCCAGGACGTGAGCACCGGCGGCCCCACCCTCCCGCAGGAGATCCGGTTGCGGACCGAGGTGCCGGGCCCGCTCTCGCGCGAGCTCGCCGCCCGCCGCAGCGCCGCCGTGAGCGCCGCCGTCGGGTCGTCGATGCCGTTCTACGCCGCCACCGCCGGCGGCGGGGTCGTCGTCGACGTCGACGGGAACTCCTACGCCGACCTCGGCTCCGGCATCGCCGTCACCACCGTCGGCAACGCCGACCCCGCCGTCGCCGCGGCCGTGGCCGAGCAGGTGGCGCGGTTCACCCACACCTGCTTCATGATCACGCCCTACGACTCCTACGTCGAGGTCGCCGAGCGGCTCAACGCCCTGACCCCCGGTGACTTTGCGAAGAAGACCGCCCTGTTCTCCACCGGGGCCGAGGCCGTCGAGAACGCCGTGAAGGTCGCCCGGGCCCACACCGGCCGCCAGGCCGTGGTCGTCTTCGACCACGCCTACCACGGCCGCACCAACCTCACGATGGCGATGACCGCCAAGAACATGCCCTACAAGAACGGCTTCGGCCCCTTCGCCCCCGAGGTCTACCGGGCCCCGCTGAGCTACCCCTTCCGCGACGGCCTCGACGGCCCGACCGCCGCCGCCCGCGCCATCCACACCATCGAGAAGCAGGTCGGCGCCGCGAACCTCGCCGCCGTCGTGCTCGAGCCGATCCAGGGTGAGGGGGGCTTCATCGTCCCGGCCCCCGGCTTCCTGCCCGCCATCGCCACCTGGGCGAAGGAGAACGGCGTCGTCTTCGTCGCCGACGAGGTCCAGACCGGGATCGCCCGCACCGGCGCGGCCTTCGCCAGCCACCTCGAAGGGATCGAACCCGACCTGGTGACCATCGCCAAGGGCGTCGCCGGTGGTCTGCCGCTCGCGGCCGTCACCGGCCGCGCCGAGATCATGGACGCGCCGGTCCTCGGCGGCCTCGGCGGCACCTACGGCGGGAACCCCGCCGCCTGCGCCGCCGCGATCGCCACCCTGGACACCCTGGAGCGGGAGGACCTGCCGGCCCGGGCCCGCCGGGTCGAGGGCATCCTCTTCGCCCGGCTGCGCGCCCTGGCCGCCCGGGACCCACGCATCGGCGACGTCCGCGGCCGCGGTGCGATGGTCGCCGTCGAGCTCGTCGAACCCGGGACCACCACCCCGGACGCGGCGCTGGCCAAGCGGATCGCCACCGACGCCGCCCAGCACGGCGTCATCGTCCTGACCTGCGGTACCGACGGCAACGTCCTGCGCTTCCTGCCGCCGCTGAGCATCCCCGACGCCCTGCTGGAACAGGCCCTGGACGTGCTCGGGACCGTCTTCGAGAACGCGCACTGAACCCCTCCGACAGGCAGGATCGAGCCATGAGCACCGAACAGCGCGAGAAGGAACTCCTGAGCGAGGTCCCCACCGGACTCTTCGTCGGTGGCGCCTGGCGCCCCGCCGAGGGTGGGCGCACCGTCGACGTCGAGGACCCCTCGACCGGGCAGGTCCTCGTCGCGGTCTCCGACGCGAGCGTGGCCGACGGCACCGCGGCCCTCGACGCCGCCGTCGCGGCCTTCCCCGGCTGGGCCGCCACCCCGACCCGCGAACGCGCCGAGGTCCTGCGCCGCGCCTTCGACCTCATCACCGCCCGCGCCGACGACTTCGCCCTGCTCATGACCCTCGAGATGGGCAAACCCCTGGCCGAGGCCCGCGGTGAGGTGACCTACGGCGCGGAGTTCTTCCGCTGGTTCTCCGAGGAGGCGCCGCGGATCTCCGGCCGCTACGCCCAGAACCCCGTCGGAGGTTCCCGGCTGCTCACCCTCAAGCAACCCGTCGGGCCGGTCCTCGCGATCCTGCCGTGGAACTTCCCGCTCGCCATGGGGACCCGCAAGATCGCCCCGGCGCTCGCCGCCGGGTGCACCATCGTCGTGAAGCCCGCGACGCAGACCCCGCTCACGACGCTGCTGCTGGCCCAGGTGCTGGCCGAGGCCGGCGTCCCCGACGGGGTCGTCAACGTCGTCACGACGACGTCGACGGCGGAGGTCGTCGAACCCCTCGTGCGGGACCCCCGGCTGCGGAAGCTGACGTTCACCGGTTCCACCGCGGTCGGTCGCAAGCTCGTCGAGCAGTCCGCGCAGCGGCTGCTGCGGGTGTCGATGGAACTCGGCGGCAACGCCCCGTTCCTGGTGTTCGACGACGCCGACCTGGACGAGGCGGTCGACGGGGCGATGCTCGCGAAGATGCGCAACACCGGGGAGGCCTGCACCGCGGCCAACCGGTTCTACGTCCAGCGCGGTGTCGCGGAGGAGTTCTCCCGCCGCCTCGCGGAACGGATGGGTTCGCTGACCGTCGGCCGGGGGACGCAGGACGGCGTCCAGGTCGGACCGCTCATCGACGCCCGCGCCCGTGACGGTGTGGCGCAGCGGGTCTCCGAGGCCGTCGACGCGGGAGCGAAGGTCGTCGTCGGTGGGTCGACGGTGGGGGAGAGCGGGTACTTCTACGCCCCGACCGTCCTCACCGACGTGCCGCTCGGTTCCCGCCTGCTCACCGAGGAGACGTTCGGGCCGGTCGCCCCGATCGTCGTCTTCGACGAGGAGTCCGAGGGCGTCGCGTTGGCCAACGACACCGAGTACGGCCTCATCGGTTACGCCTACACCCAGGGGCTCGACCGGGGGATGCGCGTCGCCGAGGCGCTCGAGACCGGCATGGTCGGCCTCAACGCCGGGGTCATCTCCAACGCCGCCGCGCCGTTCGGCGGGGTCAAGGCCAGCGGGTTCGGCCGCGAGGGCGGGGCCGAGGGGATCGAGGAGTACCTCGAGACGAAGTACGTGAACTTCCCCCTCTGAGGACGGGGCGACGACGAACGGCCGGTGACCCCGCGGGGTCACCGGCCGTTCGTGCTCCTGCGGGTGGTGCGGGTCAGTTCCCCGCGGCCTCGTGGTAGACGGCTGCCACGACGTCACCGAACAGCGGTCCGTAGAGGACCTCGGTGGCGTCGTTGTAGCTGAAGCTCACGACCGAGGTGACCGTGCCGGTGCCCTTGGCGGGGTCGAAACCGCTCAGCCACGGTCCGCCGCTGGAACCACCGGCCATGGTGCACAGGGTGGCCCGGTCGGTCGTGGGGTCGTTGGTGGAGGTGACGTCGGTGAACCGGGTGCCGGTGCAGAACTGCAGGGTGGTCCCGTCGGCCGCGGCGCCGCGTCCGGGGTAGCCGAAGACGGTCACCGGGTCCAGGGCGGGGGTGAAGTCGATGGCGAAGGAGCCGACGGTATCGGCCAACGAGCGGCCACCGACCGACTGCACGACGGCGAACCCGACGTCGAAGTTCAGGGCCTCGGCCTTCGACTGGTCGCCCTGGCGCCACTGGGTGGTGGTGAACAGCTTCGTCGCGGGGAAGGTCCCGTAGGGGGCGCTCGTCCCGTGCAGGCCCGGCACGAAGACGACGTTGGTCGAGACCACGCCGTTCTCGGTCAGGCAGTGCCCGGCGGTGACGATGACGTCGCCCGCGACCGAGGCGACGCTGCTGGCGCTGCACTCGTAGTTGCCGCGCCCCTGGGTGAAGAACAACCGGCCGACCTTGCGCGCCACCGCGGCCGGTCCCGCCCACGGAGTGCTCGTGGCGACGGTGGAGGCGGGAGCCGTCCCGGAGGCGCGGCGGGTGCTGCGCCCCACCACGGCCGCGTCGCCCACGGCGAGGGTCGAACGCGTCGACGGCGACGACGGTGACGGCGCAGCCTCGGGGGTGGCCGGGCGGGCGGCTGGACCACCCGGGGCGACGACCCGGTCCGCGGGCTGGGCGGAGGCCATGCGCTCGGGGGTCCAGTACTCCGTGGCCACCTGCTGCACGGTCGCGTCGGTGGTGGAGAGCAGCGACACCGAGGTGCTCCCGGTCCCGGTCACCTCGACCGCCTGGGCGCTGCCCCCGCTGAGGCTGAGGACGAGGGAGGAGGCCAGCGCGAGTGCGCCGGCGGAGCTCGCTCGGACGAGTCTTCGCATGACGGGTGTCCTTCCGGTGCCGGTGGTGCTGGGGTCATCCTTGCGGATCCGGTGAGGATTCGCCCCAGTGCGCCGGTCACGGGGCGTGGCGGAGGCTCCCGACCGGTCATGATGGGTGGGTGAGCCCGACCCCTGAGACGCCCGGCGGAACCCCCCGCGAGGTGGTGCTCCTCGGCAGCACCGGCTCCATCGGCACCCAGGCCCTCGACGTCGTCGCGGCCGCCCCGGGAGCCTTCCGCGTCGTCGCGCTGGCCGCCGGCGGTGCCGACGTGCAGCTGCTGGCCCGCCAGGCCCTCGACCACGGCGTCGACCTCGTCGGGGTGGCTCGCAGCGAGGCGCTGCCGGCCCTGCAGGAGGCGTTGCGCGTGCAGGCGGCCGGGCGGCCGCTGCCCCGCGTCGTCGCCGGCCCGGAGGCCGCGAGCGAGGTCGCGACCCGCCCCTGCGACGTCGTCCTCAACGGCATGACCGGCTCGGTGGGCCTGCGCCCGACGCTGGCCGCGCTGGCGACCGGGCGCACGCTCGCGCTCGCCAACAAGGAGTCGCTCGTCGCCGGGGGGCCGCTGGTCACCGCCGCCGCGAAGCCCGGCCAGATCGTCCCCGTCGACTCCGAGCACTCCGCCCTGGCCCAGGCCCTGCGCGGCGGGAGCGCCGACGAGGTCGCCCGCCTGGTCGTGACGGCCAGCGGCGGCCCCTTCCGGGGCCGCCGGCGCGAGGAGCTCACCGAGGTCACCCCGCAGCAGGCGCTGGCCCACCCCACGTGGACGATGGGACCGGTCGTCACCACGAACTCCGCGACCCTGGTCAACAAGGGGCTCGAGGTCATCGAGGCCTCGCTGCTGTTCGGGATCGGCTACGACCGGATCGACGTCGTCGTGCACCCGCAGTCCGTCGTGCACTCCATGGTCGAGTTCACCGACGGCTCCACGCTGGCGCAGTGCTCCCCGCCGGACATGCGCCTGCCCATCGCGCTGGGGATCGCCTGGCCCGACCGCGTCCCCGGGGCGACCACCGGCATCGACTGGACGCGGGCCGCGTCCTGGACCTTCGAACCCCTCGACGCGGAGGCGTTCCCCGCCGTCGACCTGGCCCGCGAGGCGGGCCGGCGGGGCTCCACCGTCCCCGCGGTGTTCAACGCCGCCAACGAGGAGTGCGTCGCCGCCTTCCACGCCGGCCGGCTGCCGTTCCTGGGGATCGTCGACACCCTCGCCCGCGTCGTCGGCGAGCACCGCCCGGGCGGTGACCCGCGCGACGTCGAGGACGTGCTGGCCGCCGAGGACTGGGCCCGGGCCCGCGCCAACGAGCTCGTCGCATGACCACGGTGCTGCTGTGGGTCGTGGGGATCCTGGCCGCCGCGATCGGCGTCGCCCTCTCGATCGCCCTGCACGAGGTGGGACACCTGCTGCCCGCCAAGAAGTTCGGGGTCAAGGTCGTCCAGTACATGGTGGGTTTCGGCCCGACCCTGTTCTCCCGCCGGCGCGGGGAGACCGAGTACGGCGTCAAGGCCATCCCGCTCGGGGGCTACATCCGGATGATCGGGATGTTCCCGCCCGGCGAGGACGGTCGCGTCCGCGCCTCGACCACGGGCCGCTGGGCGCTGATGGCCGAGGAGGCCCGGCAGGCGAGCTTCGTCGAGATCGAACCCGGCGAGGAGCACCGGACGTTCTACCGCCGTCCCGTGTGGCAGCGGATCGTCATCATGTTCGGGGGCCCCTTCGTCAACCTCGTCCTGGCGCTGGTCCTCACCGCCGTCGCCGCCAGCGCCATCGGCCAGCCCGGCTACGTCCCGACGCTGTCCGCCGTCTCCGAGTGCGTCCTGCCGGCGGGCAGCACCGCGACCACGTGCGGCGCCTCCGACCCCGCCGCCCCCGGTGCGGTGGCCGGTCTGCGGCCCGGGGACGAGATCGTCGAGTTCGGCGGGAAGCCCGTGCAGGACTGGAACGCGCTGTCGGCGCAGATCCGCGCCGACGGCGGCCGGGCCGTGGACCTCGTCGTGCTGCGCGACGGGCAGCGGGTCCCGATCACGGCGACGCCCGTCCTCACCGAACGCGCCGTGACGAACGCCACCGGGAAGGCCACGGGGGAGACCGAGCGGGTCGGCTTCCTCGGGGTCTCACCCAGCATCGCCGTCGTGCGGACGCCGCTCAGCGAGGTCCCCGGCGTCGTCGGCACGCAGATCGAGGGTGTCGCCACCATCGTCGTCCGCCTGCCGCAGCGGCTCTACGACGTCGCCCAGGCCGCGTTCGGTTCCGCCCCGCGCGACCCGAACGGCCCCATCGGCGTCGTCGGCATCGGCCGCCTCGCGGGGGAGCTCAACGCCCAGCCCGCGATCATCCCCGGGGACGAGCTCGCCGAGCGGACCTCGCGCATCGTGTCGCTGCTGGCGGGCCTGAACGTCGCGCTCTTCGTCTTCAACATGATCCCGCTGCTGCCCTTCGACGGCGGGCACATCGCGGGAGCGCTGTGGGAGGTCGTGAAGAGGGCGATCTTCCGGCTGCGCCGCCGTCCTGACCCGGGCCCCGTCGACGTCGCCAAGGCGATGCCGCTGGCCTACGGGGTGTCGATCGTCCTGGTGGGGATGAGCGTCCTGCTGCTCTACGCCGACATCGTCCGCCCGGTCACCCTCAACCAGTGACGGGACCGGTGAACCCCGGGTGAAGACCGTGACCCCTGGTCGTGGTCGCGTCGGTGCGGGTTGATACTGGCGGGGTGAGCGTCAGCCTCGGTCTCCCCGCCCTCCCGCCCCCCGTCCTGGCCCCCCGTCGCAAGACGCGCCAGATCCAGGTGGGCAAGGTGGGCGTCGGCAGCGACTCGCCCGTCTCGGTGCAGTCGATGACCACCACCCCGACGACGAACATCAACGCCACGCTGCAGCAGATCGCCGAGCTGACCGCGTCCGGCTGCGACATCGTCCGGGTCGCCTGCCCGACCAACGAGGACGCCGAGGCGTTGCCGATCATCGCGAAGAAGTCGCAGATCCCGGTCATCGCCGACATCCACTTCCAGCCGAAGTACGTCTTCGCGGCCATCGACGCCGGCTGCGGCGCGGTGCGCGTGAACCCGGGCAACATCCGCAAGTTCGACGACCAGGTCAAGGACATCGCGAAGGCCGCCAAGGACGCGGGCGTCTCGATCCGCATCGGGGTCAACGCCGGGTCCCTCGACCCGCGCCTGCTCGCGAAGTACGGCAAGGCGACGCCCGAGGCGCTCGTCGAGTCCGCCGTCTGGGAGGCGTCCCTCTTCGAGGAGCACGACTTCCACGACTTCAAGATCTCGGTCAAGCACAACGACCCGGTCATCATGGTCCGGGCCTACGAACTCCTCGCCGAGCGCGGCGACTGGCCGCTGCACCTCGGGGTGACCGAGGCCGGCCCCGCCTTCCAGGGCACCATCAAGTCCGCGACCGCCTTCGGGGCGCTGCTGTCCCGGGGCATCGGAGACACCATCCGCGTCTCCCTCTCGGCCCCGCCGGTCGAGGAGGTCAAGGTCGGGATCCAGATCCTGCAGTCGCTGAACCTGCGCCCCCGCAAGCTCGAGATCGTCTCCTGCCCCTCCTGCGGGCGGGCCCAGGTCGACGTGTACTCCCTGGCCGACGCGGTGAGCGAGGGCCTCGAGGGCATGACCGTCCCGCTGCGCGTGGCGGTCATGGGCTGCGTCGTCAACGGCCCGGGGGAGGCCCGCGAGGCCGACCTCGGTGTGGCCAGCGGCAACGGCAAGGGTCAGATCTTCGTGCGGGGCGAGGTCATCAAGACCGTCCCCGAGCACGACATCGTCGCGACCCTCATCGAGGAGGCCAACCGACTGGCCGCCGAGATGGGCGAGCCCGAGGACGACGCGAGCGCCGGGGCCCCGGTCGTCTCCGTCAGCTGAGCCCCCCGTCTCGACCATCCGGGCTCGAGCGGGCAGGATGCGGGAGTGTCCCTGACCAACTCCGCCGCCGCGCGCGGCACCTCGGCGTCCGGGACCCTGCGCGTGCTCGGGGGGGCCGACGCTCCGGCCCTGCTGCGGCTGTGCGAGCGCGATCCCGTCGCGAACCTCTTCGTTTCCGCCCGCCTGCTGGGGCTGGTGGCCCGTCCGGGCAGCGACCTCGGCGGGCAGGTCTGGGGCTGGTTCGAGGACGGGCGGCTCGTCTCGGCCTGCTGGGCCGGGGCGAACCTCGTGCCGGTCGAGGCGACCCCCGCGGCCCTCGACGCGTTCGCCGCGCACGCCCGCGCCGAGGGCCGACGCTGTTCCTCCCTCGTCGGGCCGGCGGAACCCGTCCTGGCCCTGTGGCAGCGCCTCGAACCGCACTGGCGCGGGGTCCGCGAGGTCCGCGCCAACCAGCCGCTGATGGTCTGCGACTCCGCGCCCCTGGTGGAGCCCGACCCGGCCGTGCGCAGGGCGACGCTGCGCGAACTCGACCTCGTCGTCCCCGCCTGCGTCGCGATGTTCACCGAGGAGATCGGGTACGCCCCCGCCCCGCCCGACGGCGGCGGCGCCTACCGGGCCCGCATCGCCGAACTCGTCTCCACGGGGCGCAGCTTCGTCCGCATCGACGTCGGCCGCTCCGGCCCCGAGGTCGTGTTCAAGGCCGAACTCGGCGCGGTGTCGCCGAGGGTCGTCCAGGTGCAAGGGGTCTGGGTCCCCCCGCACCGTCGCGGCGAAGGGCTCTCCGAACCCGGCATGGCCGCCGTCTGCGAAGCCGCCTTCGCCGACGGGGTCACCTCGGTGTCGTTGTACGTCAACGACTACAACGCCAAGGCGCTCGCCGCCTACCGCCGCGTCGGGTTCCGCGAGGTGGGTTCGTTCGCCACCGTCCTGTTCTGACCCGTGCGGCGGCTCGACGCTCTCGTGGGCGAGGTCGAGGGCATCACCGGTCGATGGGGAGAGCTGTCGGTGCGACGAAATCGGTGCCCTGGCGCCGGGATCGTCGCACCGACGGTTCACTCCACGTGGTGACACCGATGGGTGAGGCCGTGGGGACCGGCCCGGACGCCGACGACGGTGGTGAAGCCCGCGGAGCCGCGCCGATACGCTGGGGTCGTGCTGATGCGGATGTCGACCCTGTTCCTGCGGACCCTGCGGGAGGACCCCGTCGAGGCCGAGGTGGCCAGCCACAGGCTGCTGGTGCGGGCGGGCTACATCCGGCGGGCCGCGCCGGGCATCTACACCTGGCTGCCGCTGGGGCTGCGGGTCCTGCGCAAGATCGAGGACGTCGTCCGCGAGGAGATGAACGCCTCCGGCGCGCAGGAGGTCCACTTCCCCGCGCTGCTGCCGCGTGAGCCCTACGAGGCGACGAACCGCTGGACGGACTACGGCGACGGCATCTTCAAGCTGAAGGACCGCAAGGGCGCCGACTACCTGCTCGCGCCCACGCACGAGGAGATGTTCACGCTCCTGGTCAAGGACCTGTACTCCTCGTACAAGGACCTGCCGCTCTCGATCTACCAGATCCAGACGAAGTACCGCGACGAGGCACGTCCCCGCGCGGGCATCATCCGCGGCCGCGAGTTCGTCATGAAGGACTCCTACAGCTTCGACGTCGACGACGCCGGGCTCGAGAGGTCCTACGAACAGCACCGCGAGGCCTACATCAAGATCTTCGCCCGCCTCGGGCTGGAGTTCGTCATCGTCTCGGCGGTGTCGGGGGCCATGGGCGGTTCGCGCAGCGAGGAGTTCCTGCACCCCACGCCCATCGGTGAGGACACCTTCGTCCGCTCGCCCGGCGGCTACGCCGCGAACGCCGAGGCCGTGACCACGCTCGCGCCGCCCGCCGTCCCCTTCGACGGTCTGCCCGCCAGCCACGTCGAGGACACCCCCGACACCCCGACGATCGACACCCTCGTCGCCGTCGCCAACGAGAAGCACCCCCGCGCCGACCGGCCCTGGACGGCGGCGGACACGCTGAAGAACGTCATCGTCGTGCTCAAGCACCCCGACGGCACCCGGGAACCGCTGGCCGTCGGCGTCCCCGGTGACCGCGAGGTCGACACCAAGCGCCTCGAGGCGGCCGTGTCGCCCGCCGAGGTCGAGGCCTTCGAGGCGGCCGACTTCGCGAAGAACCCCGCGCTGGTCAAGGGCTACATCGGGCCCGGTGTCCTCGGTGCCGAGAACGCCAGCGGGATCCGCTACCTCCTCGACCCCCGCGTCGTCGACGGGTCCGCCTGGATCACCGGGGCCGACGTCGACGGCAAGCACGTCTTCGACCTCGTCGCGGGCCGCGACTTCACCCCCGACGGCGTCGTCGAGGCCGCCGAGGTCAAGGCGGGCGACCCCGCCCCCGACGGTTCCGGGCCGCTGGAACTGGCCCGCGGCATCGAGATCGCGCACATCTTCGCCCTGGGTCGCCGCTTCGCGCAGGCCCTGGACCTGAAGGTGCTCGACGAGAACGGCAAGCAGGTCGTCGTCACCATGGGGTCCTACGGCGTCGGTGTCACCCGCGCCATGGCGTGCGTCGCCGAGGGCAACCACGACGACAAGGGCCTCGTCTGGCCGCGGGCCCTCGCGCCCTACGACGTCCACGTGGTCGCGACCGGCAAGGACCCGGAGATCTTCGCGACCGCGGAGCGCCTCGCCGGGGAGCTCGAGGCGCAGGGCGTCGACGTCCTCTACGACGACCGTCCCAAGGTCTCGCCCGGCGTGAAGTTCAAGGACGCCGAGCTCGTCGGGGTCCCGACCATCCTCGTCGTCGGCAAGGGCCTCGCCGAGGGGCAGGTCGAGCTCAAGGACCGCCGCAGCGGCGACTCCGAGCAGATCGCCCTCGCGGACGCCGTCGCGACCGTGGTGCGGACCGTCAGGAGCTGAGCCTCGTCCCCGCCGCTCCCGCTCGACGGGAGCGGCGCGGGGGGACGGTCAGCCGCGGAGCGTGCGTCCCCGCCGGCGCGCCAGCACCGTCGCCCCCGCGACGACGACGACGGCCGCCGCTCCGGCCGCGACGGCCACCGTCGTCGACGTGTTCGCTTCGGCGCCTCCGCGGGCCGCCGCGACCCAGCCCAGTCCCCACGTCAGGCCCGCCCCGAAGGCGAGGCGTCCGCGGCCGCGGACAGCGGTGAGGACCCCCACCCCGGCCGCCACCGTCAGCACCCCGACCGCCCAGGCCGGTTCCGCCGACGTGAGGCCCTGGTCGCGCAGGACCGCGGCCACGTTCGCGACGGTCGCGATCGACACCCAGCCCAGGTACAACCCCGTCGTCCCGTCGACCAGCACGGCCTCGACGCGCGACGCCGGCCGCTCCCGCAGCAGCCGACCGAAGGTCGCCACCAGGACCACCAGCAGCACGACGATGACCAGCACGGAGAGTTCGACCTGCCCGGCCTGCACCGTCCCGACCCAGACCGCGTTGAGCACCAGCGAGGCGGCGGTGAGCCACCCCGTGGAGCGCTGTCGGGCGTCGTCGCGGTGCGCGGGCAGCGCCTGCCACACCGTCAGCCCCACCAGCCCCGTGTAGACGACGCTCCAGATCGCGAACGCCGGGCCGGCCGGGGCCACGAGGGTCGCGTCGGCGGAGAGCGCACCGCCTGCGGCCGAAGCGATCGGCGTGCCCCCGAAGGCCCCCGACCCCACCGTCGCCCCGGCGATGCCGAGCACGGCGCTGGTGACGACCGCCACCTGACGCAGGGTGTCGGAGGAACCGCTGCTGGACACCGCGTCGCTGGTCACGCCCGATCCTCGCGGCTGGACGGGCGCTGCGCACGTCAGTGCAGCAGCCAGTCCGGGCGGTCCAGGTAGCGCTGCGCGACCTCCGCGGTCCCCGGCACCTGCGCGGCCCAGACCGCCGGCGGCAAGGCGTCCTCGCGGTGGGTCGTGGTCCAGCCGAGCATCTGCAACCGGCGCACCGTCGACAGCGCCGTCGCGACGGCCAGGTCATCCTCGGAGACCGCGCGCACGGAGCGGTACCCCTCCAGCCAGGCCGCGGCGATGGTGGGGGCGAACGGTTCGTGCTCGATGAAGCTCAGCGCCGCGGCGAAGTCCCACAGCAACCGCGACGTCCCGCAGTCGTCGAAGTCGAT
The DNA here is from genome assembly GCF_042674865.1 of Kineococcus sp. GCM10028916. Lineage (NCBI taxonomy): Bacteria > Bacillati > Actinomycetota > Actinomycetes > Kineosporiales > Kineosporiaceae > Kineococcus > Kineococcus sp. GCM10028916. Next base: position 87,700 of record NZ_JBHTFM010000013.1, on the reverse strand, counting down.
GACGGTCAACCGGCCCGTGCTGTCGACCATGATGTTCGAGGGCCGCAGGTCAGCGTGCACGAGCCCGCTCGACGCGGGTGACTCCGCGACCCCGGCGAGGACCTCCCGCGCGGCGGTCTCGGCCCGTTCGCAGACGGCGAGCTGCTCCGAGGACAACGCCGCGCCGCGCCAGTCGCCCCAGCGGCTCCCCGCCCCCAGCGCATCGTCGAGGCCCCACCCGAACCGGCTGAACCCGGCGGGGGGCGTCCACCCGGCGACGTGGTCGTGCAGGGCGGCCGTGGTGGCGCCGATCTCGGCGTAGGTGCGGCGCAGGGTGGCGTCCTCCAGACCCGCACCGGCGAGGGTGTCCTCGAGGATCTCGCCCCGGACGAACGCGAACGCCACGGCGAACCAGCGGGCGCCCGCGCCGTCGAGGACCTCGTGGACGAGGGAACCGTCCGCGAGGGGCAGGACGTCGGGGACCCGGACGGAGGTCTCCGCGGCGATGGCCCTGACCCAGGTGAGTTCCGCGGCGATCTGCGTCGGGTCGGCGACGTAACCGGGCCGGTGGACCCGCAGGACCGCGGTCGGGAGGCCGTCGACGTCGATCCGGAACGTCGCGTTCTCGGACACCGCGATGAGGGTGAGGGAACTGCTCGTGGGCAGGTCCCAGGCGGTGCGCACCGAGCCGGCGATCCAGTCCGGGGCGGGATCGCCGCGGCGCAACGCGGCGAACGCGGCGAACGGTGGGGCGTCGGGCGTGGTGGTCACGGTTCTCCTCGGGCTGCGAGGAGGGCTGGGCGCCGCGACGAGTGTGGCACGGCCGGTCCGCGCCGGGAACCCCCGTGTCCTGCGCAACAAACCGTTCACACGGGACCCGAGGAGTTGACCTGGACGAAACACGGATGGGCTGTGCGGGCCGACGCGTCGCGCCAGGATCGACGTCGAGCAGTTCCGTCGTGAGGGCTTGGGCGCCGACGCGGTGCGGAACAGACGCAGGACAGGACCAGCCGAACCAGAGGTGACCCGGTGACCCGCTCGACGATCATGGACACGAACAGCTTCCGGCCCGAGCACGCGGACGGCCTGGACCCGGCGACGCGGGCCCTCACCGAACGCCGGTCCGCGGTGCTCGGCGGCTCCTACCGGTTGTTCTACCGCCGTCCGGTGCACCTGGTCCGGGGCGAGGGGCAGTACCTGTTCGACGCCGACGGCACGAAGTACCTGGACATGTACAACAACGTCGCGAGCCTCGGGCACTGCCACCCCGCGGTCGTCGAGGCCGTGACCCGGCAGATGCAACTGCTCAACACCCACACCCGCTACCTGCACGAGGGGATCCTCGACTACACCGACGACCTGCTCACCACGTTCCCCGCCCTGCCGACGGGGGAGTGGAAGGCGATGTACATGTGCACCGGCTCGGAGGCCAACGACCTCGCGCTGCGGGTCGCGAAGGCCTGGAGCGGTGGCGAGGGTTTCATCGCCACCACCGAGGCGTACCACGGCACCAGTGAACTCACCTCGGGAGTCTCACCGGCGCTGGGTTCGGGGCAGCCGATCGCCCCCACCGCCCGTCTCGTCCCCGCCCCGGACGTCTACCGCACCGGCATCGACCCCGCCCGGATCGGGGCCTGGTTCGCGGACCGGGTGCGCGCCGCGATCGGCGACCTCGAGGCGCGCGGGACGAAGCTCGCCGCCTTCATCGCCGACTCGGTCTTCTCCTCCGACGGCGTGCTGCCGGCACCGGCCGGCTACCTCGCCGAGGCCGTCGACGTCGTCCGTGCCGCCGGTGGGGTGTTCATCGCCGACGAGGTGCAGCCGGGTTTCGCCCGCACCGGGGAGGAGTTCTGGGGTTTCGCCCGGCACGGGATCGTCCCCGACCTGGTGACCCTCGGGAAACCCATGGGCAACGGCATCCCGGTGTCGGGGATGGTCGCGCGCGACGAGGTGCTCGCCGCGTTCAGCGACCGGATCCCCTACTTCAACACCTTCGGGGGGAACCCGGTCTCGATGGCCGCCGCGCAGGCCGTCCTGACGACGGTGCGGGCCGAGGGACTGCAGGCGCACGCCCGGGCGGTGGGCAGTGCGATGCGCTCGGAACTCGACGGGCTCAAGGAGCGGCACGACGCCGTGGGTGACGTGCGCGGCGCCGGGTTGTTCACCGGGCTGGAACTCGTCACCGACCCGGCGACGCGCGAACCCGACCGCGACCTCGCGCTCGCGGTGCTCGAGGAACTGCGCGACCGCGGGGTCCTCACCTCCGTGGCCGGGCCGCACGGCAACGTCTTGAAGCTCCGCCCGCCACTGGCCTTCCAGGCCGCGGACACCGACTGGCTGGTGGGCGCCCTCGACGCCTCGCTCACGGCTCTGGGACGCTGACCGTGTGGACACTCCGGCGGACCGGGCCTGCGTGGCGCTGCGGCGGCTGCTGCGCGAGGAACGGTTCCACCCCGGGGAGTCCCTCGGCAGCGAACGCGCTCTGGCCGAACGTCTCGGCGTCGGCCGGACCGTCCTGAGGCAGGCGCTGGAACGTCTCGAGGACGAGGGGGTGCTCCGGCGGTCCCTGGGCCGCCACGGTGGCGTCTTCGCCCACGACGGCCGGCTGGAACGGCACCTCAACACCACGCTCGGGGTTCCCGAGATGGTCCGCCGTCAGGGTCTGCAGGTGGCGACGCGGGTGCTCGGCGCGACCCTGGGCCTCGCCTGGCCCGACGAGGTCCGCAACCTGCGGCTCGCCCCCGACGAACCCGTCGTCTGCGTCGTGCGGCTCCGCCTGGTCGAGGGTGTGCCGTGGTCGCTGGACACCTCGGTGCTGCCGTCGCGTCGCTACCCGGGACTGCTGCACCACGACCTCACCGGTTCGCTGTACGCGGTGCTGACCGGCGAGTACGGCCTGGAACTCGACCACGCCGACGAGACGGTCGAGGCCGTCCCGGCCGACGGGGAACGGGCCGGGCTCCTCGAGGTCCCGCCCGGGTCGCCGTTGCTGGAGATCCGGCGGGTGGCCCACCAGGTCGACGGTTCACCCGTCGAGTACGCCCACGACTTCTTCCGGGCCGACCGCACCCGCGTGCACCTGCGGGAGCTCGGGACCAACTGGAAGCGGACCGTGCGACGATCCAGGGGTGACTCGACCGGGCGTTGACGTACCCGACCGCCGCGGCCGTACCGGTCTCGACCAGGTGGGCCGCGACCTCACGGGCAACCCGCGGGTGCGGATCCGCGACGTGCGCGTGCTCACCTCGAACTGGTTCGTGACCCGGACGACGACGTTCGACGTCCAGCACTCCGACGGGTCGTGGTCGACGGAGGAGCGCGAGACCTACGACCGCGGCGACGGAGCCACGATCCTGCTCTACGACGTGGCGGCCCGGACGATCCTGCTGACGCGGCAGTTCCGCCTCCCCGCCTACGTCAACGGCCACCCCGACGGGATGCTCGTCGAGACCGCCGCGGGCCTGCTGGACGCCGAGGACGCGGAGACGGCGGTCCGGCGCGAGACCGAGGAGGAACTCGGCCACCCCGTCGGGGAGGTCACCCACCTCTTCGACCTGTGGACCAGTCCCGGCTCCGTGACCGAACGCCTGCACTTCTTCGCCGCGCCCTACGCCCACGGCGACGTGGTGGCGGGCTCGCGCACCGGGGTCCGCCACGAGGGCGAGGACATCGAGGTGCTGGAACTCGACGTCGACGACGCGGTGTCGCGGATCGGCACCGGCATCGTCGACGCCAAGACCGTCCTGCTGCTGCAGTGGGCCGTCCTGAGCGGGCCGTTCGCCCGCTGAGGTCAGGGTTCCAGGTCGACGACCACGGCGGCGTGGTCGCTGGCCCAGACGCCGTCGACGGGTTCGGTGGCCACCAGTCGCACGGTGCGGACCGACCCCTCACCGGTGAACGGGGACAGCCCGACGAGGACGTGGTCGATGCGCGCGCTGGGCTGGTGCACGCGGGCGACGAAGGGGTTGCGCCGGTCCCAGGTGAACCCCGGGTCACCGGCCTCGGCGAACCGCCACGCGTCGACGAGCACGAACCCCGGGACGGGTCCCGCCGTGAGGTAGCCCGCGGCGAGCCGGAGTTCGTCGGACTCCGCGACGGCGTTGAAGTCGCCGGTCAGCACCGGGGGGTAGTGCTCGCCGCGCCGGAACCCGTCCGCCACGAACGGCACGAGCACGCCGACCTGGGCGAGGCGGACCGCGGACTCGGCGGGGGAGGAGTTCAGGTGGGTCGTGGTGAAGGGCAACGGCCGCCGCGGGGTGTCGACGAGCACCCGCAGCGCGGTGCGGCCCTCGTCCTCGTGACCGCCGGCGGGCAGTTCCGCGACGTCCTCGGCCAGGAACGGGTAGCGGCTGAGCACGGCGTTGCCGAACTGGAAGGTGTCGGCGCGCTCGGGGTCCTCGCCGTTCCAGACCAGCCGGCGCCGCCAGCGCTCGGGGGCGGGGGAGGGCGACCACGCGACGTGCATCCCGAGGCGTTCCCCGAGCCAGTGCGCGAGGTTCTCGTCGGCGTCGGCCCAGACCTCCTGCAGGCCCAGGACGTCGGGGCGCTCCTGCTCGAGCACGGCGAGGATCGATTCCCGGCGGGTGCGCCAGTCCCCGAAACGCCACCAGACGTTCCAGGTCATGACCCGCAGGGCCGTGGCGGGGTGCTCCGGTGGCGTGCTCATCTCGTCGTGCAGTCTTCCAACCCGCTCGCCCCGGCGCCTCAGGGGGTGCTCGTCGCGGTCGCGGTGGCGCTGCTGGTGGCCCTCGGGACGCTGGTCCCGTCCTCGGCGAGCTCGGCCATCCCGGGGAAGCTCGTCACCGTCGACCCCCAGCGCCGGGCCGCCCGGGCGTTGCGCACCAGGGCCGAGACCGCGAGGGGCCGGTCGGGGGCGCTCGTCGCGACGACGTCGGCGTAGGCGCCGGTCAGCCGCTCGGTCATCGTGGCGGCCAGCGCGGTCGCGGCCTCGGCCGTGGGCACGGCGGCGTCGTAGCCGACCGCGGCCTGCGCCGGGTCGCCACCGCGGGAGACGAGCACGTCGACGAGGTCGTCGCGGGCGACGCGGTGGGCGGCGAGGTCGGCCGCGGCCTCGGCGCGGCGGGGATCGGGGAGTCGCCCCTCGACGAGGGCGAAGCCGAACACCGCGGCGTGCTCACCGGCCAGGGCCGCCTGCAGCGCGGCGGTCCCCGCCCGGTCCTCGGGTTCGGAGGGGGTGGGGGTCGGCGTGGCGGGCGCCGGGGCGGCGGCCGGCAGCGCCACCGCGGGGGCGGCCACCCCGGTCGCGGCGCTGACGTCGTCGAGGAGGACGGCGCGGGAGGCGCCGACCGCGGCGAGCAGCCGCGCCATCCCGGCGCTCGGTGCGCGGTCGGTGCGGCTCGCGGCGGTCAGGGCGGAGGCGGTGGTCACCGCGAGGCGGTCCAGGACCGCGGCGGCGTCCACCGCCGCCGTCCCGCCCGAGCTGGTCACGCCGAACTGCTCCTCGCCCAGCGCCCGCAGGTGGGCCTCGCAGGCCTGCACCGCGAGGGTCGCCACGCTGCCCAGGGGTTCGGCGGCCCGGGCGGTGGGCAGCAGCAGTCCGAGCAGGTCGCGGGTGTCCGCGACCGCCGCGTCCCGGGCGTCGTCGTCGGGGCCCCGCTGCGCCGTCGGGGTGGTCTCCGCGCCGCTGACCCAGCGGACGTCGCAGCCGCCGAGGCCCAGGACGGCCAGGCCCGCACCGAGCCCGGACACGGCCCCGCGCAACGCCGTTCGGCGGGTCAGGGGCTGCACGGGGTGGCGGGGTGGGACGAGCACGCCCGCGATCGTCCCACCGTCCGCGACCGGTCCGGGACGGCCCCCGCAGCGGCTAGGCTGACCCGTCGTGCCCGGCCCGGTGGGTCGGCACGCCAGGACAACTCGAGAGCAGGGGAGGGAGCGGTCGTGCCGACGCTCGACGAGGCCGTGACCGCGGTGCTGACCCCGGTGTTCGCCACCGGGACCGAGATCGGTGCCGAACTGGCCCTCGACGAGGTGAGCGTCACGACCGCGGGCCGCCGCCAGGTGGTGCGGGTGGTCGTGGACCGCGCCGGTGACGAACCCGGCGACCTGGACATGGACGCCGTCGCCGCCGCCTCCACCGCCGTCTCGCAGGCCCTCGACGACTCCGACGTGCTGGGCGAGGTGCCCTACACGCTCGAGGTCTCCTCGCCCGGGGTCGACCGGCCGCTGACGACGCCGCGGCACTGGTCGCGCGCCCGGGGCCGCCTGGTCCTCGCGGTGCTCGCGGACGGGTCCACGCTGATGGTGCGGGTCGACTCGGTCGACGAGGCCGGGGTGCACACCGTCGGGGAACCCCAGATGGTGAAGGGCAAGCCGCCGCGGGCCAAGGACGTGGGGGCCCTGCGCCACCTCACCTGGGCCGAGCTGGTGCGCGGTGAGGTGCAGGTCGAGTTCCGCCGCCACGACGAGGACGTCGAGGACCTGGTGGCCGACCCCGACCAGCCGGACGAGGACGAGGACGACGACGCGGACGACGCGGACGACTTTGACGACGAGGGAACCGAGGACGAGCAGTGAACATCGACATGGCCGCGCTGCGGATGCTGGAGCGGGAGAGGGAGATCCCGTTCGAGACCCTCGTGCGGGCGATCGAGCAGGCCCTGCTCGTGGCCTACCACCGGACCGAGCACGAGGACCACAAGGCCCACCCCGACGCCCGCGTCGAGCTCGACCGCGCCAGCGGTGAGGTCCGCGTCCTGGCCAAGGACCGCGACGACGAGGGCCTGGTCACGGGTGAGTTCGACGACACCCCCTCGGGCTTCGGCCGGATCGCCGCGACGACCGCCCGTCAGGTGATCCTGCAGCGCCTGCGCGACGCGGAGGACGACGCGGTGCTCGGCGAGTACGCCGACACCGAGGGCGAGATCGTCTCCGGGGTGATCCAGCAGGGTCGCGACCCGCGGGTCGTCCAGGTCGACCTCGGCACCCTCGAGGGCGTGCTGCCCCCGCAGGAGCAGGTGCCCGGTGAGAAGTACGAGCACGGCAGCCGCATCCGCTGCTTCGTGGTCAGCGTGAAGAAGGGGCCCAAGGGGCCGCAGGTCGTGCTCAGCCGGTCCCACCCGATGCTGGTCCGCAAGTTGTTCGCCCTCGAGGTCCCCGAGATCGCCGACGGCACCGTGCAGATCACCGCGCTCTCGCGCGAGGCCGGTCACCGCTCAAAGATGGCCGTCCGCGCCATGCGGTCGGGGATCAACGCCAAGGGTGCCTGCATCGGCCCGATGGGTCAGCGCGTGCGCGCCGTGATGGCGGAACTGCACGGCGAGAAGGTCGACATCGTCGACCACTCCGACGATCCGGCGGAGTTCGTCGGCAACGCGCTCTCGCCGGCCCGGGTGAGCTCCGTCGAGGTGGTCGACCTCGCGGCCCGCTCCGCCCGGGTGATCGTCCCCGACTACCAGCTGTCGCTCGCGATCGGCAAGGAGGGCCAGAACGCCCGTCTCGCCGCGAAGCTGACCGGCTGGCGCATCGACATCCGCCCCGACACGGTCGCCGACACCGAGCCGTCCGCGAAGGCCCCGTCCGCGGACGAGGCCTGAGCAGGAAGGGCTACACTGGCGCCATCGTTACACTGCCTACGACCGGTCGTCCCGTTTCGGGTGTTGGCCGGCGCTCCGCGACGCCCGAGGCTCCAGGCCCGGTGCGTACCTGCGTGGGGTGCCGTCAACGGGACTCCCGGTCGACGCTGCTGAGGGTCGTCGTGGCACCGGACGAGGTGGGGAACCTCCTCGTCGACGTGCGGCGCCGGCTCCCGGGCCGGGGCGCGTGGTTGCACCTGAGCAGCGCGTGCCTGGAGCAGGCGGAGAAGCGACGGGCCCTGCCCCGTGCGCTGCGCCGTCCGGCTCCCCTCGAGGTCTCTGGCGTACGGTCCTACCTGGACTCGTGCTCGCACGGAGCCGTCGTCTCCACCACCACCGATGAGAGCGGGTCGAACAGCTGATGAGCACCCGATGAGTCTCCACCGATGAATCCCCCCGACTGATGACGGTCCGCGCCCGGTAGAGACGAGCCCGGACCAAGAACAGGAGTGAAGTGGCAAAGGTCCGGGTCTACGAGCTCGCCAAGGAGTTCGGAGTCGAGAGCAAGGTCGTTCTGGCCACGCTCAAGGAGATGGGCGAGTTCGTGCGTTCTGCGAGCTCGACCGTCGAGCCGCCGGTCATCCGGCGGTTGAAGGACAAGTTCCCCACCGAGGGTGGCGCTGCCGCCGCTCGTCCGGCCCCGGCGGTGAAGCCGGGTCCGCGCATGCCCCCGGGCGCCCGTCCGGGTCCCGCCGCGCGTCCCCAGGCGCCGGCTCCCTCGCAGCCGGCTCCGGCCGCCGAGGTCGCGCCGACGCCCAGCCCGGCTGCTCCGGCACCAAGCACCGAGGCGAGCCCCGCTCCCTCGATCCCGCAGCCGGCGTTCCAGGCGCCGCCCGCCGTTCCCGCCGAGCGTCCCGCCGCTGCCGCCGCGCAGCGTCCGTCCGCTCCGGCTCCGCAGCGTCCCGCCCCGGCCGGTCGTCCCTCGACCCCGCCGGCCGCGGGTGGTCCCGGTCAGGGTCCCCGTCCGGGTGCCCGTCCCGCGGGTCCCGGTGGCCCCGGCGCGCGTCCGGGTGCTCCCGGCGCGGGTGGCCCCGGTGCGCGTCGTCCGGGTCCGGGCGACCGTCCCGAGCGCAGCGACCGTCCGCAGGGCGACCGACCCGAGCGTGGTGAGCGTCCGCAGGGCGACCGTCCCCGCAGCGACCGCCCGCAGGGTGAGCGTCCGCAGGGTGACCGCCAGCAGGGCGACCGTCCCCAGGGTGACCGTCCCGGTCGTCCGGGCGCGCCCGGTGGCGCTCCGCGTCCCGGCGCGGGTGCACCGCGTCCGGGCAACAACCCCTTCGCGCCCAGCCAGGGCATGCCCCGCAGTCAGGGCGGTCCCGGTGGCCAGGGCGGTCCCGGCGGTGCGCCGCGTCCGGGCAACAACCCGTTCGCGTCCAACCAGGGCATGCCCCGTCCCCAGGGTGGGCCCCGTCCCAGCCCGGCCGGTCCCGGTGGCCCCCGTCCCGGTGGTCCCCGTCCCAACCCCGGCATGATGCCGGCGCGCCCGACGGTCGGCCGTCCGGGTGCGGGTGCCGGTCGTCCGGGTGCGCCCGGTCGCGGCGGCCCCGGTGGCGCTCGTGGTGGTGCGGGCGGCGGCGGTTTCGCCGGTCGTCCCGGCGGTCCCGGTGCCGGTGGCGGCGGTTTCGCCGGTCGTCCCGGTGGTGGCAGTGGTGGTCCTCGCGGCAACCGCGGCGGCACCCAGGGTGCGTTCGGTCGCGCCGGTGGTCGTCCCGTCCGTGGGCGCAAGTCCAAGCGGGCGAAGCGCCAGGAGTACGAAGCGATGCAGGCGCCCGCCGTCGGCGGTGTGTCCGTCCGTCACGGTGACGGGACCACGGTCCTGCGCATCCGTCGCGGCGCCTCGGTCAGCGACTTCGCCGAGCGCATCGACGCCGACCCCGCGGCGCTGGTGACGATCCTCTTCCACCTGGGCGAGATGGTCACCGCGACCGCCTCCCTGGACGAGGACACGTTCCAGCTGCTCGGCAACGAGCTCGGCTACGTCGTCGAGGTCGTCTCCCCCGAGGACGAGGAGCGCGAGCTGCTCGCGGGCTTCTCCATCGACCTCGACGCCGAACTCGAGGCCGAGGGTGACGACGACCTGTCGGCGCGTCCGCCGGTCGTCACCGTCATGGGTCACGTCGACCACGGCAAGACGAAGCTGCTCGACGCCATCCGCTCCTCCGACGTCGTGGCGAAGGAGGCCGGTGGCATCACCCAGCACATCGGCGCCTACCAGGTCGTCAAGGAGCACGAGGGGATCGAACGTCCGATCACCTTCATCGACACCCCGGGTCACGAGGCCTTCACGGCCATGCGTGCCCGTGGTGCCAAGGTCACCGACATCGCGATCCTCGTGGTGGCGGCCGACGACGGTGTGATGCCCCAGACCATCGAGGCGCTCAACCACGCCCAGGCGGCCGACGTCCCGATCGTCGTCGCGGTCAACAAGGTCGACAAGGACGGCGCGAACCCGGACAAGGTCCGTCAGCAGCTGACCGAGTACAACCTGGTGGCCGAGGAGTACGGCGGCGACACGATGTTCGTCAACGTGTCCGCGAAGCAGGGCATGGGTCTGGACAGCCTCCTCGAGGCCGTCCTGCTCACCGCCGACGCCTCGCTGGACCTGCGGGCGAACGCCGAGAAGGACGCTCGCGGTGTGGCGATCGAGGGCAACCTCGACAAGGGCCGCGGCCCCGTCGCCACCGTCCTGGTCCAGTCCGGGACGCTGCACGTCGGTGACGCGATCGTCGCGGGGACCGGCTACGGCCGAGTCCGCGCGATGCTCGACGAGAACGGCGACGCCGTGTCGGAGGCGACCCCGTCGCGTCCGGTCCAGGTGCTCGGCCTGACCTCGGTCCCCGGCGCCGGCGACACCTTCCTGGTGGCTCCGGACGACCGCACGGCCCGTCAGATCGCGGAGAAGCGCGAGGCGCAGGAGCGCAACGCGGCTCTGGCGAAGGCGCGCAAGCGCATCTCGCTGGAGGACTTCACCGCCGCGCTGCAGCGGGGCAAGGTCGAGAGCCTCAACCTCATCCTCAAGGGTGACGGTGCGGGTTCGGTCGAAGCCCTCGAGGACGCGCTGTACAAGATCGACGTCGGCGAAGAGGTCGAACTGCGGGTGATCGACCGTGGTGTCGGTGCGGTGACGAAGAACAACGTCAACCTCGCCGTCGCCTCGAACGCGATCATCATCGGCTTCAACGTGCGGCCGGAGCAGCAGACCAAGGAGTACGCCGACCGCGAGGGCGTCGACATCCGCTTCTACTCGGTGATCTACGCGGCCATCGAGGACGTCGAGGCGTCCTTGAAGGGTCTGCTCAAGCCCGAGTACGAAGAGGTCCAGCTCGGTACGGCGGAGATCCGCGAGATCTTCCGCTCGTCCAAGTTCGGCAACATCGCGGGTACGTTGGTCCGCTCGGGTCTGATCCGACGCAACTCCAAGGCGCGTGTCCTGCGCAAGGGGGTCGTGCACGGGGACAACCTGACGATCGAGTCGCTGCGACGGTTCAAGGACGACGCCACCGAGGTCCGCGAGGGCTACGAGTGCGGTATCGGCCTGGGCTCGTACAACGACCTCCAGATCGACGACGTCATCGAGACGTACGAGATGCAGGAGAAGCCGCGCGGCTGATCGGCCACGCGCTCTACCCGGTGGCCGGGGCGGAACCCCTTCGGGTTCCGCCCCGGCTGTCACCCCCAGAGAGTCATGTTCACTGCAACGCTCACCGTCGACCTGCTGCTGGGCGACGTCCACTCCCTCAAGGGCAAGCGCAGCATCGTGCGCCCGCTGGTGGCCGAACTGCGCCGCTCCTTCGAGGTCGCGGCCGCGGAGACCGGGCACCTCGACCTGCACCGTCGGGCCGAGGTCGCGCTCGCCGTGGTGGCGCCGGACGCCGCCCACTGCACCGACGTCCTCGACCGGTGCGAACGGCTGATCGCCGCCCACCCCGAGTTCCAGATCCTCTCCGCCCGCCGGCAGTTCCTGTCGTCGGACGACTGACACCCCGAACGTTCAGGAGTTCCCCGTGGCGGACCCCACCCGCGCCCGCAAGCTCGCCGACCGCATCAAGGTCATCGTGGCGGACGCGCTCGAGAAGCGCGTGAAGGACCCTCGTCTGGGGTTCCTCACCATCACCGACGCCCGCGTCACCAACGACCTGCAGCACGCGACGCTGTTCTACACCGTCTTCGGCAGCGACGAGGAGAAGCAGGGCACCGCGCTGGCGCTGGAGTCGGCCAAGGGCGTGCTGCGCTCCGAGGTCGGCAAGCGCACCGGCATCCGGCTGACCCCGACGCTCACCTTCACCTTGGACGAGATCCCGGAGACGGCGACGCAGATCCAGGACCTGCTGAAGGTCGCGGCCGAGCAGGACGCCCGTGTCGCCGCCCTGGCCGCGAGCGCCCAGCCCGCCGGTGAGGCCGACCCGTACAAGAAGCCCGTCGCCGTCGACGACGAGTGGGACGACGACGACGAGACCGACGACGAGACCGAGGACGACGACGTCGCGGAAGCCGACCCGCGAGCCTGACGTGCGTGGCACGCTGAGGTGATGGACCAGCCGTCGTTCCCCGACCTCGACCAGACCTCCGACGGGTTCTTCGGCGCGTTCCCGACGTTCTTCGGCGTCGGCCTGGCGGTCATCGCCCTGGTCGGGGTCGCGGTCGTCGTGGGCGGGATCGTGATGACCGTCCGCGCCCGCCGGCGCTCGGCGGACGCGACCCGGCTGAGGACGGAGGGCCGCAAGGCCACCGGCGTCGTCATCGACAACCAGGTCCACAGCCACCACGAGCACCGGATGACCTTCGCCCCGGTTGTGCGCTTCGAGGCCGACGGCCGGGAGGTCGTCGTGGTGGGGGACCAGCGCTGGAACCGGTCCTTCGTCACCGGCCGCCCCGCCGAGGTCCTCTACGACCCTGCCGCCCCCGACCGCGCCCACGTGCGGGCCGAGGGCGGCAGCGTCTTCGGGGGCGGGACGAGCGGGGTGTTCCTCGCCGTCTTCGGGATCGCGTTCCTGGTGCTCGTCGCGGTGATGGCGAACGTGGTGCGCTCCGTCTTCTAGCTGTACCGCCCGGCGACGGCGACCGGCGCGACCTGCACCTCTCCCCGCGGGGCCGAGACGAACCCCGCCCGTCCGGGGACGAAGAGCGCGACGACCGCGGCCAGCGCGACGGCCCCCGCACCCGCCCAGACGGCCGTCGGGGCACCCGCGACGAAACCCGTGGGCGTGAGCGATCCGCCGGCGTCCTGGAAGACCAGGGTGAGCACGGCGACACCGAGGGCGAGACCGATCTCGCGCAGTGTCGTGTTGGCGGAGCTGGCCGTCGCGTGGTCGGCGCCGTCGAGACCGTGCAGGACGGCCGTCGCGGAGGGCGCGAAGACCAGCGCCGTCCCGAACCCGGCGAGCACGAGGCCGGGCACGAGGTCGAGGTAGACGGTGTCGGGGGTGATGTGCGCCGCGATCCAGCCGAGGCCGGCGGTGGTGAGGACGAGCCCGCCCACCAGCAGCGGCCGCGGTCCGATCCGGCCGGCGAGGATCCCCGCGACCGGCGCGACGAGCATCGGCAGCGCGGTCCAGGGCAGCGTGCGGATCCCGGCCTGCAGCGGTGTGTAGCCCATGGCGATCTGCAGCTCCTGGGTCAGCAGGAAGACCGACCCCATCGCGCCGAGCTGGAAGAGGAACATCAGGCCGTTGGCCGCGGTGAAGCTGCGGGAGCGGAACAGCCGCAGGGGCAGCAGCGGGAAGCGCGCGGTGCGCTGGCGCACCAGGAAGGCGAGCAGCGCCAGGACGCCGAGGGCCAGTGGCAGCAGGACCGCGGTGGATCCCCAGCCGTCGGCGTCGGCGTGCACGACGGCCCAGACGATCCCGACGACGGCTGCGGCGCCGAGGACGGTGCCGGCCACGTCGACGGGGACGCGACGACCACGGGACTCGGGCAGGGCCCAGAGGATGAGCGGCAGGGCGATCACGGCGACGGGGACGTTGACCCAGAAGATCCACTGCCAGCTGAGGCCGTCGATGACGGCCCCGCCGATGACCGGCCCGAGCGCGACGCCGAGACCGGTGACCCCGCCCCAGATGCCGATGGCCGCGGCGCGGCGTTCCGGCGGGACGGCGGCGGCGACCAGGGCCAGGGACAGCGGGGTGATGGCGGCCGCTCCGACCCCCTGCACCGCGCGGGCGGCGATGAGGGTCTCGGGAGACCCGGAGAGCGCCGCGGCGATCGAGCCGAGGGTGAAGACGACCAGCCCGAGGAGGAAGACCCGGCGCCGGCCCCAGCGGTCCCCGGCGGTGGCGGCGCCGAGCATCAGTGCGGCGAAGGTGAGGGTGAAGGCGTTCACCACCCACTGCAGCTGGCCCAGGGAGGCGCCGAGGTCGCGGTGCAGGACGGGCAGGGCGCCGGTCACCACGAGGTTGTCGAGGGTGGCCATGAACACGGGCAGCGACGCGGCGACGATCGCCAGCGCCGGGTGCACCCGGCGGGGTGCGGTGTGGGTGGACACGGGGGACCTCCGGAGAAGGCATCGGATGATTACTAGACGGTAGGCATCGACTGATATCTTGTCAACGTGAGCCCCGAGACCAGTCCGAAGCGGATGTCCAAGGACGACCGGCGCGAGCAGATCCTCGACGCCGCGGCCCACGTCGTCGCCCGGGTGGGGCTGGCCGGGGCCAGCACCGACGTCATCGCGGCCGAGGCCGGCGTCTCGCAGCCCTACGTGGTGCGCACCTTCGGGGGCAAGCAACCGCTGCTCGACGCGCTCTTCCAGCGGGTGTCCGACCGCGTCGTCGCGGCCTTCGAGAACGCCCCCGCGCAGGGCGACGCCGCGGAGTGCCTGGGGCAGGCCTACCTGCGCCTCGTCGAGGACCGTGACGTCCTGCTGCTGCTCATGCACGGGTTCACCGCCGCCGGGTCCGAACCGGTCATCGGCGACACCGTGCGCGGCTGCGTGGACGCGGTTCAGCGGATCTGTCGCGAACGCCTCGGCAGCGACGCCCGTGCGGCGGACTTCGTCGCACAGGGCATGCTGCTCAACGTGCTGCTCTGCCTGGACTCCTGGAACCACCCCGACCTGCCGGACCTCACCGCGCTCGCGACGACGGCCGCCTCGGCCGCCGAGCTGGTGGCGAAGGGGCAGGGCCGGTGAGCGAGCGGACCACGCGACCCGGCGTCGGTGACGGCATCCTCGTCGTCGACAAGCCCGCCGGCTGGACCAGCCACGACGTCGTCGGCCGCTGTCGTCGCCTCCTCGGCACGCGCCGTGTCGGCCACGCCGGCACCCTCGACCCGGCCGCGACGGGTGTGCTCGTGCTCGGGGCCAACCGGGGGACGAAGTTCCTCACCCACCTCGTCGCCCACGACAAGGCCTACACCGCGACGATCCGGCTCGGCGTCGCCACCGTCACCGACGACGCCGAAGGTGAACCGGTCGGCGCCCCCGTCGACGCCACGGGCCTCGCGGAGCACGCGGTCGCGCACGCCGTCGACGCGCTGACGGGGGACATCCAGCAGGTCCCGAGCTCGGTGAGCGCCATCAAGGTCGACGGGCAGCGCAGCTACGCCCGGGTCCGGGGGGGACAGGAGGTCGACCTGCCCGCCCGCCCCGTCACCGTCTCCCGCTTCGAGGTCCTCGACCGCCGCCCCGTCGGGGGGTTCCTCGACCTCGACGTCGTCGTGGAGGTCACCAGCGGCACCTACGTCCGCGCGCTGGCCCGCGACCTCGGCACCGCCCTCGGCGTCGGGGGGCACCTGACCGCGTTGCGCCGCACCCGGTCCGGTCCGTTCACGCTCGAGGAGGCGTTCACCCTCGAGCAGGTCGAGGCGGATCCCGTCGTGCAGTCCCTCGCCGACGTCGCCCGGCGCCTGTTCCCGGTCCGCGACCTCGACGCGCAGGACGTGGCCAAGGTCTCCAACGGGGGGTTCCTCCCGGCCGGCGGCGATCCCGGGCCGGTCGGCGCCTTCGCCCCCGACGGGACGCTCGTCGCCCTCCTCGGCGACACCGCCCGCGGCGCGAAACCCCTCCTGGTGCTGACCCCGGCGAGCTGACCTCCCCTGTCCGGGAGCTCTACGGGCCGGGCCCGCCGCGGCCGATGAGCTCCAGGAGCTGCTCGGGTTGGGCCCAGGCGTCGTCCCCGGTGGCCGAGGAGCGCAACCGCGTCACGTGGACACCGTGGCGCAGCAGGTCTGCCGCCAGGTCGGGGGGCAGCAGGTCGGCCGGTCGCAGCCGCAACACCCGGTGGCGGGTGAACTCGTCCAGTTCCCCCCACCACCGCTCCAGTGAGTTGCGCGCCGGCACACCACATGGTGGCCCGCGGTCGTCGCGACCGCGGGCCGGTGCGTGTCGCGCCTCAGGCGGCGGGTCCGCCGGACTTCAGGGCGGCGAGGCGGGCCTCGACGTCGAGGTCGGTGGAGGCGTCCTCCAGCGAGGCGAACTGCGCGTCGAGGGAGTCGGCCTGCAGTTCGGCCTGGCCCGCGACCCGGGCCTCCTCGCGGCGCACCCGGTCCTCGAAGCGGGACAGCTCGGAGGTGGGGTCGAGGACGTTGAGGGACCCGATCGCCGACTGCACCTGCGACTGGGCCTTCGCGGCCGCCGCGCGCGCGACGAGCTGGTCGCGCTTGGTCCTCAGCTCGCTCAGCTTCTCCTTCATCGCGGTCAGGCCGAACTTGAGCTTGACCACGACCTCGGTCTGCGCCGCGATCTGGGGAGCGGCGTCGGCGACCTCCTGCTCGAAGGTGATCTGCCGCTTCAGCGCCACCTTGGCCAGCTCGTCGAAGCGGTCGGCCTCCGGGGCCTGGCCCGCGGCGCGCAGGCTGTCGGCCTTCGCGGACGCGGCAGCGGCCTTGCGGCCCCACTCGCTCACGGCGGCGACGTCGTCGTCGCGGTCGGCCTCGGCCAGACGCAGGTTGCCGATCGTCTGCGCGATCGCCGCCTCCGCCTCGGAGATGTTGCTGGTGTAGTCGCGGACCATCTGGTCCAGCATCTTGGCGGGGTCCTCCGCGGAGTCGATCAACGCGTTGACGTTCGCGCGCGCCAACTGCGCGATGCGGCCCAGGATCGTCTGCTTCTCAGCCATGCCGCTGATCCTCCCGCACCGGACGGGCCTGCGGGAGCTTGGTCCCGATGACCTGGTCGATGATGTCGCGCGCGACGGTCTGGGCGGTGAGCCCGGCGTCCTGGAGGATCTCGCCCCGGGACGCGTGGTCGAGGAACTCGTCGGGCAGTCCGAGCTCGTTGACGCCGGTGTCGACGCCCGCCGCCCGCAGGTCCTGACGCAGCCGGGTACCGATCCCGCCGACCCGCACCCCGTCCTCGATGGTGACGACGAGGCGGTGCTCGCGGGAGAGCTCGACGAGCGACGTCGCGATCGGCACGACCCAGCGCGGGTCGACGACGGTGGCGCCGATGCCCTGGGCCTCCAGCAGGGCCGCGGCCTCCAGCGCCATGCCGGCCATCGACCCGACGGCCACGAGCAGCACGTCGCGGGAGCCTTCGCCGGGCTGGTGCAGGACGTCCACCCCGTCCGCCAGCCGCTCCAGCGCCGGCACGTCCGCGGCCACCGAACCCCGGGGGAAGCGCAGCACGGTGGGCCCGTCGTCGACGAGGACGGCCTCACCCAGTTCCTCCCGCAGGGTCCCCGCGTCGCGGGGGGCGGCGATGCGGATGCCGGGCACGACCTGCAGCAGCGCGAGGTCCCACATGCCGTGGTGGCTGGGACCGTCGGGTCCCGTCACCCCGGCCCGGTCGAGGACGAACGTGACCCCCGCCTTGTGCAGCGCGACGTCCATCAGGACCTGGTCGAACGCGCGGTTCACGAAGGTCGCGTAGAGCGCCACCACCGGGTGCAACCCCGCGTAGGCGAGGCCCGCGGCGCTGGTGACGGCGTGCTGCTCGGCGATGCCGACGTCGAAGACGCGGTCGGGGTGGCGTTCCTGGAAGCGGTGCAACCCGGTGGGACGCAACATGGCCGCGGTGATGGCGACGAGCTTGGGGTGCCGGTCGCCGAGGTCGGCGAGCTCGTCGGCGAACACCGACGTCCAGCCCTGGGCGCTGGAGGTCTCCAGGGGTTCGCCCGTCGTCGGGTCGATCTTGCCGACGGCGTGGAACTGGTCGGCCTGGTCGCGCAGGGCGGGCTCGAAGCCGTGGCCCTTCTCCGTGATGGCGTGCACGAGGACCGGGGTCCCGTAGTCACGGGCCTGGCGCAGCGCCTCCTCCATCGCCTGCTGGTCGTGCCCGTCGACGGGACCGACGTACTTGATGTCGAGGTTGGAGTACAGCGCCTCGTTGTCGGTGAGCCGGGCCAGGAACCCGCGCATGCCGCCGCGCAGCCCCCGGTACACGGCCCGCCCGGGGGTGCCGAAGCGGTCGGCCGCGGCCTGGCTCTTCTCGTGCAGCCGGCGGTACTCGCGGCGGGTGCGGACGGTGCTGAGGAAGCGCGCCATCCCGCCGATCGTGGCCCCGTAGGACCGTCCGTTGTCGTTGACGATGATGATCAGCCGGCGGTCGTTGTCGTGGGAGATGTTGTTCAGCGCCTCCCACGTCATGCCCCCGGTGAGGGCGCCGTCGCCGACGACGGCCACCACGGTCCGGTGGGACTGCCCGTTGAGCTGGAAGCCGCGCGAGATGCCGTCCGCCCAGGACAACGAGGAGGAGGCGTGCGAAGACTCGACGATGTCGTGCTCGGACTCGCTCCGTTGCGGGTAGCCGGCGAGGCCGCCCCGTTCGCGCAGGTGCGAGAAGTCCTGCCGGCCGGTGACGAGCTTGTGCACGTAGGACTGGTGGCCGGTGTCGAAGACGAAGGGGTCCTTCGGCGAGTCGAAGACCCGGTGCATCGCCAGCGTCAGCTCCACGACCCCGAGGTTGGGGCCGAGGTGCCCGCCGGTCTTCGCGACCTCGGCGACGAGGAAGCGACGGATCTCGGCGGCGAGCTGCACCGTCTGGGCGTGCGAGAGGCGCTTGAGGTCCTGGGGGGACCGGATCGAATCGAGCAGGGTCACGAACACTTCCTCTCGGGCCAGGGCCAGGTCAGCTTAGGCCTGTGGCCCGCAAGCGCAGGTCCGACCTCAGAACCGGCCACCCGCACTGCGCCCACCGCCGGAGGAACGACCCCCACCGCCGGAGCTCCCACCGCCGAAGCCGCCGCCGCCGAAGCCCCCGCCGCCGAAGCCCCCGCCGAACCCACCTCCACCGAAACCGCCACCGAAGCCTCCGCCCCGCCGCCGCGGCGACCCACCCCCGAGGAGGATCCCGCCCAGCACCGCCCCGAGGTCGTCGGAGGCGCCGCCCCCACCGCCCGACCAGGAGTCCACGTCGCTGCGGGCGCGGGAACTGGCGCGTTCCGCGAGGGAGTCCGCCTGGCGGGCGTGCTCCAGCGCCGCCGCCGGGTCCTGGGACGCGAGCGCGAGCGCCTGGTCGAGGTGTCGCTGCGCCTCGCCGAGGTGGGTGCGGGCCGCCGACCCGACGGCACCCCGTCGTGCGGAGACGAAGTCGTCGGCGGCCGCGATCTCGGAACGGGCCGCGACCAGGGCCTGCTCCAGGGCGGCCTCGGTGGACCGGCGCGCGGACGTGGCCTCCTCGACGGCGTCCCGGGCCGCGTCCAGCGTCCGCTCCGCCTCGACGAGCCGGTGCAGCGCGCCCAGCGGATCGCTCGAGGCCTGGCGGGCGCTCGCCTCCACCACGGCGAGCGCCGCGGCCGAGGCCGCCGCGAAGTCCGCCGTGGGCACTCCGGTGGCCGCCTCGACGGGCGTCCGGGCGTCGGCCCGCAGCCGGGCGATCGCCACCGGGACCTCCTGCACCGCCTGACGCAGGCCCTGCTCGGTCCTCGACACCCCGCTCAGGAGCTTCTCGGCCTGGGCGGCCGCCGCTTCCGCGGTCCGGACGGCGTCGACGACCTCACCCGAGCGGGTCACGTCGGCCAGCGCCGCGCGGCCCGCTGCGCACGACCGTTCCGCCAGACCGATCCGGTCCCGGGCCTGGGCGACGGTGTCGGCGACGGAGGTCAGGGCGGTCTCCCCGAACTCCGCGGCCAGGGTCGAGAGCAGCGCCCGGGCCGGTTCGACGCCCGCCCGCAACCCGGGCAGCTTCGCCTCGACCTCGGTGAGGACCGCGGGGGCGCGCTGGACGAGGTCGCGCAGCGCGTCGACCGCGTCGGAGGCCTCGTCGAGGGTCTTCCCCGTGGTGCGGCAGGACTCGATCACCTCGGTGAGGATCCGGCGCCGTTCCGCGTCGGTCTCGGGGACGGAGTCGTCGAGCGACTGCCGGGCCGTGAACGCCTGCCGCAGTGCGGTGCGGGAACGTTCCAGGACGCTGGAGAACTCCGCGGTCGACGCCGTCCCGAACTCCGCCGCCGCGAACTGGAGTTCCTCCGCGGCCGCGCGGACGGCGTCGTCGGCCTGCACCAGCAGCGTGTCGGCCTGGGTCTGCAGGTCCGCCGTGGAGACCGCCGGCCGCGACCGGTGCCGCCGCACCAGGGCCACGACGGCGATGACGACGACCCCGGCGAGGGCGAGGAACCCCAGCACCCACCAGACGGTGTGCGAGGGGCTGAGGTGGGTGTCGAGGGAGTCGGCGCCCGCGACGGCGGCTCCGGCCCAGTCGCCGTCGGCGAGCTCGGTCTCGGTGTCGCGGGCCACCGCCTGGAGGTCCGCGTCGTCGAGGCGGGACGCGCTGTCGACGAAGTAGGCGTAGGAGCGGTCGCCGGTGGCGACGGCCAGCAGGACGTCGTCCTGGCCCAGCCCCGACGTCGTCGCCGTCTCCTCGGCCCAGGTCTGCCCGTCCGCCCCGTCGAAGGAGTCCACGTAGACGACCCAGAGCTGCACGCCGGTGTCGGAGCGCAGCGACGAGAGCGCCCCCTGCACCTCCCCGTCGCGACCGTCCAGCGCCCCGACCTGGTCGGTCACCTGCCCGGCCAGCCGGAACGGAGGCACGGCCGAGGCAGGCGCCGCGGGGGCGAGCAGCAGACCGCCGCTCAGCAGGAGACCGGCGACGGCAGCGAGACGGCGAGACGACACCGGTGCAGTGTGTCGCACCTCGGGGAGGCGGGGGCAGGCGATCAGAACAGCGTGTACCCGCCGTCGGTGACGACGACGGCCCCGGTGGAGAAGCTCGACGCGTCGGAGGCCAGGTAGACGACCGTCGCGGCGATCTCCTCGGGGGTGGAGTAGCGCTGCATCGGCGCGTCCTCGATCCACATGCGGCGGAACTCGGGTTTGTCGACGGGGGCCATCTCGGTCTTGACGTACCCGGGGGCGATCGCGTTGACCCGGATGCCCAGCGGCGCCCACTCCGCCGCGAGCGACTTCGTGAGCTGGTGCACCGCAGCCTTGGAGGCGTTGTAGACCGGCTGCAGCTGCGGGCGGTTCACGATCTGCGCGCTGATCGAGCCGACGTTGACGATGGCCCCACCGCCGTTCTGCGCCATCCACTTCGCGGTGACGACGCTGGGCAGCCAGACGCCCTTGACGTTGGTGGTGATGACGTCGTCGTACTCGTCGTCGGTCACCTCGAGCGCGGGGCGGTGCACGCAGGTGCCGGCGTTGTTGACCAGCACGTCGAAGCGGCCGAACTGCTCGGTCACGCGGGCGACGGCCGCCTCGACCTCCGGGCGGGAGGTGACGTCGAGGCGCAGGCCGAGGGTCCGGCGCCCGGTCGAGGCGGCGATCTCCTCCGCCGCGGCGACGGACGCGGCCTCGTCGCGGGCCGCGACGACGACGTCGGCACCGGCTTCGGCCAGGGCCTGCGCGAAACCACGGCCGAGGCCCTTGTAACCACCGGTGACGAGGGCGACCTTGCCCTCGAGGGAGAACTTCTGCAGAACGGACAACGGGGGCTCCTACTTCTCGGCGGGGTTGACGACGACGACGGCCTTCATGCTCAGCGGGTCGGAGTCGGCGTTCAACGCGTCCTCGACCTGCTCCAGCGGGTACCGGGCCGTCACCATGTCGTCGAGGTGGACGGCGCCGGAGGTGGTGAGTTCGATGCCCCGGGGCCAGGTGTCGATGTAGCGGAAGACGCCGGTGAGGTTGATCTCGCGGGTCGCGATGAGCTGCACCGGGATCGGCATCTCCTCCGCGCCCAGACCGACGAGGACGACGGTCCCGCCGCCCCGGGTGCTGTTGATCCCGGAGATCACCGCGGGGGTCGCCCCCGAGCAGTCGATGAACGCGTCGGCGCGGATCTCCGCGATCTCGGCGGCGTCCTGGACGGGGTGCAGCGCGCGGGTCGCCCCGAACCCGGTGATCCGTTCCCGGCGGGAGTCGACGAAGTCGGTGACGACCACGTCGGTGGCGCCCCGGGCGCGGACGGCCTGCGCGGCCATCGCCCCGATCGGGCCGGCCCCGGCGATCAGCACCTGGTCGCCCGGGCCGACGTTCGCCTTGTGCGCGGCCCAGAGCCCGACGCTCAGGGGTTCCAGCAGCGCCGCGGACTCGTCCGACAAGCTGTCCGGCACGGTGTAGGCCTGGTCCGCGGGTGCGGTCACGTAGTCGCAGAACGTCCCGTCGAAGGGGGGCGTGGCGTAGAACTCCATGAACGGGCACAGGTTCGAGCGACCGGTCTTGCACTGCCGGCACGTCCGGCACGGGACCTGCGGGTCGATCGCGACCCGGTCACCGAGGCGTTCCTCGGGAACTCCGCGCCCGAGGCCGACGACGGTCCCGGAGACCTCGTGGCCCAGGACGATCGGCGCGGTGACGACCATGTCGCCGATGCGGCCGTGCTTGTAGTAGTGGACGTCGGACCCGCAGACGCCGACGGAACCGACCCTCACCAGCACCTCGCCGTCGGCGGGGGTGGGCACGGGTCGTTCCTGCATCTCGATGACGCCCTGCTTCAGCAGGACGCTGGCCCGCATGGTGGTGGGAACGCTGGTCATCGTCGACTCTCCTCAGTGGCCCGGGGGCGGATGTGCTGGTGCTGCTGGGACAAGAGTGCCCGTCCGGACACGAGGTGCTGCACCCCGGCGTCGGTGAGGGCCTGGACGTGCGCGCGTCCCACCCCGCCGTCGACGCCCACCGGGAGCCCGGGGGGCAGACTCGCGACCGCGTCGAGGCGGGCGAGGTCGATCGGCTGGGTCGTGCCCGGGTCGATGAGCATGACGAGCGCGCCGTCGACGACGAGGTCGGGCGGGAGCGGCGAGCCTGCGTGCTCGACCCACACCTGGGCCCCCGCGGCCCTGACCTCCTCGCCCTCGCGACGGCACCTTCCCGCCGAGAGCACGACCCGGTCCGGCTGCGCCGCGAGGACGACGTCCAAGGGGGTCGGCACGGGGCCGAGATCGATGACGTGCACCTCGAGGCGGGTCTGCGGCAGGCTCTCGCGGACCAGTTGCAGCGTCTCCACCGAGACACCCGTCGAGACCCCGGACGGGTCGAGGACGAGGTCGACGTGGACCCACCACCCCGCGCCGTCGAGCTGGTGCGCCGCCGCGAGCCGCTCCTCGGCGGGCACGGCGTAGAGCGAGCCTGCGGCGGAACCGCCCCAGGACCACCCGGACAGGTCCAGCGGCCCGGTCACGCTCGCCCCTGCCCGACGACGCCCGCGGGGTGCACCGCGACGACGTCCGCCGCGGAGTGGCCCCGCAGGTCCTTGAGGACCGCGGTCAGCGCGTCCCCCCAGGCGGAGGCGACGAGGGTGCTGCCGGTGGCGACGAGCCCGTCGAGGTCGGCGTCGGCGGGTTCGGTGCGGATCGCGACCACCGTGTCGGCCGCGGTGGCGAACGGTGAGTCGGGCGCCTCGGTGACGGCCACGACCCGAATCCCGCGCCGGCGCAGCAGGCCGACGAGTTCGGTGAGCTCGGCGGAGCGCCCACCCTTGGAGAAGGCCAGGACGAGGTCGTCGGGGGTCACCGCCCCCGCCCGGCCGTGCAGGGCGTCCGCCGCCGACAACGCGAACGCGGGGGTCCCGCACACCGAGAGCAGGTGTGCCAGCCGTTCCGCGACGATGCCCGACGTGCCCGAACCGGTGGTGACGACCTTGCCCCGCACCGCGAGCACCTCGCCCACGAGGTCGGCGAAACCCGTGTCGAGCTGGGCCGCCAGCCCCGCCAGCGCCTGCGCCTGGCGGTCGATCTGCCGACGACCGGCGTCGACGAGTTCCTCGGGGGTCACCGGACCGTGTACCCGCCGTCGACGACGAGGTCGTGGCCGTTGACCATCGCCGCGCCGGGGCCCGCCAGGAACAGCACCGCCGCGGCGACCTCCTCGGGTTCCGCGAACCGCCCCACCGGGATCTGCGCCTTCAGCGCGTCCCCGGCGGGGTTCTCCCAGTTCGGCCGGGCCAGCGGGGTGAGGACGACGGTGGGCGACACCGTGTTCACGGTGATCCCCAGGGGTCCCCACTCCAGGGCCAGCGTGCGGGTCATGCCCAGCAACCCCGCCTTGGAGGCGGCGTAGGCGACGTGACCCGCCAGCCCCACGGTCGCGGCCTGGGACGCGATCGTGACGATCCGCCCGCCGCCGTGGGTGGCGAGGTGGCGGGCGACGGCCTGCGACACGACGAAGCTGCCCGTCAGGTTCACCCCGACGGTGCGGTTCCAGCCGGCCGGGTCGATGTCCAGGGCCGGGGCGATGGTGGCGACCCCGGCGCAGTTCACCAGGACGTCGAGCCGCCCGGCGCGGGCCACCACCTCGGCCACCGCCGCACCCACCTGTGTCGGGTCGGTGACGTCCGCCGTCACCTGCCACGACCCGAGCGTGGTCGCCTCCCGGTCGAGGACGGCGACCCGGGTGCCGTCGGCCTCGAACGCGGCCACGATCGCCGTGCCGATGCCGCTGGCACCCCCCGTCACCAACGCCACTCTGGAGGTCACTGGCCCGGGATCCCCTCGGCCGCGATGTCGCCGGAGGCCAGGTTCTTCGCCGTCATGTCCGGGAGCTGCTCCAGGAACGCCGCCCGGTCGGTGACGACGTGCTGGATGGCGACGTCGACGTTCTCCTTGGTGATCTTCGGCATGTTGTACACGGGTTTCGTGTCGACGTCCTGCCCCGCCGCGATCGCCGCGGCGACGGCCAGGCCGGCGGACAGTTCCACCGTCCCGTTCTGCAGCATCGTCCCGATGAACTCACCGCTCTTGACGGCGTTCAGGCCGTCCTCGATGCCGTCGATCCCGACGACGGGCAGGGTCATCCCGGCCTCCTTGAGGGCCTGCAGCGCGCCGAGCCCCATGTCGTCGTTCTCGGACACGATCCCGGTCAACTGGGAACCGAACGCCGAGATCCAGTTCTTGACCTTGTTGACGGCCTCGTCGCGCTTCCAGTTCGCGGTGTCCTTGGCCAGGACCGTGATGTCGGGGTACTTCTTCAGGACGTTCTCGATGCCCTGGGTGCGGTAGAGCTCGCCGGACTGGCCCAGCGGACCCTGCAGCACGACGATGCCACCCTTCCCGCCCAGCGCGTCCGCCATCATCTGCATCTCCGCCTCGCCCGCCGCGACGTCGTCCGGCTGCACGTTGCCGGAGATGTCGGTGGAGTTCAGCTCCGCGTTGACGGGGATGATCGGGATCCCCGCCGCCTTGGCCGCGGCGACCTGCGGTTGCAGGGAGTCGGCCTGGACGGGGACGACGATGATCGCGTCGACGCCGGCGTTGACGTACTGGTCGACCTGCGAGGCCTGGGTGTTGACGTCGAGGCTCGCGGAGTTCCAGAGGAGTTCGATGCCCTCGGCCTTCGCGTAGGCCTCCATGCCCTCCTTGCCGGCGGTGATGAACGAGCTCATGTCGTAGACGCTGACGCCGATGCGGAGCTTCTTCTTCCCGCCGGACGCGTCACCGGACGCGTTGTCGTCGGCCGTCGGGTCACCGGCGCCGCAGGCGGCCAGGGCGAGACCCAGCGCGGTGATCCCGAAGGAGCCGGTGAGCAGGTGACGACGGCCGAGGGTTGGTTCGTGTGCCATGGGGTCCTCCGTGGGGGTGGCCGGTCAGCTCTGACCGGGAATGCCTTCGGCTGCGATGTCGCCGGAGCTCAGGTTCTTCTCCGTCAGATCGGGGATCTGCTTGAGGAACGCGGCCCGGTCGGTGACGACGTGCTGGATGGCGACGTCGACGTTCTCCTTGGTGATGGCCGGCATGGTGTACACCGGGTCGGTCTTCACGTCCTCCTTGCGGGCGATCTTGGCCGCGACGGCCAGACCGGCGGACAGTTCGACCGTCCCGTTCTGCAGCGAGGTGCCGATGAACTCGCCGCTCTTGACCGCGTTCAGTCCGTCCTCGATGCCGTCGATGCCGACGACGGGCAGGTTGAGTCCGGACTCCTTGAGGGCCTGCAGGGCACCGAGGCCCATGTCGTCGTTCTGCGAGACGATGCCGTTGAGGTCACCGCCGAAGGCGGAGATCCAGTTCTTGACCTTGTTGACGGCTTCGTCGCGCTTCCAGTTCGCGGTGTCCTTGGCCAGCACCTCGATCTCGGGGTACTTCGCCAGGACCTGGTCGATGCCCTTGCCGCGGTTGA
This sequence comes from Kineococcus sp. GCM10028916, assembly GCF_042674865.1. Taxonomy (NCBI): domain Bacteria; kingdom Bacillati; phylum Actinomycetota; class Actinomycetes; order Kineosporiales; family Kineosporiaceae; genus Kineococcus; species Kineococcus sp. GCM10028916. The sequence goes on along the minus strand of NZ_JBHTFM010000013.1, from coordinate 61,709 downwards.
TCTCCCCGGACCCGCCGAGGGGGCCCTGCAGGATGACGATGTTGCCCTTGCCGCCGAGGTGGTCGGCCATCATCTGCATCTCCTGCGCCCCGGCGGCGACGTCGTCGGGCTGGACGTTGCCGGCGATGTCGGTGGAGTTCAGGGACGCGTTGACCGCCAGCAGCGGGATCCCGGCGGCCTTGGCCGCGGCGACCTGGGGCTGCAGGGAGTCGGCCTGGACGGGGACGACGATGATCGCGTCGACGCCGGCGTTGACGTACTGGTCGACCTGGGAGGCCTGGGTGTTGACGTCGAGGCTGGCGGAGTTCCAGAGCAGTTCGATGTCGTTGGCGTCGGCGTAGGACTGCATGCCCTCCTTGCCGGCCGTGATGAACGAGCTCATGTCGTACACGCTGACGCCGATGCGCAGCTTCTTCGCGCCACCGGAGGCGGTGGAGTCCGAACCGCTGTCGGCGGTGGGGTCACCGGCGCCGCACGCGGTCAGGGCGAGGGCGAGGGTGCCGGCGCCGAAGGCCCCGGTGAGGAGGGAGCGACGGGAGAACGGGGACTGGGTCACGGGGTTCCTCCTGGGAACGGGAGAGGTTCGGGTCAGGCGCGGCGTTTGACGGACCACACGTCGACCGCGACGGCGGCGACGATGAGGACGCCCTTGATGACGTCCTGCCAGTAGGCGGGGACGAGCAGCAGGTCGAGACCGTTGTTGAGGGTCTGGATGAGCAGCAGGCCGAGGGCGGTACCCCAGACCGTGCCGCGGCCACCCATGAGGCTGGCGCCACCGATGACCACGGCGGCGATGGCGTCGAGCTCGTAGCCCTGACCGAGGTTCGGCGGACCGGAGATGACGCGGGAGGCGAGCATGACCCCGGACAACCCGGCGAGCACGCCGGAGAGGGCGTAGACGCTGAACAGGGTCCGTCGGGCGTTGACGCCGGCGATCTCCGCCGCGACGCGGTTGCCGCCCACGGCGTAGACGCGCATCCCGTAGGAGGTGCGGCGCATCACGATCCCGAGCAGGACGATCCCGACGATCATGACGATGACCGGGATCTGCAGGCCGAGGACCTTGGTGTTGGCGATGCTGCCGAACTCGGCCGGGAGGCCGTTGATGGGGGCGCCGCCGCCGATGACGTAGGCGATGCCGGACCCGGCGGTCAGCATGCCGAGGGTGGCGATGAACGGTGGTACGTCGACCCGGGAGACGAGCAGTCCGTTCACGGTGCCGGCGAGCAGGCCGACGGCCATGGCGGAGAGGACCGTGAGCCAGACCTGTCCGGGGTGGGCCTTGGCCACCGCGGCCGAGGTCATCGCGGCGACCGCGATGACCGAACCGACGGAGAGGTCGATCCCGCCGGTGAGGATGACGAGGGTCTGCCCCAGGGCGATGAGCGCGAACGGCGCCGCGGCGATGAGGATGTTCTGCAGGTTCTCGGGAGAGGAGAACCGCAGGCTGCGGTAGCTGAAGAACGCGATGACCAGCAGCATCACGATGAGCATCGCGCGGCGGATCAGCTGGGCGACGATCCACTCCCGGGAGAACCGTCGTCGCTGCACGGGGGCCGGGGTCGGGTCGAGCTGGGTGGTCGCCATCAGTGGTCCTTCGGGTTGTCACGGGGGGCGAGTCCGGAGCTGAGCCGGAAGATGAGTTCCTGGACGTCGGGGGAGTCCAGCTGGTCGCGGGTGAGTTCGCTGACGACGCCGCCGTCGCGCAGGACGAGGGCACGGTGGCTGAGCCCGAGCACCTCCGTCATGTCCGAGGAGGCCATGACGACGGCCATGCCCGCGGCCGCGAGGTCGGCGATGATGCGGTAGATCTCCGAGCGGGCGCCGACGTCGACGCCGCGGGTCGGTTCGTCCAGCAGCAGGACGTCGACGTGCTCGGTGAGCCAGCGGGCCAGCACGACCTTCTGCTGGTTCCCTCCGGAGAGGGTCCCCACGTCCTGGGAGAGGCCGCGGCTGCGCAACCGGACGGAGTCCATGGCCTCCCCGACGGCAGAGCGACGGGAGGCGCCCTTGAGCCAGCCGGCGACCGAGAACTTGGCCAGGCGCGGCAGGGTCCCGTTGTCCAGCACCGAGAGGCCCATGACCGCACCGGCGTGCTTGCGGTCCTCGGGGACCAACGCCATCCCGGCGGTGATCGCCGCGGCGGGGTTCTTGCGCTTCACCTCGCGACCGGCGACCGAGATGTGACCGGCGGTCGTGGCCCGGACCCCGAAGATCCCCTCGAGGAGTTCCGTGCGTCCCGCCCCGACGAGACCGGCGAGTCCGAGGATCTCCCCGCGCCGCACCTGGAGGCTGACCGTCCCGGCCTGGCCCACCACCGCGAGGTCGCGCACGTCGAGGACGGTTTCGGCCTCGGCGGGGACCGTCCGGACCCGGGGGAACAGGTCCTCCAGTTCGCGGCCGATCATCGCCGTGACGATGTCGTCGTCGGAGACGTCGGTCATGGCCTCGTCGAGGACGAGACCACCGTCGCGCAGGACGACGACACGGTCGGCGAGTTCGCGGATCTCGGCCATCTTGTGGGTGGTGAACATGATGGCGACCCCGGAGTCGCGCAGCTGCCGCACGACCCGGTAGAGGCCCTCGACCTCGCGCTCGGAGATGGCCGAGCTCGGCTCGTCCAACAGCACGACCTCGGCGCCGCGGCTGGAGTTCTTGACGATCTCGACGATCTGCTGCAGGCCGACGGGGAGCGTGCCCATGCGGGCGCCGGGATCGATCGCGACGCCGAACACCTCGAGCAGCGTCGCCGACTCCGAGGCCATGCGGCGACGGTCCAGGGTTCCGAGCTTCGTCTTCAGCTCGCGGCCGACGAAGAGGTTCTCGTAGACCGTCATGTGGGCGATGGAGGCGAGTTCCTGCGGGACGATCGCCACCCCGAGACGGTGGGAGTCTCGGATGCTGCCCGCCTGCAGCTCCTCACCGCGCACGAGGACGGATCCCTCGTCGGCGCGGTACTGGCCGGCGGCGATCTTCATCATCGTGGACTTCCCGGCGCCGTTCTCACCGGCCAGAGCGGTGACCGTCCCGAGTTCGAGGCCGATCGACACGCCCTTGAGGACGGGCACCCCGCCGAAGGACTTCCGCAGTTCGCGGCACTCCAGCACGGCGCTCACGAGGACTCCCGGACGCGCACGACGACCTTGACCTGTTCGGGGTCCGCGGAGGCCGCGTAGGCCGCCCCCGCGTCCTCGACCGCGAACTCCGCGGTGATGACCTCGGCGACGGGGACGCCGCCCTCGCGCAACATGGTGATGGCCTCCTCCACGTCCTCGCGGACGAACATCAGACAACCGAGCAGGTCGAGCTCGCGGTCCTGCACGAGGTCGAGCGGGATCGTGGTGGGGCCCGCCGCGACACCGACGGTCACGAACGTCCCGCCCTTGCGGAGCAGGTCGATCCCCTGGCGCACCGAGCTCTCGCGGGAGACGCAGTCGAACACGACGTCGGCCGGAGCGCCCAGGAGCTCCCGGGCCCGGTCCACCGCGTCGGACGAACCCGCGTCGACGGCACCGATCGCACCGAACTCCACGGCCCGGTCGCGCTTGGTGGCCACGAGATCGGCGGAGACGACCGCCCGGGCGCCGGCCCGCAGCGCACCCAGCAGGATGAACAACCCGATGGGCCCGGCCCCGATGACCAGGACCCGCTTGCCGGTGAGGTCACCGGCCCGGCGGACGGCGCGCAACGGTGTCGACAGCGGTTCCACCAGCACGGCGGCGGTGTCGTCGAGGTCGTCGGGCAACAGGTGCAGCCGGTGGCCCGGGACCACGAACGCGTCGGTCATGCCGCCGGGGGTCTGGCAGCCGATGACGTCGAGGACGTCGCAGATGTTGTAGCGGCCCTCCCGGCACGGGGCGCACTCCCCGCAGGCCAGGTTCGGTTCGAGGACGACCCGGGAACCCAGCGGGAGGTCCACGCCGGCACCGACCTCGGCGACGCGGCCGACGACCTCGTGGCCGGGGCGGTAGGGCAGGGAGATGAACGGGTGCACGCCGCGGGCGGCGTGCAGGTCGGAACCGCAGATCCCGACGAGAGTGGGTTCGACCAGGACCTCACCCGGTCCGGGGACCGGGCGGGCGGTGAGTTCGAACTGCACGTCGTCGAGGGAGTTCACGACGACCTGTCGAACTGGGGTCATGAGGTTCTGCTCCTGGGTTCTTCGGTCCTCAGCGGATGGTGTAGCCGCCGTCGACCACGAGGTCGGTGCCGTTGACCATGTCCGAGGCGCCGGAGGCCAGGAACAGCGCGGCTCCGGCGATCTCGCGGGGGAGGGCGAAGCGTCCGGTCGGGATCGCGGCCTTGGCGGCCTCGCCCTTCGGTCCGTCCCAGGCCTTCCGGCCGAGGTCGGTGAGCACGACGGTGGGGGAGATGGAGTTCGCCGTGACCCCGCGACCGGCCCACTCCGAGGCGAGGACCCGGGTCAGTCCGACCACCCCCGCCTTGGAGGCGCAGTACGCCGCGTGCCCGTCGAGGGCCACCGAGGCGGCCTGCGAGGCCATCGTGATGACCTTGCCGCGGCCGCGTTCCAGCATGCCGCGCCCGACGGCCTGGGCGGTGAGGAACGTCCCGGTCAGGTTGATCGACAGTGTCCGGACGAAGACCGCCGGGTCGAGTTCCTCGGCCGGGGCGAGGTCGACGATCCCCGCGCAGGTGACGAGGACGTCGACGGGTCCGGCGGACGCGGCGAACGCCGCGACGGAGTCCGGGTCGGCGACGTTCCCGGCCAGGCCCACGTGTCCGTCCCCGAGTTCCGCGGCGCGGGCGAGCGCCGCCTCCTCGTTCAGGTCGACGAGCACGATGCGTGCTCCCGCGGCGGCGAAGGCCCCGGCGATGGCGCTGCCGATGCCCGAGGCGGCACCGGTGATGAGGGCGGTGCGTCCGCCGAGGCGGAAGGACAGGTCGACGTCGGCGTCGGTCGGTTCAGGGTTCGACACGGTGGTCTCCGTTCCAGAGGTCTTCGGTGGCCTTCGCGGCCCTGGCGTAGTGGGCCCGGGGGTCGCGGTGGACCGGGCGTGGTGGGGTGCGCAGCAGGGTTCCGGGCCGCCAGGCGTCGCGCACCGTGCGCACGTCGGCGCCGGTCGCGACGGCCGCGGCCTGGACGCACGCTCCGCGGGCGGTGGCCTCGTCGGCGTCGGGGAGTTCGACCTCGCGCTGCAGGAGGTCGGCCAGGAGGTGGCGGTGGGCGGGGGAGCGTGCTCCCCCGCCCACGACGAGGACCCGGCCACCGGTGTCCACCCCGTTGCGCTGCAGGTGCTCCAGTCCGCGCACCAGACCGAGCAGGACGCCCTCGTGGGCGGCCCGGGCGATCTCCTTGCGGGTGGTGGCCGAGGTGATGCCGGTGAGCGTACCCCGGGCCCGTGGGAGGTCGGGTTTGCGTTCCCCGTCGAGGTGGGCGATCAGCACGGGTCCGGTGTCCGTCCCCGCGGCGAGGGCGAGTTCTGCGAACTCCGCGGCGTCCACCCCCAGCAACCGGGCGAACTGGTCGGTGACGCGGGCGGCGTTGAGCGTGGACACCAGGGGCAGGTACCCACCGGTGCAGTCCGCGACGCCGTCGACGGTTCCGCTCGCGTCGTGGACCGCGGTGGTGCTCGGGGTGAACACGACGCCGCTCGTCCCGAGCGAGAAGGTCACGTCCCCGGGAGCGACTCCGAGGCCCAGGGCGGCGGCGTGCTGATCACCTCCGCCGGCGGCCACGAGGGTTCCCGGGTGGCCCCCGAGGAACTCCGCGGCCTCGGTGGTGAGCTCGCCCGCGACCTCGGACGGCCCGGCGACCCGCGGGAAGGTCGAACTCCAGTCGATCTGCGGATCCACCAGTTCCAGCAGGTCCGGCAGGTACCGGCCCCGGCCACCGTCCGCGGAGGCGTCGAAGTACCCCGTCCCGCTGGCCTCGGACCGGTCGGTGACCCGTTCGCCGCTGAGCCGGAACGTGAGGTAGTCGTGGGGGAGGAGCACGGTGGTGGTGCGGCGCAGGTTCTCCGGTTCGTACCGGGCGAGCCAGGCGACCTTGCCGATGGTGAACGCGGCCGTGGGGACGGAACCGGTGCGGCGGGCCCAGTCGGCGTCGGGCAGGAGTTCCCGCAGACGGGCCACCTCGTCGATGGAGGTGGTGTCGTTCCACAACTTCGCGGGCCGGATCACGGCACCGGCGGAGTCGAGGGCCACGAGTCCGTGGCACTGCGCCGCGACGGACACCGCGACGACGTCGCTCGGGTCGACGTTCGCCGCGGACAGGGCTGCCGCGCAGGCGGTCCCGAGCGCCGACCACCACTCCTGCGGGTCCTGTTCGCTGACCGGACCCGTCGCCGGTGGGTGCGGGGCACGCCCCGTACCGCGCAGTTCGCCGCTGTCGACGTCCCGCAGTTCTGCCTTGCACGACTGGGTCGAGGAATCGATCCCCAGCACCAGACCCATGCGCCCTCCGCTCCGTCGCGAAACGTCTCCTCCGGCGGGAATCTTGCGGCCGGCTGCTCGCCCGGTCAACTCAGCTGCTCATGTGAGCACCCGGTGTGCGCTCCTGGGGTGTCATCTGCTCGGATGAGCGCGTGGGTCCGGAAGAACTGACCGAACTGGTCGCGATCGCGCGCCGGCACTACGTCGACGGTGTGTCCCGCGTCGACATCGCCAGCGAGCGGGGGTTGTCCCGGTTCAAGGTCGGCCGGATCCTGCAGGCCGCGCTGGAGGCGGGGATCGTGCGCATCGAGGTCCGGGCCCCCGCGGGGATCGACTACGAACTCTCCGAGGAACTTCGGCTGCGCTACGGGTTGCGCCGGGCGCTGGCCGTGCAGACCGCCGACGAACGACGCGTGCGAGAACCCCTCGGACAGGTCGCCGGCGAACTCCTGCGCGAGATCGTCACGGCCGACGACCTGCTCGGGATCGACTGCGGCCGGACCTTGCGGGAGATGACCGGCCACCTCGGCGGGATCGCCGGCTGCGACGTCGTGCAGATCACCGGGATGGGTGGCGCCCTGGGCGACACCGCGACCGACATCACCCGGGTCGTCAGCGAGGCCAGCGGCGGACGGGTGTTCTCGTTGTTCGCGCCGATCGTCGTGGCGGACTCACGCACGGCCGAGGCGATGCGTTCGCACCGGGCGTTCCGCTCGACGTTCGCGGCCTACGGGCGCGTCACGAAGGCCGTCGTCGCGATCGGGGCCTGGTCGCAGGAGCTGTCGCAGATCCCCGCGCTCATCGGGGACGAGGAGACCGCGCGGCTCGCCGCCGCCGGTGTCGTCGGCGAGACGGGGGCACTGCTCGTCGATGCGGAAGGCCGGCGGATCCTCGGTCTCGACACCCGGCGCATCGCGATCAACGAGGCGCAGTTGCGTGCCGTCCCGGACGTGGTCGGGGTCGGGGGTGGTCGGGGCAAGACGGCCGCCGTCCACGCGATCCTGCGGTCCGGGTTGCTGAACTCGATCGTGACCGACGTCCACCTCGCCCGGCGACTGCTCAGTCGCCGGTCTTGACGAGCCGGCGCTTCTTCACGGTGTAGCCGGCGGGCAGGGTGCCCTCCTTGAGCATGCGGATCGGGCAGCGGCGGCACCTGTCCTTGGACTCGCAGCACTTGGACTTCGGCAGGTCCCGCTTCTTGCTCACGCGCGCAACGTAACACCGCCGGGTGAGGTTGCCCTCATCCCGGCGGTGCCCGCGGCGTCAGTTCGTGCGGTGGGACAGGTAGTACCGGATCAGGTCACCCGTGGAGGCGTCCTGCGCCAGCAGCGCGTCGGTGTCACCCGTGAGCGCCGGCGCGATCTCCAGGGCCAGCTTCTTGCCGAGTTCCACACCCCACTGGTCGAAGCTGTCGATGCCCCAGACGGCACCTTCGACGAAGGTGATGTGCTCGTAGAGCGCGATGAGCTGACCGAGCACCGCCGGGGTCAGCGAGGGCGCCATGATCGAGGTGGTCGGCCGGTTGCCGGAGAACACCCGGGCCGCGACGACCTCCTCGGCGGTGCCCTCGGCCCGCACCTCCTCCGCCGTCTTGCCGAACGCGAGCGCCTTGGTCTGGGCGAAGAAGTTCGCCATGAACAGCGCGTGCACGTCGGCGTCGCCGTCCACCAGCGGGTGCGTCGGGGTCGCGAAGGCGACGAAGTCGGCGGGGATGATCCGCGTGCCCTGGTGGATCAGCTGGTAGAACGCGTGCTGGCCGTTGGTGCCGGGTTCACCCCAGAACACCTCGCCCGTGTGCGTCGTGACGGCCTCGCCGTCGTAGCGGACGGACTTCCCGTTGGACTCCATCGTGAGCTGCTGCAGGTACGCCGCGAAGCGGTGCAGGTACTGCGAGTACGGCAGCACCGCGTGGGTGTGGGCGTCCAGGAAGTTCACGTACCAGACGTTGAGCAGACCCATGAGGAGCGGGACGTTCTGCTCGGGCGCGGTGGTGCGGAAGTGCTCGTCCACGGTGTGGAAACCGGACAGGAAGCTGCGGAAGTGGTCCGGCCCGACGGCGACGGCCAGCGAGGTGCCGATCGCGGAGTCGACGGAGTAGCGACCACCCACCCAGTCCCAGAACCCGAACGCGTTGGCCGGGTCGATGCCGAACGCGGCGACCTTGTCCAGCGCGGTCGACACCGCGACGAAGTGCTTGGCGACGGCGTCCGCGCGGGCGGTGTCGTCGTCGGCGAGGACTCCGGCTGCGGACAGCCGCTCCCACAACCACTTCCGCGACAGCCGCGCGTTGGTGAGGGTCTCCAGGGTCCCGAACGTCTTGGACGCGACGATGAACAGGGTCGTCTCGGGGTCGAGGTCCTTCGTCGTCTCGGCCACGTCGGTGGGGTCGATGTTGGAGACGAAGCGGCACTCCAGCCCGGCCTGCACGAACGGCTTGAGGGCTTCGTAAGCCATCACCGGACCGAGGTCGGAACCGCCGATGCCGATGTTCACGACGGTCGCGATCGGCTTCCCGGTGACGCCCTTCCACTCACCGGAGCGGACGGCCTCGGCGAAGGCGAAGACCTTCTCGAGCTCACCCTGCACGTCGGCGTCGACGTCCTGCCCGTCCACGCTCAGGGCCGGTGCGGCTCCGGCCGGTCGGCGCAGCGCGGTGTGCAGGACGGCGCGGTCCTCGGTGACGTTGATGTGCTCGCCGGCGAACATCGCGTCGCGGCGGGCGAGGACACCGGTCTCCTCGGCCAGCTGCAGGAGCAGGGCGAGCGTGTCGGAGGTGACGAGGTTCTTGGAGAGGTCCACGTGCAGGTCGGCGACGTCGAAGGTCAGCGACCGCGCGCGCTCGGGGTCGGCGGCGAACCAGCCCCGCAGGTCGGGGGTGCTGCCCGACCGGTGCTCGGTCAGCGACGACCACGCCGCGGTGGTGGTCGGGTCCACAGGTCCAGTGCTCATGAGGGTGACGCTAGTCAGCCCGTGTGCGGAGCGCGCGACCGGCTGCTGGCACAGTGTTCGCGTGCAGCGGTGGGATGACCTGTCAGACGTCGGACCCGGGTTCGGCCCGTCGGTGGTCACCATCGGCAACTTCGACGGGGTGCACCGCGGGCACGCGGCCGTGCTCGGCGAGGTCGTCGGCCTGGCCCGCGCCCGTGGCCTGGTCTCCGCCGCGGTGACCTTCGACCCGCACCCGCTGCAGGTCCTGCACCCCGAGCGCGCCCCCGGGCTGCTCACCGGCCTCACCCGCCGCCTCGACCTGCTGCAGGAGACCGGCCTGGACGCGGTCCTGGTGATGCCCTTCACCCGCGAGCTCGCGAGCTGGAGCCCGCAGCGCTTCGTGGAGGAGGTCTTCGTCGACGCGCTGCACGCCGCCGTCGTCGTCGTCGGCCACGACGTGCGCTTCGGCGAGGCCAACGCCGGCGACCTCGCCACCATGCAGGAGCTCGGCGCCCGGTTCGGGTTCGAGGTCGTCGTGCTCGCCGACCTCGGCGGCCAGGGCGACTCCTCCCGGTGGTCCTCCACGGCCGTGCGCGAGGCCCTGGCCGCCGGTGACGTCGAGCGGGCGGCGGCGATCCTCGGCCACCGGCACCGGGTCAGCTCCACCGTCGTGCACGGTGACCACCGCGGCCGCGAGCTCGGCTACCCGACGGCCAACCTGGACACCGTGCACGCCGACGGGCTGGTCCCGGCCGACGGCGTGTACGCGGGCTGGTTGACCCGCCGCGACGGCGACCGGCTGCCCGCGGCCGTCTCGATCGGCACCAACCCGACCTTCGACGGGGTGCGTCGTCAGCTCGAGGCGTTCTGCATCGACCAGCAGGGCCTGGACCTCTACGGGGAGCGCGTCGACCTCGACTTCGTGGCCCACCTGCGGCCCACCCAGCGCTTCGAGGGGATCGAGCCCCTCGTGCAGCAGATGGAGCGCGACGTCGCGAGGTGCCGCGAGATCCTGCTGTAGTCTGGGTGTTGCCGTTCGATCGGCCGCGGATCCAGAGAGCCCGGGTGGACAAGCCCCGTGGCACCGCGCAACGAGGTTCAGGAGACACGAGTGCCCCTCGACGCAGACGTCAAGAAGAAGATCATGACCGAGTACGCCCTCACCGAGGGTGACACCGGCTCGCCGGAGGTCCAGGTCGCGATGCTGACGCAGCGCATCCGTGACCTGACCGAACACCTCAAGATGCACCAGCACGACCACCACAGCCGTCGTGGCCTGCTGCTCCTCGTGGGCCAGCGCCGCAACCTGCTGAAGTACATGGCCAAGAAGGACATCAACCGTTACCGCTCGATCATCGAGCGTCTCGGCATCCGCCGCTGACCTGGTCAGGGGCCTGACGACAGGGGTGGTCCCGACTCTCGGGACCACCCCTGTCGCACGTTCCAGCCGCACTCGCGGCAGACTCACCGTGACACCGCGCAGCGTCGCACCGGTCCTCGGTAGTGGCCTCCGGAAGCTCCGGCTTCCGTGGGCCTCGATCGAAGGCCGGGGCGCGCGGGTGTCGCACATCCGCACCGCAACCTGGAGGAGGAACCCTTGGAGGGTCCCGAAATCACTGCCGCCGAAGCCGTCATCGACAACGGTTCGTTCGGCACCCGCACCGTCCGCTTCGAAACGGGTCGCCTCGCCAAGCAGGCCGCCGGTTCCGCCGCGGTCTACCTCGATGGCGAGTCCTTCCTGCTGAGCGCCACCACCGCCGGCAAGACCCCGAAGGACCAGTTCGACTTCTTCCCGTTGACGATCGACGTCGAAGAGCGCAGCTACGCCGCCGGCAAGATCCCCGGTTCGTTCTTCCGTCGTGAGGGTCGCCCCTCCACCGAGGCGATCCTGGCCTGCCGTCTCATCGACCGTCCGTTGCGCCCGAGCTTCGTCAAGGGCCTGCGCAACGAGGTCCAGGTCGTCGTCTCGATCATGGCGCTGCACCCCGACGACGCCTACGACGTCGTGGCCATCAACGCCGCGTCGCTGTCCACCCAGCTCTCGGGTCTGCCCTTCTCCGGCCCGGTCGGTGGCGTGCGCGTCGCGCTCATCGACGGCCAGTGGGTCGCGTTCCCGCGCTACTCCGAGCTCGAGCGCGCCGTCTTCGACATGGTCGTCGCCGGCCGTGTCGTCACCGCAGCCGACGGTTCGCAGGACGTCGCGATCATGATGGTCGAGGCCGAGGCGACCGAGGGTTCCTGGAACCTCATCAAGGAACAGGGCGCCACCGCCCCGACCGAGGAGATCGTGGCCCAGGGCCTCGAGGCGGCCAAGCCGTTCATCGCGGAGCTGGTGCGCGCGCAGGCCGAGGTGGCCGCCACCGCCGCCAAGCCGACCGCCGCCTTCCCGACGTTCCCGGACTACCAGGACGACGTCTACCAGGCCGTCTTCGACTCCGCCGCGACCGAGCTGGTCGTCGCGCTGCAGATCGCCGGCAAGCAGGAGCGCGAGTCCCGGATCGACGAGATCAAGGACCGCGTCAAGGGCGAGCTCGCCGCGGGCTTCGCCGGGCGCGAGAAGGAGGTCTCCGCCGCGTACCGCTCGGTGCAGAAGACCCTCATCCGCCAGCGCGTCCTCAAGGACGGGGTCCGCATCGACGGCCGCGGTCTGGCCGACATCCGGACGCTGTCCGCCGAGGTCGAGGTCCTGCCCCGCGTGCACGGTTCGGCGCTCTTCGAGCGCGGCGAGACCCAGATCCTGGGGGTCACCACGCTGAACATGCTCCGCATGGAGCAGCAGCTCGACACGTTGTCGCCGGTGACGCGCAAGCGCTACATGCACAACTACAACTTCCCGCCCTACTCGACCGGTGAGACCGGCCGCGTGGGTTCGCCGAAGCGTCGCGAGATCGGGCACGGCGCCCTCGCCGAGCGCGCGCTCGTGCCGGTGCTGCCGGCCCGCGAGGACTTCCCCTACGCGATCCGTCAGGTCTCCGAGGCGCTGGGCTCCAACGGTTCCACCTCGATGGGTTCGGTCTGCGCCTCGACGCTGTCCCTGCTCAACGCCGGTGTCCCGCTGCGCGCGGCCGTCGCCGGCATCGCGATGGGCCTCATCTCCGACACCGTCGACGGTGAGACCCGCTACGCGGCGCTGACCGACATCCTCGGGGCCGAGGACGCCTTCGGTGACATGGACTTCAAGGTCGCCGGGACCAAGGAGTTCGTCACCGCGATCCAGCTCGACACCAAGCTCGACGGGATCCCCGCCTCGGTGCTCGCCGGCGCGCTGACCCAGGCCCGCGACGCGCGTCTCTACATCCTCGACGTCATGGCCGAGGCCATCGACGCCCCGGACGAGATGTCGCCGACCGCGCCGCGGATCATCACCGTGAAGGTCCCCGTGGACAAGATCGGCGAGGTCATCGGGCCCAAGGGCAAGATGATCAACCAGATCCAGGAGGACACCGGCGCCGACATCTCCATCGAGGACGACGGCACGGTGTTCATCGGGGCCGTCGACGGCCCCTCGGCGGAGGCGGCCCGCGCAGCGGTCAACGCCATCGCCAACCCGACGATGCCCGAGGTCGGCGAGCGCTACCTCGGCACCGTCGTGAAGACGACCACCTTCGGTGCGTTCGTCTCGCTCATGCCGGGCAAGGACGGCCTGCTGCACATCTCGCAGCTGCGCAAGCTCTCCGGCGGCAAGCGCGTCGACAACGTCGAGGACGTCGTCTCGGTGGGCCAGAAGGTGCAGGTCGAGATCGCCGAGATCGACCCGCGCGGCAAGCTGTCCCTCGTCCCCGTCGTCGCGGAGGAGGCCTCCGAGGAGGCACCCGCGACGGAGACGACCGACGCCTGACGTGTCGTCCACGCTTCCCGGGAACCCCGTCGAGCTGCCCGTCGTGGCAGCCGGCGGGGTTCCCGCTACCACCGTCCTGTCCACCCCCGCCCAGGTGGAGCAGGGGTCGATCGTCAAGCGGACCGTCCTGCCCTGCGGTGCCCGCGTCCTGACCGAGGCCATGCCCGGTCAGCGCTCCGCGAGCATCGGGTGCTGGGTGGGTGTCGGCTCGCGCGACGAGACGAAGGGTCACTTCGGCTCGACGCACTTCCTCGAGCACCTGCTCTTCAAGGGCACCGAACGTCGGGACGCGATGGACATCGCCTCCGCGTTCGACGCCGTCGGGGGTGAGGCGAACGCCGCCACCGGCAAGGAGCACACGACCTACTACGCGCGCGTCCTCGACGCGGACCTGCCGATGGCGATCGACGTCGTCACCGACATGGTCACCTCGGCCGTCCTCGACGACGACGACTTCACCAGCGAACGCGAGGTCATCCTCGAGGAGCTGGCGATGAACGACGACGACCCGGGCGACGTCGCGCACGAGAAGTTCGCCGAGCTCGTCCTGGGCCGGCACCCGCTGGCCCGGCCCATCGGCGGCACCCCCGACACGATCCGCGCCGTCGGGCGCGACGACGTCTGGGCGCACTACCGCGAGCACTACCAGCCCTCCTCGCTGGTCTTCACCGCTGCCGGTGGTCTCGACCACGACGAGGTCGTCGCCTGCGTCCAGCGTGAGCTGGACCGCGCCGCGGGCGACCTCGGTCAGGCCGCTCCCCGTCCGCGCCGCATCAGCGGTGAGGTCGGCGGCGGGCTGGAGAAGGGTCGCTCGCTCGTGGTGGACCGCCAGACCGAGCAGGCCCACGTGCTGCTCGGGATGACCGGGATCACCGCCACGGACGACCGCCGGTTCACGATGTCGGTGCTCAACGCCGTCCTCGGGGGCGGGATGAGCAGCCGGTTGTTCCAGGAGGTCCGCGAGAAGCGGGGCCTGGCGTACTCGGTGTACTCGTTCAACGCCAACTACGCCGACTCCGGCTACGTCGGGCTGTACGCGGGCTGCTCACCGGCCAAGGCCGCCCAGGTCGCCGACCTGATGCTGGCCGAGCTGGCGAAGCTCGCCTCCACCCCGATGGAGTCCGAGGAGCTCGCGCGCGGCGTCGGTCAGCTGACCGGTGGTCTCGTGCTGGGGCTCGAGGACTCCGGGTCGCGGATGAACCGGCTCGGCAAGTCCGAACTCACCCACGGGCAGTTCCTCGACGTCGACGGTGTGCTGGCCAACGTGCGGTCCGTCACCGCCGAGGACGTCCGCGTCCTGGCGGCGGACCTGCTCTCCCGGCCGCGTTCGGTGACCGTCGTCGGACCGTTCAGCGACGACAGCGGATTCACCGGCGTCGTCCAGTGACGATCCGCGTCGCGGTCCTCGGGGCCGGGGGCCGCATGGGTTCGCAGGCGGTGGCGGTTCTCGAGGCCGCCGCCGACCTGGAACTCGTCGCGGCCCTCGGTCGCGGTGACTCCCTCGACGCGGCCACCGGGGCCGACGTCGTGGTCGACCTGACCGTCCCCGACCAGGTGATGGCCAACGTCGAGTGGGCCCTGGCGCACGGGATGCACGTCGTGACGGGCACCACCGGCTTCACCGCCGAGCGGATCGCCCAGGTCGAGGCCTGGGCCTCGGCCGCCGGTCGCAACGTCCTCGTCGCGACGAACTTCGGCATCGGGGCGGTGCTGGTCATGCAGCTCGCGGCGAAGGCCGCGAAGTTCTTCGAGTCCGTCGAGGTCGTCGAACTCCACCACCCCGCGAAGGTCGACGCGCCGAGCGGTTCCGCGATCCGCACGGCCCGCCTCATCGCGGCCGCACGGGCCGAGGCGGGCCTCGGCCCGTCGCCCGACGCGACGACCACGGAACTCCCCGGAGCCCGCGGCGCCGTCGTCGACGGGATCCACGTGCACGCCGTCCGGATGCGCGGGCTGACCGCCCACCAGGAGGTCATCCTGGGCGGGCCGGGGGAGACCCTGACGATCCGCGACGACACCTACGACCGCGCCGCGTACATGCCGGGTCTGCTGGTGGGTGTGCGTCAGGTCGCCGACCGTCCCGGGGTCACCGTCGGCCTCGAGCACTACCTGGACCTGGACTGACCGTGCGCGTCAAGATCATCGTCGCGGTCAGCGTCGCGGCCCTGCTGTTCTACTTCGTGTTCCTCGGCCGGCTGGGCTACCAGCTGGCCGCGACCGGTGAGTGGGCCGGCATCCTGCTCGGCATCGCGCTGTTCCTGCTGCCCGTCGTCGGTTTGTGGGCCGTCGTGCGGGAGCTCATGTTCGGGCTCGCGACGGAACGCCTCGGTCGCGAACTCGCCGCGCGCGGGGAACTGCCCGAGGACGACCTGGCCCGCACCGTGGCCGGGCGCATCGACCGCGAGGCCGGTTCCGTCCTGTGGCAGGCCGCGAAGGACGAGGTGGAGGCCAGCCCCGACGACGCGGGCGCCTGGTACCGGCTGGCGATCGGCTACGACGCGGCCGGTGACCGCAAGCGCGGCCGGGCCGCCGCACGGCACGCGGTCAAGCTGCACCGAGGCCGCTGACCCTACGATCCTGCGCCATGACGACGTGGACGGGATCGAACGCCTTCCGGTTGATGCCCACCGACGCGGCCCACGACGCCGTGGCCACCGCGGAGGTGACGGAAGGCGCCGGCGGGAACCTGGTCTCCCTCGCCTACACCTGGTTGCACCCCGACGACGGCGCCCAGGACGGGCTGCTGGTCCTCGGCCCCGGCCCCGACGGCTCTGCGCTGGCCCTGTGGGGTGACTCCTGGCACCAGACCCCGGAGGCGCAGGTGCTCGCCGGGTCCGTCGAGCCCGGCGTCTGGAGCGTCGGCTACGACTACGTCCCCGGTCAGTGGCGCTGGCGCATCGTCGTCGACACCTCGGACGCCGAGGAGTTGCTCGTCCGGATGGAGAACGTCGCCCTCGACGACGAGATCCCGCCCTACGCGGCGATGGACCTGCGCGTCCACCCCGCATGACCGCCGGCGGCGGTCCTCGTGCTGTCGGGTTCCAGCGGTCGGGTGGAGCACGAGCGCGTCCGGCTGCTGATCGACCATGGTGCGATGGCGCTGTCGATCCGTTGGTTCGGCGACGTGGGTCAGCCTCCGGGCATCTGCGAGGTGCCGCTCGAGACGTTCACCCCTGCCCTGGACCACCTCGCCGGGTTGAGCGACCACCTCGTCGTCCTGGGGACGTCGAAGGGTGCCGAGGCGGCGTTGCTGCTGGCCGTTCGCGATCCCCGGATCCGGACGGTGGTCGCCCTGTCCCCGACCTCGGTGGTCTGGGAGAGCGTGGGCAGCACCGGAGGCCCCCGTTCCAGCTGGACTTCCGCGGGAACTCCGTTGCCCTTCGTCCCCTACGACCCGACCTGGACCGGTCAGGAGGAACCGCCCGCCTTCCGGTCCCTCTACGAGCAGAGCCTCACCGCGTTCCCGGGAGCCGTTGCGGCGGCAACCATCCCGGTGGAGCAGATCCGAGGGCAGGTACTGCTGAGCGCCGGCGGTGACGACCGGGTCTGGCCCTCGCACCGCTTCGCCGCCGACATCGTCGCCCGCCGAGCGGCCCACGGTCGCGACGATCTCCCTCGGCTCCGCTGCCGCCGGCGACCGCGTGCTGTTTCCCGGACAATTGACCCCGTCGGGAGGAGATGGTGATGGCCCGTTTGATCCCGCGGCCGCGGGCGCCGAACTCGGGGCGCAGGTTGGCGGAGCTGCTCGTGCTATGCAACTCACCGACGGTGGCGTTGACTAGCTCCGCTGCGCCGATGGTAAGAGAGTCGCAGTAAGTCTTACGGTCTTTAATGGACCCAACCGTCGAGTTGGATCACGCGTCCACAAGGCACGCTATGGCGTATAGATGCTGTCCATCTTGATGGAGGAATTGACAGTGTTCATAGTCTTGTAGAAGCATGATTCCACTTAGAAGCAATTGCGGCTGTTGTCTTTAAATTTCTTCGGTACGTGAACGGTTGGCCGACTTTGCGTTACACATTCTTCTGAACGCTATTAGCGCATAGGCCCAAGGAGTACGGAAATCAAAAGGCCGCGCCCAGTGACTAGTGCTCGAGTTACTGGATGTATTCCTAAGGGATTTGGTCTAACGAGTGATATGGGCCACATGTCGATCCCGAGTGCAATCAGTGGTGGTGTATAGGTGCAGCCACCCAACTAATGCGCCACGTCGTCGTAGGTCAAAACAGTAGGGACAAGTATAAGCCTATTTCCCGTTCGTCGTCTGGCGGAGGCGCTGGACCTTATCGCTCGTCTGCAGCCAGTAGGGCCGGGTCCGCTGGTGCGCAATGGCGAGCTCGGCGCAGGCGTCGCGCAAGGCGCGGGATCGATGCGCGAAGCCATTCTTCCGCAGGAGCCGTTGGATGGTCACCCTCGATCAGCGAACCAGCTCATTGTTCGCCGCGGCACAGAATGGCTGTGACAGCCGCCTCGTCGTGGATTTTGGCCCAGGCCAGGCACGAGTGATGATCGGGGATGGTCTGTGTAAGGGCTGTGCCCGCCTTTTCTCGACCAAACTCGTTCTTGGCCACATCGAACATACTGGCCCAGTTCCGCTTGCCGCAAAGGGGGCCTACGAAGCACGAGTCGCCGCCGTTGGGGATGTCGCCAAACTTATTTATATCCCATGAATCAAATCGCCGGGAACGGCCTGGTTGTTCGGTCAAGTCCAGTAAGGTGGTGTACAACTTTCGCCGCGTGATGCTCTCTGCGGTCAGGCCGTCAAGGCCTGCATCGTGAGGTCAGAGTTCATCTCCGCAACGGTCTCGATGGTGTCGTCGCCGCCTGCGTTCTTCGAAGTTTACTGTCTTGACTGCAAAATGACCATCAGCGATATCCTAGTCGAATGGTATTCCATTTCTTTTTAATTGAAACTATGAATATGGCCTCGATCGAGACGAGGGCGGCGACGATTGACCACACCAAACCGTCACCCTGCCACCAAGGTAGAACGCCCCGCAGCCAATGGCTGTTGTATTGGACGCCTACGATCCAAGCGGCCCAGCCGGTTGCCAGTAGCGCACCTATGGTTGCCACGTAGGGATAACCCATGTGCGTGTTCGGGCTGTGGAGCTCGCTCTCCCAAGTGACTGCTGCCGATTGCCTCAATTCAGAATTGATCTTGACCTCGGCTTTCACTAGGCCTCGGCCTGCGCGCTGAGAGCGCTGGTATTCTCCGAGCCACATAAGGACGCAGCACTTGGCGATGGTCGGAATGAAGAGGATTCCAACCCAGCCCACCACGAGACTGGGATGGTCTTTATTGATCAAACCCGCAACCATTAATGCAAGAGCACCAAAAGAGAAGTTTGCTATTGCCATGCGGTTCGCGATCGCGCCGATACTTTCGGCGCGAATGCTATTCCATTCGGAAATCATGGCGGCTGCGGTCGCTTCCAATCGCGCCGCACTGACTGCTGAAGGTTCTCGACTCATAGCGACCAGGCTTCCTCTCGCGTAAATCCAGTGATGTTGTGAAGCATGAGGGCATCAAATTCTAAAACTCGTCCACTGCTCTTCAGGGTTGATACAGGGAAAAACCCTATGGGCTGGTACCCTATAGAATTGAATGAGTTTAGCGAGCTACCGATAAATTGCATGTTTTCGTAGATCGGAATTACGGACAGCTCAGCTTGAACAATTTGGACGCAAGAGTTCCATTGCCCGAGACCTTTCATGACGTATAAATCATGACCTTGAGTATCGAGCTTCACGAAAATCCGGGGCTGCGTCGATAGCTTGTATTCTGAGCTGAGGAACGAGTCGAGGCGACTGATGCGCACGTCACTGGCGTTTGCTGAAGTAAGGTCTGGAAAAAGGCGGCGTCCGAATTCGCTGGCTGCCATGAAGGAGCTGCCGGTGCCCGGAGAGATGTTCAAGGTGGCCCTACCATCAAAGTCTCCCAGAGCAATCTCGTATACGCTCCAATTTGGGTCTGATAGAGAAGATTCGAGACATTGCTGAAACGGTCCTGGTGAAGGTTCAAATGAATGAATTTGTCCCGTAAATCCAATCTGTCGCAGTTTCTTGGCAAACTGCCCCTCATGGGCACCTGCATCGATTACTATGTCGATTGGGTGTAATTTGAGTGTGTGTTCGAGAAAATTGGCGTACAGCTCGGTCCATGCATCGTGGGCTACGGGCTCTGACACGAAGTTCCTCTCAGTCGGATGAGCTTGTTGCGCGACGGTACTGCTTGGGTAGGGCGCTTGTGGGCCGAACGACGAAGTCGCAGGGCTTTTAGGTATACTTTGGCGACGCTAGGCGTGCTGTTACGCGGGGCAGTACCCTCGAGCAGTGCTCACGGTTCTCTTCGACCTCGGCGGGGTCCTCTGTTCAGACCCTTGGGAGACTATCTGCCTAACGCCTGTGGTTGGCCTCGCTGACAGCCTGGGGCTTCCTCGGTCGTTGGTAGAGGCTGCTGGGCTGGCCCTATGGGACAGATTCAGCCTCGCGCCAACCGAAGAGTGGCTGTACTGGCAAGATTTCTCCGCCGCAGTCGGCGTGCAGTTCCCGCGGGACTTAATTACTGCGGTCGCGGGCCGGACGCTTCAGATAAACCCCTTCGCGCATCGGCTTCTTGACGTCGCAAAAGTTGCTACTCGTGGGCGCGTTGGCATTTTGTCCGACAATACTACTTTCTTCTATGCTCGGCAGTCGAAACAGTTAGAGCTCAACTCATGGGTGGATCCGACTTTGCGGTTCCTCTCCTGTGAGTTGGGTGTCGGGAAAGGAAGCAAAAATCGAGGCCTCCTTGAGGTGGCTGCCGAGGTTTTATCGCCCGAGGAAGTCGTCTTCGTTGATGACAGACCGCACAATATTCAACGTGCTCACAACCTTGGGTTCCGCGCAATACATTTGTCGTCATGGCTGGAAGGCGAAATCGAACAGGTCGAAATAACTATTCGAGCTGAGCTTAGAAGTAAACCCCGCCTGAAGTAAGACTCAAGACCACCGCTAGACTTGCAAGCGTACGGCGTACGCGTCAGTCTCACGGGATGAGCAGAGCGGTGCGGTTCGAGCGGTGGGGTGGACCTGACGTCCTGCACGTCGTCGACGTGCCGACCGCGGCCCCCGGAGCCGGGGAGGTGCGGGTCACCGTGCGCGCCGCCGGCATCACCGCGGGGGAGTCCGCGGCCCGCGAGGGCGCGCTGGCCCAGCTCTACCCGACGGCGTTCCCCGCCGGCACCGGCGCCGAGTTCGCGGGCGTGGTCACCGACACCGGTCCCGGCGTCAGCGGCGTCACCGTCGGCGAGGAGGTCCTGGGCTGGAGCCCGGACCGGGGCGGGCACGCGGACATCGTCGTGGTCCCGGCCGAGGCCGTGGTCCCCAAACCGGCGGGCGTCTCCTGGGAGGTCGCCGGAGCCCTCTACGTCGCCGGGGTCACCGCCTACTCCTGCGTCGAGAGCACGGGGGTGCGTGACGGCGACGTCGTCCTCGTCCTGGGTGCGACGAGCGACGTCGGCACGTTGACCGTCCAGCTAGCCCGGCTCTGCGGTGCGACCGTCGTGGGCGTCGCCGACCTCGTCCACCACGACTGGTTGCACGCCCACGGCGCGGACGCCGTCGTCCCCGCCGAGGACGCGGACGGTCTGGCCCGGACGCTGCGCCGGCGCGGGGTGGCCGTGGACGCGATCGTCGACACCACGGGTTTCGAGGTGGACGCCCTCGCCCGGGCCTTCGGGGTGGACGTCGCGCGGTGCGCCGCGGCGCTGCCGCTCGAGGCCGACCTGGAGTTCGGCGTGGACCAGGCGCGTCGACCGGAGGTCCTCACCGAACTCGCCGAGCTCGTCGCCGCGGACCGCCTGCACGTCCCCATCGCCGGTTCGTTCCCGTTGGCGCAGGTGCAGGACGCGTTCGCGATGGCGGAACGGCCGCACCCGCAGGGCCGGATCGTCCTGCTGCCCTAAGCCTCGGGGTGGCGCCGTTGCGCTGCGAGGCGCACGGGTGTGTTGACCGCCCCGAACCCGTGGTACCCGCCGCGGCGTTCCAGCACCTCGACGAAGAACTCCCGGCTGAGGGCGCGGGTGAAGAACTGCAGCAGTTCCCCGCCGTCCTCGTCGCGGTCGTAGAGCACCCCGTGGGCGCGCAACCGGTCCAGGAACTCCGGGGCCAGGCCGAACCGGGCGTCGAGGTCGTCGTAGTAGTTCTGCGGGACGTCCAGCGGCTGACCTCCGGCGGCGACGAACGCGGCCGCGGCGCCGAGGACGTCGGCGGTCCGGAACGCGACGTGACCCGAGGCGAACGGCCGCCCCTTGAGGTGCGCGGACGTGGGGCCGACGTTGAGGGCGATCCGGATCGCCGCGTCGGCGGAGGAGTGCGCCCGGGAACGCACCAGCCCGTCGGGTGCGGCGACCTCGCTGAGTTCCCCGCCGCGCAACCCGAGGACGGCGGTGAGGAACAACCCCGTGGAGTCGAAACCCGCGAACGGCTGGGGGAGGGCGACGTGGTCGATCTCGATCAGGTCGGTTCCCCCTGGAAGTTCTTCGGCGGGCAGGGGCTCGACGGGCACGAAGTCGTCGAGCCAGTCCGGGTCCTCGCCGCAGAACTGCACCCAGGTCCCGTCCGGTGCGACCAGCGACGGGATCTCCGCCTCGTCGGTGCCGACGGGACGGTGCACGACGGCCGCGAGGAGTTCCCGGGACCGCTCGGCCAACGCGTGCGGTGCGGCGGCCTGCAGCCCCAGGGCGGACAACCGGGCCCGTTCGCTGGTCGGCCGGCGGTTCACGACCACCCGGACCCCGGCGTTGCCCCAGAGGTCGACCTCGCCGCGGCGGTGGGTCCCGGTGCGCCGGAAACCCAACGCGTGCAGCAGGTCCGCGACGTCGGAGGCGCCGTCCGAGGCTGCGACCTCGACGAACGCCCAGCCGGTGGGGGTCGGGGCCTGCGGCAGGGTCCCGGGCGTGGCGAGGTCGGCCAGGTGGCGCAGCGAGCGGAGCGCGTCGACCGCCGTGCGGCCCGGGTCGGCCTGGCGGTAGACGTCGTTGAACACCTCCAGCGACACCGGTCCGTCGTAGGGGTTGGCGAGGACGGCGCGGTGGAAACCCGTCAGGTCGAAACCCCCCTGACCGGGGAACAGGCGGTGGTGCCGGCTCAACGGGAGGACGTCCATGCCCAGCGGCGGGGCGTCCGCCACCTGGTAGAAGAACAGCTTCTCCAGTCCCGCGATCGCCGCCGGGTCGTCACCGCGGGAGAGGACGTGGAAGGAGTCGACGCAGGTTCCCAGCGAGGGGTGGTCGGCGGCCGCGACGATCCGCGCGCCGTGCCGGTAGTCGGACACGTGGGTGCCCCAGGCGAGCGCCTCGTAGGCCAGCCGGACACCGTGGCCGGCGGCGACCTCGGCGAGGGTCCGCAGCTGGTCCGCGAGCTCCCCGTCGTCCCGGACGGCGCCGGGGTGGACCGAGGAGCACACGAGCAGCAGGTCGCAGCCGAGCTCGCGCACCACCTCGCACTTGCGGTGCAGCCGCTGCGCGGTGCGGGCCTGCACCGTCGCGTCGACGTGGTCGGGGTCGCGGAACGGCTGGAACAGCGAGATGCGGACCCCGAGGTCCGCGGCGAGCGCCCGGACGTCCTTCGGGGCCAGCGGGGAGGCGACCAGGTCGGGTTCGAACACCTCGACGGCGTCGAACCCGGCGACCGCCGCGGCCCGCAGCTTCTCCGGCAACGACCCGGCCAGGCTCACGGTGGCGATCGACGTCTGCACAACCCCCACGGTCGCACGCCCACCCCGGCTCGTAGGGTGCGTTCGTGACCGTCCCCGTGCTCGATCCCGTCCTGGACCGCCCGTTCGCAGCAGTCCTCTTCGACATGGACGGCACGCTCGTCGACTCCACGGCCGCCATCAACCGGTGCTGGACGACGTGGGCGGTCGAGCACGGGATCACCGTCGAGCAGCTCGTCGGGGCGCACGGGCACGGGCGCCCCGCCCCGGAGATCGTCGCCGACCTCGTCGGGCCCGACCGCTTCGCCGCCGCCTCCGCGCGCATCACCGAGCTCGAGATCCTCGACGTCGACGGTGTCGTGCAGCTGCCCGGGGTGGCGGACCTGCTCGCCGGGTTGCCCCCGCAGGCGTGGGCGATCGTGACGTCGTGCTCGACGCCGTTGGCCGACGCGCGCCGCGGGGCCGCGGGGCTGCCCGACCCGCGGGTGCTGGTCACCTTCGACGACGTCGAGAACGGCAAGCCCGCGCCGGACTGCTTCCTGCTCGGCGCCGCCCGCCTCGGGGTGGACCCGGCCGACTGCCTGGTCGTCGAGGACGCCCCCGCGGGTCTCGCCGCGGCCCGGGCCGCGGGCTGCGCGACCCTCGCCGTGCGCACGACCCACCCGGAGGGACCGCTGGACGCCGACCTCGTCGTCCCGCTGCTCAGCGGGGTGCGGATCACCCCCGGTGACGGTGGTCTGAGGCTGACCCTCGAGCGGGTGTAACGCTCGCCCGCGCCGCCCCGATGACACCTCAGGACCCGGTCGCTGCCCGGACCCCCGAGCGGGCAGCGACCGGGTCCTTCCCGTGGCGGTAACCTCAGGAGCATGTCGACCGCCACCGCAGCAGCGCCCCACCGTCCCTTCGGGACGGTGCTGTCGGCGATGGTGACCCCGTTCACCGCGACGGGTGCCCTGGACCTCGACGCGGCCGCCGCGCTCGCCGTGCACCTCGTGGAGCACGGTCACGACGGTCTGGTCGTCAGCGGGACGACGGGGGAGTCGCCCACGACCAGCGACGACGAGAAGGACCGCCTGCTGCGTGCCGTCCTCGACGCCGTCGGTGACCGCGCCCGCGTCGTCGCGGGGGTCGGCACCAACGACACCGCGCACACGGTGGAGCTGGCCCGCTCCGCCGAGAAGGCCGGCGCCCACGGGCTGCTCGTCGTCACCCCGTACTACAACAAGCCGCCGCAGGCCGCTCTCGCCCAGCACTTCACCACGGTGGCCGACGCGAGCGGCCTGCCGGTGATGCTCTACGACATCCCCGGCCGCTCGGGTGTCCCCATCGACACCGAGACCCTGGTGGCGGTCGCCGCGCACGAGCGGATCGTCGCCGTGAAGGACGCCAAGGGCGACTCAATGGCGACCTCGTGGGTCCTGGCCCGCACCGACCTCGCGTACTACTCCGGTGACGACGCCGTGAACCTGCCGCTGCTGGCGCAGGGTGCCTGCGGGATCGTCTCCGTCGTCAGCCACGTCGCGGGCCGTGAGTACGCCGCGATGATCGCGGCGCTGGACGCGGGGGACCTCGTGACGGCCCGGACGATCCACACCGAGCTGCTGCCCGCCGTGCGCGGGATCATGACCCGCACCCAGGGTGCGGTGGCCGTCAAGGCCGCCCTGGAACTGACCGGTGTCCTCACCGGACGCGCCGTCCGCCAGCCGTTGCTGGCGGCCACCCCCGAGGAGGTCGACGCCATCGCCGCCGACCTGTCCCTCGCCGGGCTCGACACCCCCGAGAACTCAGCTCGACCCAACCCCACGGCAGCGGCCGCCCAGGCCGCAGGAGGAGCCGCATGAGCCACCCCCACCCCGAACTCACCAGCCCCCCACCGTTGGCCGACGGCGCCCTGCGCGTCGTCGGTCTCGGTGGGCTCGGCGAGGTCGGGCGCAACATGACCGTCTTCGAGTTCCAGGGGAAGCTGCTCGTCGTCGACTGCGGCGTGCTGTTCCCCGAGGACCACCAGCCCGGCGTGGACCTGATCCTGCCGGACTTCTCCTCGATCGCCGACCGCCTCGACGACATCGTCGCGGTCGTGCTGACCCACGGGCACGAGGACCACATCGGGGCGGTCCCGTACCTGCTCAGACTGCGCGGAGACATCCCGTTGCTGGGTTCGCAGCTGACCCTCGCCCTCGTCGAGGCGAAGCTGAAGGAACACCGCATCAAGCCCTACACGCTGGGTGTGCGCGAGGGCCAGGTCGAACAGCTCGGGCCGTTCAGCTGCGAGTTCATCGCGGTGAACCACTCGATCCCCGACGCGCTGGCCGTCGCGATCCGCACCGACGCGGGGCTCGTCCTGCACACCGGTGACTTCAAGATGGACCAGTTGCCGCTGGACAACCGCATCACCGACCTCAACGCGTTCGCGCGTCTCGGGGACGAGGGCGTCGACCTGTTCTGCGTCGACTCCACCAACGCCGAGGTCCCGGGTTTCACCGCCCCGGAACGTGACATCGGCCCGGTGCTGGAGCAGTTGTTCGGCCGCGCCGAGCACCGCATCATCGTGGCGTCCTTCGCCTCCCACGTGCACCGCGTCCAGCAGGTCCTGAACGCGGCGGACGCCCACGGCCGCAAGGTCGCCCTCGTCGGCCGCTCGATGGTCCGCAACATGGGGATCGCCGCCGAGCTCGGGTACCTGCAGGTGCCGAAGAACATCCTCATCGACCTCAAGCAGGTCGACGACCTGCCCGACGACCGCGTCGTGCTCATGTGCACCGGGTCGCAGGGTGAACCGATGGCCGCGCTGTCGCGGATGGCCAACCGCGACCACCGCATCTCCGTCGACGCCGGGGACACCGTCATCCTCGCCAGCTCGCTCATCCCGGGCAACGAGAACGCCGTCTACCGCGTCGTCAACGGTCTCGCCCGGCTCGGGGCGACGGTCGTGCACCAGCAGAGCGCGAAGATCCACGTCTCCGGGCACGCCAGCGCCGGGGAACTGCTCTACTGCTACAACATCCTCAAGCCGCGCAACGTGATGCCGGTGCACGGCGAGATCCGGCACCTGCTCGCCAACGCCGAACTCGCCGTCAAGACGGGGGTTCCGCGCGAACGCGTCGTCATCGCCGAGGACGGCGTCGTCGTCGACCTCGTGGACGGCAAGGCGAGCATCGTCGGCAACGTGCCCGTCGGCTACGTCTACGTCGACGGCTCCACCGTCGGCGAGATCACCGAGGCCGACCTGAAGGACCGCCGGATCCTCGGCGAAGAGGGTTTCATCTCCATCTTCGTCGCCGTCGACTCCGTCACCGGCAAGGTCGTGTCCGGGCCGGAGTTCAACGCCCGCGGCTTCATGGGCGAGGACCCGAACCGATTCGCGGCCATCAAGACCCGCGTCGAGAAGGCCCTCAACGACGCCTCGACCGGACCGGTGGACGTCCACCAGCTCCAGCAGATCGTGCGCCGCACGGTCGGCACCTGGGTGTCGCAGGCGCACCGTCGCCGGCCGATGATCGTGCCGGTCGTCGTCACCGCCTGAGTCCGGGTACGTCCCTCGCAGCCGTCCCGCCGGGTTCAGTCCCGGCGCGGGCGGCTGCGTCGCACCACGAACCCGAACACGACGTTCACCAGGAACAGCACCCGGAAGACCTCGAACGCGCCCGGACCGGCGACGGTCTCCAGCGGGGCGACGGCGATCCCGACGCAGGCGAGCAGCAGCAGCGCGGCGATGACCCAGGCGCTCACCAGCAACGGACGCTGCCGGGAACGCTGGAGCACCGCGGCCCGCACCGCCGTCGGGGTGTTCCGCCAGGCGCTCGCCGTCCAGGCGCCGAGACCGGCGAAGGCGACGAGCAGCACCACCAGGCGCACCGGGAAGCCCGTGCCCGTCCCGTTCTCGACCGCTCCGCCGACCAGCAGCGCGAGGACGGCGAGCGCGCTCCCGATCCAGATCCGGCGCGCGAAGGCGAGCGCGAGCACGTCGACGTTGAAGCGCGCCGTCGCGTTGTGCGGGTCGGCCAGCAGCGAGTCCCCGAGGAACCTGGCCGCGCCCCCGAGGCGGTGGGAGTTCAGCGCGATGACGCCCAGGTTGTTCAGCGCCTCGGGGTGCTGCGGGTCCAGTTCCAGCGCTGCGGCGTAGGCCCTGCGGGCGCGGCCCCGGCGGCCGCGCTGCTGCAGGGCGAGACCCAGGACGAACAACGGGTGCGCCATCCCCGGTCCTGCGGCCACGGCCCGCTCGGCCGTGGTGACGGCCTCGCGGCGGGTGCTGCGGCGGTCGCTGAGGACGGTGGCGAGCTGGGCCAGGGCGTAGGGGTGGTGCGGGTTGCCGCGTACGCCGTCGCGCGCCGCCTGCAGCGCGGCGTCGTGGTGGCCGAGGCGTTGCAGCGCGACGCTGAGCAGCCGGTGGCCGTGCTCGTGCTGGGGTTCCGCGGCGATCGCCGCGGTGGCGGCCTGCGCGGCGGCTTCCGGGCGGTCGAGCTGGAGTTCGGCCATGGCCGCCAACCGCAGGGCCTCGCCGTGGTGCGGGTCGCTCGCGAGGACGTCGTGCACGGCCCGCAACGACTGCTCCCAGCGTCCCGCGTCGGCGAGGGCCTCGGCCCGACGCAACCGGACGTCGGGGGTCCAGTCGGTCACTCGAGCAGGGTACGTCGCGGGCGCGGTGCTAGGTTTCCTGCTGTGCCGATCCGCCGCCCCTCGCGCGGCGACGGTCCCTACTCCCCGAAGCACTCCACCGGCGGGATCTTCGGCAGCCGTTCCGTGCGGGTCGTCGCCGCCGGAGCGGTGGTGGCCGCCGGTGTCGTCGGGGTGGTGTGGCCCGGAGGACACGACCGCCCCGGGCAGGTCCAGGTGATGCCGTCCGCGGTGAGCAGCGCGCCGCCCGCGGCCGTCGTCGCGACCACCACCCCGCCCGTGACGGGAACCGCGACGGTGACCGCCTCCGTGGCGCCGCGTGTCCTCGCCACGGTGGTCCCGTCGGGAAGCTCTGCGGCGCAACCGGTCCCGACACGGACGACCTCGACCCCGTTGGTCTCCGCACCGGCCCGGTCAGCGGCCCCCGCCCCGGCCGTCCCGTCGACGACCACGTCGGTGCCGAGCGCGGCGCCCGTCGTCACCCCCGATCCCGATCCCGCGCCGGCGACGAGCCGGACCCCACCACCGACCGCGCGCACGGCGCCGGAACCCGGGCCGGGGCGCGTGCTGCTGCACGAGACCGTTCCGCTGCCGGACCTGCCCCCGGGGTGGGACGTGCCCACGGGCTCGACGAGCGTGCGGATCCCGTTGCCCGAGCCGGTGACGGTCACCGCCGAGGTCGCGACCCCGGCGCCGGACCAGGCGGAGGTCGAGATCACCGTCGGACGCGGCGAGCGGCCCGGCGCCGGCTGAGTTCAGCGCCGACGGCGCCGCAGGTAGGCCTGGAGTTCGTCCCAGCTGCCGTCGGCGTTGGCGTAGGTCGCGACGTTGCGGGCGGAGTCGAACCACGGACCGGTCGAGGGGCGCACCTGGGTCAGGGCCTGCCGGAGGTCCGCGGTGGTGATGGGCCGGACCGTGCCGGAACGCATCGAGTCGCGCAGGGCGTGTTCCGCGGCGGTGTCCGCGACGTGGGCGAGGTCGGCCCCGGAGAAACCGTCCGTGCGGGCGGCGACCCCGGCGAGGTCCAGGTCCTGCGTGGGGCGGTCGCGGAGGTGGTGTTCCAGCACCGCGATCCGGGCGGCCTCGTCCGGGGGCAGGACGAGGAGCATCCGGTCGAAGCGTCCCGGCCGGCGCAAGGCCGGGTCCACGTCCCACGGGGCGTTGGTGGCCGCCAGCACGAACACGCCCTCGTTGTCGCCGTCCATGCCGTCGAGTTCCCCGAGGAACTGCTGCACGGTCGTCCGCATCCCCGAGGACCGGTTGCCGGTGCGGGACATGCCGAGTCCGTCGACCTCGTCGAAGAACAGCACGCACGGAGCGTGGCGACGGGCCTCCTCGAAGAGGGCGTGCAGGTTCTTCTCGCTGTTCCCGATCCACATGTCCAGGACGTCGGACAACCCCACGGAGAGGAAGTGCGCGCCCATCTCGCCCGCGACGGCCCGGGCGATGAACGTCTTGCCGCACCCGGGAGGGCCGTAGAGCAGCAGACCCCCGCGCAGGCTCTTGCCGTAGAGGGCCCGCAGTTCCGGGTTGCGCAGGGGGCCGAGGAACGCGAGGTCGAGGCGCTCCTTGACCTCGGCCATCCCGGCGACGTCGGCGAGGGTGACGCGGGGGCGTTGGACCTCGGCCGTCGTCCCGGGGTCGACCTCGTCGTCGTGGGCCGTGAGCCCGCTGGTGTCGAGGGGGCCGAGGTCGGCCTCGGCGCTGGCCCAGTCGAAGGCGTGCTTGGCCGGGGGCGCCGGGGGAGGGGCGGGGAGGCTCAGCGAGCGCTGCACGAGGTCGCGGGCCGGCCCCGACGTGGGGTCCTGGGCGAGGACGCGCGAGGCGTGGGCCAGGGCGGCGTCCGCGTCACCGGCGCTCAGCAGGAGTTCGGCGACGTGCAGGCGCAGGGGAGCGTCGTCGGGGGTGGCCTCCAGCGCGGCGAGCAGGCTGCGCAACAACGGGCCGGGATCGCCGGGGGTGCTCACGCCGTCCAGGGTAGGCGCGGCGACCGCACCAGCGCCGCGGCCCCGGACGCCGCCCGGCCGACGACGATCTCCAGCG
Organism: Kineococcus sp. GCM10028916; assembly: GCF_042674865.1. Taxonomy (NCBI): domain Bacteria; kingdom Bacillati; phylum Actinomycetota; class Actinomycetes; order Kineosporiales; family Kineosporiaceae; genus Kineococcus; species Kineococcus sp. GCM10028916. Next base: position 32,192 of record NZ_JBHTFM010000013.1, on the reverse strand, counting down.
GCCCCCGCCCCACGGCCAACCGCCAGCCCGTCGCGGACACGACACCGACGAACACGTGGACGACGAGCACGGTCGTCGTCTCCGCCGGCCAGGCGGCCAGGGCGATCACGTGGGCGGTGTAGATCGTCAGCGGCATGGCGCCGAAGGCCGCGACCGGCTGGAGGAAGCGGGTGACCGCCGCCGGGAGGAGGCACAGGGCTCCCACGACGGTCAGCGCCGTCCCCGCCGTGTGCAGCAGGTCGAAGGGGGTTCCGGAGTGCGGGGCCGCGATCGCGAGCCACCACCGGGTGTCGGTGGGGACGGTGCCGTAGAAGTCCTGGACCTGGCTCAGCGCGGTGCGCCCGCCGAGCGGACCGAGCAGGAGGGCGCTCGCGATCCAGGACCCGCCGGCGGTCAGGGCGCCCGCTCCGAGGAGCCGCGTGCCCACCACGGTGCTCCGCAGGTCGAGCTTCGAGACGGCCAGGCCGAGCAGCAAGTACCCCGCCCAGCCGATGACCGGGTAGTAGCCGGTGAGGGTGAGGGTCTCCAGCAGGTCCCCCGGCCGGGACAGCCAGCCCAAGGTCGGTTGCTCGTAGCGGGCCGGCAGTTCGTAGACGGCGCGCAGCGCGAAGGAGGCCACCGGCGCGAGGACGAGCCACCCACCGGCCAGGACCGCGAGGCGTCGGGCCGGCCACCAGAGGAAGGGCAGCACGACCACGAAGGCCACGCCGTAGTACGGGAGGATGATCGCGATGCGGCTCCCCGCGTCCACGAGCAGCAACCCGAGCAGGGCGACGAGCACACCACGGACCACGACCGAGGTCCGGGCCGCGGCGCGCCGGTCGCCGCGTCCTCGCGTCGAGAGGCCGAGGGAGAGCCCGGCCAGGACGCCGAACAGGGCCGAGGCCCGGCCGTGGGCCACGGTGTAGAGGACGCCACCGGCTCCCGGGGTCTCCTCGCCGGGGAAGACGTGGATCGCCATCATCCCGACGATGGCGATCGCCCGGGCGAGGTCCACTCCGACGATCCGCGCGCTGCCCACCGCCCCAGTGTGTCGGGTGCGCGCGGCGTGTCGGCGTCGGTCCGCCCGCGGGCCGGGGGACGCTGAGGACCGGCTGGGCGTCCGCTCGGTCGGAGCAGTCGCGCCCGCCGCGGGCTGGACCAGCGTGTCATCGGTACCGTGATCGCATGGCCTCCCCGACGAACGCGCGCACGACCAGCGGTAGGGGAGGTTCCACCAAGGTGGCGACCGGCGGAACACGGGGTGGCACGAAGGCGGGCGCCAAGGCACCCGCACGCAGCGGCACGAGCCGGCCGGCGGCCAACCGCGCCCCGGCCAGGGCGGTCGCCAAGCGACCCGCTGCCGTCCCGGTGCGTTCCGGTCCGTCGTGGCCGGTCCGCGCCGTCTCCGCCGTCTGGATGGGGTGCGCGCACCTCGTGGGCGGCACGGCTCGTCGCGTCGGTGACGGCGCTCGTGACCTCGACCCCGAGCTGCGTCGGGACGGGGCCGGCTTCTTCCTGCTCGCCCTGGCCATCGTCGTCGCCGCCCGGGAGTGGTGGGGACTGCCCGGAACGGCGGGTCGGGTCATCCACACCGTCGTCGCCGGCACCTTCGGTGAGGTCGCGCTGGCCCTGCCCGTCGTGCTCGTCGGGCTGGCCGTGCACCTGCTGCGTCACCCCGACCAGACCCAGGCCACTTCGCGGGCCGTCGTCGGGTCGATCGCGCTGACGCTGTCCGCGGCCGGTCTGGTCCACCTCGCGACCGGGGCACCCTCGCCGACCGGTCCGGAGGGCGCGGGCGTCGTCACCGACGCGGGCGGGATGCTCGGCTTCCTCGTCGCAGGGCCCCTGACGACCGCGCTGACGCCGTACGTGATGGTCCCCATCCTCGTGCTGCTCGGGTTCTTCGGGGTCCTCGTCCTCACCGCGACGCCGGTGCACGCCATCCCGACCCGCGTGCACGAGGCCTACGAACGGCTCACCCACCACCCCGAGCGCGCCGCGCGCGACGCGGAGCGGGCGGCCCGCCGGGACCTGCCGGCGACGGCGCTGGCCCGCCAGCGGGCGGCCCGGGCGCTCGAGGGCCCGGAGTCCGGGGACACCACCGAGGACACCGCCGGGGAGAAGCCGAAGCGCCGCCGTCCGAAGAAGGACGAGGCGCGCGTCGGCGACGAGGCCTTCGACCGTGCCGCGATCACCGAGGCGGAGCTGGCGGCCGCCGAGGAGGAGGCCGCCTCCCGGCCCCGACCGGGGCAGCGACGCGTCGTCCCCTCCGACCCGCCGTCCGTCCGCGAGTCGCTGGAGGCCCGGGACACGCCGATCGTCGACGGGGCCTCCGTCCCGGCGAGCGCGCCGAAGGACCTGCCCGCCCCGCCGCACACGCCGATGCCGCCGCGGATCGAGCAGCTCGCGCTCGCCGGCGACGTCACCTACACGCTCCCCGAGCCGGCCGCGCTGGTCCCGGGCACGGTCCCCAAGGAACGCAGCGCCGCCAACGACCGCGTGGTCGAGGCGCTGAGCGAGGTCCTCAACCAGTTCGACATCGACGCCGCCGTCACCGGGTTCTCCCGCGGACCGACGGTCACCCGCTACGAGGTCGAACTGGGCCGCGGGACGAAGGTCGAACGCGTCACGGCGCTCAGCAAGAACATCGCCTACGCCGTCGCGAGCGCCGACGTCCGCATCCTGTCGCCGATCCCGGGGAAGTCCGCGATCGGCATCGAGATCCCGAACTCCGACCGCGAGACGGTCTCGCTGGGTGACGTGCTGCGCAGCAACGTCGCGACCCGCACCGAGCACCCGATGGTCATGGGGGTCGGCAAGGACGTCGAGGGCGGTTTCGTCATCGCGAACCTGGCGAAGATGCCGCACCTCCTGGTCGCCGGGGCGACCGGCGCCGGCAAGTCGAGCTTCGTCAACTCGATGATCACCTCGATCCTCATGCGCGCGACCCCCGACGAGGTCCGCATGGTGCTCGTCGACCCCAAGCGCGTCGAGCTCACGATCTACGAGGGCATCCCGCACCTCATCACCCCGATCATCACGAACCCGAAGAAGGCCGCCGAGGCCCTCGAGTGGGTCGTGCGCGAGATGGACCTGCGCTACGACGACCTCGCCCAGTACGGGTTCAAGCACCTCGACGACTTCAACAAGGCCGTGAAGGCGGGCAAGGTCCACCCGCCGGAGGGCTCGAAGCGGGTCATCCAGCCCTACCCGTACCTGCTGGTGGTCGTCGACGAGCTCGCCGACCTGATGATGGTCGCCCCGCGCGACGTCGAGGCCTCGATCCAGCGCATCACCCAGCTCGCCCGGGCCGCCGGCATCCACCTGGTGCTCGCGACCCAGCGCCCCTCCGTCGACGTCGTGACGGGGCTCATCAAGGCCAACGTGCCGTCGCGGCTGGCGTTCGCGACGAGTTCGCTCGCGGACTCCCGGGTCGTGCTGGACCAGCCGGGGGCCGAGAAGCTCGTCGGTCAGGGCGACGCGCTGTTCCTGCCGATGGGCGCGTCGAAGCCCATGCGCGTGCAGGGGGCGTGGGTCACCGAGAGCGAGATCGAGGCGATCGTCTCGCACGTGAAGTCGCAGCTGCAGCCGACCTACCGCGACGACGTCGTGGTCACGGCGCAGAAGAAGCAGGTGGACGAGGAGATCGGCGACGACCTCGACGTGCTGCTGCAGGCGACGGAACTCGTCGTCACGACGCAGTTCGGCTCGACGTCGATGCTGCAGCGCAAGCTGCGCGTCGGCTTCGCGAAGGCGGGTCGCCTCATGGACCTCCTCGAGTCCCGGGGGGTGGTCGGCCCGAGCGAGGGGTCGAAGGCGCGCGACGTCCTGGTGCGTCCGGACGACCTGGCGGGGACGTTGGCCCTCATGCGCGGCGACGAGCCGCCGACGGCGCCGGAGCCGAAGGTCGGGGCGGAGCTCGAGGTCGTGGACGGGGACGAGGGTGGCGAGGACGCCTGGGAGCTGCTCGACCGGCGCTGATTCCTTGCGGCGCACGACACGTCACGGAGAGCAAGCACAACGTCGCACAATGGTGACTCTCCGTGTAACTTTGTGCGCATGGACTCGCCCCGCCCCCACGAGCCGGTCCGGCGGGACCAGCCGACTCCGACGGAGCGTCGCGACCTCGACCTGCTGATCTGGGACGCGCCCAACATCGACATGACGCTGTCCTCGATCCTGGGGTCGCGCCCGGCGTCCTCGGACCGACCGCGCTTCGACGCGATCGCGCGGTGGTTCCTCTCCGAGGCGGCCGACCACGAGGTCGAGGGGTCCGTCTTCACCAACGTGCACCCCACGAGCGCGGTCTCGCTGCGCGGGTGGATCGAGGCCCTGCGCAGCTTCGGGTACTCCGTCTTCGCCCGTCCCAAGGTCCACCCCGAGGACGACGTCGACGACGCGATGCTCCAGCACATCGCCTCCCGCCAGGCGAGCCACCGGTTGCGGCGGGTCGTCGTCGCCAGCGGGGACGGGCGCAACTTCCTGCAGCCGCTGGAGGAGCTGCACCGCGCGGGGGTCCGCTGCGTGGTGCTGTCCTTCGCGGAGGTCGCCGGGTACGCCCAGGAGTCCCCGCTCATCGAGTTCGTCGACCTCGAGGACGTGCCCGGCGCGTTCCAGGTCTCCCTCGGCCGCACCCGGCTCACGGCGCTGCCGCCCGACGGTGGCTGGTTCCGCCCGACCCGGCCGATGCGGGCCCTGCTGGAGGACGCCGTCCCCCTGGAGCACCCCCACCCCGCGGAGGCGGACGACAGCCCGCACCCGCAGCCCCCGGAGGTCGGCGAGGTGGGCCGGGTCCCGGTGCCGCAGGCCCAGCGGGTGCGCAGCGCCTGAGGGTCGTGGTGCGCAGCGCCTGAGGATCGCAAGGGCACGTACCCTGGTGCGGTGCCCCCCACCTCTGTTCCGTCGCGTTCCGTCGCGCTCGTCACCCTCGGCTGCGCCCGCAACGACGTCGACTCCGAGGAGCTGGCCGGTCGCCTCGCCGACGCCGGCTGGACGCTCGTGGACGACCCGGACGGTGCCGACGTCGCCGTCGTGAACACCTGCGGGTTCGTGGAGCAGGCCAAGAAGGACTCCATCGACACCGTGCTGGCCGCGGCGGACCTCAAGGAGGCCGGGCGCACCAAGGCCGTCGTGGCCGTCGGCTGCATGGCCGAGCGCTACGGCAAGGACCTCGCCGAGTCGCTGCCCGAGGCCGACGCGATCCTCGGCTTCGACTCCTACAACGACCTCTCGAGCCACCTCGAGGCGATCCTGAACGGCGAGAAGCGCGAGTCCCACGTGCCGCGCGACCGCCGCACGCTGCTGCCCCTGGCCCCGGCCGAGCGGCAGGCCGCGAAGGCCAAGATCGTGGAGCCGGACCTGCCCGAGGGCGTGGCCCCGGCCAGCGGCCCCCGGGTCATCCGTCGTCGCCTCGGCTCCGGCCCGTGGGCGCCGGTGAAGATCGCCGCCGGTTGCGACCGCCGCTGCACCTTCTGCGCCATCCCGGCCTTCCGCGGGTCGTTCGTGTCCCGTCCCGCCGACGAGGTGATCGCCGAGACGCAGTGGCTGGCCGAGCAGGGCGTCAAGGAGGTCTTCCTCGTCAGCGAGAACACCACCTCCTACGGCAAGGACCTCGGCGACCTGCGGGCCCTCGAGGCGATGCTGCCCCGGGTCGCGGCCGTCGAGGGGATCCAGCGGGTCCGGGTGTCCTACCTCCAGCCTGCCGAGGTGCGCCCCGGCCTGCTGGACGCGCTGACGAAGGTCCCCGGGGTCGTGCCGTACTTCGACCTCTCCTTCCAGCACTCCTCGCCGGCCGTGCTGCGCCGCATGCGCCGCTTCGGCGGGACCGAACCCTTCCTCGCGCTGCTCGAGCAGGTCCGCGAACGCAACCCGTTGGCCGGGATCCGTTCCAACGTCATCGTCGGCTTCCCCGGTGAGACCGAGGCGGACGTCGACGAGCTGTGCTCGTTCCTGGAGCGGGCCCGCCTCGACGTCGTGGGGGTCTTCGCCTACTCCGACGAGGACGGCACCGAGGCCGAGACCCTCGACGGGCACCTGCCCGACGAGGTCGTCGCCGCCCGCTACGAGCGGGTCAGCCGCCTCGTCGAGGAACTCATCGCCCAGCGCGCCGAGGAACGCCTCGGTGAGGTCGTCGAGGTCCTCGTCGAGAGCGTCGTGGACGAGGACGGCGACCCGCACGTCGTCGGCCGCGCGGCCCACCAGGGACCGGACGTCGACGGCGAGACCGAGCTGGAGCTGCCGACGGGGTTCGTCGTCCACGTGGGAGACCTGGTGACCGCCCGGGTGACCGGCGTCGCCGGGGCGGACCTGCTGGCGGAACCGCTGGTGAGGGCTACGGTCTGACCATGAGCAAGACGAGCGTCGAGGGGCAGGTCGGTTCTTCCCACGGGTGGCACAAGATGCACCTGCCGAACGCCCTGACCGTCCTGCGCATCGTCTTCGTCCCCGTCTTCGTCTGGTTCCTGGCGATGGACGGGGGCACCGACTGGCGCTGGCGCGCCGCGGCGCTGGCCGTCTTCGTCGCCGCCAGCATCACCGACCGCTACGACGGGCACCTGGCCCGTCGCTGGGAGGTGGTGAGCGACTTCGGCAAGATCGCCGACCCCATCGCCGACAAGGCGCTCATCGGCGCCGGGCTGATCGTCCTGTCGCTGCAGGGCCGGCTCTGGTGGTGGATGACCGTGGTCGTCCTGGCCCGCGAACTGCTGGTCACCCTGCTGCGCTTCATCGTCATCCGGCGCGGGGTCATCCCCGCCGCCCGGGGCGGCAAGATCAAGACGGTGGTCCAGACCATCGCCGTGGGCCTCTTCGTGCTGCCCCTGCCCGCCGCGTGGGACCCGTTGTGCACCGCGGTCATGGGGGTCGCGGTCGTGCTGACCCTCTGGAGCGCCTGGGCCTACTTCGTGGCCGGGGCGAAGCTGCTGCGCCGGTGACCTCCGCGCCCGAGGTGGTCGCCGCGCTGATCGCGGCCGGCACGACGATCGCCACCGCCGAGTCGCTCACCGGTGGGTTGCTCTGCGCGACGCTCGTGGACGTCCCCGGGGCCTCCGCGGTCGTGCGCGGCGGGGTCGTGGCCTACGCGACCGAGCTGAAGGCGCAGGTCCTCGGGGTGGACGCGGCCGCCCTCGCGCGCACCGGGCCCGTCGACGGCTTCGTGGCCGAGGAGATGGCCCGCGGGGCGCGCTCGCGCCTGCGGGCCGCCGTCGGGATCGCCACCACCGGGGTCGCCGGTCCGGGCCCGGCGGACGGGTTCCCGGCCGGGACGGCCTTCGTGGGCATCGCCGCGGACTGGATCGAGGGTGGTGCCCGGCACGTGCGGCTGCTGGTCCCCGGGGACCGGCCGGCGGTGCGGGCGGGAGTGGTGGCCGCGGCGCTGGACGAGATCCTCTCGGCCCTCGCGGAACACACGCGTCCCGTCGGGAGTTGAGTCTGACGTGCGCAACTCTGCTCCCACCACGACCCTCAAGCCCCGGGCGGGGTACGGTAGTGACTCCACTACTGGCAGCCACCTCGCGCCAGTTCGACTCCCTGAGGGAGGCCGCCGCATGGTCGTGCTCCGCCGGACGATCGGTGATGTTCTGCGTGACGAACGGCGCGGTCAGCAGCGGACCTTGCGTGAGGTGTCCTCCACCGCCCGGGTGTCGCTGGGCTACCTGAGCGAGGTCGAACGCGGTCAGAAGGAAGCCTCCAGCGAGCTCCTGGCCTCCATCTGCACCGCCCTCGACGTGCCGCTCTCGCAGCTGCTCGGCGAGGTCACCCGTCGCATCGCCCGCGAGGAGGGCGTCTCCACGGTCGCCCGCCGCTACGCCGCCGAAGGCATCGTGCCCACCCCCGCGGTCGAGCCGACCGTCCCCGTCGTCGAGGCCGTCCCCGACGCGCCGGTCGAGGACAGCGAGCTGGACACCCTCGTCGACCACGCCCTCGACTCCGCCCTCGGCGGACTGACCGAGGAGTCCGGCAGCGAGTTCGCCGTCGAGCTCGAAGGCCTGCCCGACGAGCTCGAACTCATCCTGCGCCGACGTCTGGTCAGCGCCGCCTGATCTAGCGACGCGTGCGGTACGTGCGCGCCGACCCCGGCCGGCCGGAGCTCCCCAACGGGCGCTGCGGTCGGCCGTCGTCCGTCGGGGCCGGCCCGCGCTGGCAGCCCGGGCAGTAGAAGGCCGTGCGGTCCTGCGGCGGGGTGCCGATGGGGGCGACCCGGACGGTTCCCGCGCACCGCAGGCACGGCAACCCGGAACGGGCGTGCGCGAAGTTCTGCCTGCCCCGGCGCAGGTCACCCGTCGTCACCTGGTCCGCGCGGTCCTTGTTGAGGTCCAGCAGCCGGTGCACGAGCGCGACGAACTGCGTGGGGTCCTCCAGCGCGGACACCGGCGACCACGGGGTCACCCGCGCCAGGAAGCAGGCCTCGGCCAGGTAGAACGTCCCGACCCCCGCGAGGACGCGCTGGTCGAGCAGTGCCGCGCCGACTTCCCGGTCGGGGCGCTCCAGCAAGCGGCGTTCCGCCTCGGCGGCGTCCCAGCCCGGCCCCAGCAGGTCCGGACCGAGGTGACCGACGAGGTCGTCCTCCTGGTCGCTCGGGACCAGGTCGAGCATCCCCAGCTTGTGCCCGACCGCCGTCCACTCCGACGTGGTCAGCACCGCCCGGATCCCCGACGCCGAGCGCCGACCGCCCGGGTCACCGGTCCGTTCGACGTACCAGGAACCCTCCATCCGCAGGTGGCTGTGCAGGGTCACGGGCGGGTCGTCACCACCGGCCTCCACCCGCGTCAGGATGTGCTTCCCGGCGCTCGCGACCTCTCGCACCCGCCGACCCGACAGGTCCACCGTCGCCAGGCTCGGCCACCGCAGGTCGCTGGCCAGGAGTTCACGCCCGGCCAGCGCCCGGTGCAGGCGCCGGGCCGTGCGCCAGACGACGTCACCCTCGGGCACGGGTCACGTCCTGATCCGCAACCCGCGGGGGGTCGCGTGGAACCCGGCCGACTCCAGCGCGGCCCCCAGCGGGGAGTCCGCGGCCAGCACTCCGCTGCCGTCGGCCTTCTCCACCGTCAACTTCCCCAGGACCCCCTCGCGCACCGACAACGCCAGCGCGTCCGCCGCGGGCTGCAACGCCTCGAGCTCCTGGGTCCAGGACAGCACCGAGCGACCACCCCGCTCGACGTAGAGGACGAGGTCACCGTCCACGACGACGACCAGCGCACCTGCCTTCCGCCCCGGACGGTGCCCCGTGACGCCCGCGGTGACCTCCGGACGTTCCGGCCACGGCAGCGCCGCCCCGTAGGGGTTCGCCGGGTCCGTCGCCGCCAGCACGACGGCCCCCGGCCCCACGTCCTTGCGCGCGTCGCGACGCTGGGACGGGCTCGACCCCCCGACGGGACGGGCGCTGTCCCGCAACCGGTCCACCGCACCCGTCGTGGCGAACTGGGAGGCACCCAGACCCTCGACGAAGTACCCGCGCCGGGCCCGGCCGGCCTCCTCGAACGCCGCCAGCACCCGGTACACCGCGGAGAAGCCCCCCGGGACCCGTTCGCTCGCGACGGCGCCGCGGGTCAGCACCCCGTGCCGGTCCAGCAGCACCTCGGCGCTGGCGTGCGCGCGGACCGTCGCGTCGGCCTCGATCTCCGGCAGCAGCGACCACCGGCCGGCGGCCGAGGGCGGCCCGCTGCGCGAGGGGAGTTCCACACGGGTCCCGCGCAGCCCCCGTGCGGGGCGGGCGTAGCGGGAGCGGGGCGCGGTCGCCCGGGGCTTGTGGGCCCCCTTCCCCGCGAGCCGGTTCCGCAACGGGGCCAGGGTGTCGTTGGTCAACCGTCCCGCCCACACCAGGTCCCACAGCGCACTCGTCAGACCCGGGTCGTCGGTGGAGCCCACCGCGTCCGAGAGCGCGCGGAAGAAGTACGCGCCACCGCCGGCCAACGCCTCCAGCACCGCGCGGTGCACCTCGGTGTCGACCTCGATCTCGGAGTCCTCCGGGTCCGGCAACGTCAACGGCGCCAGGTCCGCCGGGTGCAGCGACACCCAGCCGTCGTCACCGGGCAGGCTGCCGTGACCGGACCACACCACCTCACCCGCCGCGGTCAGCTCGTCCAGCATCGCCGGCCGGTAGCCCTCGACCCGGGCCGAGAGCACCAGCGGCTCCACGGCGCTCGCGGGCACCACGGCACCGGCGAGCTGCTCCACGGCCCGCAGCACACCGTCGACCCCGCGCAGGCGGGAGCGCAGACCGGTGCTGACGCCCTGCCAGGCCGGGAGGAACCGGGCGAGGTCGCGCGGCGGGACGGGTTCGACGTCGGCCCGCAACGCGGCCAGCGAGCGTCGGCGCAGGATGCGCAGGACGTCGGCGTCGCAGAACTCCAGACCGGTTCCCCCGGGGCGGAGTTCGCCCTCGACGACGCGGCCGCTGGTCTGCAACCGGCGCAACGCGTCGTGCGCCACGGCCCGACCCACGCCGAAGCGCGCGGCCGCGTCGAGCACGGTGAACGGCCCGCGGGTGCGGGCGAACCGCCCGAACAACTCCGCCAACGGGTCGGCGACGGGTTCGGTGAAGGCCTCGGGGATCCCCACCGGCAGCGGGGTGCCCAGCCCGTCGCGCAACCGGCCGGAGTCCTCGATGACGGCCCAGTGCTCCTCGCCGGCGATCCGGACCCGGATCAGCCGGCGGGCGTCCTCGAGGGCGACCAGCCAGCGGGCCACCTCGCCGTCGGGCAGCACCACCGGTTCTTCGGTCCCGGGTTCGGCGCGCCCGCTGCGTTCGACCACCTCGGCCGTCGTCAGCGGACCCAGGACGCGGAGCAGGTCGGCCACGTCCTCGGCGTCGGAACACCGTCGTTCGGGGACGAGGCGTTGCAGTTCGTCCTCGGTGCGCTGCACGGCCTCCGGGTCGAGCAGGTCGCGCAACGCGGCGCCCTCGCCCCGGCCCAGCAGTTCCGCGAGCAGGCTCGGGTCGAGGGCGAGCGCCGCGGCGCGGCGTTCCGCCAGCGGCGAGTCGCCCTCGTAGAGGAACTGCGCGACGTAGCCGAACATCAGGCCGCGGGCGAAGGGCGAGGGCTGGCTCGACTCGACCTCGACGACGCGGACCCTGCGGGCCGCGAGGTCGGTCATGAGGCGTTCCAGGCCCGTGACGTCGAAGACGTCGGACAGGCACTCCCGCACCGTCTCCAGGACGATCGGGAAGCTCGGGAACCGGCTCGCGACCTGCAGCAGCGACGCGGCGCGCTGCCGCTGCTGCCACAGCGGCTGGCGCTTGCCCGGTTGGCGCCGGGGCAGCAGCAGCGCGCGGGCCGCGCACTCCCGGAACCGGGAGGCGAACAACGCCGAGCCACCGATCTCGGCCGTCACGAGTTCCGCGACCTCGTTCGCCTCCAGCGCCACCAGGTCGGCGACGTCGGGAGCCTGACCGTCGGGGAGGTCGAGATCGGGCAGACGCAGCACGATCCCGTCGTCGGCGGGCATGGCCTGCACGTCGACGCCGAACCGCTCGCGCATCCGCGCGCCCAGCGCCAGCGCCCAGGGGGAGTGGACCTGACCGCCGAAGGGGGAGTGGATGCAGATCCGCCAGTCCCCGAGCTCGTCGCGGAAGCGTTCCACCACGATCGTCTGGTCGTCGGGGACGTGGCGGGTCGCCTCGAGCTGCTCGCCCAGGTAGGCGAGCAGGTTGCCGGTGGCCCAGTCGTCGAGGCCGGCGGCCTTCACGCGGTCCTTCGCGGGTTCACCGGCGAACCCGCCGTCCAGCGCGCCGAGTTCGCGGACGAACTCGCCGAGGGCCCGCCCGAGTTCCGCGGGGCGGCCCAGGGCCTCGCCGTGCCAGAACGGGAGCCGGCCCGGCTGTCCGGGGGCGGGGGTGACCAGGACGCGGTCGTGGGTGATGTCCTCGACCCGCCAGGCCGAGGAGCCGAGGGTGATGACGTCGCCGACGCGGGACTCGTAGACCATCTCCTCGTCGAGTTCCCCGACCCGGCGCCCCGGGCCCTCGCCGGTGGCCAGGAACACCGCGAACAACCCGCGGTCGGGGATCGTCCCGCCGCTGGTGACCGCGAGCCGTTGCGCCCCGGGGCGTCCCGTGAGGGTCTCGGTCACGCGGTCCCACACCAGCCGGGGTCGGAGCTCGGCGAACTCGTCGCTGGGGTAGCGGCCGGACAGCATGTCCAGGACGGCGTCCAGCACGGCGCGGGACAACGTCGCGAACGGTGCGGCCCGCTGGGCCAGGGCGAGGAGGTCGGGGACGGTCCACTCGTCCATCGCGACCATCGCGACGATCTGCTGGGCGAGGACGTCGAGCGGGTTGGAGGGGACGTGCAGTTCCTCGATCCGCCCGTCGCGCATCCGTTCGACGACCACGGCGGTCTGCAGCAGGTCCCCGCGGTACTTGGGGAACAGGACCCCGCGCGAGACCGCGCCGACCTGGTGACCGGCGCGGCCCACGCGTTGCAGACCGCTGGCCACGCTGGGCGGGGACTCCACCTGCACGACGAGGTCGACGGCGCCCATGTCGATGCCGAGCTCGAGGCTGGAGGTGGCGACCACGGCGGGGAGGCGGCCCGCCTTGAGGTCCTCCTCGATGAGGGAACGCTGTTCCTTCGACACCGAGCCGTGGTGGGCGCGGGCGAGGATCGCGGGGGCGCCGGCGCTCTGCCCGGCCTGGCCCATGAGTTCGGCCGGGGGGACGCCCACCGGAGTGGCCCCCTCGGCCTCCTCGGGGTTCAGGCGTTCGTCCCAGATCTCGTTGAGGCGGGCGGTGAGGCGCTCGGACAACCGGCGCGAGTTCGCGAACACCAGCGTGGAGCGGTGCCCCGCGACGAGGTCGACGATGCGTTCCTCGACGTGCGGCCAGATGCTGGCCCGGCGGGGGTTCCCCGCGGCCTGGCCGCTGAGGTCGTCCGGGTCCTCCGCACCGCGACCGGAGGCGTCGAGCTGGCTCATGTCCTCGACGGGGACGACGACCTTGAGGTCGAACTCCTTCGTCGAGGGGGGTTGGACGATCGTGACCGGGCGGCCGCCGGAGACCCACTCGGCCACCGCCTGGACCGGGCGGACCGTCGCCGACAACCCGACCCGCTGGGTGGGTTCCCCGCCGGCCGCGGTGACGAGGGCGTCGAGACGTTCCAGCGAGATCGCCAGGTGGGCACCGCGTTTGGATCCCGCCATCGCGTGGACCTCGTCGAGCACGACGGTGCGGACCCCGCGCAGCTGTTCGCGCGCCTTCGAGGTCAGCAGCAGGAACAGCGACTCCGGGGTCGTGATGAGGACGTCCGGGGGCGTGCGGGTGAACCCGCGGCGTTCCTCGGCCGGCGTGTCCCCGGACCGGACCCCGACCCGCACGTCGGGCACGGGCAGGCCGAGGCGTTGGGCGGCCTGCCGGATGCCGGTCAGCGGGGAGCGCAGGTTGCGTTCCACGTCGACGGCCAGTGCCTTCAACGGCGAGATGTAGAGGACGCGGCAGCGGTGGTCCTTGTCCTCCGGGACGGCCTCGGCGGCGAGACCGTCGAGGGCCCAGAGGAAGGCGGACAGCGTCTTGCCCGATCCGGTGGGGGCGACGACGAGGGCGTGCTGCCCGCGGCTCACGGCGTCCCAGGCCCCGAGCTGGGCCGGTGTCGGCGCGGCGAACGCACCGGTGAACCAGGCCCGGGTCGCCTCGGAGAAACGGCCCAGCACCTCGTCGGGGGTGAGGTCGTGGTGCTGCTCCGGGCTCATCTCGTCATTCGACCACCCACCTCCGACACGTGCCCCTCATGGCACCCTGTCGCCCATGCGAGTCAGCGAGTTCTGGATCCTGGTGGAGGACGAGTTCGGGGCCGCCTACGGCCGTTCGCTGGCGGCCGACCACCACCTGCTGGTGCTCGAGGACCGCACCGCGAAGGAGGCGCTGGACGCCGGGGTCGAGCCCAAGGAGATCTGGCTGGCCCTCTGCGACGCCCTCGACGTCCCGCAGGAGCGCCGCCTGGGGCGGGACCGCCGCACCAAGCGCCGCACCTGACTCATTCGCCGACGGAGCCGTCGATCCGCTCGCGCAGGAGGTCGGCGTGGCCGTTGTGGCGGGCGTACTCCTCCAGCACGTGGGTCAGCACCCAGCGCACGGTCTTGTCGGGCCGTCCCGGGTGCTCCCACACGTCCTCGAGCGAGCGTTGCGCGAGGATCCGCCGCGCGTGGTCCTGCTCCTCGAGGAGCCAGGCGAGGTCCGCCTCGGGGTCCGCGGTGCCCACGTCGTCGAAGTCGCCGTCGGGGTTGTCGTCGGAGTACGTCACCGGGGTCACGTCCTCGCCGGCGACCCGGTCGCGCCACCAGGTGCGCTCCACCTCGGCGAGGTGACGGGCCAGCCCGAGCAGCGAGAGCGACGACGGCTCCACGGCGCGGCGGCGCAGCTGCTCCGCGGTGAGGCCCTCCAGCTTCCGGGCGAAGGTGGTGCGGTGGTACTCCAGGAACCCCTCGACGGTGGCGCGCTCGTCGCCGATCTCCGGCGGTTCGACGCGTTCCGGAGCGGGCGGTGCCGTGTACGTCACAGCCACCACAGCCCGGCGCCGACGGCGTTGGTCCGCAGCCGGTAGGCGCTGGTCGAGGCCGCGACGAAGAGGTCGGTGCCGTCGGCCCCGCCGAAGCAGACGTTGGCCACGACCTCGCCGACGACGACCTCCAGCAGCCGGGTGCCGTCGGGGGCGAAGACCGTCACGGCGTCACCGTTGGAGGTCCAGACGTTCCCCGCGGTGTCGACCCGGAACCCGTCGGCCAGACCGCGGTCGACCTCGACGAACACGCGGCCGTTCTTCACCACGGGTCCGCCGGGAACGGCCTGCGGGCCGCGGCCACCCGTGATCCCGGTGAGCACGTCGTAGACCCGGATGAGGCGGTGGTCGCCGTTGCCGGGGGTGGGGGCCGCAGAGGTGTCGGCGACGTAGAGCAGCGACTCGTCGGGGGAGAAGGCGAGCCCGTTGGGTTCCTCGACGTCGGTCACGACGACCCGCAGGTCCCCGGTCGCCGGGTCGAAGCGGAAGACGAAGTTGTCGCCGTACTCCCGGAACCCCTCGTGGCCCTCGACGGCCACGGTGATCCCGTAGGGCGGGTCGGTGAACCAGACCGCCCCGTCGGAGGCGACGACGACGTCGTTGGGGGAGTTGAACCGCTTGTCCCCGAAGCGGTCCACCAGGATCGTGGTGGTGCCGTCGGGCTCGGTGCGTTCCATCGCCCGGCGGCCGTGCGAGCACGCGACGACCCGCCCCTCGCGGTCGAGGGTGCGGCCGTTGGTGAACTCGACGCCCTCCCGGTGGACGGTGAGGCCGCCCCCTCCCGAGGTCTCGGTGCCGGCGCTCTCGTCCCAGCGCATGATCCGGTCACCGGGGATGTCGCTGAAGAGGAGAGCGTTCTCGCCCGGCAGCCAGACGGGGCCCTCGGCCCACGTGCTGCCCGTGCCGAGGCGTTCGAGGGTGGCGCCCGCGGGGACGAGGTCGGCGCCGCGCGGGTCGAGGATCGTGGGAGACGTCTGCGTCACGAGCGGCAGCCTAGTGATCCCGTCTCGCGGAGCCGGACCGGCGTGGGACCCGGCGGACCCGCTCCGGAGACCGCCTGTCGTCCGGTCGTGCTGGGTGGCGGCCTCGGCGGCCAGCAGGGTCTGGCGTCCCAGCGGCTGCAGTTCGAGCGCGGTGCAGTGCAGGCCGCTCGCCACCCGCTCGACCACCCCCCACTCCCAGACGGCCGTGGGGTCCAGGCCGGTCCGGGCCGCGAGGCGCCGGGCCCGTTCGTGCGGATCCCCGTGCAGCAGGTCGACGGGATCGCCCCGCATCACCGTCCCGAGGTCGCACTCGGGTTCGGCCAGCAGGCCGTCGGGGTCGACGAGGGTGAACCGTCGGCCGTCCTGGAGCGCGTTCAGCTGGTGCACGTCGCCGTGGACCAGCACGGCCCGCTCGTCGTCGTGGGCCGCCTCGCGCCGGCGCGCGCAGCGGAGGGCGTGGTCGAGCGCCTGCTCCGAGCAGGGCCGTCCGAGGGCTTCCCACGCCGTGGTGATCGACGTGGTGAGCCGGCGGGCGCGGTCGGCGCCGGTCGGGAGCCCGGACCCCGGCGCCGGACGCCAGACCCGGGCCGCGGTGTCGCAGAGGACGTCGTGGCGGGTCGCGGTGGGCAGACCCAGTGCGTGCAGCGGTGGGCCCAGTCGCGGCAGCAGCAGCGCCCCCGCGGCGGGGTCGTCGCGCAGCAGGGCGACCATCCCCCGGCCCCCGGCCAGGCGGAGCACGCCGATCTCGTGGCGGGCCTCGCTCTCCCCGAGGGGGAGGAGGACCTTGAGCACGACCGGTCGCCCGTCGGTGGTGGTCGCTTCCGCGACGTAGGCCTCGGTGGCCCCGGTGAACGGGCGGCCGACGGTGACGCCCCACTGACGTTCCAGCTGGGCGAGCAGCTCCGGGAGGGCCTCCAGCCAGTCCCCGGCGCCGGCGGCGGAGGCGTGGTTGCGGAGCACCTCCGACACGGCGATCACCCGCGCACCTCCAGGCCTCTGGGCAGACGCACCCCGACACGCCGAGGTCTCGTCGAGTTGGGATCGAACACCTGTACGGATAGCATCGACGTGTCCACAGGGGGCTCGTCAGGCTCCTCCGTCCACAGTCCTCCTCGTCGTTCGGGGGTCGTGTCGGAGGTCTGTCCTAGCGTTCCCCGAGTCAGTTGGAACCCAGACCACAAGGTGGAGACATGCCCGCTCCTGCGGACCGCGAGAAGGCCCTCGATGCCGCCCTCGCCGCGATCGACAAGAACTTCGGCAAGGGCTCGGTCATGCGGCTGGGCGACGACGTCCGGCCCCCGATCGAGGTCATCCCGACCGGCTCCATCGCCCTGGACGTGGCGCTCGGCATCGGCGGTCTGCCCCGCGGGCGCGTCGTCGAGATCTACGGCCCGGAATCGTCGGGCAAGACGACCGTCGCCCTGCACGCCGTCGCCAGCGCCCAGAAGGCCGGCGGCATCGCCGCCTTCATCGACGCCGAGCACGCCCTCGACCCGGACTACGCGGCCAAGCTGGGCGTCGACACCGACGCGCTGCTGGTCTCCCAGCCGGACACCGGTGAGCAGGCGCTGGAGATCGCGGACATGCTGATCCGCTCCGGCGCCCTCGACATCATCGTCATCGACTCCGTCGCGGCCCTCGTGCCGAAGGCCGAGATCGAGGGCGAGATGGGTGACAGCCACGTCGGCCTGCAGGCCCGCCTGATGTCGCAGGCGCTGCGCAAGATCACCGGTGCGCTGAACCACTCCGGCACCACCGCGATCTTCATCAACCAGCTGCGCGAGAAGATCGGCGTCATGTTCGGCTCGCCCGAGACGACGACGGGCGGCAAGGCGCTGAAGTTCTACGCCTCGATCCGCCTCGACGTGCGCCGCATCGAGACGCTGAAGGACGGGACGAACGCCGTCGGCAACCGCACCCGCGTCAAGGTCGTGAAGAACAAGGTCAGCCCGCCGTTCAAGCAGGCCGAGTTCGACATCATCTACGGCCTCGGCATCTCCCGCGAGGGTGGCCTCATCGACCTCGGTGTCGAGCACGGGTTCGTGCGCAAGTCCGGGGCCTGGTACACCTACGAGGGCGACCAGCTCGGCCAGGGCAAGGAGAACGCCCGCGCCTTCCTGCGCGACAACCCCGACCTCGGTGACGAGATCGAGAAGCGCATCAAGGAGAAGCTCGGCATCGGCGCCCGCATGGACGCGCCCGCCGAGGACGCGGCCGCCGTCGAGGAGAAGGTCGACTTCTGAGCCGTCGGTCCCGAGAACAGGTCCCCCCCGGTCCGGACGAGAACCCGGACCGGGAGGCCGACCCGCACGAGGTCGCCCGCACCATCGCCCTGCAGCAACTGACGGGGGCACCGCGCAGCCGGGCCCAGCTCGCCGAGAAGCTCGCGGCGAAGGAGGTCCCGGCCGAGGTCGCGCTCGAGGTGCTCGACCGCTTCGAGGAGGTCGGTCTCGTCGACGACAAGACCTTCGCTGAGGGCTGGGTGCACTCCCGCAGCAGTGGACGGGGCCGTCGAGCCCTGGCCCAGGAACTGCGGATGAAGGGCGTCGACGACGAGACCGCGGCCGGGGCCCTCGAGGCCGTGGACGACGCGTCTCAGGTCGAGGCCGCTCGGGCTCTGGTGCAGCGCAAGGCGGGCGCGATGCGCGGGCTGGAACGGGCAGTCCGGGAACGCCGTCTGTACGGGATGCTGGCGCGGCGGGGTTTCCCCTCGGACGTCGTGGTGCGGGTCGTGCGTGAGGAGATCCAGGGCGAGGCGTAGCCTCCGGCGCGTGACCACCATCGCCATCCTGGAACTGACCATCAAGGCCGAGAACGTCGCCGACGCTCCCGCCATCCTCACCGAGACCCTCGAGGCCACCCGCGCCTTCGAGGGCAACCTCGGTTGCGAGGTCCTCATCGATGACGCCGACGAGACCCACGTCTCCATCGTTGAGCGCTGGGAGTCCGTCGAGAACGACAACGCCTACCGCGCGTTCCGGCAGACCCCTGAGGGTGCGTCCCGGCTCGGGACGATCGTCGCGGACCGCAAGCTCACGCTGTACACCGTGCGCGACGACATCTGACGGCAGACACCACGAAGGCCCGTCCCCGGGTGGGGACGGGCCTTCGTCGTTCCCGGGTCCTCAGAACGCGGCTCCCGTAGCCTGACGTCCCTGGGCGATCTCCACCGTCGCCGCCGTGCGGCGCCCCGTGGACAGCCGTCGTTGCACCCGGCGGGCCAACAGGTCCAGCAGGAGGTTGACGACGACGAACATCAGCCCGACGACGAAGTAGGTCTGGATCGAGTTGTCCAGGACCTGTCGCAGTCGTCCCGCGATCTCCCCGACGTCGCCCAGGGAGACGAGGACCACGCTGCCGAGGGCGGTGTCCTTGAGCACGACGATGAGCTGGCTGATCAGCGCCGGCAGCATGGCCCGGACGCCCTGCGGCAGCTGGATCTGCGTCATGACCTGGCCGCGGGTCAGGCCGATGGCCAGCCCCGCCTCCACCTGACCCCGGGGGAGGGATTGGATCCCGGCCCGGACGATCTCGGAGATGATCACGCAGTTGTACAGCGTGAGCCCGACGACCAGGACCCAGAACGAGCCGGGGTGGACGTTCAGGGTCCGCAGCAGGATGTCGACGTAGAGGATCGTCACCACGACGGGCAACCCGCGCAGCAGTTCGATCACGGCGATCAGCGGGATGCGGGGGCCCCGGGGCAGCAGCAACCGCAGCGCCCCGATCACGAGGCCCAGGACGATGGAGGCGACGACGGCCACGGCCGCGACCCGCAGGGTCACGCCCCAGGCGGGGAGCAGCAGTCGCCAGACCGGGGCGAAGTCCGTGTTCGTGGGGTCGACCAGCGGACCCCACTTCTCCGGGGTGAGCTGCCCCTGCTGCTGCATCCGGACCAGGACCAGCGCGATCGTCGCGAGCAGCAGGACCCCCGCCACGATGCTGCCGATCCGGGTCCGGCGACGCGCGACCGGCCCGGGGGTGTCGAAGAGGACCGCGGTCGGGGCGCTCACCGGGCCACCGCCATGCGTCGCTCGGCGATCGCCAGCAGCAGGGCGGCGGCCAGGGTCAGGACGAGGTAGCCGATGGCCATCCCGGTGATGACGGGCAGCCGGGCCAGACCCTGCGCGCTGGAGAGCCGGGCGTAGACGCTGAACAGGTCGCCGCCGACGCCCATCGCGCCGGCGACGGCGGAGTTCTTGATCATCGCGATGATGACGTTGCCGACCGGGGGGACCACCGCCCGCATCGCCTGCGGGAGGATGATCTGGGTCAGGCTCAGGCCGAACGGGAGTCCGATGGCCCGGGCCGCCTCGGCCTGCCCGGTCGGCACGGTGGAGATCCCCGACCGGACGGCCTCGCAGACGAACGACGCGGTGTAGACGATGAGACCGCAGACCGCGAGCGTGTAGTTCGAGGCGTTGATGCCCAGCGCGGGGACCCCGAACACGAAGAAGAACAGCACGATGACCAGCGGGGTGTTCCGCAGCAGCGTCACGTAGGTGGCGCCGACGCCGCGCAGGACGGGGACCGGGCTCACCCGGAACACGGCCAGCACGGTGCCCAGGACGAGGGCGCCGAGCGCGGCCCACGCGGCCAGGCCCAGGGACCTGAGGAACCCTGCGGCGTACAGATCGAGGTTGTCGATCACGGGGTCCACGGGGACCGCCCTCCGGGAGTGTCGAGGATCAGACGCAGGCGTCGGCGGTGGGCAGGGTCGGCACCTCGGTGCCCTCGTACTTCCCGGCCGTCGCGTTCCAGGCCTTCTCGTAGTCACCGGACTCGGACATCTCGCTCAGCGTCTCGTTGATGAACTCGCAGAACGCGGTGTCGCCCTTGGTGATGCCGATGCCGTAGGGCTCCTCGGTGAACTGCTCCCCGACGAGCTTGAACGCGTCGTCGGACTTGGCCACCAGGCCGGTGAGGATGACGTTGTCCGTCGTGACCGCCGCGACCTGGCCGTTCTTCAGCTGGTCGGCGCAGTCGCTGTAACCGGCGAACTCGACGAGCTGGCTCGGGTCGGCCAGGTACTGACGGATGTTCTCGGCCGGCGTCGAACCGGTGACCGAGCAGATCTTCTGGTCGGGGTTGGCCTTGAGCGACTCCGGACCGGTGATGGTGGAGTTGTCCTTGGCCACCATGATCTGCTGGCCCGCGACGTAGTACGGCCCCGCGAAGGTGATGCGTTCCTTGCGCTTGTCGTTGATCGTGTACGTCGCGACGACCAGGTCGACCTCGCCGTTGGCGATCAGGTCCTCGCGCTGGGCGCTGGGGGAGGGGACCCAGGTGATGGCGTCCGGGGCGATCCCGAGCTTGGCGGCGATGTGCTCGGCCACGTCGACGTCGAAACCCTCGGGGACGTTCTCCAGGTTCGCCAGGCCGAAACCGGGCTGGTCGAACTTCGTCCCGATCTTGATCTTCCCGGCCTCGGAGATCGTGGCCATCTTGGTGCCGGCCTCGAAGCTGGCGCTGGCCTCGGCCGTGGGCTGGTCGGCGGCCCCCTCCTCGGAGAGTTCGCCACCGCCTCCGCAGGCGGTGAGCGCGAGCAGGGTGGTCGCCACGCCGGCGAGGGCTGCGGTGCGGAAGTTCCTCATGGGTGGTGCCTCCTGGTGTGTGGTGCTCATCAGTGGGTGAGGATCTTCGAGAGGAAGTCTTGGGCGCGTTCGTGCTTCGGCGCGGTGAAGAACGTCTCGGGGTCGGTGTCCTCGAGGATCGCGCCGTCGGCCATGAAGACCACGCGGTCCGCGGCCCGACGGGCGAAACCCATCTCGTGGGTCACCACGACCATGGTCATGCCGTCCTTGGCCAGACCGGTCATGACGTCGAGGACCTCGTTGATCATCTCGGGGTCGAGCGCCGAGGTGGGTTCGTCGAAGAGCAT
Organism: Kineococcus sp. GCM10028916; assembly: GCF_042674865.1. NCBI lineage: Bacteria > Bacillati > Actinomycetota > Actinomycetes > Kineosporiales > Kineosporiaceae > Kineococcus > Kineococcus sp. GCM10028916. Next base: position 10,857 of record NZ_JBHTFM010000013.1, on the reverse strand, counting down.
GACCTTGGGGTCCATGGCCAGGGCGCGGGCGATCGCCACGCGCTGCTGCTGGCCACCGGACAGCTGGGCCGGGTACTTCGGGCCCTGGCTGGCCAGGCCAACCCGCTCGAGGAGTTCGTCGGCGCGCTTGCCCGCCTCGGCGGCGGACTTCCCCCGCACCTTCACCGGTCCGAGGGTCACGTTCTCCTTCACCGTCTTGTGGGCGAAGAGGTTGAAGGACTGGAAGACCATCCCGACGTCCGCGCGCAGCCGGGCGAGGTCCTTCCCCTCGGCCGGGATGTCCTTGCCGTCGATGGTGATGCGGCCGGAGTCGACGGTCTCGAGCCGGTTGATCGTGCGGCACAGCGTCGACTTGCCGGACCCGGAGGGTCCGATGACCACGACGACCTCGCCCTCGGCGACCGTCAGGTCGATGCTCTTCAGCACGTGCAGGGCGCCGAAGTGCTTCTGCACCCCCTCGAGGACGACGAGAGGGCGGCGTCCGGACGGGCGCGGTGACGGTTGAGGGGCCTGCGCGTGGTCACTCATGCCGCTGGACCGTACAGGAGGCGCGCAGTCTGCCCACAGATCCCGCACCGCGGCGGCGACATCGTGATCCGAAAGTGACCCCGGTCGACGCGCCACGCGTCACCTGGACGGAGACCTAGACTGAGGCGTGATGAGCACGACGACGGAAACCCAGCCCAGCCCCGCCCGCACGTACCAGGTGCGCACGTTCGGCTGTCAGATGAACGTCCACGACTCGGAGCGGTTGTCGGGGCTGCTGGAGGACGCCGGCTACGTGCGCTTCGACGAGGCCGGCGCTGCACCGGTCGAGCCCGACGTCGTCGTCTTCAACACCTGCGCGGTGCGCGAGAACGCGGACAACAAGCTCTACGGCAACCTCGGCCACCTCGCCCCGGTGAAGGAACGTCGCCCGGGGATGCAGATCGCGGTCGGCGGCTGCCTGGCGCAGAAGGACCGCGGCGAGATCGTCCGCAAGGCGCCCTGGGTCGACGTCGTCTTCGGCACCCACAACGTCGGCGCGCTGCCGGTGCTGCTGGAGCGGGCCCGCCACAACGCCGAGGCCCAGGTCGAGATCCTGGAGTCCCTCGACGTCTTCCCCTCCACGCTGCCCACCCGGCGCGAGTCGCCCTACGCGGCCTGGGTCAGCATCTCGGTGGGCTGCAACAACACCTGCACCTTCTGCATCGTCCCGGCCCTGCGCGGCAAGGAGAAGGACCGCCGCCCCGGCGACGTCCTCGCCGAGATCGAGGCCCTCGTCGGTGAAGGCGTCCTCGAGGTCACCCTCCTGGGTCAGAACGTGAACACCTACGGCGTCGAGTTCGGCGACAAGCTCGCCTTCGGCAAGCTGCTGCGCGCCACGGGCGGGATCGAGGGCCTGGAGCGGGTCCGGTTCACCAGCCCGCACCCCTCGAGCTTCACCGACGACGTGATCGACGCGATGGCGGAGACGCCGAACGTCATGCCGAGCCTGCACATGCCGCTGCAGTCCGGTTCCGACCGCGTGCTCAAGGCGATGCGCCGGTCCTACCGCCAGTCCCGCTTCCTCGGGATCATCGACGGGGTCCGGGCCAAGATCCCCGACGCCGCGATCACCACCGACATCATCGTCGGGTTCCCGGGGGAGACGGAGGAGGACTTCGAGCAGACGCTGCACGTCGTCGAGCAGGCCCGCTTCTCCAGCGCCTTCACCTTCCAGTACTCGCCGCGACCGGGGACCCCGGCCGCGACGATGGGTGACCAGATCCCCAAGAAGGTCGTGCAGGAACGTTACGAACGCCTCACCGCGCTGCAGGACCGGATCACCTACGAGGACAACCAGGCCCAGGCGGGACGCACCCTCGAGGTCCTCGTCGCCGAGGGTGAGGGTCGCAAGGACGCTGCGACGCAACGGCTCTCGGGTCGCGCCCCGGACAACCGCCTCGTGCACTTCGCGCTGCCGGAGGGGACGCAGGCACCACGACCGGGCGACGTCGCGACGGTCACCGTCACGCGCGGTGCCCCGCACTACCTCGAGGCCGACGAGCTGCGTGGTTTCGCCGTCCGCCGCACCCGGGCGGGGGACGCGTGGGAGTCCCGCCAGGCCCGGCCGGAACCCGAGGAGACGGGTCCGCGGCCGGTCAGCCTGGGGCTTCCCAGCCTGCGGGTGCACTGAGCTACTTCGCCGGCGGGGCCGAGGGTTCCGGTTCGGGCAGCGGCATCGGTGCCGGGTCCGGGATCGGTTCCCCCGGCGCGCCCGGCTGCGGGACCGGGCTCGGCGGGGTCGGCGTGGGCAGCGGCGGGGTGGGGATGGTCATCGCACGGGCCCGGTCATCGGGGTCCCGACCGAGCTCGTCCCCCCGCTCATCGGGGTGCCGCCGCCCGGCAGCGACGACGGCGGCGCCTGGTCGGCGGCCCGGTCGACCCCCTTGCGCGCGAGGTCGCTGACCTTGCCGACCTTGTCGGCGTACTTGCCGTCGGTCCGGGCGTTCACGAACTCACCGGCCTTGCCGATGGCCCCCTCGGCCTTGCCCGAGTGCTCGGCCGCGAACCCGCCGGCCTTGTGGAGCGCCTGTTCGGCGACGTCCTTGGCCTGCTCGGTGGCCTCGGTGATCTTGCCCTTGAGGAAGTCCATGGTTCCCATCCACCCACCCTCTGACACCATGACCGCGTGGGCCAGTCGAACGTTCCCCTGATCGCGATCACCGGTCCCACCGCCTCGGGCAAGTCCGACGTCGGGGTCGCGCTGGCCCAGCTCCTCGAGGGCGGCGGGGAGGGCGGCGGGGAGGTCGTCAACGCCGACGCCATGCAGCTCTACCGCGGGATGGACATCGGTACCGCGAAGCTCACCGGGGCCGAGATGCAGGGTGTGCGCCACCACCTGCTCGACGTCCTCGACGTCACCCAGACCGCTGAGGTCGCGACGTACCAGGGGCAGGCGCGGGACACCTTCGCGCAGGTCCGCGACCGCGGTCACGTCCCCGTGCTCGTCGGCGGCTCCGGCCTCTACGTCCGGGCCGCCCTGGACGACCTGCGCTTCCCCGGCACCGACCCTGTCGTCCGCGCCCGCTGGGAGGCCGAGCTCGAGGCCCTCGGCCCGCACACCCTGCACGCCCACCTCGCCGACCGCGACCCCGACGCCGCGGCGAAGATCCTGCCCGGCAACGGCCGACGGATCGTGCGGGCACTGGAGGTCGGCGAGATCACCGGCCGGCCCTTCGCCGCGTCCCTGCCCGAGCAGACCTACCTCGAACCCGCCCTCCAGATCGGCCTCGCCGTCCCGCGGGAGCAGCTCGACGCCCGCATCGACGCCCGCGTCGAGCGGATGTGGGCCGCCGGACTCGTCGAGGAGGTCCGCGCGCTGGAGGGGCGGGGGTTGCGGGAGGGACTGACCGCCGGCCGGGCGCTGGGCTACGCGCAGGTCCTCGACGCCTTCGACGGGAAGACCACCGAGGACGAGGCCCGCGAGCTCACGGCACGACTCACCCGCCGCTTCGCCCGCAAGCAGGAGTCCTGGTTCCGTCGCGACCCCCGGGTGCACTGGCTGGAGGCCCCCGACGGGGCCGACCCGGGCGACCTCGCCCGCCGGGTGCTGCAGCTGCTCCCCGTAGCATCGCCCGCGTGAGCGAACCGCGAGAGGGACTGGCCTTCACCAAGGGCCACGGCACCGAGAACGACTTCGTCCTGGTCGCCGACCCCGACGGTTCGTGGGACCCGAGCCCCGCCCTCGTCGCCGCGATCTGCGACCGCCGCGCCGGGATCGGTGCCGACGGCCTGATCCGGGCCGTCCGCGACCCCTCCGGGGCGGCCGCGTGGTTCATGGACTACCGCAACAGCGACGGCTCGATCGCGGAGATGTGCGGCAACGGGATCCGCGTCTTCGCGGAGTTCCTGCTGCAGAACGGTCTGCTGCCGGCCGACGCGGGCGACGGACGCTGGTTCGACGTCGCGACCCGGGCGGGGGTGAAGCGGCTGCGCCGTGAGCTCGACGGCCAGTGGACCGCCGACATGGGCGCCTGGAAGCTGACCGGTGGCGAACGGGCGCTGAACCGCGGTGCCGACGCCCTCGTCCACATCGCCGGCCTCGACGGGGTCGCCCGTCCCGCGCTCTCCGTGGACCTCGGCAACCCGCACACCGTCGTCGCGCTCGCCGAGCAGGACGAGCTCGCCGCCGCCGACCTCACCTCGGCCCCCGTGGTGGAGCCCGTCCCGGCGCAGGGCACCAACGTCGAACTCGTGGTCCCGCTCACCGCGTTCGACATCACCGGCGACGACGTGCCCGACATCGCCGAGATCACCATGCGCGTGCACGAACGCGGCTCGGGGGAGACCCGCTCCTGCGGCACTGGCGCCTGCGCGGCGGCGCTCGCCGTCCGGGCCTGGGCCGGCGAGGGGGCGCCCGCGGTGTGGCGCGTCGACGTCCCGGGCGGAACGCTCGTCGTCACCGTCGGCGCCGACTCCACCCTCACCGGCGGCACGGTCTGGCTGTCCGGACCGGCCGAGCTCGTCGCGACCGGCGTGCTCTCCCTCAGCCTGACGGCCTGACGGACAGGACGCGGAACCCCTTCGACGTCGTCGTGCGGGTCGTGCTCGTCCCGGGCAGCACCCCGGACTCCAGCCACGCGTGCAGCGAGTCCGAGCCGAGGTTCTTCTGCACCACCAGGTGCGCGACACCACCGGGGGCCAGGCGCGGCAACCAGCGCAGCAGCAGCTCGTGCAGCGCCTCCTTGCCGACGCGGATCGGCGGGTTCGACCAGATCTCGGTGAACCGCAGGTCCGGGTCGACGTCGTCGGGCAGGCTCGCCCGCACCGTCACCCCGAGGTGCGACGCGTTGAGCCGCACCAGGTCCAGGGCCCGCTCGTTGACGTCCACGGCGTGCACCACCTGGTGGGGGCGCTGCAGGGCCAGCGACAGCGCGATCGGGCCCCACCCGCAGCCGAGGTCGAGGACGTCCCCGGGGGCGTCGTCGTCCTCGATCAGCGGCAGCAGGACGGACGTGCCCTGATCGACGTGGTCCGCGCTGAACACCCCGCGCGCCGTGGTGACGCTCAGCTCGCGCCCGGCCAGCCACACGTCGAGCTCACGCCGTTCGTCGGCGGTCGCGGGCTGGGCGGAGAAGTAGTGCTCGGGGGACACGCCCGAGAGGGTACGGGCTGAAATACCCTCGCCGCTCGCACCGTTGAATGTCACGCTGGGTGCGTCACCCGACGTGGCGCACCACGACGCAACGACCGAGGAGGTCCATGAACAACCGTCCCGCTTCCGCGACACCGGAGTCCGCGGAACCCGAAGACACCACCAGCGAACGCGACCGCGAGTTCGACCGGGCCATCGCCCGGATCCTGCGGGGACACGACGGCCCTGGCGGTGACAACGGGGACGCGCCGGCGGAGGAGACGGACGAGCACTCCAGCTTCGACGGCGAGCAGCTCGACCTCGCCGACCGCCGGGCCCTGCGCCGGGCCGCGGGTCTCTCCACCGAACTCACCGACGTCACCGAGGTCGAGTACCGGCAGCTGCGCCTGGAACGGGTCGTCCTCGCGGGCGTCTGGTCCAGCGCGGACTCCAACCGGGCCGAGGCCGAGGTCTCGCTGCAGGAACTCTCCGCCCTCGCCGCCACCGCCGGGTCCGACGTCCTCGCGGGCGTCATGCAGCGCCGGGCCACCCCCGACGTCGCGACCTACCTCGGCTCCGGCAAGGCCGCGGCGCTCGCCGACCTCGTCGCCGCGGAGGGGGCCGACACCGTCATCTGCGACGGTGAGCTGTCCGCCTCGCAGCGTCGTGGTCTCGAGGACATCGTCAAGGTGAAGGTCGTCGACCGGACGGCCGTCATCCTCGACATCTTCGCCCAGCACGCCAAGAGCCGGGAGGGCAAGGCGCAGGTCGAGCTCGCCCAGCTCGAGTACCTGCTCCCGCGCCTGCGCGGTTGGGGTGAGTCGATGTCGCGCCAGGCCGGTGGTCGGGTCGCCGGTGGTGCGGGGATCGGTTCCCGTGGTCCCGGTGAGACGAAGATCGAGCTGGACCGTCGCCGCATCCGCAACCGGATGGCCAAGCTGCGCCGCGAGATCAAGGGCATGGGGACGGCGCGCGACGAGAAGCGCTCGCTGCGCCACGCCCGTGCGGTGCCGTCGGTGTCCATCGCCGGCTACACCAACGCGGGGAAGTCCTCGCTGCTGAACCGGCTCACGGGAGCGGGTGTCCTCGTCGAGAACGCCCTGTTCGCGACGCTGGACCCCACGGTCCGGCGGGCCCAGACGCCCGAGGGGCGGCCGTACACGCTGGCCGACACCGTCGGGTTCGTCCGTTCGCTGCCGCACCAGCTCGTCGAGGCCTTCCGCTCGACGCTGGAGGAGGTGGCGGAGTCCGACCTCGTGCTGCACGTCGTCGACGGGTCGCACCCGGACCCGGAGGGCCAGCTCGCCGCCGTGCGCAGCGTCCTGGCGGACGTGAACGCGCAGGACGTCCCGGAGCTCGTCGCGATCAACAAGGCCGACGTGGCCGACCCCGAGGTCCTGCAGCGCCTGCTGCGCAAGGAGAAGAACTCCATCGCGGTCTCGGCGCGCACCGGGGAGGGGATCGAGGAGCTCCTCGCCCGCGTCTCCTCGATGCTGCCGGTGCCCGACGTGGAGATGAACGTGGTCGTGCCCTACGACCGCGGTGAGCTGGTCAACCGGGTCCACACCACCGGCCAGGTGCTCTCCGAGGAGCACACCGCCGAGGGGACCCGGTTGCTGGCCCGGGTGCGGCCGCGACTCGCGGCCGAGCTCGAGCAGTACAAGCTGTCCCGCACCGCCTAGCCGCGGTGTGACACCGCACCGTCCACAGCGCGTCGCCACCGCGACGCGCTGTGGACGGTGACCCTCACCCGGTCCGGCTCGGGGGAGGATGGTCCCGTGAGCGCTTCGACCGACACCCCCACCGAGACCGGCGCCGAGACCACCACCGACGCCACCACCGAGGTCGAGGGTCCCGAAGCCGCCCACCTGCTCGACGTCGTCGTCGACGCCCTCGGCGGTCAGCGCCGCGAGGGGCAGGCGCGGATGGCCCAGGCGGTCACCGACGCGATCCGCACCCGGCGCCACCTGCTCGTCCAGGCCGGCACCGGTACCGGCAAGTCGATGGCCTACCTCGTGCCCGCCGTCGCGCACGCCGTGCACGCCGACCGCCGCGTGGTCATCACGACGGCCACGCTCGCCCTGCAGGCCCAGGTCGTGGAACGCGACCTGCCGCGCCTGGCCGCGGCGATCGCCCCGCAACTGCACCGCGAACCCACCTGGGAGCTCCTCAAGGGGCGGTCCAACTACCTCTGCCGCAACAAGATCGACGGCGGCTTCCCCACCGACGAGGGCGCGCTCTTCGACATCGCCGCGCCCACCACCGACTCCTCCGCCGGAGCTGACGGCCGGCTGGGCCGCGAGGTCGTCCGGTTGCGCGAGTGGGCGGAGACCACCACGAGCGGCGACCGCGACGAGCTCGACCCCGGGGTCAGCGACCGGGCCTGGAAGCAGGTCTCGGTCTCCGCCCGCGAGTGCCTGGGGTCCCAGCGCTGCCCCGTTGCGGCCGAGTGCTTCTCCGAACGGGTCCGGGCCCGCGCGCGCACCGTCGACGTCGTCGTCACCAACCACGCCATGACGGCCATCGACGCCCTCGAGAGCGGGGGCCAGCTGCTGCCCGAGCACGACGTCCTCGTCGTCGACGAGGCCCACGAGCTGGCCGACCGGGTGACGGCGGTCGCGACGGCGGAACTGTCCGCCTCGGTGCTGCACGCGGCCTCGCGTCGGCTGCGCCGGTCCGCCGGGATCGTCTCGGAACACCTCGACGACGCGGCGATCGCCCTCGAGGCCGCCCTCGAGGACGCGCCCCCCGGGCGCCTGGACCGCTGGCCGGACCAGCTCGCCGACGCCGTCGTCGCGGTCCGGGACGCGGCCCGGACCGCGCTGAGCGACCTCAAGGACGCCTCCGAGGGGCAGGGCAAGGAGGAGGACGCCGAGTCCCGCGGGGCGCGTCACCTGGCCCGGGCGGCGGTCCAGGACGTGTTCTCCGTCGCCGAGCGCCTCGCGGAGGACGTCGGCCGGGGCGCCCAGGACAGCTACGACGTCGCCTGGGTGACCGCGGGTTTCGGCCCGGCCTCCCGTGCGCCGTCCCTGCACATCGCGCCCCTGTCGGTGGCGGGTCTGCTGCGGGAGAAGCTGTTCGCCGAACGCACCGTCGTCGCGACCTCGGCGACGTTGACCCTCGGTGGCTCCTTCGACCCCGTCGCGGGTGCCTTCGGCCTCAAGGGGGAGAAGGGCTCGAAGACGCCGTGGACGGGGGTCGACGTGGGCAGCCCCTTCGACTACCCGAAGCAGGGGATCCTCTACGTCGCCCGGCACCTGCCGCCGCCGGGCCGGGCGGGTTCCACCGACGCCGTCTACGACGAGCTCGCCGCGCTGGTCGAGGCGGCCGGGGGACGGACCCTCGGGCTGTTCTCCAGCCGCAAGGGAGCCGAGGAGGCCGCCGAGGCGCTGCGCAAGCGACTGGGGACCCCGATCCTCTGCCAGGGCGACGACCGGTTGCCCAAGCTCGTCCGGGACTTCACCGACGATCCCGCGACCTCGCTGTTCGGGACGATGTCGTTGTGGCAGGGCGTCGACGTGCCGGGACCCAGCTGTTCCCTCGTCGTCATCGACCGCATCCCCTTCCCCCGACCCGACGACCCGCTGATGTCGGCCCGCGCGCGGGCCGTCGACGCGGCCGGCGGCAACGGGTTCGTGTCCGTCTCGGCGGCCCACGCCGCGGTGCGCCTCGCCCAGGGGGCGGGGCGGTTGATCCGGGCCACCGGTGACCGCGGTGTCGTCGCGGTGCTCGACTCGCGGCTCGCGACGGCCCGCTACGGCGGGTTCCTGCGCGACAGCCTGCCCGACTTCTGGTCCACCACCTCGACCCCCACCGTGCTGGAGGCGTTGCGGCGTCTGGGTAGCGGTGGCTGACGCCGTGCGTCCGGGGTGGCATGCTCGTGAGGTGGCCACCGTCGGCTTCCTGCACACCGCGCACGCCCACGTGCGCGCCTTCCGCGATCTCCTGAACGAGCGGGACGACACCGTCGCCGACCGTCACCTCGTCGACACGGGCCTGCTCACCACGGCGCGGGACCGCGGGATCGACAGCGTCCGTCCGGCCTTGGCCGACCGGCTGCGCCGACTGGTGGGGGAGGGCGCGGACGTCGTCGTCTGCACCTGCTCGACCGTCGGCCCCACGGCCAAGGCCGTCGGTGCCGAGATGGGTCTGCGCGTCGTCCGGGTCGACCGCCCGATGGCCGAGGCCGCCGTCCTGGCCGGGCGGCGGATCGCGGTCGTGAGCTCGCTGGACGAGGCCGCGGCGACCGTGTTGCCGCTGCTGCGCGAGTGCGCGGAGACCACCGGTCGGGCCGTGCAGCTGATCGAGGTCCGCTGCCCGGACACCTTCTCGTCCTTCGAGTCCGGCGACGTCCTGACCTACACGACCGGGGTCGCGGAGGCCGTCCGGACCCAGGTGCGGGCGCTCGACCCGCCCGTGGACGTCGTCGTCCTGGCCCAGGCGAGCATGGTCGACGCGGCGCCGTTGCTGCGCGACCTGCACGTGCCGGTCCTCACCTCGCCCCGGTTGGCGATCGAGGCGGCCGTCGAACTGGTGACCTCGCTCAGAGGCTTCGCAGCACGGCCGTGACCTTGCCGAGGATCGTCGCCTCGTCGCCGTCGATCGGGGCGAAGAGGGGGTTGCGGGGCATCAGCTGGACGTGACCGTCCTTGCGCTGCAGCACCTTCACCGTTGCCTCGCCGTCGATCATGGCGGCCACGACGTCGCCGTTCTCGGCCGTCGGCTGCTGGCGCACGACCACCCAGTCGCCGTCGCAGATGGCGGCGTCGATCATCGACTCCCCGACCACCTTGAGCATGAAGTGCTCACCGGCGCCGACGAGCTGCGCGGGGAGCGCGAAGACGTCCTCCACCAGTTCCTCGGCGAGGATCGGGCCACCGGCGGCGATCCGGCCGACGACCGGGACGTAGCGCGGACGCGGGCGGCCGTCGGCCGCGGTGGCCTCGAACCCGTCGATGGTGCCGCGGGCCGACGCCGGCGAGACGACCTCGAGGGTCCGCGGACGGCGCGGGTCCTTGCGCAGGTAGCCCAGCTTCTCGAGGGTCTTCACCTGGTGCGCGACGCTGCTGGGGCTGGTGAGGCCGACGGCCTGACCGATCTCTCGCATGCTCGGCGGGTAACCCCGCTGCTCGACGCACTCCTGGATGGCGGCGAGCACCCGACGCTGGCGGTGGGTGAGTCCGTCGCGGCCGTAGGGACCGTCGGGGAAGTGGTGGACCGAGGCCATCGGCGCCACCTGTCCGGTGTCGCCGGATCCGTCCAGCACGTCGGCCACGTCACTCTCCCTGTCGTTCCGCGTGAGTCGTACGACCGGGCCCCGTCCTGGGGTCCGATCCACGTCACGGTAGTCACCCGGGGGGCGAGGATCAAACACGTGTTCGAACCGGCGTGTCGAGGGCACCACCGGACGACGCCGCCCCGCGGGGTGCGGGACGGCGCCGGTGGGTCCGGAGGGGGGGTGGATCAGGCGAGGGTGAAGTGGCTGACGAGCTCGCTGAGTTCGTTGGCGGTGCGCGAGACCTCTCCGGCGGTGGTGGCCGTGTGGGTCGCCCCCGCCGTGGTCTGATCCGCCGCAGCGGCGATGCCGGAGATGTTCAACGCGATCTCCTGACTCCCCGAAGACACCTCGGTGACGTTGCGCACCATCTCCGACGTCGTCGCCGACTGCTCCTCCACCGCCGCGGCGATCGTGGCCTGCAACCCGTCGATGCGGGCGATGACCTCGGTGATCTCCGCGATCGCCGAAGCCGCCTCCGCCG
>NZ_JBHTFM010000012.1:0-15333 GCF_042674865.1 Kineococcus sp. GCM10028916 | reverse complement strand
GCAGGCCCGCGGGTTGGTGCGCCGCCTGGATCGCTGAGGCCGCAGACGGCCCGACGACCATCCGCGGTTCGTCATCTGAGGTCGTCGATGGCTGCCCCGGATCGCACACGACGCGGGATGACCGTGAAGTCGGTGGCACCTCCCCTCGCGCCCGTGCGACGTTGGCGAGATGTCTTCCGAACTTCGCCCCACGACCGAGCAGCTGACCGCGGCCCAGGCCGACGCCCTCCTGGTCCGGGTCTACCGCGGCACGGGTGATGACGACATGGACTGGCTGGAGGGCTACGTCGTGGCCATCGGCCGGCGCTGGCTGCTCCTGGCCCGGGTCTCCAACGACATCTGGCTCACCGGCTGGAGCGCGGTGCGTCTGCGCGACGTCAGCGTGGTGGAACCCCGCGCCAACGCCCGCTTCATCACCGAAGCCCTGCGCCGGCGCGAGCAGTGGCCGCTGCCACCCGTCCCGCTGGATCTGGACCTGGACTCCCGCCGGGGACTGCTGACCAGCCTGGCTGGCAGCGAAGGCGACGGTGAGGAGGTCGTTGCGTTGCACCCGGAGCGGCGAGACCCCGATGTCTGCTTCGTCGGCGTCGTGCGCGCAGTGGGTCGGCACTGGGTGGATCTGCTGGAGGTCACCATCGCGGCGCAGTGGGAGAGCGAGACCACTAAGCGTGCGGTGGAGGCGATCACCCGGGTGGACATCGCCGGCGGCTACGAGAGTGCTCTGCGCCTGGTGGCTGGACCGGCACCGAGATGACCCGCGTCGTGGCAGTGGGTGCCTCGGTGAGCCCCTCGCCCCTGGAGGGGCGGTTCCCGCTGACGGGTCAGCCGGTACCGGTGCGAGTCGATGGGCGGACCCGCTACGCGTGGTGGGGGCAGGACCGCGACGGCAATGACTGCCTGGCGACCCGGGGAGGGCGCCTGGAGGTCGCGGACTCCGAGGCCGGCATCCGTGACGCGGCGACGTCGTACGGATGGGAGGCCACGAGTGAGGAGGCACCGGGTGAGGGGGTTGCAGACGAGGCCGAGGACGCGGTGGTGATCGATGTCGACGAGGTTCGGGCCTGGTTGTCTCACGCGGGGAGGGCGGTGCCGGTGGTGGCGGCGTTGAACGTGTGGAACCTGGCGATCGACGTCGCGTACAGCCTGGGGCGGGTGCGGGGGGATCGGGGGTTTTGGGCGGATCGGGCCTACGACAAGCTGTTCGCGGCCAACGTGCCATGGGCGCTCGGGTTGGCCGCCTACCGTCCGCGCTGGACGTCCCAGGAGCTGACGGCGTTGCGTCGCATCGAAGGCGAGGCCGTGGGCCTGCTGCGCACCACGCTCACTGGCGTCTGAGACTCGCGCGGATTGCGGGATGACCGGTAAGTCGATGGGTGGTCGTTCAAAGGACCGCCTCGGCTCCAGCAGTCGGCAGGGCCCGTGTCGGGTCGTCATCGTCCCGTTAGCGTGCCTGCGTGGTTCCGTCTTCTCCCGTCGTCGCTGTTGACACCGTCGTGCGTGGCTTGCACGGCCCGGTCGCCACACGCTGGTACGAACCGCCACCATCTCCCTCCTCGACCGATCCCGGGACGGCCCACCCGACGCTGGTGTGGCTGCACGGGGGCGCTTTCTTCGCCGGCGGCCTCGACCAGCCCGAAGCTGACGCCTTCGCCCGAGCCCTCGCCGTGGTCGGTGTCCGGGTGGTGAGCGTCGACTACCCCTTGGCGCCGCTGCTTTCGACCCGGTGGCCGATGCCGCCCCGCTCTGCCAGCGGTGTGGTGCGCGCACGCTTCCCCGCCCAGGTCCACGATGTGGGCGCGGTCCTCGCTCACGTCCGATCCATCCACCACCCCCACCCGACGCCGCTGCTGCTGGGCGGAGCCAGCGCCGGGGCGTGCCTGGCGGCCGGTGCGGCTGCTGCGCTCACGGCCACGAACACCGCTGGCAACGGCGCAGTCGAGAAGCGCGCGAACGAGGCCTCGCGCCCCGACGGGGTCGTCTTGGCCTATGGCTTCTTCCATGCCCGCCTACCTCCGCGATCCCGCGCCGTGCGGGTCCGGCTTCGAGGTCGGCGCCGGTTCATTCACTCTCGCTGGCCGATGCTGGCGATGAACCTCAACTACACCACCTCCCGTACCCGGCTGCGAGACCCCTCCGCGTTCCCCGGCGGACACCGCCTGCGCGGTTTCCCCCCGACGTTGCTGCTGGACGCCGACCGCGACGGGATGCGCGCCTCCAGCGACCAGTTCGCCTGGGACCTGATGGCCGAGGGGACACCGGTGGAGCATCGGGTGCTCCACGAGAGCGTGCACGGGTTCCTGGGCCGGCCGGAGGAGCCGGCGTTCGCGGCCGGGGTCGACGTCATCGCCCGATGGGTGTTGTCGGCGGCGGCGTACCGAGAGGTCAGGAGAGCGGGCCGTGGGGGTGTCGACGGCGCCGGGGACCCACGACCAACGAGATGACGCTGAGGGCCAAGGCAGCGACCAGCCAGACGACGTCGTCGAGGATGTTGCCGCCGGTTCCGGTCTCATCGGCGCGGACACCGCCCTGGTAGCTCACCACGACCCAGATAGCTGCGAGCCCGCCGCCGGCCAGAGCCAGAAGAGTTGCCAACCTTCGGCGTGGGGATGTGGCCAGGGCCAACACGACGGCGAACAAGACGGTGATACCTGCTGCTGCGAGGAGGGCCAGGGTGAGCAGGGCTAGGAAGGACTCCACGTCGCCAGCATGGCCGGTGGCGACGGAGGTTGAGTTTACTCACCCGCGATCTTCACTGGGTCTGCTGATCAGAGCCATAGATCTCACCGCCCTGGGCGAGCGGCTGTGCAGTTCGTGGTTCGGCTGGTTTGGACAACGGGGCGAGGGATACGACCGCGACGTCCCGCGCCGCGCAGGGTGAGCGTGCGCTCCACGCGCACCGCGGGATGACCGTGAGGTAGCTGTCGCCGGAGGCTGTGCCTGAAGTGCCCTCAGAAGGCTGAGCGACTGCCAAGCTGGCGTGGTGGTCGCAGAGTCTTGGTCGCGCATCGTCGCCTGGTGTCAGCAACACGCCCCTGAAGCCGTCCGATCCCTGCGCCCCCCAGCCGGGACCGATGCTCTAGCCGCAACCGAGGCGGCCATGGGCTGCAGGTGGCCGGAGCAGCTGCGGCACTGGTACCAGTTGCACGACGGCTGCCAGGAGTACCCCTACAGCCTGCTGCTGGGACCCTGGATGCCGCTGCCACTAGCCGGCGTCGTCCAGGAACACCGCGCCCAGCTGCAGAGACAGGCCAACGCGCTGCGGTCGCCCTACGCAGACCCCGACGACGCCCAGAGAATGTGGGAGGCCGCGACGCAGCCGGCGGGGATGGTCCCGCCGGGATTCCTGCCCTCCTTCGTCCCGATCGCGGTGAACCTCGACGGCGGTGTCCTCTACGTCGACACCCGCCCCGGTCCGTGGTCGGGGTGCATCACCGTGCTCGGGGACCAGGACGGCCGGCAGTGGGACGGCGTTGAGCAGATGCTCTCTGAGATCGCTGCCGTCTTGGAGCAGGGCGCCCTGCTGGGCAGCTACCGGCCGGTGGGCGTGTCGGGATTTCTGGAGTGGCAGCTGGTGCCCGGTTCAGGACGCGAACCACGCGACGGGTCATTCCCAGCGGAAGATGAGACGTCCGACGAAGACATCGATGGCTGGGTAGAGGCCGCCCGGCGGCGGCGCGATGAAGGCGATGACCCCGACGACCCCGACCTGGCGATAGAGCCCGAGACCGACCTCACTGGTGGTACCGGTGACGTCGACGGCACTGTCCAGGAGGAGGAGTCGGCGCCTCGGTGGGAGCCCGTGGCGCCCTCACGCGAGGCGGTCCTGGCTGATGTGCACCGGTATCCAGCGCCCGCCCGGGTGGGCGAGGTGCCGGTGTCCCGCTTGGACGCGTTGTGGGGTGCGTCGATGGGCGGCCCCCGTGGGTTCCTGGCGGGGGTGCTGGGCCGGTGGGGGGTGGCGGAGGAGTTGCTGCTGCAGCTGGATGACCTGTCGAGCTACCATCTGGGGATCAACAACGACGAGTACGGCCCGGCCGACCGGGGTGCGTCCATCGCGGTGGAGGCTCTGCGCGATCCGTTGCTGGACCCGGGGTACGGGGAAAGTCGTTTGCTGGAGCTTTCGCCGGCTGGGTTCGTTGCGGGACAGGTGCGCTGGCGGCAGGAGTGCTACCGCGACGGCCAGTTCACGCAGGGTTTCACGGAGTGGTCTGCACGACGCTAAGTCGTGGTGAGCTGGACCGTCCGTTCGGTTAGACCGCGTGATCGCCGCGCGCACGGCGGGATGACCGTGACGTCGCTTGGTACCGACGGAGTGAGCTCGGTCGGCACCTCAGCGGTCAGTCGAGGTAGCCGGTCTCAGGGTTGATGTCGGCGAGGAAGTTGGCGACCGACCGCCGCATGTCGGCTTCGGTGATGGCGAAGCCGTTGGAGGTGCCCAGGGTGAAGCCGTAGTCGGGGTTGGGGCCGGTGAGCCAGGCGAAGTGGTAGGTGCTGGGCTCGTCGGACTGCTGCTCGACCAGCCAGTCGTGCCCGTCGACGGTCAGGTTCCACGACGTCATGTCGTCCATGATCACCTCTCGCGGACGTCTCCGGATGATCTTGCGGACATCGCCATAGGCGCGACGTCGCCGGCTGCCGGTGACAGCGCGCACAACGCGGGATGACCGCGATGTCACGAGTCGAGAACCGCAACCGAGCGCACTACGGCAGAGGGGCCGCTCCGAGGAGGGGTAGGACCTTCGAGGCCAGGTCTTCGATGCCGGTCAAGGTGAGGTCGGTTTGGGTTTCGGGCAAGCCGACCTGGGGCCAGGACAAGCTGATGCTCAGCAAGCCGTCCCGTGGCAGGTCACTGATCCAGTAGGCCGCGTCTCGCCCCCACACCTGCTCGTCGTCGCTGGCATGCAGGGCTCCGGTGGTGTTTGCTACTCCGCGGACGTCGTTGACCTCCACAACCAGTTGCGGCACTGAGTAGGGGACCTCACCTGTGTCCTTCGGGGTCCTGAAGGTGTTGGCCCGTGCGTCGAAGGTGCCGGGGGCGGCCTCGCGATAGCGGCGCACGTTGCCGTAGGACCAGGCGGCTGCGGCGGGGATGCGCTCACCGTACGCGCGTAGCACCAGAGGTAGGTGCAGGCCGCTGGGGTGCGCGTAGATGCAGCGCAGGCCGACGGTGATGCCCGGGGTGTGGGCGAGGATGAGGGGGCCGTGGGCGATGACGCCCAGTTCATGAGGTGGGCGTTGTGCAGGCCAATGATGCTCAGTCATTACCTCAGCATGAGGGGTTTATGCCTCCTCGGACGCTGAGTGATGCGCCAGCAGCGCGGCGACCGTGCACACGCGCACCACGGAATGATCATACGTTAGCGGCCCCATTTAGCGTACGCCGCTGCCTCTGTGGCGAGCTCTTGAACGGGGTCCCGCAGTAGCCTGCGGGTCTCGTGATCTCTGGAGGACTACGTGAACCCGACCAGCGGTGGTGGGGCGTTTGGCGCCATTGCCTTCATCGTGGTCCTGGTGATCATCCTTGCAGTAGCCGCAGCGCGCTTCGCTCGGCGCAAGAAGTGAGGTGCGGTAGCTGATGCCCTGGGATCCCTCTCCCGGAGGCGGCTGGAGTCCTACAAGCCGCACTGGAAAGATCATCATGTTCGGCACCTTCGGTGTCGCCTTCGTGACCGCCGCTTGCTTCAAGCTCTTCTGAGCGCCCGTACATCGCGGGATTGACCGTGAACACGCAGAGGACCGTGCTCGCGTGCAGCTGGGGGGCGATCAGCCTCGCGCGAGTAGGAACCACAGCAAGACGACGGCGAACACCAGGGCCTCGGGGACGGCCACCAGGAGGGTGCTGACCCGTACGTTGGCGTGCCGCCAAGCAGCAACGGTCGCGGTCACCCCTACCGGCAGGCAGAGGGCGATCGCCGCAGCGCCGGCCCGGGCGGCGTCAGACAGCGTGTTCCCGTCGAAGTCTCCAGGCAACACCGTGGCTACGACGAGCAGGGGCAGCGCGATGGCGACTAGCGCTGCTCCTCCCAGGCCGGTAGCGAGCAGGGAAGCTCTCTGGATGCTCAGCTCAGCGTGGTGGGAGTCGATCACGGGCACCTCCAGGGCACGTCGATGTGCTCGTCATCATGCCCGGCGCCGATCGCTGGAGGTGGCGATTTGATCTTGCGCATCTCGCCAAGAGCGCGACGTCGCCGGCCACCGGCGACCGCGCACACCGCGGGATGACCGTGCGCACGCGCACCGCGGGATGACCGTGAAGTCGCTACGCGGTCAACAGCGTGCCTGACGTCGCGGTGCGGTACGGCGCGTGATCGTCAGGCCGGTAGGTCAGGCTCTTCGGCAGGCAGGTGCTGAGCGTTGGCGGTGATCCAGGCCGCGTCCTGGTGGTAGGTGCTGACGTGGGCGTGCAGGCGCTCGTGCCCGGCGTCGGCGCGAGCTTGGGTGAAGGCGGCGAGATCGCGGATGCGATCCACGGCGACGGAGACCACCTGGGCCGGGTCGAGGTCATGGCCGTAGGTCTTGCACACCAGGCTCAGTCGCCGCGCCTTCTCCGACAGCGTGTTGGGCAGGCCGTCGCCGGTGGCGGGGTCGGTCAGGGGCACCAGTCGGTAGGCCATGTAGGCCACGTCCCACACGCGCGGGCCCGGTGATGCGGTGTCCCAGTCGATGACCCCGCTCAGCTGCTGATTTTCGAAGACCGTGTTGTAGGGGGCGAAGTCGTTGTGGCAGATGACTTCGGCTGGCTCGTGGGTAGGCAGTTGCCAGCTGGCGTCTTCGGTGTTGAAGGTGGCGCTGACCTCATGCAACTGCGCCAGGAACTCAGTTGCTTGGATCAGGACCTCATCGGTCCATACCCACGGCGGCAGGGGGTAGCTGGGGACGGTGCCCGGTAGGTGGGTGGTGATGTCGCGTCCGCGTTCATCGCGTCCCAGCGGCTGCGGCGTCCAGCTCAGGCCGTGCTCGTACAAGTGCCGCAGCAGGCGCTGAACGGTCGCGGTCCAGGGGCCGGCTGGGCGACGCACCGTGGTCCCGACGCGGACGGCGCCGCCCATGTTGCCGCCCTCCAGGGCCACCTCGAGCTGTGGTGTGGTGACTTCCTCGTCCGCGTTCACCTCATGCAGTCTGGTCCCAGGTCGCTGTGGCCTCGCCGCCAGGTGGCGATGCAGCCGCCCATCACGCCGGGCGGGCTGTCCATACCTCGCCGTCGGCCGGGCCACGTCATGTCGAGGGCCTACGGGCAGGGATGACCGTCGTGCATCGGTGGGACTGCGACGTCGCAGGTCAATCGTGACCGCCCAGATCGCGGGATGACCGTGCGATGTCCTGGCACAGTGATCCGGTGTTCAGCCACCTCAGACGGCGACGGGACCGCTGGCGCGCCGAGCGGGCACGGCGGGCGTTCTACGGCGACTGCCCGCACTGCCGCCACGACTGGCGCGGGCACGACCCCGCCGAGGGCTGCGACGACTGCCTGTACGAGATCGGGCACGAGGACCCCGACGCCCCCGCCCGGCCGTGCCGCGCGACAGCGCCCGGCTTCACCTTCGTGGCCGGTGTGTTGGCGAGTCCACCCGTCGCTGGGGAGTCGAGGGCCCTGCCGGAGTGGGTTGTGCAGCGCCGTCCGCGCACCGGAACGGTGACTACCGGTCGGTGGGCCGGCGATGCGCTGCACGTCGAACCCGATGACCGGGACCCGCAGAGGTGGCACCTGTACCTCACCGGTGCTGGGCACGTCTGGGATGCGTGGGCCGACGACGGTGATTCCCTGCTGCAGTGGCTGGCTGACCCCGGCTATGGGTTCCGTTTGGATGAGGAGGGGGCCTGACCCCGGCGGGGGAGGTGATGGCCCGCCCAGTGCGCACCGCGGGATGACCGTGAACTCTGTAGGCCGCCTGCTGTTGGCCGCCATGATGATGTCGTGGACACGGATGCCTCTGTCGAGGTGTCCTGGACGCGAGTCACCACCTGGTTGCGGACGCACGCACCCGCGACTGCGGTGACCTTGCGACCACCCGCCTTCACTCAGGACGCATCCCGAGCTGAGGAGAGCACCCGGGCGGTGTGGCCGCAGCAACCGCGGAGGTGGTTCAGGCTGCACGACGGTTGGGACCGTGATGCCTGGGCGGCGGTCCTGCCCGGATGGTCCTCGTCCATGTCGGTGGATCGTACTGTGGAGGCGTGGCAGATTCAGCAGACCCCAGTGGTGGTGATGGGTGAGGCATGCACCGCAAGGTCAGTCACGGCAACAGTGTTGTCGGGTGGTGTGACAGTCACTTCGCTCACGCACCTTTCGCGTGTGCTCGCCGCTCCACCCGACGCCCGCGTCGAGAACCTGCCCACCGGCACGCGCGTGCTGCCGTCATGGCCTTCGACCAGCCGCAACGGCCGGTCCAGTCTGTCGAAGAGGTGCGTGACGTGGCCTTCCGAAGTGGTAGGTCGGTGCCGGTGAGAATCCTCAGATGGTGATGTCCCACTCGGAGGCCTGATCGGCCTTGATCTGCTCCGCGACCTCGGCGGGCAGCATGGTGCGGTAGGCGTTGGACTTCCCGGTGAGCACCTCGACCATCGCGGTGATCATCTGCTCGGGGTCGTACTGCCCAGGCAGGGTGCCCTCGAAGGCGGGAGGGGCGGCGATGGTCGCGGTTTCGGAGTCGAACCACTGGTGCATCGACTCGAAGCCCATGTCGTTGAAGCCGGTCAGGTAGGGGCCGGGGTTCACCGTCTGGACGGTGATGCCGTGGCCCTTGACCTCTTGGCGCAGGATGCCGGCGACGGCCTCCAGGGCGTGCTTGGTCGCTGCGTAGGGGGACAGGAACGGCACTTTGCCGAAGCCTGCGATGGAGGAGACGAACACGATCTTGCCGGCACCCTTCTTGACCAGGGCGGGCATGAAGCCGCGGGTCATCGCAATGGTGGCGAACAGGTTGACATCGAAGGATTCGCGCCACAGCGAGTCGGGGACTTCGGTGACAGGGCCGGAGTACAGGACGCCTGCGTTGTTGAACAGCACGTCGATGTCGTAGCTGAAGGCGTGGGCGCGGTCGATCTCGTTGGTGGTGTCCAGCTTGATGACCTCCAGCTGGACTCTCGCGGTTTCAGCCTCCTGGCGCAGCTGCCAGACCTGGGGCCAGATCTGGACCCCGGCGATGACCTTGTGTCCCAGCTGGGCCAGCTGCAGGGCGACGCCCTTGCCGAATCCGCTGCCGGCGCCGGTGATGAGGAATGTGGTCATGGTTTCTCCTGACGTTGGGGCATCCGATCTGGATGCGGTAATGGGGGGAGCGAGGGGCCACGGAGGGGGTGGCGTGCTGCGTGCTGGAGTTGAAGTGGGGGTTGTGCGTCAGGAACCGTCGGCGGAGCGGGAGATGGTCTCCCAGGTGCGCCAGTCGGCCAGGCGCTGCTCGACGGTGCTGGTGACTTCGTCGTAGCCGTAGGACCCCAGCAGCAGTCGGGTGGGGGGCTGGGGGGGCGTCGATGGCAGCGAGGATGGCCTCGACGGAGTCCTCGGCCTTGGGCTGGGTACCCACGCCCAGGTTCGCCATCGCCTCGCGCATCGGCTGGTAGGCCGGGTGGGGGGTCGAGGCGGCTGCTGAGGCCCCAGCCCAGTCGGTGGCGAAGGGCGAGGGTTCGATCAAGGTGGTGCGGATGCCGAATCCGGCGACCTTTTGGGCCAGGGATTCCGTCAGACCCTCGAGGGCCCACTTGGAGGCGTGGTAGATCCCGATCGAGGGGTAAGCCACCTGTCCACCCATGCTGGTGACCTGCACGATGTGCCCGGCGCCCTGCTCGCGCATCAGCGGGATCGCAGCCTGGGTGACCCACAGGGCACCGAAGAGGTTTGTCTCGATCTGATCGCGGGCCTCGGACTCGCTGAGCTCCTCCACGAACCCGAAGTGTCCGTAGCCGGCGTTGTTGACGACCACGTCGAGGCGGCCGAAGTGCTGGTGGGCTTGCTGCACAGCCTCGAAGCTGCCCTGGCGGTTGGTGACGTCCAGGGTGAGGGGAAGGATCGCGTTGCCGAAGCGCTCGATGAGGTGGGCCAGGCTGGCGGTGTCGCGGGCGGTGGCTGCGACGTTGTCCCCGCGTTCGAGGGCTGCGGTGGCCCACGCGCGGCCGAAGCCGCGGGAGGTGCCGGTGATGAACCAGGTCTTGGACATGGGATCTCTCTTTCGTTGCAGTGCAGCAGCGGTGTGACGGGCAGGGCTATGAGGGGTGGAGGTGTGGGAGGCCAGGCCAGATCGGCGCGGTGTCGGCCATCGCGGGTAGGGCGCGCTCAATGGCGGGTGGTCACCGGTGTGGGTCGCTCACGGGGGGTCAGACCATGCGGGCGCTGTCGTCCCACAGTCGGCGCGCGAGGTCGTCGTCCGCTGCGCGGGTGTGCGTCGTGCCGACCTTCTTGCCGTCGTAGTACCCACCCTGCTGCCAGGTGGACCCCGCGGTTCCTTCGGCCAGCCAGGTCAACCGCTCAGCGGCCTTCTGCGGGGTGGTCATGATCAGGTGTCGCAGAGGGGTGCGGTAGGCGATTCGAAACCAGCTGGTGGTGTCGTTGGCGAAGTTGCTGGCGACGTAGCCGGGGTGGAAGGAGACCGCGTTCACACCCTGGCTGCCGTAGCGGCGCTGCAGCTCCTTGGTGAACAAGATGTTGGCCAGTTTGGCGTTGCCGTAGGCGGTGTTGGGCGTGTAGCCGCGCTCGCTCTGCCAGTCGTCAGGGTTGATGTCGCTGTAGAGCCTCGCCGCCACGCTGGAGGTCGCGACCACGCTGGCGCCGCTGGCGGTCAGGGTCGGCAGCAGCAGGGTGGTCAGCAGGAAGGGCGCGAGGTGATTGACCTGGAACGTCGTCTCGTGACCGTCGGTGGTGACGGTGCGCTTGCCGAAGACGCCGCCAGCGTTGTTGGCCAGGACGTCGATGCGCGGGTAAGCGGCCTTGAGGTCGCGGGCCAAGGCGCGCACCTGGGCCAGGTCGGAGAAGTCCGTCACGAAGAAAGGCGCTTTGAGGCGGTTGCTGACCGCAGTCGTCTTGGTGCGCGAGCGGCCCACGATGACCACCTCGTGGCCGCCGGCGACCAGCTTCTCCGCGGCGGCGGCGCCGATGCCGTCACTGGCTCCGGTGATCACGATCGTCTTCTTGTGCATGGCTGGTGTCCCCTGTCGGGTGGTCTGAGTGAGGTGGGCGTCGTATCGCGCAAGCAGAACGGGGAGCCGTCTGCGACGTACTGCGGTCATCGATATGACTGACCATGCCGCACATGACAGTCACTGTCAACCCCTACAGTTGCTGCTACTCTGACGGAGTGAGTGAGACTGCGCCGCCTGTCGGCATGCGTGATCGGGCCCGCCGGGCAATGCAGACCGAGCTTGCTGCTGTGGCGTTGGAGCTGTTCCTGGATCAGGGCTACGACGAGACGACCGTCGACCAGATCGCCGCAGCCACGGGCATGTCGCAGCGGACCTTCTTCCGTTACTTCCCCAGCAAGGACGCGGTGCTGAGCCGGACCATGGCCACCACCGGTGAGGACATGGCCGCGGTCTTGGCCGCCCGCCCCGCCGAGGAGACTCCATGGACTGCTCTGAGGCACACCTTCCAGTGGATGGCTGAGCTGTCACTGGCGCGGGAGCGGTCCTTGGACCTGTCGCGGATGATGCTGAAGGTCCCTGAGATGAATGGGCAGCACGTCGACAAGGAGACGAACTGGCGTCGATCCCTCAGCGAGATCCTGGTCTCCCGCCTGTTCTCGACCTCCCCCGACCTTCCCCGTGATGAAGCCGAACTGCGAGCTGACACTCTGGCCGCGGCGGGTATGGCCTGCTTGACCGTTGCGATGACCCAGTGGGTTGACAGCGACGGGGTGCAGTCCCTGACCGACCTCATCGATTCGGCGATGAAGGCGATCACCGATGCTCAGTGACGGCGACCAGGCCAGCGCCGAGCCTCCTGAGTCTCAACGTGACGGTCTCACCCGGGTCTGCTCCTACTTCCGTTGACCCCGGTCGGTAGGGGCGATCAGGCCGCCTGAGCGGCTTGTAGGAGTGCTTCGAACTCGATGGGGCGCGAGCCGACCGTGAGTCTGCTGGCGTCGGCGACGGTGCAAGTCATCCCCGAGAGGATCGTCCGCGATTCGTCACATCCGGTCGTCGCTAACCCCGAGGCGACCAAGCACACCGCGGGATGACCACGAGGTGTTCTTCCGGTCACATGAGGGCAGGTGAACGTCAGGGCCGACACCGCAGGAGCCCGCCGTCCTCGTCGGCGACGATCCCCTGGTACCTCCGCCCGCACCGCATCGTTGCTCCCGCTGAGGGTGTGATGAGGCCGATCGTGCGTGAGCTGCCGTGGTGGCCCACTCAAGTTCTAGAACCTGGCGTCGATGGAGCCTGGGTGGAAGCGTTGATGATCACCGAGCCATCAGGTGTCGAAGTCCTTGCAACTTCCACCGCGGCGCTTCCGCTGGCACTGCCCGGCGCGCAGACGCTGCACGACGTCGTCGCGGTCTCGCCCTCGAGCGGCCTGGAACTGGCCCACCTGGCGATGCAAGTGGGTCTGGCAGTCGGCGCGCTGCTCGACACCGCCGCCGCGCAGGTGGAGCTGGTGACCAGTGACCTGCGGGCCCTGTACTTCCTGGACATGTGCGGGACCCGCACCGCGGGGGAGCTGGCCATGCAGTTGATGGTTCAGCAGTCCTGCGTGACGCTGCTGGCCGGGCGGCTGGAGGGCAAGCAGCTGCTACAGCGCCACCGCGACCCGGGTGATCGCCGGAAGGTCCTGCTGCAGATCACCCCGGCTGGGCAGGACTTGGTGCGTCAGGTCGCCGCCCGGGCGCGCTACGACGTGCGGCGGCTGTTCGCCCCGCTGTCACCGGCCCAGTCCGCACACCTGGCGGTCCTGCTCGGCGAGATCGTTGAGGCGCGCCCGGGGAGTGGCACGGGCAGCTGAGCCGGGCAGCTGAGCCGGGCAGCTGAGCCGGGCAGCTGAGCCGGGCAGCTGAGCCGGGCACCGCGGTCGGGGTCGTGACGCGGCGGCGTCATGATCCGGCGGCGTCGTGACTCGACGTCTCAGCTGAGGATCGCCTGGGTGACGGCTACCTGCTCGGTGAGGACGCCGCTGATGAGGGTCTGGGTCTGGTTGATTTCCTCCACGGCGGCGTGGATACCGTTCAGGGACGCCACCACGGCGTCCACTCGGCTCTGAATGGTGCTGACCTTCGCGCTCACATCGGTGGTGGCGCGCTCGGTCTCGCCCGAGAGCTCCTTGACCTCCTCCGCGACCACGGCGAAGCCCTTACCGCTCTCACCCGCGCGGGCGGCCTCGATGGTGGCGTTGAGTGCGAGCAGCTTCGTCTGGGCCGCGATCGACTGGATCGCGCGGACGACCTCGTTGATCTCCACGCTGGCCTGCCCCAGGGCGGCGACCTGCTCGTTGGCCTCCACCGCCAGGTACTCCCCGCGGGAGGCGACCTCACTGGCCGAGGCGACGTTGCGTTCCACCTCGCTGATGGAGGTGACCAGGTCGCGACCGGCCTCGGCCAGGCGCCGGCTCGCGGCGAAACGCTCCATCGCTTGCCCGATGAGGAAGGCGGTGTTGCGCAGCGCACTTTCGCGGCTGGTGGACATGACGAGCGTGCGGGTGGCGAAGAAGTCCATGGTCCCCACGACACGTCCGCCGACTAGGATCGGCAGGCAGACACCGGACTTCACCCCGGCGCGCTGGGCGACGGGGGCGCGGACGCAGTCGGTCATCTCGGCGAGGTCTTCCACGAAGACCAAGTTTTCCCTGGCCCACGCTCGGCCTGAGAGGCCGACGCCCTTGGCGAAGGTGGCTTCCAGGGTGACTTTCCGGAATTCCGCGCCGGCGTCGCCGGATTCCAGCTCGAAGCGCAGGACCTGCGCGGCGGTGTGCAGGGAGTCGTCCAGGCGCCAGAACGAGCCGTACTGCCAGTCGAAGTCGCGTCGGATGGTTTCTAGAGCCACCCGCAGCGCCTGCTCCTCGCTCGCGGCCGTCGTCAACTCGCGGATGACGGTGGAGACGGCTTCGACGTCCTGCGTGGCCTTCTCCTGGCGCACGGCCTCGTGGGCGCGCTCCAGCGCACCGGAGACCAGCACGGCCACGGCCCGCAGCACCTCTAGCCGGCCGGGGGAGGGGTCGAGGGTGTCGGTGGTGAAGAAGTCCATGGTCGCTACGACCTGCCCACCTGCGGTGATCGGTAGGCACACTCCCGACTTCACCCCGGCGCGTTGGGCGACGGGGGCGCGCACGCAGTCGGTCATCTCGGCGAGGTCGGCGACGAAGACGAGGTCACGCTGGCGCCAGGCGCGCCCGGACAACCCGACCCCTTCGGCGAAGGAGGCTTCCAGGGTCACCCGGCGGAACTCTGCACCGGCGTCGCCGCTGTCCTGGGCGAAGCGCAGGACACCAGCCGTGGGGTCGAGGGTCCAGTAGGAGCCGTAGACCCAGCCGAAGCGGTCACGGACGGTGTCAAGTGCTACCTGCACGGCCTGCTCGGGGGTGCGGGCCTTGGCCAGGGCGCGTACGACCTCGGTGACTGCCTGCACGTCGGCTCGGCCCTGGTTCATCTGCTCGGTCATCGCTGCTGCGGCCGCTGTCGACTTCTTGAACATGCTCCACCTCGAGTTCGTCACCGTGTCGCAGCCGGGCGGGTCCGCCAGGTGTCGGTCGAGGACGTCGCAGGGACATCCTTCATCGCTGAACCATCGACACGGGATGAGCGACCTTGAGCTGGTATCCGCCGAATGGAGCGAGCGCATCGATGAGGGGAGGGACTGACGCGCTCCAGTGGTCCTTCGGGTTTGCGGGTCTGCGGGTGAGTGGGACCGCCTTGCCGCGACGGCGCGGAGCGAGCTCGACCAGTTGCTTCGATCATGTGCCGATTGCGGCTTTATGCGGATGATCATTGTGCTCGAGTTACCTTCGATGACCCGCATATCAAGCCATGACCGAGACGTCGGTGACCTCTGGTGAGCAGCATGAACGGACGTCGCCTGCAGCGGGCCAGGCACACGGGCTGACGAGTTGTCACAAGCTTGCTCGAAGGGGTGATAGCCGTCGGTGGCTGCCCTAGCAGCGGCAGCGGTACGCGATGCTGATCCGGTGTCGGAACCAACAAACCGCGCCGGCTGGCGCCACCGACGTGGGCCGCAGCTGCTGCTGCGCGTGGTCTCAGTCATCGTTGCGGTGGCTTTGGCGGCGGTGGCGCAGAGGCAGGGCGAGCAGGGCCACGTAGTGCGTGCTGCTTGGGCTATCGGCGGGATCTTCTTGGTGACTGTTTCAGATATGGAGTGAGTGCTGCCTCGGCCTGGTCAGCCGACGCAGCATCATCCGCG
>NZ_JBHTFM010000011.1:0-3805 GCF_042674865.1 Kineococcus sp. GCM10028916 | reverse complement strand
TGATGCTGCGTCGGCTGACCAGGCCGAGGCAGCACTCACTCCATATCTGAAACAGTCACTGAGTCCGGCTTCCTCAGGAGAAGCTGGTGGAACTGAACCCGGCGGGCGCCACGCCGGGCTCCGGCTGAACCCACGCACGAGGAGCACCACGAGCATCACGGTCATCGCCGATGTCTGACCGCCCCAGGACGCGAGCAGGAGGTCGAACTGGTTCTCCGCGCCACTGCCTCCCGAGGCGTCGACGAGGACAGAGGATGTGACCGCTTCGAGCTGAACGTCGACCCTGCCGAGGGATCGTTCGTCGTGCTCGAGAGTCGGATCGATCAGAAACCCCTCAGCGAGCACGTGGCCGGCCCGCCTTCACGCGGATGCCCGCCGCTCTGGGCGAACTCCTCGCCGAGCCCCCCGCCCTGACCGTTGAAGTTCTTCGCTGGCCGAACGGGTGGCGGCGCACGCGGGAGCAGTTCAGGTCGCGCCTGAGGGGGCGTGGGGGCGGGGCGGTCAGAGTGAGGGGCGAAGGCGCGAGCCTCGGGCACCTCACCGACCACCTTCGCCATCACTCGAGGCCCCGCACGGTCCGCGCTCGGTGCAGGATCCCCGGCCACACCGAACCCCGGACGACCTGAGACCGCGACGATCCTCCAGCGACCGGCCTCGCAGGACCAGCGCACTCGCCCCGATCTCCAGCCGTGGAGCAACAAGGACCACAGATGCCGGACAACCCCACTCCCCGCAGGCCCGCCGCCGGTGCCGCGCTCGCGTTCCACCGTGCCGTCGTCCTGCTGGCCGCCCACAACCCCGCTGCCACCACGGCCGTCGACCCCAGCGGGATCGAATGGATCGACATGCCGGTCCCGGTGCCGACGATGTCGGGCCTGCACGTGCCCTCGTCCTCGACCGCCGCCGGCGCCCTGCACCGGCTGTCCCGGGCGTTCTGGGCCAGGGGTACGCCGTGGTCGATCAGCGTGATCGGTCCGGTGCCCGAGGTGGTGACCGACCTCGCCGGTGACGGCGGTTTCGTCGAACGCCGGGAACCGACCCTCACGGTGGGGCTGCAGTCCGAGGCGTTCAGCACCCCGACCGGACCGGAGTACCACCTCTTCGTCGAGGACGAGGAACACCGACGGCAGTGGACCACCACGTGCGAGACCGGGTTCGGTCTGCCGGCCGGGACCGCCGGGTCGATCCTCACCCCGGAGCTCATGGCCAGCGGTGTCGTCCGGCCCGTCCTGGCCTCCCGGGACGGCATCCCGGTCGCCACCGCCCTCGCGGTGCTGAACGGGGACGGGTGGCTCGGGTTGTTCTGCGTGGCGACCGTCGCCGGGGCGCGCCGGTCGGGGGTCGCCGAGCGACTGGTGCGCTCGGTGCTCCACCGAGGACGCGACTGGGGCGCGCACACCGCGTACCTGAGATCCACGGAGATGGCCCGGCCCCTCTACCAGGGTCTCGGGTTCGTCGACAGCCGCGACGACACCACGTACTTCATCGCCAGGTCTCCGGAAGCGCAGGAGGTCGGGCGGCGGCCGGCGAACCCCTCCGGGGCGCGTGACGCCCGATCCTTCCCGGCCACGGGCCCGGCTGCTGAGGAACCCACCTCGCTCGGCCGTGCACGTGGAGCAGGCTGAACCGGGCGGTGCGCGCCTGCCGAGCGGCGTCGGACCGAGCAGCCGAGCACGTCATCGCCCGCCCTCGAGCCGTCGTCCCGCGCAGGAACGGTGCAGCACGGGGACGGGATCAGGCGCTGCGCTCACCGGCCCCGTTCGGCGACTCGCACGACGGACTTCCCGGGAGCGGGTGTGCCCTGCTGCGCGATCATGGCGGGGACGTCGGCGAAGGACCACACGGTGCCGACGGGGGTGTCCAGCAGCCCACGATCGACGAACTCGAGCAGCCCGTCCCAGATCGCAGCGTCCTGCCGGGGCGAGTGTCCGGCGGCGAGCACGCCGATCGCGCTCCAGCTGCGCAGCAGCATGTCGGCCGCGTCGAGCACGACCGGCGTACCGCTGGCCCAACCGCGGCCATCGCGACCACGACGATGCGCCCGCCGCGGCTCAATGTCAAGGCCCGGGTTTGATGGAGGGCGTCAAGCAACGCTCAGGCCGCGGTGACGACCTCCCCTGCGATGTCGAAGCGGGCCTGAAACTCGACCGGCGGGATCATCCCCAGCTCCCCGTGCAGCCGTCGGGTGTTGTACCAATCGACGTAGCCCGCGACACCACGCTCGACGTCGTCCAGGCCGCGCCACGGACCCTCACGCCCCGGTAGGTGCGGGTTGCGGATGCACTCGGCCTTGAATAGGGAGTTGAACGCCTCAGCCATCGCATTATCGTAGGAGTCGCCGGTGGAACCGACCGAGGCGACCGCACCCTCAAGCGCTAAACTCTCGGTGTAGCGCAACGCAACATATTGAACTCCCTTATCCGAGTGATGCTTCAACCCGGTCAGATCAGCATCTTCACGACGGTGGATCCACAACGCCATCTGCAGTGCCTCCAGGGCAAGTTCGGTACGCAGGTGATCAGCGACCTGCCAGCCCACGACCCGGCGGGTGCAGACGTCTTGGACGAACGCGGCGTACACCCACCCCGAGCAGGTGCGGATGTAGGTGATGTCGGCCACCCACAGTCGGTCCGGTCGCTCGGCGGTGAAGTTTCGTTCGACCAGGTCCGGGCGGGAATCCGGTGCTCCGGGGGTCGTGGTCCGCGGTGGCTTACCGTTGCGGCGCAGTCCGTGCAGTCCGGCGGACCTCATCAAGCGTTCGACGGTGCAGCGGGCGATACGGGCCGGGGTCTGACCGGTCGGAGTGCGCCGGGTGCGACGGCGGTTGATCGCCGCGTGCAACTTGCGGGCGCCGTACACGCGGAAGTTCTCGGCGTGGACTTCGTCGACCTCGACCAGCGCTGCCTCATCGCTGCGGGCTCGGGCTGAGGGCGGACGGATGCGGGCGGCGTAGTACGTGCTCGGGGCGATCTGCAGTTCCCGGCAGATCGGCTCGACCCCGAACCTCTCCTTGTGTTCGTCGATGTAGCGGGTGCTCAGCGGGAGGGGCGGTCGAGCTCCGCCGCGAAGAAAGCCGAGGCCGACCTCAAGATGGCATTCGCCCGCCGCAGCTCGCGGTTCTCCTTCTCCAGCTCGGCCAGGCGGGCCGCGGCGTCGGTGGTCGTCCCGGGTCGGTCGCCGGCATCGACCTCGGCTTGGGAGACCCAGTTGCGCAGGGTGTCGGGGTTGATGCCGAGCTGACCGGCGATGCTCTTCACCGCCCCGGGGCGGGTGGTGGGGTCGCGGCGGGCCTCGATCGCCATCCGGATTGCGCGCTCACGCAGCTCGTCGGGGTACTTCCGGGGCGCAGCCATGGAGACCATCATCCTCTCGAGGGCGTTGGTTGGAGGTCTCCATCAAACCCGGGCCTCGACACCGTCCCCTCGTCCTCCATCTCGACGCCCCCCGCGGCATCGTGGGCGACCCGCTGTTCCCGACCGTCGAGCGGGACAGGGTAGACACCCGCGACTGAGTTCCCGGTGGGAGCAGGCTGAGCGATCGTCCGGACGGGGTGCGAGAGCATCGCGGCCCGCGACCCCGGAGCAGGATCGCCCCGCCTCCTCCTCCTGCACGTCGACTGAGGAGCGGTACGCGTACCCACGGCGAGCTGGTTCCCGCCCTCTCTCGATGTCTCCCGGCGCGTTCCGCGCTCAGCCCGACATCACCGCCCTGCACGTCATGAGCCCGGTGGCCCGTGACGCGCAGGACGGCACGTCTTCGCTGCCCGTCCCTCCCCGAGGCCAGACGTCAGCCAGCGCGCTGCACC
>NZ_JBHTFM010000010.1:0-5581 GCF_042674865.1 Kineococcus sp. GCM10028916 | reverse complement strand
GCTCCCAGGAACCACACAGCGGTCTGCACGTCCGGATCGCTCAACGTGGGTCGCAGGTCCTGGATGTCCGGCTGAGTCATCGTTCTCCTTGGTTCACGGTCGTCGAAGTCCCCCCGTGCGAGGGACAGTGGGTGCTCACCGCCCCAGTGGTCTCGCTGAGGTCCCACTGAGGTCCCGCGGCGAGCCTGGGGCGCGAGGCCGAGACGGTCCAGGGGCGCTGCCTCGGAGGTCGGGGCTCTCGGTGTCGATCTCCTCCAGCCGCACCAGGTCGTTCCCACCCGGCAACCGCCCGCTGGGACCAGGTGGTCGAGAAAGGGCGCGACAGTTCGGGTGCGGTGTCGTTCTCAGCCGGGTGCGGCGCCTTTCCCGGAGGTCATGTCGTGAGCGTGCCGTGCCGGTTCCGGTCGTGTCCAAGGCCGATCCGGCATCGACCCCCCGTTCAGCGGCATGAGCCCAGGTCAAGGTCCTAAACTCCCCGAGTGCTGTCTGAATCTTCCGCACTCAGGGCCGGCGGCCCTCCCCCGGTCGACGTGGACCCGCGACTCCTGCGGGCCTTCGCCACCGTGGCCGAGGAAGGGCACTTCGGGCGCGCGGCGGCCCGCCTCGCCGTGGCCCAACCCGCTCTCAGCCGGCAGGTCCAGCAGCTGGAACGTCGCCTCGGGATCACGCTGCTGGAGAGGACGGCACGGGGATCGACACCCACGGCCGCCGGCTGGCGAATCCTGCCCGAGGTGCAGCAGGTGCTGGCCCAGCACGAGCGTCTGCTGAAGGTCGCTGCCGACTGCGCCGTCGGCGAGGACGTCGTCCGGGTCGCCGCGCCCATGCCGACGCCGGCGGGAGGGCTGTTGACCGAGACGGTCCGCACCTTCCGCCAGGGATCAGGACGGGTCCGGGTCGAAGTCCTGGACGTCCCGGACCACCTGCAGGCGCAAGCGCTGCGCGAAGGCGCAGCCGACGTCGCCCTGTCCTGGAACGCCGAGGCGACCGACGGCCTGCTGGCTCGGGCGTTGCTCGAGGAGGAGACCGTCGCGCTCCTGCGGGCCGACCACCCGCTGGTCGCGGCGGGTGTGATCTCCTTGTCGCAGTTCGGCGCGCAGGTCCTGCTCTTCCCCGTGGCGGAACGCCGACACTGCTGGCGGCAACTGCGCGCGGCCGCCGAGGAAGCAGACGTCCTCCTCGACCCCGTCCCCACCGCACCCTCCGCCGTCCTCGACCTCGTCGCCGGAGGGTTGGGCGTCTCCGCCGTCCCCGCCTCCTTCCGCCTGGGCGCGGGGGCCGGTCTCGCCTTCGTCCCCGTGCACGGTCTGCGCCGCAGCCGCACCACCCTGTTGTCACGCGCCGGCGAGCAGAACCCGGCGGTCCTGTCGTTCATCTCGACCGCTCGCGACGCCGCCCGCACCCTGGCTGCAACGGTCGACGGCCCCTGGGCCGAGCCTGCCGCCTGATCACCGGCCCGGTCGGGCGCCGACCCCGGTGCTGGTGGGGTCGCCGCCTCCTGTCCGTCGGCGACAGGGGCCGCCGTGGCGCGGGAACCGGTGTGCACACGGGCACCCAGAGGTGGTGCACGCCCCACTCTCCCCTGCAGGTGATTCACAGGGAGACGTCAGTGGACGCTGAGGCGGCGGCTGTTGAGTCCCCTCGTCATCGTCGGAGCGCAGAGGAATCCTCGTGGATCGCAGTGGAGCAACAACCGCACCGTTCGTCGTCGGCCACCAGCGGTCGGCGGGACACGTCGCCGGCACCAGGACGCGTCGAAACGCCGGAGGGGCCAGGCCGTGACCGCAGGAGCAGACTGGCCGACGCAGGAGTGGGACATCGACGGCGGCGGCGAGACGTTGCACGTCCGGGCAGACGGTGACCCCGCCCGGCCGTCGCTGCTGATGCTCCACGGGCTCCTGGGGTCCATGCGCTGGTTCGACCGCGTCGTGCCGATGCTGCTGCCTTCCTTGCGGGTGGTGCGGATCGACCTGGCCGGCTTCGGCCGCTCCACCGACCACCAGGGTGGGCGGGGCCCCGAGGACCAGGCACGCCTGGTGATGAACGTGATGCAGGAGCTGCGCGTCCAACCGGTGGCGACTCTCGGGCACTCGCTGGGTGCCACGATCGCGGTCGCCCTGGCCGAGGGCGGATTCGCGACGGGCGACCTGATCGTGCTCAGCGAAGGTCCCGACTACACGGTGGCGAACCCTCCGAGGGTGAACACGGTCCTGCGGGCGCCCCTCATCGGACCGCTCCTGTGGAAGCGGTTGCCGGACAGTGCCCTGCGCAACGGCCTGGCGGGGTTCTTCGCCGCCGGGTTCGACCTCGAGGGAGCCTTCGACGACCGGCGCCGGCCGTTGCTCGACGCGCGCCGCGTGAGCCACCGCACGTTCGCCACGACCCAGGGCACCAAGGAGCGCTACGCGGCGGTCAAACCGCTGGACGCGCGGATCGCGTCCCTCGGCACACGCTCGCTCGTCCTGTTCGGCCCCGACGACGACACGTTCGACGCAGCCGTCTCGATCGCCCGCTACGACCGTCTCCCGCACGTCCGGACCGCACTCGTCCCGGGAACAGGTCACTCCCCCATGCTGGAAGACCCCGCCACCACGGCACGCCACGTGGTCGAGTTCCTCACCCGGTCCTCGAACGAGACAGGGACGTGACCCGCTCCATCAGCACCGCGACGACATCCGCCGCGCCACGGCGTTCGCACCGCGAGAGCGGGCCCCGGAACCCGGCGGCTCGACCACGACCACGACGACCGACCGGGGGTTCGAGGCGAGGTGCAGGTCCGACGCTTCGCCCCGCGCCCGCCGCTGCGGCTCAGACGTCGAAGACCGCCTCACGCTGCCCCGCGCCGAGGACCACGCCGGGAACACCAGCCCGCCCACCCTGGAGGAAGCACCCGTGACCGCAGTCCCCCCGCACCTCACCGCCGCTGCGTGGCCACCCGCTCCGGAGCGGCACCGTCGACCGATCTCAGATCGACACCGTCACGAGGTGCGCTGAGCGTGCGCATCACCATCTTGGCCATGGGTTCACGGGGTGACGTCCAGCCGGCCGCGGTGCTGGGTGTCGAACTGCTGCACCGCGGGCACGAGGTGGTGCCGGCCACCACCGACGACCTCGAACCCTTCGGTGAGACCCTGGCACTGCCGGTGGTGTCCTTCGGGTTCGACCTGCGCGCGTTCCTGCGTTCGCCCGAAGGTCAGACGCTCCTGAAGAGCAGGAACGTGCGCGAGTACCTGGCCGGGTTCGTCCAGGTCAAGCTGAAGCACGCGCAGGTGATGCGGGCCGCGATGCTCACCGCGTGCGCGGAGGCGGACGTCATCGTCTCCGACCGGCTGCTGCTGGACGAAGCCTCCTCCGTC
Organism: Kineococcus sp. GCM10028916; assembly: GCF_042674865.1. NCBI lineage: Bacteria > Bacillati > Actinomycetota > Actinomycetes > Kineosporiales > Kineosporiaceae > Kineococcus > Kineococcus sp. GCM10028916. The sequence continues at coordinate 2,228 of NZ_JBHTFM010000010.1, read as the reverse complement.
GCCGAAGCGAACGGTGCGCGCTTCGTGGGCCTGCACCACGCTCCACGAGAGCCCAACTCGCACTTCACCTCCTTCATGCTCACCCAGCGCCGCGCGCCCCGCCCCCTCAACCGCGCCACCCACCTCCTGTTCGACCGGTTGGAGTGGAAGGCCACCGCTGCCTCCGTCAACCAGTTCCGCGCCGCCATCGGCCTGGCGGCCACGACGGTTCCGGTGGCCCGACGGCTGGCGCGGGCCCAGACGCTGGAACTGCAGGCCTACAGCCCGGTCCTGGTACCGGAGCTGTCCACCTGGTCCCCGCGGTTCCCCCTCACCGGGTTCATCACCCCCTCGCCGCAGCAACGGCAGCGGTGGGGGAGGCCGACCTGGAGGAACCGCTGCAGGAATGGCTGGCCGCGGGCGATCCGCCGGTCTACTTCGGGTTCGGCAGCATGCCCGTCGCCGATCCCGCCGCCCTGTTCACCCTGGTGCAGCAGGTGTGCCGCGAACTCGGCGTCCGCGGCCTGATCGGTGCCGGCTGGAGCGACCTGGCCGCGGCACCGGGACCTGGTTCCCGTTCCGCGACCTGACGGCCGACACGCTGGTCGACGCCCAGCGCCGGGTGCTCACCGAACCCACCGCGGAACGGGCACAGGTCCTGGCCGAAACCCTGCGGCACGAGCAGGGCGCGTCCGCCGCGGCGACGGCGATCGAACGAGCCCACCAGGGTGGACGGCCCAGCACGGTGGCGTTCCGAGCTACCCGGACCCGCGGGTGAGACGACGACGTCCACGCCGCCGAACCGAAGCACGGCTCTCGACGCCGCAGCCCGCCCGAGGACCAGGTGAGGTCGGGGAACAGCGGTCGTTCTGACGCGGCGCAGCACGTGGTTCGCGGGTCGCTGCTCCTCTGCTGATCCAGGGCACCGCGCCGTCGGTGGGTACGGAGCCGTTCTCGCGGACAGCGTGGAGAAGATCGGCTCCACCGCTCATCCTCTGGGGGACTCCCGCGAGTTCGGGCATCCGGCGACGGCTCGAGCGGCTCAGGGCCCGCTCCGCAGGAATCCTGCACGGTTCTGCGGCACGCCGGCGACGAGTTCCAGGAGGGTCCTACCGGGCGTCCTGGGACTCCCGCGTCACCACTGTGCCGTCGATCCGCTCCACGGGGACGAAGCCGAGTCGCTCGTACAAGGTGAAGGCCGGATTGCCGTCGGCGACGACCAGGTACGGCCGTTTCCCTTCAGCGAGGATCTCCTGGCAGACCGCTGCCACCACTGCCGTGCCGAGGCCGAGTCGACGGTACCCGGGGTCGGATCCGACCCAGCTGATCTCGACGTGGTCGTCGATCACGAACCGCCGCCCGGCCATGGCCACGAGACGGCCATCGAGGTGGACGCCGACGTGATGTCCGAACCGCAGCCCCCGTTCGGGGAAGTGCTCGTTCCCGCTCCGACGGGCGAGCACCCTGATGTCCTCGAGATCGTGGTCGCCGAGCACTCGCACCCGCGCGTCCGGTGCCGTTTCCAGGTGGGAAGGGGCGAACACCATGATGGTCGCGGGGAACCGCAGCCGGACGACCCACGGAGGATGTGCTGCGATCCCGGGATCGAGTTCGAGGACGGCCACGTCCCCCGCGATGGATCCGAGATCGCGCCAGTCCGAAGGGTCGAGGGGTTGCCTCAGCACCGCGAAGGCGGCCTGGTCAGGATCCACGCACATCGCGCCTCCCCTCGATCTCACCTCCTCGGGGCGCAGGGTCGAGAGCGCTCGGCTGAGGTACGGCGCCAAGCGTGGTGGTGATGGCGTGGCCATCGAGGACTCCTCTCACGGAGCACGTGGTGGTGGGTCGTGCCGGCGGATGCGGGTTGGTCCTCCGAGTTCGACGGCCGTGCCGGTCATGGAGCAGAAGGGGCCACCCGGGCACAGTTCCAGGTGTACCAGCCGAGGAACTCGCGGGAGGCGACACACGCGGGGTACGACGCCGGTTCCCCGCTGCACGAGGTCGAAGCCCTGGGCCCGCCCCCTCCCGTGAGGTCAGCTCCTCCCTGACCGCAGGCACACGCGTGTGGAGAACACCCCAGGCCGGGAACGAGACGGTGGAGCACAGCGGGTGGTTCCGGTCGACGGTGCTCGAGCCGGTGGGGAGGTCCTTCGCAGCTCGCGTCCAGTGAGCACCGCCGACGGTGCAGGACGGCACGTCTTCGCTGCCCGTCCCTCCCCGAGGCCAGACGTCAGCCAGCGCGCTGCACC
>NZ_JBHTFM010000009.1:0-131716 GCF_042674865.1 Kineococcus sp. GCM10028916 | reverse complement strand
GAGGGCCACCCGAAGAGGGGCAACTTTCCCACCTTAACCACCAACCAGGCCAAACTGCAACCCAGTCACCATCAAGGCTTCCGGCGCCACCAGAACCTCAGTCCGGCCTCTGCGAGCTTGTGACCCTCAGCGGCCGCCCCGTTGCTCGTGGCGACATGAGGAACATTAGACGGGTGGGTGACGGCAAGGCAAATCGCCTGCGTCCTTGCGGGATGATGTGCTGTGGCGCAACGACTTCCTCTGCTTCCCACACTCAGGTCCCCCTCGTCGGTGATCTGTTGCGAGACTGTCGGGGTGAGCGAGGCCACTGAGTCCCACGAGCAGGCCCCTGAACACCGGAGCGCGGAGCACGCGCGGATGGCGGAATCGCCCGGTGCGGACGGTCCCTGGCGTCTGTGGGGGCCCTACGTCTCCGGCCGGCAGTGGGGCACGGTCCGCGAGGACTACTCCGACAACGCCGACGCCTGGTCAGCCTTCACGTTCGACCAGGCCCGGGCACGGGCGTACCGCTGGGGTGAGGACGGTCTGGGGGCGGTCTGCGACCGCTTCGGGTTCCTCAACCTCGGCGTCGCCCTGTGGAACCGCAAGGACCCGATCCTCAAGGAACGGCTGTTCGGCCTCACCAACGGCGAGGGCAACCACGGAGAGGACGCCAAGGAGTACTGGTGGTCCCTCGACGGGACGCCGTCGCACAGCTGGATGAAGTGGCTCTACCGCTACCCGCAGGCCGAGTTCCCCTACCAGCAGCTGCGCGAGGAGAACGGACGGCGCGGACGCGACGAGCGGGAGTACGAACTCGGGGACACCGGCGTCCTGGACGGGAACCGCTTCTTCGACGTGACGGTCACCTACGCCAAGGCCGGCCCCGACGACCTCTGCATGGTGGTCCAGGCGACCAACCACGGACCCGAGGCGGCGCCGCTCGACCTGATCCCCCAGGTGTGGTTCCGCAACACCTGGACGTGGGGCTGGGACCGTCGCCGCGGGACGATGACGCAGGTGCTGCCGCCCACCCTCGCCGTCGGCGGGCTCGAGGACGTCGAGTGCGAGCACGGGCACCTCGGTCGCTACCACGTCTCCGCCGAGGGCAGCCCCGAGGTGCTCTTCTGCGACAACGAGACGAACCTCGTCGACCTCTTCGGCGCCGATCACAACCCGACCGCGTTCACCAAGGACGGCATCGACCGGCGCATCGTCCGAGGGGAGCTGGACGCGGTGAACCCCCGGCACACGGGGACCAAGGCCGCGTTCTGGTACAGCTTCGACAGCGTGGTGCCGGGCGAGACCGTCGAGGTGCGACTGCGCCTGTCACCCAACGCCCCCGGACTGAGCACCTTCGGCGCAGGCTTCGACGCGGTCGTGCAGGACCGGCAGCGCGAAGCCGACGAGTTCTACGGCACCGTCATCCACCCCGACCTGAGCGACTCCGACCGCCACATCGCCCGTCGCGCGTACGCAGGGCTCCTCTGGACCAAGCAGCTCTACCGCTACGACGTGCGGCAGTGGTTGAACGGCGACCCCGAGACCGAACCCGCGCCCGACTCGCGCAAGCAGCGGGGGGCACGCAACACCAGCTGGTCGCACCTCTCGCTCGCCGACGTCATCTCGATGCCGGACGAGTGGGAGTACCCGTGGTTCGCCGCGTGGGACCTCGCCTTCCACGTCATCCCCCTCGCCCACGTCGACCCCGAGTTCGCCAAGGAGCAGCTCGTCCTGATGTGCCGCGAGTGGTCGATGCACCCCAACGGTCAGCTCCCCGCCTACGAGTGGGCCTTCGGCGACGTCAACCCCCCCGTGCACGCCTGGGCGGCCTGGCACGTGTACCGGCTCGACGGCTACCGCGACCAGGGCTTCCTCGTCCGGGTCTTCACCAAGCTGCTGCTGAACTTCTCGTGGTGGGTCAACCGCAAGGACTCCAGCGGGTCGAACCTCTTCGAGGGCGGCTTCCTCGGGATGGACAACATCGGCCTCTTCGACCGCAGTGCGAAGCTCCCCCCGGGGTACCGCCTGGAGCAGTCCGACGCGACGAGCTGGATGGCCTTCTACTGCCAGCAGATGTTCAAGATCGCGCTCGAGCTGTCCCGGCACGACCCCGCCTGGGAGGACGCGGCGACGAAGTTCCTCGAGCACTTCCTCTCCATCGCGCAGGCGATGACGTCGTTCGGTTCCCACGACGTGTCGCTGTGGGACGAGGAGGACGGCTTCTTCTACGACGTCCTCCTGCACCCGGACGGCGCCGTCGAACCGATGCGGGTCCCGTCGATGGTCGGACTGCTGCCGATCCTGGGCGCGACCGACGTCCCGGCCTGGATCGCGGAGGAGACCCCTGACCTCACCGCCCGGCTGCGGTGGCTGCAGAAGCGCCGACCCGACCTGACGCTGCCGCTGCTGACCCGCTCGACCCCCGAGGGACGGCGGATGCTGCTCTCGCTCGTGGACAAGCCGCGCCTGGTCCGCCTGCTCGACCGGATGTTCGACCACGACCAGTTCCTGTCCGCCTACGGCATCCGGTCCCTCTCCGCCGCGGTCAAGCAGGAGATCACCACGTCGCTGGAGGGGCAGACGTCGTCGATCACCTACGAACCCGGCGAGTCCCGCACCGGGCTGTTCGGCGGCAACTCCAACTGGCGCGGACCGATCTGGTTCCCGGTCAACGTGCTGCTCGCGGACAAGCTGCGCACGCTCGGACGGTTCTACGGCGACGACCTCACGGTCGAGGTGCCCAAGGGCTCCGGCAACCAGATCAACCTCGTCCAGGCGGCCGACCTCATCGATGACAGCCTCGTCTCGCTGTTCCGACCCGTGGAGGGCAGGCGCCCGGCCGACGGCGGACGCATCGAGGCCACCCAGGACCCGCTGTGGCAGGAGCACATCTCGTTCAACGAGTACTTCGACGGTGACACCGGTGAAGGGCTCGGCGCGACGCACCAGACCGGGTGGACCGCACTGGTCGCCCACCTGCTGCACCCGCGGCTGCCGCCGAACCCCCCGAGTCGCTGAGGTGCTTGCGAGCTGAACCACCCGGTCGGCCGCTGCTTTCCCGGATGTCGGCGGTCGATGGGACTCTTGGAAGGCACCGGCCACCGAGGTCGGGCTGAATCCGGGAGGACCGGGCGTCGATGGCACCCCTCGCGCTGCTGGTCGCCTTCGCCGCCGTCATCACGGCGGCGACGGGCATCCTGACGTTCCGCCGACGGGACGAGACACCAGCCGCGCTCCCGCTGACCGGGGCCCTCGCCTCCGTCACCGCCTGGGGCGTGGTCGTCGTCCTGATGAACAGCGGGACGCCGCGACCGTGGCTGGACCTGCTCGTCGTCCCGCAGTTCGCGGCCGTCGCCGGCACCGTGCTCAGCCTCCGGCTCTTCGTCGACGCCGTCACCGGACGTCCGTTCCGGCGACGGCGGACGCTGCTGCTGTGCGTCGAGCCCGTGCTGCTGGTCCTCACGGTCGCCCTGGACCCGTGGACGCACTGGTTCCACGCCAGCGTCACGCACGTCGGGGACCCGGAACGGCTCAGCACGACCGCGGGCCCGCTGTTCTGGGTGCACACCGGTTACAGCTACCTCGTCATCGTCTCGGCCGCCCTCACCATCTGGCACCTGCGGCGCACCACGAGCGGGCTGCTGCGCCGGCAGGCCAGCACGATGCTCGTCGCCATCGCCGCGCCGTTCGTGGCGAACCTCACCGTCGTCTTCACCCCCTTCGCCCGCCTCGACGTCGACATCACCCCGGTCGCGTTCGCGGTGACGGGGGTCCTCTTCGCCTACGCGGTGCTGCACCAGGACCTGCTGCGGCTCGTCCCCGTCGCCCGCTCGCTCGTCGTGGACACCGTGTCCGACGCGGTCTACGTCGTCGACTCCCGTCTGCGGCTCGTCGACGTCAACGTCGCCGGCCGCGCGATGCTGGCCGGGGAGGGGTGCCCGCAGCAGGCCGCCGCCGTCGTCGGGCGACCGTTCGCGGACACCGTCGACCCGGTGCTCGTGCGGGCCGTCGGCGACGGTGAGGGGCAGAGCGTCGTGGCCCTGGCCAGCGGTGTGCAGATCGACGTCCGCACCCGCTGGATCCGCGACCACCGGGGCAACGCGCTGGGCCGGGTCGTCGTCGCCCGGGACGTCACCGAGCAGCTGGCCGCGGCCCGGGCGCTGCAGGAGGCCAACGAGACCCTGCGCGCCCAGGTCGCCACCATCGAGAAGCTGCAGGCCGACCTCGCCGAGGAGGCCGCCAAGGACCCGCTCACGGGGCTGCGCAACCGGCGACGCTTCGTCGACGACCTCACGACCCGGCTCGACCTCGCCGCGACCGCAGGGCAGCCGCTGTCGCTGGTGCTGCTCGACGTCGACCACTTCAAGGCCATCAACGACACCTACGGCCACGCCGTCGGGGACGACGTCCTCGTCGCGGTGGCCCGCGCGCTGGGCGGGCACGCCCGGCCGGAGGACCTCGTCCGCTACGGCGGGGAGGAGTTCGTCGTGATCCTCCCCCAGCTCGACACCGCCTCGGCCCGCGTGCGGGCCGAGGCGCTGCGTCGCGCGTGCGCGGAGATCCCCTTCGCGGTCGAGGGGCTGCGGGTGACGATCAGCGCGGGGGTCGCCACCAGTCCCGACCACGGGAGCACGCCCGACGAACTGCTGCTGCGCGCCGACCGCGCCCTCTACGAGGCGAAGGAGGGCGGGCGCGACCAGGTCGCGCTCGCCGACTGAACCCCCTCAGGCCCTGCGGCTCACCAGATCCGGACGCGTTCCGCCGGGTCCAGCCAGAGCCCGTCACCGGGCTGGGTGTCGAAGGCCTCGTGGAACTCGACGAGGTTCTTCACCACCGCGTTGCAGCGGAACTCCGGCGGGGAGTGCGGGTCCACGGCGAGGCGACGTTCGACCTCGGCCGGGCGCACCTTGCCGCACCACACCTTGGCCCAGCCGAAGAAGAGCCGCTGGGAGCCGTTGAGGCCGTCGACGACCGGCGCGGGCCGGCCCTCCAGGGCGATCTCGTAGGCCTTGTGGGCGATCGTCAGCCCACCGAGGTCGCCGATGTTCTCGCCCACCGTCAGCGAGCCGTTGACCTTCTTGCCGGGGGTCTCCGGCGGCTCGAGGGCGTCGAACTGCGCGACGAGGGCGTCCGTGCGCTTGCCGAACTCCTCGCGGTCCGCGTCGGTCCACCAGTCGTTGAGGTTGCCGAGACCGTCGTACTTGGAGCCCTGGTCGTCGAAGCCGTGACCGATCTCGTGACCGATGACCGCACCGATGCCGCCGTAGTTCTCGGCGTCGTCGGCCTCGAGGGAGAAGAACGGCGGTCGGAGGATCGCCGCGGGGAAGACGATCTCGTTCATGCCCGGGTTGTAGTAGGCGTTGACCGTCTGCGGGGTCATGAACCACTCGCTGCGGTCCACCGGGGAGCCGAGCTTGGCGAGCTCGCGTTCGACCTCGAACGCGAAGGCGCGGCGGACGTTGCCCAGCAGGTCGTGGCGGTCCACGGTCAGCTTCGTGTAGTCGCGCCAGGTGTCGGGGTGGCCGATCTTGGGCGTGAACTGGCCGAGCTTCTCCAGCGCCCGGTCCTTCGTCTCCCGGGTCATCCAGTCCAGGGCCTCGATGTCGAGGCGGTAGGCCTCGACGAGGTTCGCGACGAGCTCCTCCATGCGGGCCTTCGCGGCGGGCGGGAAGTGCTCGGCGACGTAGAGCTCGCCCAGCGCCTCGCCCAGGTTGCCCTCGACGAGCCCGACGCCGCGCTTCCAGCGCTCGCGCAGCTGGGGCGCGCCGGTCAGGGTCGTGCCGTAGAAGGCGAAGTTCTCGTCGACGAAGTCGGAGGAGAGGAAGACCGCGCTGCCGTGGAGGATGCGCCAGCCGAGCCACTCGCGCCAGGTCTCGACCGGCGTCGCGAGGAGGACCTCGGCCAGGCCGGTGAGGTAGCTGGGCTGGCGGACGACGACCTGAGCGAAGGCGGAGTCGGGCAGCTGCGCGGCCTCGAGCCAGCCGGCCAGGTCGATGCCGGGCAGCAGCGCCTCGAGGCCCGCGCGGTCGACCTTGTTGTAGGTCGCGTTGGCGTCGCGGTTCTTCACGCGGTCCCAGTGGTGGCTCGCGATCTCCGTCTCCAGGGCGAGGATGCGCTGGGCGGAACCGGCCGGGTCGGGACGGTGGCCGAGGCTGAGGATGCGCTCCACGTGGCCGACGTAGGCCTCGCGGATCGCCGCGTACTGCTCCTCGCGGTAGTACGACTCGTCGGGCAGGCCGAGGCCGGACTGGGTGAGGTAGACGACGTACTCGTCGGACTTCGCGTTGTCGGTGTCCACCCAGTAGGCGAACGGGCCACCGACGCCGGAGCGCTCGAAGGCGCCGAGCCGGCGGACCAGGTCGGCGTGGTCGGTGATGGCGTCGACCGCGGCGAGCTCCGGGTCCAGCGGGGTGGCGCCGAGGGCCTCGATGCGTTCGGTGTCCATGAAGCTGGCGTAGAGGTCGCCGATCTTCTGCTGGACGCTGCCCGCCCCGGCCTCGCCGGTGGCGGCCGCCGCCGCGGCGGCCTCGACGATGGCTCGGCACTCGGCCTCGGACTCGTCGCGGAGGCGGACGAACGCGCCGTCGACGGCGCGGTCGTCCGGGATCTCGGTCGTCGCCAGCCAGTGGCCGTTGACGTGCCGGAAGAGGTCGTCCTGGGGTCGGACCGAGGGGTCGACGTCGCTGCCCGCAGGCTGGGCGTCCGTGATCGAACTCATGACCTCACACTAGGGCGGATCTTCCGGGAGACCGAGAGCAGGAGGGCCACGTTGAGGACGACGGCGGCCCCGACGACGAGACCCATGGCGTGCTCGTCGCCACCGAGGACACCCACGAGGACCCCGACGAGTCCGCCGATGCCGGACTGCAGGGCGGTCACGAGGGCCGCCGCGGCCCCGGCGCTGTCGCCGTAGGGCTCCAGGCCGAGGGTCACGGCGTTGGGCATGATCAGGCCGAGCGCGAGCAGCAGCAGGTAGAGCGGCACGGCGAAGAGCAGCAGCTGGTCGGTGCCCGAGAGCAGCGACACCGTCAGTGCGAGACCGAAGACGAGGGCGGCGAGCACGCCGACCCGGAGCAGCTTCGCCGAGCCGTAGCGTTCGACGAGGCCCGCGTTGAGCTGCGTGCCGCCGATGAGGGCCGTGCCGTTGACCGCGAAGTAGATCGCGAACCCCGTGCTCGAGAGGCCGAACCCGTCCTTGAGGACGAAGGGCGAGGTCGAGACGTAGGCCATGATCGTGGCCAGCGCGAGCCCGGGCATGGCCGCGAAGGCCAGGAACCGGCGGTCGCGCAGCAGGACGCCGTAGCCGGTGAAGGTGCGCCGGACCCGGCCTCGCCGCGGTGGGGTGACGGGGGCGCGCTCGTCCTCGGCGAGGGCCTGGGCGGGGGTGTCGGTGAGCTCCGGGCGGGTCTCGGGGAGCCTGAGCCACACCGCGAGGAGGACCCCGAGGCCGGCGACGGAGAGCAGGGCCAGCACCGGACGCCAGCCCGTGTGGGCGGCGATCGCACCCCCGACGGTGGGGGCGAAGAGCGGGGCCACGCCGATGACGAGGACGAGGCGGGACTGCAGCCGCGCCGCGGCGGGTCCGACGAAGAGGTCGCGGATCACGGCCATGCCGATGACCGCCCCGGCCGAGGCGCCGACGCCGGACAGGACGCGGAAGGCGACGAGGGTGGGCAGGTTCGGCGCGATCGCGCAGAGGAGGGTGGCGACGACGTAGACGCAGAACCCGACGGCGGCGGGCTTCCGGCGACCGAACGCGTCGGAGAGCGGGCCGACGACGAGCTGGCCGAGCGCGGAGCCGACGAGGACCCCGGTGATCGTCAGCTGGGTGCGCGCCTCGGTCGTGCCGAGGTCGATCGCCACCTCGGGCAGCGAGGGGAGGTAGAGGTCGATCGTCACCGCGCCGAGGGCGGCCATGGCTCCGAGGAGGACGACGAGTCCGAACGTGGAGGGGGTGCGGGGGGTGGCGCGGGCGGCGGCGGGCCGGGTGGTGGGCGCGGTCATGCGCAGGGTTTCCTCAGGGGGCCTCGTCGAGGGTGCACCGCACAGCGCCGGGCGGGCAGGACGCAGCAGGACGCCGCCGTCCCCCGCAGCGTAGAGCGCGGGGGGCGACGGCGTCCTGTTCGTTCCGGGGCGGGGTCCCTTACTTCTTGCCGCCGTCGCCCGGACGGTTGGCCTTGACCGGGAACTCGCCGGTGTAGCCCATGCGCTCCTCGGCGGCGGCCAGGACGCGCTTGCGCACGGAGAACCAGCCGACCACCAGCAGCGGGATGATCACGCCGAGGGCGTAGACCGTGGGGCGGCTGTCCTTGTCGTAGGCCATGATCCCGAGGACGGCGACGAGGAAGAGCAGCACCGCGTAGCCGGTGTACGGGGCGCCGAAGAGGCGGTAGTCGGGGCGGGTGACGATCCCCTTCTTGGCCCAGGAGTGCAGCCGCATCTGGCAGAGCACGATCGTGCCCCAGCTGGCGATGATGCCCAGGGCAGAGGCGTTGAGGACGATCTCGAAGGCCCGGCCCGGGGCGACGGCGTTGAGGACGACACCGAGCACCGCGACGACCCCGGTGATGGCGATGCCGCCGAAGGGGACCCCGCCCTTGTTGAGCTTGGCCGCGAACTTCGGCGCGGAGCCGTTCTGCGCCATCGACCGCACGATGCGGCCGGTGGAGTAGAGACCGGCGTTGAGGCTGGACAGCGCCGAGGTCAGGACGACGAAGTTCATGACGTCACCGGCCCCGGGGACGCCGATCTTGGAGAAGAACGTGACGAAGGGGCTCGTGTCCTTGGAGTAGGCGGTGTAGGGCAGCAGCAGCGCGAGCAGGATCAGCGAGCCGCAGTAGAAGACGACGATGCGGACGATGACGGTGTTGATGGCCCGCGGCATGATCTTCTCGGGGTTCTCCGTCTCCCCGGCCGCGGTGCCGACGAGCTCGACGGCGGCGTAGGCGAAGACCACGCCGGAGATCACGACGACCAGCGGGACGGCCCCGGTGGGGAACCAGCCGCCGTTGTCGCTGATGACGCTGAGCCCCGTGGTCTGGCCCTCGATGGGGAAGCGACCGGCGAGGAAGACGATGCCGATGAGCAGGAAGGCGGTCAGCGCGACGACCTTGATCAGCGCGAACCAGAACTCCATCTCGCCGAAGATCTTGACCGAGACGAGGTTGAGGCTGAGGACGACGACGAGGGCGATGAGGGCCAGCAGCCACTGCGGCGCCGAGGAGAACGTCTGCCAGTAGTGCATGTACGTCGCGATCGCGGTGATGTCGACGATCGCGGTCATGGCCCAGTTGAACCAGTACATCCAGCCGGCGACGAAGGCGGCCTTCTCGCCGTAGAACTCGCGCGCGTAGGAGACGAAGGAACCCGACGAGGGGCGGTGCAGGACGAGCTCACCGAGGGCCCGCAGCATGAGGAAGACGAAGAAGCCGCAGACCCCGTAGATGATGAAGAGACCGGGACCGGCGGTGACGAGACGACCGCCCGCACCCAGGAAGAGCCCCGTGCCGATGGCGCCGCCGATGGCGATCATCTGGAGCTGACGGTTCTTCAGGCCCTTGTGCAGCCCACCGTCCTCGTGCGAGAAGTCGCGCTGGACGCCGACCCCTGATCCGGTGTCCTTTTCGACGGACATGCGGGTCCCCTTCCACAGTGCAACATCGCGAGATGGACTGGGGAAGGCAACCACTTCCGGGTCACGAGCGCATGCTCATGGTGTTTCGGGCGTGTCACATCTGCGGTGAGCGTGCTCGGACACGGCTCGGGCGGACGGGTCAGCCGGCGACGGCCGAGCTGAGCAGGTCGTCGAAGGAGTACTCGTCCAGGAGCGGGATGCCGTGGGCGATGGCCGCCCGGACCGACGACGAGCCGGACCCCGCGTCGTTGGCGACGAGGACGTCCGTGCGCTCGGTGACGTCGGGATCGACGTGGAGCCCGGCCTCCTCCGCGCGGGCCGCGAGGGCCGCGCGGGGTTCGAGGAAGTGGCCGCTGAAGGCGATGTGCTGACCGGCGTGGAGAGTCACGAGTCCGTGATCGACAGGTTGGACCGTTCGCTTGACGTCACCGCTCCACCGTAGCGGCGGGGTCAGGACTGCGAGGGGGCTCCGGTGTCGTCCGGCGCCACCTGTCGACGGCGCTGGGCCGGGAGGGTCGCGGTCCGGCGGGCGCGCTGGACCCCGCCGAGGACGAGGCCGGCGAGACCGGCCAGGACGACGAGCACCGCGTAGCCGTCGACGACGGCGGTCAGGCCGACGTGCGGGGCCAACAGGCCCGCGACCACGGCGGGGACCCCGAAGACCAGGTAGCTCACGACGTAGACGGCGGCGAGGACCCCCGCGCGCTCGTGGGCGGGAGCCGTGGAGAGGACCCCGCGCAGCGCACCCTGGAAACCGGCCCCGAACCCGATCCCGGCGACGAGGGCGCCGGCGAAGAACCACGGGGTCGACACGGCTTCCGCACCGACGGCCAGCAGGACCGGCCCGACGACGAGCGCGGACATGCCCAGCGTCATGACCCGGGCCGGGGCGACGTGACGGGTGAGGATCCCCGTCACCGCCCCCACCCCGGCGACGGCCGCGACGACGAGCCCACCGGCGACGTGGTTGGCGATCCCCAGGACCCCGACCACGACCGAGGGCCCCAGCCCCATGCAGAGCCCACCCAGGCCCCAGCTGCCGAGGAAGCCGGGGAGGTAGGTCGTGAACGCTGCGCGCGAGGCGGCGGGCAGCCGGACGACGGGTCGCAGCGAGGCGAGCGCGCCGGGGACGCGGTCGACCACGTCGGGCGTCAGCGCGATCCCGACGGCCGCGACGACGAGCAGTCCGGCGAGCACCAGGTAGACGAGTTCGGTCGGGGCCGGTGCGAACTGCACGAGGAGTCCCGACCCCAGTCCGCCGGCCATCAGGCCGACGGGTGGCGTCGCCCCGTTGACCAGCTGCGCCGTCGCGGCCCGCTCCGGGCCCGCGAGGTCGAGCAACCAGGCGCCCAGCGCGCCGATCGCGGAACCGGTGGAGAACCCCTGCACCACGCGGCCGAGGACGAGCCAGCCGACGGAGTCCGCCTGGCTGAACACGAGCATCGAGGCGAGGACACCGACGAGCGCGACCAGGACGACCCGGCGCCGGCCGAGGTGGTCGGAGAGCGAGCCGATGGTGAGCAGCGCGACGAGCAGCGCGGCCGCGTAGATCGCGAAGACGACGGTGACGGCGGTGGCGCCGATCCCCCAGAGCTCCTCGTAGACGGGGAAGATCGGGGACGGCGCGGAACTCGCGGCGACGAGCAGGCCCAGCGTGACGGTGACGACGGAGAAACCCGTCCGGGTGGGGGTGTCGGTGGACACGGGTGCTCCAGGAACTCGGGGAGGTGTCTCGGGGAAACTACCCCGGGCTCTCCGCAAAAGCAACGCGAACTGCATTAGGGTGGCGGTGTGACCCCGACGATGACGCGTCCAGGAGGGCGCAGCGCCAAGGTGACGGCCGCCGTCCACCAGGCCGTGCTCGACCTGCTGGCCGAGGGCGAACCGTTGACGATCCCCCAGGTCGCCGCCCGCGCCGGGGTCAACGCGACGAGCGTGTACCGACGGTGGGGTGACGTGCCCGCCCTGCTGGCCGACACCGCCCTCGTCCGCTTCGGCACCAGCGGGGACGCCCCCGACACCGGCAGCCTGCGGGGCGACCTGCACGCCTGGGCCACCGCGCTGGTCGCCGAGTCGCGACGTCCGGCGGAACTCGCCCTGCTGCGGGCCGCGGTCGCCGCCGGACCCGCGGATCCCGTTGCACCGGAAGGGTTCGAGTCCGCGTGCTCGGCCTGTCTGGTCGGTCGCAGCTCGCAGGCCGAGGAGATCCTGGACCGTGCGGCGCAGCGCGGCGAGGAGGTTCCCAGCGCGACGCGGGTCCTCGACCACCTGGTGGCGCCGATCTACTTCCGGGCGCTGTTCGGACTGCCCGCCCCGTCCGTCGACGTCGCGGTCGAACTGCTGGTCGAACGTCTCACCGTTCCCCCCAGCGCTGCTCAGGCGGTGTCCAGCCGGCTCGGATAAGTTCGCGCCATGGGTGTGACTCTCGCCAAGGGTGGAAACGTCTCGCTGTCGAAGGTGGCGCCGGACCTGAACGAGGCCCTCGTCGGCCTCGGGTGGGACGTGCGGACCACCACCGGCATGGACTTCGACCTGGACGCCAGCGCGCTGCTGCTGGGCCCGAACGGGAAGGTCCTCTCGGACGCCCACTTCGTGTTCTACAACCAGCTCAGCAGCCCCGACGGCTCGGTGCGCCACACGGGGGACAACCGGACCGGTGAGGGTGAAGGTGACGACGAGAGCATCGAGCTCGACCTGAACTCCGTGCCGCAGAACGTCGACAAGATCGTCTTCGCGGTCTCGATCCACGACGCCGAGGCGCGCCGGCAGAGCTTCGGTCAGGTGATGAACGCGTTCATCCGCATGGTCAACCGGACCGACGGCAGCGAGGTCGTGCGCTACGACCTGTCCGAGGACGCCTCGACCGAGACCGCGATGGTGTTCGGCGAGGTCTACCGCTACAACGGCGAGTGGAAGTTCCGCGCCGTCGGGCAGGGGTACGCGTCCGGGCTGCGGGGGATCGCGCAGGACTTCGGGGTCGACGTCGCCTGACGGGAGTTCCTCGGTGGGATCGTTGCCTCCCCGGTGACGTAGAGCGTCACCGGGGAGGCAACGATCCCACCGCGAGCAGCGTCAGATCGCGCAGCCCTCAGGGCCGCAGGCTTCGGCGTCGTCGCCACCGACGAGGGTGAGGGGACGACTCTCCTGCCAGGCCCGCTGCAGCACCTGCAGGAACTGCTCGGTCGGCTGGGCGCCCGCGATGCCGTACTTGCGGTCGATTACGAAGAACGGGACCCCGCGAGCGCCGAGGGCCTGGGCCTCGGCGACGTCCGCGCGCACGGCGTCGACGTAACGGTCCTCGGCCAGCACCGCCCGTGATTCGGCCTCGTCCAGGCCGGCCTCGGCGGCGAGGCGGATCAGGGTGTCGTCGTCACCGAGGGGCTCGCCCTCCGAGAAGTTGGCGTGCAGGAAGCGTTCCTTCACGGCGTCCTGGACGCCGTGCTCGCGGGCCAGGTGCAGCAGCTGGTGGGCGTTGACGGTGTTCGCGGGGACGGAGACGTCCTGGTGGAACTCCAGGCCTTCAGCGGCGGCCACGGCGTCGACGTGGGCGATGAGTTCCCGCACCTCCTCCACCGGCCGGCCGATCTTGGCCGACAGCTTGCGCGCGTGGGCGTCGCTGGGTCCGTCGGCGCGGGTCGTCACCGACCGCGTCGTGGGGTCCAGCTCGAAGGACTTCCACTCCACCTCGACGTCCTCGCGGTGCTCGAAGGCGCGCAGCGCGCTCTCGAAGCGGCGCTTGCCGATGTAGCACCAGGGACACACGACGTCGGACCAGATCTCCACCTTCACGCCGTGGGCAACCTCCGGCGGGACGGGACTGTTCCGTGCCGCCACCCGGTCGGGTCAGCCTCACAGGGACCGCACGGGGGACACCGGTGTGACACCGCGGTGGGCGGCGGACCGTGGAGGCATGACCCCAGCCGCCGCGCTCGCCGCCCGGGAGATCCCCGTTCCCGTGGCCACCCGAGCGCTCGCCCGACCGCGGCGGGGTCGGGCCGGGGTGCTCGCCCTGCTCGCGGCGACCGTCGTGGCTCGTTCGCTCCGGCCGGACCGCGTGGACGTGCTCGATCGGGCCGTCGCGTGGTCGGGGTCGCAGAGCTGGAAGGCGTGGTTCTTCGGGACCCTCGACCCGCAGGCGGCGACCTCCGTCGGGGCGCCTGCGGCGGGATGGCTCTCCGGACTGGTGCTGCGGATCTCCGCCTCCGCGGACCTCGTCGTGCTCGCGACCGTCCTGACCGTCCTGGCCGTGACGGTCCTGACCGTGACCGTCCGGCGGATCGCCGGTCCCTCCGCGGGTCTGGTGGCCGGTGCGGTGCCGGCCCTGCTGCTGCGCTCCGGGGACGAGGCCCAGACGGCGCTGCTGCTGGGCGTCACGGGGTACCTCCTCGTCCGCCACCGGGGTCCGGCCCGCTGGTCGCTCGGCGCGGGGCTGGCCGGGGGCGGCGCGGTGCTCGTCGGGGGGTGGGGAGCTGCGCTCGGGGTGGCGCTGCTCGCGGGGACCCTGTTCCTGCGCCGGACGCCTCGGCGCCGGGCGGTCGTCGACGTGGCCGTCGTCACCGGGACGGTGGCGGCCTGCGTCGGGGTCTGGTTCGTCGTCGCGTCCGGCTGGCCGGGGGGTCCACCGGTCTCCTCGGGGGTGTGGACCGGCCCGGCGGCCGGGGTGCTGGCTCCGCTGGCGGCGACGGCCCTCGCGCTCGGGGGCGCGTGGCTGTGGCGACGGTGGCGGGGGGCGTGGCGGGTCGTGCTGGCCCTGGCCCTGGTGCTGTCCGCGGGTCTCGGCGCCGGCGCCCGGGCGCACGACACGCCGAGCACCCCGGCGGACACGTCGACGACGTCGTTGCTTCAAGCGGCGGGCACGACCTGGTCGGCGGCCACGGTCGCCTCCCCGCAGGACGCGGCGGCGCTCGAGCTCGCCAGCGGCACCGCGGTGCTGGCGCTCAGGACCGGCGACGCGACGGTGAGCCTGGCGCAGTTCCAGTCCTACGTGGCGACCGGACGGGTGCGGTACCTGCTGGTCCCCCACGGGTCGACGTCGGCGGCGACGGCGTCGGACGTCGTCGTGTGGGCGGCTGCGGCGCACACGGCGATGACCGTCGGTACGACGACGGTCTACGACCTCAGCGACTGACGTCAGTCGCGGCGGCGGTCCTGGGCGTGGGCCCAACCGGAGTGGTGGCCGGTGTCGGGGAGGTGGACCCGGTCCGGCTCGACGCCCGGACGGTCACCCGGCCGCGACGAGGAGCAGACACGACCGACGACGGCCGCCACCAGCAGGATCACGAAGAACGAGACGAAGAGGGTCACGTGGCACTCCTCCGGCCGGGAGCCCCGTAGGGGCTCGATGCCTCACGGTGCCACGAAGTGCGTCCCGACGCGAGGGGTTCAGCCCGATCGGTGCCAGGTGCAGATCCGGAAGCGCGGCCCCTTCGTGGACGTGCGCCACGCCCCCGTCTCCGTCCGCAACCACTCCTCTCCGACCCGGGGTGCGCGCGTGTCGCCCTCGACCTCGAGGTCCACCTCGGTGACGACGAGGACGTCGGCGTGCCCGAGGGCGGCCTGGTAGACGGCGTGGCCGCCGATGACCCAGACGTCACCGACTGCGGGACCGGTAGCCGCGAGCGCCGTGGTCAGGTCGTGGACGACCTCGGCGCCGTCGGCGACGTAGTCCGCGTCACGGGAGAGGACGACGTTGCGGCGGTCGGGCAGGGGCCGGAACCTCGGCGGCAGGGACTCCCAGGTGGCGCGGCCCATGACGACGGTGGAGCCGGCGGTGAGTTCGGAGAAGTGGGCCATGTCCTCGGGGATCCGCCAGGGGATCCGGCCGTCCGCCCCGATGACGCCGTTGGCGCTCTGGGCCCACACCAGACCGATCACCGGGTCACACCGCCACGGGAGCCTTGATCGTGGGGTGGTGCTGGTAGTCCACGACCTCGAGGTCCTCGTAGGCGACCTCGAACAGGCCCTTGGGGGCGATCGTCAGCTGCGGGAACGGGTACGGCGTCCGGGAGAGCTGTTCCTCGACCTGCTCGACGTGGTTGTCGTAGACGTGGCAGTCGCCGCCGGTCCAGACGAAGTCGCCCGGTTCGAGGCCGACCTCCTGGGCGACGAGCATCGTCAGCAGGGCGTAGCTGGCGATGTTGAACGGGACGCCGAGGAAGAGGTCGGCCGAGCGCTGGTAGAGCTGGCAGGACAGCTTGCCGTCGGCGACGTGGAACTGGAAGAACGCGTGGCAGGGGGCGAGGGCCATCTTGTCGAGCTCGGCGACGTTCCAGGCCGAGACGACCATGCGGCGGGAGTCCGGGTTGGTCCGCAGGGTGTCGAGGACCTCGGTGATCTGGTCGACGTGGCGCCCGTCCGGGGTCGGCCAGGACCGCCACTGCACGCCGTAGACGGGACCGAGGTCACCGTTCTCGTCGGCCCACTCGTCCCAGATCGTCACGCCGCGCTCCTGCAGCCACCGGGCGTTGCCGTCGCCGCGCAGGAACCAGAGGAGCTCCAGCGCGATGGACTTGAAGTGCACGCGCTTGGTGGTGATCAGCGGGAACCCGGCGGCGAGGTCGTAGCGCATCTGGTGGCCGAAGACGCTGCGCGTCCCGGTGCCGGTGCGGTCGGACTTGGGGGTGCCGGTGGCGAGGACGTGTCGCAGGAGGTCCTCGTACTGGGTGTCGATCCGCTGCTCAGCCACGCCGGAAGCCTAAGCGACCGCTCCACCCAGTTCGTGATCTTGCTGGGAATCCCCGCGAGATCACGGCTGCGGGGTGTCGAAGTCGCGGTCGTCGGGGGCGTCGCCGCGGACGACGGCGGCCAGGCGCGCGAGCCAGGCGGCGCCGGCGAGGTCGTTGACGGTGTGGCGGGGCTGCAGCACCGGGTAGGGGGTGGTGGGGACGCCGTCGGCGGGGCGGACGTCGACGTGGGTGACGACGTGACCCTGCGCGTGCAGCCAGTCGGCCATCGCGTAGTCGGTGCGGGAGTCGCCGACGGTGCGCCAGGCGGTGGGCGGCGGACCGTCGGTGGCGAGCAGGCGCAGCGCCATCTCGGCCCCCCGGTCCTTGCCCAGCAGCACGGACTCGATGTCGGTGGAGATGATCGTCGGGTCGATGCGCCAGTCGACCCGGCCGGCGGAGTCGGGCTGGTCGACGCCCTTCCAGGTCGCGCCGAGGTCGAGGTCGGCGAAGACCGCGAGCGCCGCCTCCTCGAACTCGGGCTGGCGGGCGAGGTAGGTCGCGGAGTCGACGTCGAGGCGCTGCTCGAGGGAGACCATGGCGCGCTTGCCGCCGTCGACGAAGACGACGTCGGCGTAGTGCTCGCGGGCCAGCGCTTCGAGGCGTTCGACGGCGAGGCGCGGGACGGCGACCTGCTCGTCGACCTCGACGGGGCCCGTGCCGGCGGCGGTGACGGTGAAGGTGACGGCGCCCTTCTCGCAGACGGCGTGCAACCGGGACCGCTCGGGCAGGCCGGCGGCGAGGATCGGGCCGACGACCTGCGTGCGCAGGAAGTCGTCGGAGCGGCCGGTGTTGAAGACGACGGGGATCCCCGCGGCCAGCAGTTCGAGCAGGCTGTCCAGCAACCCCGCCGCGCTGATCGAACGCGTCACCGGGCTGGCGATCGGCCCGTCGACGTCGAGGAGGAGACCGAAGGGCGGGGCGTCGGGGTGCACCCGGCGATCCTCCCATCCACCCTCCTGGGCCCGGACCGTCTCCTGGGGTGGGTCCGAACGGGTGAGACGCCGGTGTCCGCGCCCTGCGAGCCGTGCGGGGACTGGGAGCGTGCTGCGGTGCGTCGTGTCGTCCTGCCCCTGTTCGCCCTCGTGGTGACGCTGGCGGCGTGCGGTGCGGAGTCGGCGCCCACTGCGTCCACGCCCACGTCGGCCCCACGACACGGCCCGCCGAGTCCGCCTCGGAGCACGAGCGGGCGGACTACGACGAGTGGCTCGCCGGTGGCCCGATGGCGACCTCGATGCCCACCCGGACGTGCGTGACCCACGAGCCCACCGACGAGGAACTCGCGACGGCCGATCCCGAGGACGAGTTCGCGTACTCCGACCTGACGTGGATGAGCTGCTTCGACCCGGACGACTTCTGGACGGAGGAGCCGCAGTGCGCCCCGCCACCGGACGTGCCCGAGGACGGGACGTACTTCTGCGGCTCCTACGGCTCGCCGTTGACCCAGCGCGTCGTCGACGACTGGAACGCGTTCGCCGACGAGGAGGACACCGCGAGCGCCCGAGAGCTGGGCATGACGCTGCTGGAGTACCGGGATTCGTACCCGGACGCCCCGGCCTGAGTCAGTCGCCGGAGTTCTTCCGGGCGTCGCGCACGGCGTCGAGGGCGACGACCCCGACGAGCAGGACGGCCCGCAGGTCGCGGTCGAGGGTCGGGTCGGTGGACAGGGCGAAGGCGTCGGCGTCCACGAGGACCCGGTCGAAGGAACGGCGCTCGCGGTGGACGGCGGCGATGCGGCGGGGTTCGTCGCCCGGTTTCCACGAGCCGGCGGGGCGCGGGTCACCGTGCAGGGCGACGTCCCAGTCGCGGCTCCCCCAGCCGCCGCCGGTCATCCGGCCGTGGCGGCCGTCGGCCAGGGCGAACTCGAAACGGGGCGCGGCCCAGCTGTTCTCCTGCCGCACCCGGCCGAGTGGTCGGCCGTCGGCCCAGGTGGCGAAGAACTCCGACTTCCCGAAGCTGCCGGGGCGCTCGATCGCCAGCAGGACCCCGCTGGCGTCCTGGACGAGGTAGCGCGAGGAGACCACCCTGCCGAAGAAGGCGCCGCCGGCGGCGAGGGTCTCCTCGACGGCGGCGGCGGGGGTTCCGTCGGGCAGGACGATCTCGTAGCGGTGCCGGACCGAGAAGGTCCCCCGGTGCTCGTGGAGCAGGACGTCGGGGGCGTCGAACACGTCGGTCACGGGGTCAGCATGGACCGGCACGAGGGCTGCGGTCTGCCGGTTCGGAGAAGTCAGTCCGGCCGGTGAGCGCGGTGGACGGCGTGGGTGAGGGGGACGCCGGGGCGGTAGGCGAGGTGGGTCACCGAGGGGGCGTCGAGGACGTGCAGGTCGGCCCGGGCGCCGACCGTGAGCCGGCCGACGTCGGTGCGGCGCAGGGCCTGTGCCCCGCCGAAGGTCGCGGCGTGAACGGCTTCGGCGACGGTGAGGTGCATCTGCAGGACCGCCGTCGCGACGCAGAACGCGACGGAACTGGTGTAGCTGGAACCGGGGTTGCAGTTGGCGGCGATCGCGACCTGCGCGCCGGCGTCCAGGAGCCGCCGGGCGGGCGCGAGGGGTTGTCGCGTCGAGAGGTCGCAGGCGGGGAGGACGGTCGCCACCGTGTCCGAGGCGGCGAGGGCGTCGACGTCGGCCGGGGCGAGGTGGTTGCAGTGGTCGACGCTGGCGGCGTCGAGTTCGCAGGCCAGGCGCACGCCCGGTCCCTGCGTGAGCTGGTTGCCGTGGACGCGCAGGCCGAGGCCCGCGCCCCGCGCGGCGAGCAGGACGGCGCGGGACTGCTCCTCGTCGAAGGCGCCCGTCTCGCAGAACACGTCGGCCCAGCGGACGTGACCCGCCACGGCCTCGAGCTGGGGGCCCACGAGTTCGGCGAGGTAGTCCTCGGGGGAGACGCCGGGGGCGACGATGTGGGCGCCGAGCCAGCTGACCTCGTCGGTGACCTCGGCCGCCAGCCGCGCCGCGCGGAGTTCCTCGGCCACGGTCAGCCCGTAACCGGTCTTCGTCTCCAGCGTCGTGGTGCCCTGCGCGAGCGCCTCGGCGACGTGCCGGCGCAGTCCCGCGCGCAACTGGTCGTCGGTGGCGGCGCGGGTAGCGGTGACGGTCGTGGCGATACCGCCCGCGGCGTAGGGCTTCCCGGCCATCCGGGCCTCGAACTCGCTCGTGCGGTCGCCGGCGAAGACGAGGTGGGAGTGGGAGTCGACCCAGCCGGGCAGGACGGCGCGGCCGCCGAGGTCGACGCGGTCGTCGGCGGCGGGGGCCTGGGCGGCGGGACCGGTCCAGGCGACCCGGCCGTGCTCGACGACGAGGGCGGCATCGGGGATGCGGGCGAGCAGGTCGTGGTCACCTGCGGGGCCCCCGACCTCGGGATCGTTGGTGGTGAGTTCGCCGATCCCCGTGTAGACGGTGCTCACGTCAGGCTCCGCAGGATCTCGGCGACGCGCTCGCGGGGGACGGTCTCGTGCTGCCCGCCGCGGACGCGGAACTCCCCCGCGACGACGACGTCGGTGACGTCCTGCGCGGTCGCCGTCATCGGGACCTGGGCCGGGTCGGAACCGGCTGTGCGGACCGAACCCGTGTCCACGGCGACGAGGTCGCAGGGCTGGCCCACGACGATCGACCCGCCCTCCAGGCCGAGGCCGCGGTGGCCGCCGGTGGTGAGCGCGGCGAGCAGTTCCGCCGGGTCGAACACCCCCCGGCGCAACGACCCGAGCCGGGCGGCGGCCTCGAGACCGCGGGTCTCGAGGAAGGGGTCGATCACGGCGTGCTGGTCGGTGCCGAGGGCGAGGACCGCCCCCGCGTCGGCCAGCGCACGGTTGCGCCCCACACCGTCGCCGAGGTCGGCCTCGGTCGTGGGGCAGGCCGCGACGGAGACCTGGCGGGCGCCCAGCAGCGCGACGTCGGCGTCGGTGACGTGGTTGGCGTGCACGACGGTGAGCGCCGGGCTGAGGGCCCCGGCGCGGTCGAGGAGTTCCGTCGGCGTGCAGCCGTAGGCCTGCCGGCAGGCCTCGTTCTCGGCGGGTTGCTCGGAGAGGTGGACGTGCACCGGGACCCCGAGGTCCCAGCCCGTCTCGGCGACGACGGTGAGGTCGGCGGGACCGACGGCCCGCACCGAGTGCGCAGCCACCCCGACCCGGAAGAACTCGTCGGTGGGGATCGCCCGGACGCGGGCCGCCCAGGCCTGCGCGGTGCCGTCGGAGAACCGGCGCTGCTCCGCCAGCGGAGGCTTCCCGGGGGCGGAGGTCAGGTAGAGCGTGTCGAGCAGGGTGAGGCGGATCCCGGCCGTGCGGGCGGCGTCCCGCAGGGCCAGGGCGAACGCGTTCGGGTCGTCGTAGGGGGTTCCGTCGGGGCGGTGGTGCAGGTAGTGGAACTCCCCCACGGCGGTCCAGCCGGCGAGGACCATCTCGGTGAACGCGGCCGTCGCGAGCTCCCGGTAGCCGTCGGGGTCGAGACGGCCGGCGAGGGCGTACATCGCGGTGCGCCAGGTCCAGAACGTGCCCCCGTCCGTCCCGCTGCGCTGGTGGGTGCGCCCACGCAGTCCGCGGTGGAAGGCGTGGGAGTGCGCGTTGGCGAACCCCGGGAACACCAGGCCCCGGAGTTCCCGGTCACCGTCGAGCGGCCGGGGTTCGCGGGTGACGGACGTGGTGCGGCCGTTCGTGGACTCGACGCGGACCCCGCGCGCAGGACCTCCGTCGAGCCACGCCGACTCGCACCAGAAGGAACTCACTGTTCCCACATGGGGACGCGCAGGCCACGTTCGCGCGCGACCTCCGCGGCGCGTTCGTACCCGGCGTCGACGTGGCGCATGACGCCCGTCCCCGGGTCGTTGGTGAGGACACGTTCGATCTTCTGCGCGGCGAGGTCGGTGCCGTCGGCGACGGTGACCTGACCGGCGTGGATGGAACGGCCGATGCCGACGCCGCCCCCGTGGTGCAGCGAGACCCACGTCGCGCCGGAGGCGGTGTTCAGCAGGGCGTTCAACAGCGGCCAGTCCGCGATGGCGTCGGAACCGTCGGCCATGGCCTCGGTCTCGCGGTAGGGCGAGGCCACGGAACCGGAGTCGAGGTGGTCGCGGCCGATGACGATGGGTGCGGAGATCTCGCCGTTCGCGACGAGCTCGTTGAACTTCAGCCCGGCGAGGTGACGTTCCTTGTAGCCGAGCCAGCAGATCCGTGCGGGCAGGCCCTCGAAGTGCACCTTCTCCCCCGCCGCGGTGATCCAGCGGCGGAGCTTCTCGTCGTGCGGGAACAGTTCGAGGATCGCGCGGTCGGTGCGTTCGATGTCCTTCGGGTCGCCCGAGAGCGCGACCCAGCGGAACGGCCCGCGCCCCTCGGCGAACTGCGGGCGGATGTAGGCCGGGACGAAACCGGGGAACTCGAACGCGCGGTCGTAGCCGCCGAGGACGGCCTCCTGGCGGATCGAGTTGCCGTAGTCGAACACCTCGGCCCCGCGGTCCTGGAAGTCGACCATCGCCTTGACGTGCTTGGCCATCGACGCCCGGGCCATGAGGGTGAAACCCTCCGGGTCCTTGGCGGCGAGGTCGTGCCACTCCTCGACGGTGACCCCCTCGGGGAGGTAGCTGAGCGGGTCGTGCGCGGAGGTCTGGTCGGTGACCACGTCGATCGGTGCGCCCCGGTCGAGGAGTTCGGTGAACACGGTCGCCGCGTTGCCGACGACCCCGACGGAGAGGCCGCGCCGTTCGTCGCGGGCCGCCACGACGCGGGCGAGCGCGTCGTCGAGGTCGAGGCTGAGTTCGTCCAGGTAGCCGTGGTCGACGCGACGCTGCAACCGGGCGCGGTCGACGTCGACGACGATGACCGCACCCTCGTTGAGGGTCACCGCGAGCGGTTGCGCACCGCCCATGCCGCCGGCCCCGCCGGTGAGGGTGATCGTGCCGGCGAGGGTTCCGCCGAACTTCTTGTCGGCGACGGCGGCGAACGTCTCGTAGGTGCCCTGCAGGATGCCCTGGGTGCCGATGTAGATCCAGGAACCCGCCGTCATCTGGCCGTACATCGTCAGCCCGGCCTGTTCCAGCTTGCGGAACTCCGGCCAGGTCGCCCAGTCGCCGACGAGGTTCGAGTTCGCGATGAGGACGCGGGGCGCCCACTCGTGGGTGCGGAACACCCCGACGGGTTTGCCGGACTGCACCAGCAGCGTCTCGTCGTCCTCCAGGGTCTCGAGCGTGCGGACGATCGCGTCGTAGGCCTCCCAGGAGCGGGCGGCCTTGCCGGTGCCGCCGTAGACGACGAGGTCGTCGGGGCGTTCCGCGACCTCGGCGTCGAGGTTGTTCATGAGCATGCGCAGCGGCGCCTCGGTCTGCCAGCTCTTGGCCTGCAGTGCGTTGCCGCGCTGGGCGCGGACGGGGCGGGGCAGGTGTTCCACGGCGGTTCTCCTCAGGCGATCTCGGTGACGGAACGGGCGGCGGCGAGCAGTTCGCCCGAGACGACCGCGGCCACGACGGCCTCGATCTCCGGGGCGAGGAAGCGGTCGGGTCCGGGACCTGCGGTGGTCTCGCGGACACGGGCCAGGACCGCTCCGGTGGTCGGTCCGGGCTGCAGGGGTGACCGCAGGTCCAGACCGCGGGCGGCGGTCATGACCTCGATGGCGAGGACGCGGGTCAGGCCGTCGAGGGCGCGACGCAACTTGCGGGCGGCGGACCAGCCCATCGAGACGTGGTCCTCCTGCATGGCCGAACTCGGGATCGAGTCGACCGAGGCGGGCACGGCGAGGCGCTTGAGCTCGCTGACGATCCCCGCGGAGGTGTACTGCGCGATCATCAACCCCGAGTCGACGCCCGCGTCGTGGGCGAGGAACGCGGGCAGGCCGTGGCTGCGCTTGGTGTCCAGCAACCGGTCGGTGCGACGTTCGGAGATGCTCGCGAGGTCGGCGACCGCGATGGCCAGGAAGTCGAGGACGTAGCCGACGGGGGCACCGTGGAAGTTCCCGTTCGACTCCACGCGCCCGTCCGGGGTCACCACGGGGTTGTCGACGGCCGCGGCGAGTTCCGCGGTCGCGACGTTCCGGGCGTGGGCGGCGGTGTCGCGGCCGGCGCCGTGGACCTGCGGGGCGCAGCGCAGCGAGTACGCGTCCTGCACGCGGGTGCACTCCGGGCCCTTGTGGCTGGCCACGATGGGCGAGCCCTCCAAGGCGCGGCGGATGTTGCCCGCGGCGATGCGCTGGCCGGTCTGCGGGCGCAGCGCCTGCAGGTCGTCGGCGAACACGGCGTCGGTGCCGAGCAGCGCCTCGACGCTCATCGCGGCCGCCAGGTCGGCGGTCGCGAACAGGGTCTCGAGGGTGTCGAGGGCCAGGACGAGCTGACCGAGCATGCCGTCGGTGCCGTTGATGAGGGCCAGGCCCTCCTTCTCGGCGAGGACGACGGGTTCCAGACCCGCGGCCGCGAGGGCCTGCGCGGCCGGGAGTTCCTCGCCGTCGCGGGTGCGGACGGTGCCCTCACCCATGACGGCCAGCGCGCAGTGCGCGAGCGGGGCCAGGTCACCGGAGCAGCCCAGCGAGCCGTGCTCGAAGACGACGGGCGTGAGGTGGGCGTTCAGCAGCGCGGCGTAGGCCTCGGCGGTGGCGACGCGGACGCCGGTGCGCCCGGTCATCAGGGTGGAGAGGCGCAGCAGCATCGTCGCGCGCACGACCTCGGTCTCGACCTCGGGACCGGAACCCGCCGCGTGCGAGCGGACCAGGCTGCGCTGCAACTGGGTCCGCTGCTCGGTGGGGATGTGCTTCGTCGCGAGCGCGCCGAAACCCGTCGAGATGCCGTAGTGCGGTTCGACGTCGTCGGCGAGCGCCTCGATGCGTCGGCGTGAGGTCCCGACCTCGGTCAGGGCGGCGGGGTCGAGGTCGATCCGGGCGCCGTGGCGGGCGACGGCGACGACGTCGGCCGGCGAGACCGGTCCGGACGACACGATGACGGTGTTCACACCCGCCATCAGACACCGGTTCGCGGGGCACGTCGCCGCCCGGCGCGGCACTGGTGTCCAGGGTGCTGGACACTTCACGGCGTGGTGACCAGCGCGGAGGCTCCGACCGTCGCGGCGGCGCTGCGCATCCTGTCGTTCATGGCCGCGCAGCAGGGTCCGGTGGCCGCGGCGACGCTGGCCCGGTCGCTGGGACTCCCGCGCTCCAGCGTCTACCGGCTGCTGAGCACGCTGGCCGAGCAGGGTTTCGTCCTGCACTTCCCCGAGGCCCGGCGCTACGGGCTGGGCATCGCCGCGTTCGAGCTGAGCTCGGGCTACGTCCGGCAGGAACCGATCACGCGGCTGGGGCGACCGGTGCTGGCGACGCTGGTGGACCGGGTCGGTGAGAGCGCGCACCTGGCCGTGCTCGTCGGCCGCGAGGTCGTGTACCTGGTCGAGGAACGCGCGCCCCGGCGGCCCGCGCTGGTCACCGACGTCGGGGTGCGGTTGCCGTCGCACCTGACGGCGAGCGGGCGGGCGCTGCTGGCCGCCCTGCCGCGCGAGCAGGTGCGGGCGCTGTTCCCGGACGCGTCGGCGTTCACCCGCCGCGGGGTGACGACGCAGACGCACGCGGGGTTGCGCGCCGAACTGGTCCGGACCCGGGCCCGGGGCTGGGCGAGCGAGGACGGGGAGATCACCGAGGGGTTGGCGTCGGTGGCGGTCGCGGTGTTGGACCGCAGCGGCTGGCCGACCAGCAGCCTCGCGCTGACGTTCCGGCACGAGGACGTCGACGAGGCCCGCCGTGCTGAACTGGTCGAGGCGCTGCAACGGCACGCGGCGGAACTCCGGCGACGGCTCCACGGGGAGTGATCGCCGTGGCCGCCACCGGCGGGGTGGGTGCGCGTCGGCTCTTG
This sequence comes from Kineococcus sp. GCM10028916, assembly GCF_042674865.1. Taxonomy (NCBI): domain Bacteria; kingdom Bacillati; phylum Actinomycetota; class Actinomycetes; order Kineosporiales; family Kineosporiaceae; genus Kineococcus; species Kineococcus sp. GCM10028916. The sequence continues at coordinate 106,573 of NZ_JBHTFM010000009.1, read as the reverse complement.
CCGCTGACGCCTCGACGCTGGAGGCTGTAGCCCTCCGTCGGCCGGGAGGCACCCGTGGGCAAGCTCGTCTACGCAGCGAACACGTCGCTGGACGGCTACCTCGAGGACGAGACCGGCGCCTTCGACTGGTCGGTGCCCGACGAGGAGGTGCACGCCTTCTGGAACGAGCACGAACGCCGCGTCGGGACCTCGCTCTACGGCCGGCGGATGTACGAGACCATGCGCGTCTGGGAGGACGACGAGTGGTTGCGGGGGGAACCGGACGTCGTCCGCGCGTACGCGGAGATCTGGCGCGACACCGACAAGGTCGTCTACTCCGCCACCCTTGAGGAGGTGTCCACGGCACGGACGCGGATCGAGCGGACCTTCGATCCTGACGCGGTGCGGGCGCTCAAGGACGCCTCCGGCGCGGACCTGAGCATCGGGGGCGCGACGCTGGCCGGAGAGGCGTTCCGGCACGGTCTGGTCGACGAGGTCGTGCTGCTGCTGTGCCCGGTGGTCGTGGGCGGCGGCAAGCCGGCGCTGCCCCGGGGCGTCCGGGTCGACCTCGAACTGCTGGAGCACCGGCGGTTCGGCAACGGTGTCGTGCACGTGCGCCACGCGGTGCGCACCGCGGGCTGACCGTCCACGACGCGAAGGGCCGGCCCGCAACGGGTCCGGCCCTTCGTGCGGAACTCCGTCCTTCGCGGGCGGAGAACCGGTCGTCGTCAGTTCCGGAGGTCCGCGACGTCGCCGCGGTGGTCGTCACCCTCGACCTCCTTGGCCAGCAGACCGGACCCGATGGCCCAGATCGCCGCACCGATGATGCCCACGTACACCCCGATCTGCGCGGAGAGCTGGTCGCCGCGTTCCAACCCACCCATGGGGTTCAGCGCGAAGGCGATGCACTGGATGGTCGCGGCCAGGGCGACGGCCATGGAGACGAGGGTCAGCCCGCGGTGCTGACCGCGACGGGCACGCTTGCCGGCGTAGAGCATGGCCACCAGCAACCCGAGCCCGAGGTAGGCCGTGAACGGCACGAGGGAATCGGTCTCGTACCCGACGCGGGAGTGGTCGGAGTCCTCGAGGTGCACCCAGTCGAGGAAGGGCGCCACGTTGAAGACGACGATCCCGGCGGCGGCCAGACCGAGACCGGCCTTGCCTGCCGTGCGGCGGTCGTGGTCGACGTCGAGGTCGTTGTCGGTGGAGGCGTGGGGGCGGGCGGTGGACATGGGAACTCCTGGTGGGTCGCTGAAGTGCCGCGCGGCTCCCGGTGGTCGCGTCGTGGCGCGCACCGGTACCGCACGGGTGTCGGGGAGGACGTCGGCGTGCTCGCGGTGCGGACGGATGGAGATCCTCCGCGGCGGGGGCCGGGAACCCGGACTGCGCTCCGTCGCTTCCAGAGGGCGTCCGACGAGCGGTTCCTCGACGTCCTCACCAGAGGACCACAGATCCGCGGCGGGCGCGATCGGAGACCGGCGTCGCGGTCCGCCCCCGGGGAGCGGACCGTCAGGTCCAGTACAGGTACCGGGCCGCCGGCAGTCGCTCGGCGATCGCGGACTCGAACCAGCCGCGCAAGGAACGCATGGTGTCGCGGTCGTAGACGTACTTCACCGCGCCGAACTTCCCGTGCTTGCGCGACCGCGTGGACTCCTCGAGGTCGAGCTTGGTCCGGGGGTACCAGTCGAGCTGGACGTCCTTGCTCTTCGGGGTGAAGCGGTGGGTGATGCACTCGACGGTCAGGTCGGCGTCGGCGGGGAGTTCCGCCGCGGCGGCGTCGAGGAGTTCCGCGTACCGGGCGGGCCAGTCCTCGACGGGCATGATCGGGGCGATGGTCAGACCCACCGGGTACCCGGCGCGGGCGAGTCGGCCCAGCGCGTGCAACCGGGCGGGAACCTTCGCCGTGCCGCCCTCGAAACGTTCCACCTCGGCGACGTTCACCGAGGCGCGGATCCGGGTCCGGCCCCCGTGCGGGAGGTCGAGGAGGGGTTCGACGTCGTCGTACTTCGTCGTCAGCCGCAACTGCACGGGACCCGGCCAGTCGTGGGTGCCGAAGTGGGTGATCGTCGCGGCCAGCGACCCGGTGACGTGTTCCAGGGCGAGCGGATCGGTGTAGCAGGACGCCTCGAACGTCGTCCCCTCGTGACCGCGTTCCTCGGTGCCGGTCGTCACCCCACCCCGCCCGACGACCTCGTCGAGACCGGCGAGGATCCGCGGGAGGTCGGCGTAGACGCGGGTGATCGGCGGACCGGACAGCGAACCGGCCAGGTAGCAGTACTGGCAGTGCCCGGGGCACCCCTCGGCGAGCGGGAACGAGAAGTCCGCGCTGGGCGGGATGGGGGTCGGACGGCGCTTCGTGGGCGAACTCGTGACGATCGCCAGCGTGCGCTTCGCGCGGGCGTAGGTGCTGCGCTCGTCGTCGCCGCGCAACGGCGGCAACCGGTCGGCGGTCAGGACGCGGACGTCCTCGACGCCGGCGGCGACGAGCCGGTCGAGGATCGCGCGGCCGTGCGGTTCGGCGTGCGCGGACGCCGTGACGAGGACGTGGCGGGGAACCCAGAGGACGGGTTTCGTGCGGGCGACGGTGTCCATCACCCGTTTCAACGCCACCGGGCGGCGGGGCCATCCACGGGGTGGGTGTGCCCTCGGTCACCTCACGTCGACGGCCGCGGGGTGGGTCAGACGGAGACCTGGACGGTGGCGACCGGTGCGTCGACGCGGGGGAACCAGCTCTCCTCGGGAGCGGGGACGCCGAAGTGGAAACCCTGGGCGGACTCCCACCCCTGGGCGGCGAGGTGGGCGGCCTGGGCGGCGGTCTCGACACCCTCGCAGACGGAACTCAGCCCGAAGCTGTCGGCGAGGCCGACGACGGCGGCCGCGATGCGGTCCGACGTCACGTCGTCGGGCAGGTCGGAGACGAAGGAGCGGTCGAGCTTCAGACCGGAGACGGGCAGGCGACGCAGGTAGGACAGCGCGGAGTAGCCGGTGCCGAAGTCGTCGAGCAGGACCGCGACGCCGAGCCGGGCCAGGTCGGCGAGTTCGCCTTCCGTGGTGGCGTCACCGGAGACGAGCGAGGTCTCCAGGAGTTCCACCGCGAGCCGCTCCGGCGCCAGCCCGCGGCGCAGCAGGCCGCGCGCGACGGCGGTGGCGAAGGTCCCGTCGAGCCGGCGGGCGGAGGTGTTCACGGCCACGCGGTCCCCGGGGTGGCGGACGAGGAAGTCCAGCGCCTCCTCCAGGACGACGGCGTCGATGGCCGTGACCAGCCCGCAGTCCTCGGCCACGTCCAGGAACTCCGCGGGGAGCAGCAGCCCGCGGTCCGGGTGCTGCCAGCGGACGAGCGCCTCGAACCCCGTGCGCCGGCGGTCGGCGAGGCGGACGACGGGTTGGTAGTGGACCCGCAGCTCACCCCGTTCCAGGGCGCGGCGCAGATCGTTCTCGACCGTGAGGCGACGGATCGCCTCCTCCCGCATGGCCCCGGTGAAGACCCGGCAGCACCCGCCCCCGGCCGCCTTCGCGGCGTCGAGGGCGGTGTTGGCGTCGCGCAGCAGGGCCGCTGCGTCGAGGGCCGGCACCCCGGGCCCGGCCTTCGGGCAGGGCGGCGCCGCGAGGTCCACGACGACGAGGCCGGTGCTGACGGCGCAGCGGATCTCGCGCGACCCGTCGGTCCCCTCGATCTCCAGGGGCGCGGCCAGGCTGCGGGTCAGCCGGTGGGCCACGTCGACGGCCTCGGCCACGTCGGTGAGGCCGCCCAGCACCACGACGAACTCGTCGTCGCCGAGGCGCCCGACGACGTCGCCGCCACGGACCCCGGCCAGCAGCCGGCGGGCGACGCCCACGAGCACCTCGTCGCCGACGCGGTGGCCGAGGCTCTCGTTGACGACGCGGAAGCGGTCGAGGTCGCAGGTCAGGACCCCGACGAGTCCCGACCGGGCCGGCAACCGGGTGGTGAGGTCGGCGACGACGGCCGAGCGGCTGCGCAGGTGCGTCAGGGCGTCGTGGTCGCCCACGGGCCGGCGACGGCCGCGGCTGCCGGCGTCGAGCAGCTGCAGGAGCACGACGGAGGCCCCCGCACCGGTCGTGGCGAGCGAGGACAGCATCTGGCCGTGCAGGAGCGACCCGTCGCGGCGGTGGACGATGACGTCACCGCTGACGGTCGGGATCCCCTGGAGCAGCTGCTCCACGGTCCCGTCGACGTCGTGGGCGCCCTCGACGGAGGACAGGACCTCCGTGGTGCTGCGGTCCAGCAGGTCGTCGACGCTGCTGTGCAGCAGCGCGGCGAACGCGTCGTTCACCCGCACCAGCCGGCCGTGGAGGTCGGTCACCGCCAGCCCCACGGCAGCGGACATCACCACCTGGGCCAGGTCAACGCCCGTCGATCCGTCCTGCACGGCACACCCCCTCGAGGCCGCAGCCCATCACCGGATCTTCTAGAAGAATCCAGCTGATCGATGAGTCTGCCGCTTCGCGGGCCGTGGCACAAACCTCACCGGGCCACCGCTTCCCACAGCCCCCACTCCGTCACTCAGAGCAACTACCTGGTCCGTCGATGGGCCGAACGGGCGACGGAACCCGCACCCCGGCGCGTCGGGCTCAGGGCGAGGCCCGTGCCGGTCGATCCCTGTCAGGTGGCGGACCTTCCCGAGCAGCGCGACCGGCGCACGATCAGCCTGCGCACCAGGCTCCTCGTCCTCGTCCTCGTGCCCCTCATCGGCTTCTCCGCCTTCGCCTCCATCCTGGTCACCCACCGCTTCCAGCGGGTCCAGGCCGCCGAGGACGCCGTCCGCCAGGTCCGCGCCGCCGTGGCCCTGGACGGGTTGCGCGCCCGCATCGCGGAAGAGGCCATCCCGCTGGTCTCCAGCGTCGAGATGCTCGAACTGAGCACGCCCGAGGGCACCACCGGGGAACGCAACGACCTCGCCGTGAGCCTGCACACCCTCTACAGCGGCGCCACGGCCCGCACGGACGCCACCGTCACCTCGGCACGCCGGGACGCCCTGGCCCGTGCCGCCGTCGACTCCACCGCGGGCCGCCTCGCCGCCGTCCGCGCCTCCTGGGGCGCCGGCGAGACCCCCAGCCAGCGCACGACGAACAACCGTCAGCTCTTCGACAAGTACCGCTACCTCGTCGACGCGCTCAGCACGGCCGTGGACCGCCACCTGGCCCTCGCGGCCGACGAGGGGGCCGACCAGCAGATCCAGCAGTCCGTCGCCGACCTGCAGTGGACGGCCCGGGCGACGACGCTCGCCGGTGAGGAGATCCCCTACTACCTCGGCCTGGTCGCCGCCCCCGTCGGCAGCGAGGGCCCCGCCCGGCAGTTGTTCCTCGGCAGCTGGGCCGGGTTCCGCCTCGCCTCCGACCAGGTCCTGAACGCCGCCCAGGCGAAGGTCCGGTCGGGGTGGATCGCGGCACTCGCGGACGGCGACGCCCGGACCATCGACCAGACCCTGGCCGCAGCCGTCGCCAGCCCGACCGCCACGGTGCCCGACGCCGAGGTGCTGCTGACCCTCAGCCGCGCCGTCGTCGGCCGCGACGACGCCCTGCGCGCGACGCTGGACATCGCCGCCGGCCAGGCCGTCGCCGCCGCCGAGGCCTACCGCGCGCAGGCCCACGAGGAACTCGTCAAGTACGCCCTCATCACCGCCGTCCTGCTCGTGCTCTCCGTCGGCGGCACGCTCTACACCAGCCGCTCGATCGGCGGGCCGCTGGCCCGCCTCGCCGGGGCGGCCGAGGCGATCAGCCTCGGGGAACTCGTCGACGTCGTCGTGGAGGGACCGCCCGAGACCCGCACCGTCGCCCGCGGTCTCGGCGCGGCCGTGGCCAGCCTGCGCTCCGTGCAGGCCCAGGCCCAGGCCGTCGCCGACGGCGACCTCGACGACGAGATCCTGCGACGTCCCGTCGGCGGCCCGCTCGGTCGCGTCGTGCACGCCTCCGTCCAGCAGATCCTCGGGGCGATGCACGAACGCGAGCAGCTGCAGGAGGACCTGGCCCACCAGGCCACCCACGACGCCCTCACGACCCTGCCCAACCGGGCCGAGGCCCTCGCCCAGACCGACCGGGCCCTGCGCCGCACCCGCCGCACCGGCGAGCGCGTCGGACTGCTGTTCATCGACCTCGACCAGTTCAAGACGGTCAACGACTCCCTCGGTCACGGCGCGGGCGACGCCGTGCTGCGCACGGTGGCCGAACGGCTGCGGGAACGCGTCCGCGCCGTCGACGTCGTCGCCCGCCTCGGCGGCGACGAGTTCCTGGTGCTCGTGGAACCCGTCCCGGACGAGAGGGGACTGCTCGACCTCGGGCACGCCCTCATCGAGACGGTGTCCGCACCGATCGGCCTCGCCGGGTCCAGCGAGACCCAGGCCCGCGTCGGAGCCAGCATCGGGGTGGCGTTGAGCCGCCCCGACGAGGCGCTCGACGACAACCTGGGCGCGGACCGCCTCCTGCAGGAGGCGCACACCGCCGCCTACCGCGCCAAGGCCGCCGGCCGCGGTCGCGTCGAGGTCTACGACGACGAACTGCGCCAGGCCCTGGCCAACCAGGCCGCCGTCGAGGAGGGACTGCGTCACGCCCTCGTCGCCGACGAGCTCGTCCTGCACTACCAGCCGGTCACCGACCTCGCGACGGGCCGCGTCCGCAGCGTCGAGGCCCTCGTCCGCTGGGAGAAGCCCGGTGAGGGACTCGTCCCGCCGGGGAGGTTCATCCCGATCGCGGAGAGCTCCGACCTCATCTGCGACCTCGGCCGGTGGGCGCTGAAGACGTCGCTGGAGCAGCTGCGGGCCTTCGACGCCGCCGGCGGGAAGTGCGCGGGACTGCGCGTGGCCGTCAACGTGTCCGGGCGCCACCTCCGCTCGCCCCGCCTCGTCGACGACGTCCGGGAGGCGCTCGCGCTCGCCGGGGCCTCCCCCGACCGCCTCACGCTGGAGATCACCGAGACCGTCATGGTCGAGGACCAGGGTGCCTGGTCGCGCCTGGCGGAGCTGCGCGCGATCGGCGTCCGCGTCGCGATCGACGACTTCGGCACGGGCTACACCTCCTTCGGGCAGCTGGCCCGGGTACCCGTCGACGTCCTGAAGATCGACAAGAGCTTCGTGGACTCCGACGACCCCCGGACGGTCGAACTCGTGCGCCTCGTCGTCGGCGCCGCCCGCAGCTTCGGCCTCGGGGTCGTCGCCGAGGGCGTCGAGCAGCCGGAGCAGGTGCACGCGTTGCAGGCCACCGGGTGCGACACCGTCCAGGGCTTCTACTTCTCCCGCCCGGTCCCGGCGGACCGTCTCGAGGGAGCCGTCCGCGGCTGCCAGGAGATCTTCGACGAGACCTGCCGGTTCGAGACGGCGAGCTGACGGGCGTACTCTCGCGGAGGTTTTTCCTCCGAGGGAGATGACGTGTCAGTTCTGCCGCACAACGGTTCGGCCCTGGACGCCGGTCACGTGACCGACGACGCGATCCGCTCGACGATGACGAACTGCTCGCGCGGTGAGGCGCACCGCATGCGCGTCCCCGAGTGGGTGCACGGGAGCGACCCCGCGCACGACGTCGTCGGCTGGCGGGACCCGAAGTCGCCCGAGCGGGGCTGGATGCTCGTCCCGCTCGGCCGGGCCGTCGTGGGCCTGGCGCTGCGCGCCACCCCGGGCAAGGGCGTCCGCACGACCGCGATGTGCGACCTGTGCCGCACGACCCGCGCTCCCGGCGAGGTGTCGCTGTTCGTCGCCGCCCGGGCGGGTGCCTCGGGCCGGAAGCTGAACACCGTCGGCACCTACGTCTGCACCGACCTCGCCTGCGCGGACAACGTGCGCGTGCTGCGCCCGACGCCGACGCTGAAGCCGGACCCGGGTCTGAGCATCTCCCAGCGCGAGGCCGCGCTGCGCGAGCGCGCGGCGGCCTTCGCCGAGAAGGTCCTCGCCACCGTCTGAACCCGGGTCCGGCGGCCCGCTCAGATGGCGGACCAGCCCCCGTCGGAGGGCAGCACGACGCCGTTGACGTTGGCTGCGTCGTCGCTGAGCAGCCAGGTGATGCTCGCGGCCAGCTGCTCGGCCGTGGCCGGGGCGGGGACGACGGTCGCCAGGATCGGGCCCACGACCCGCGCGGCGTGCTCGGACCTCATCGGCGCCTCGATGTTCGTGGCGACGGCCCCGGGAGCGACGGCGTTGCACCGGATGCCCTGCTGGCCGTGGAAGACGGCGACGCTCTTGGTGAGCCCGTTCACGGCGTGCTTGGACGCGGTGTAGGCCACCCCGGAGGCCGAGGCGCGCAGGCTCGCCTCCGAGGAGACGTTGACGATCGCGCCGCGGCCGGCCTCGAGCATGACGGGCAGCACCGCGCGGATCAGCCGCATCGGGGCGGTCAGGTTGACGGCGAGGACGCGGTCCCAGGTGGCGTCGTCGACCTCGGCGGGGGGCAGGAAGGCGTCCATGATGCCGGCGACGTTGGCCAGCGCGTCGATGCGACCGCCCGCGGCGTCGACGACGGAGCGCACGCCGTCCTCGCCGGTGATGTCGCCCACGACGGGGACGAGGTCCAGGTCGGGGTGCTCGGCGACCAGCGCCTCGAGGCGCTCGGCGACGACGTCCGCGGCGACGACCCGCGCGCCCTCGGTGGCCAGGCGCAGCGCCGTGGCGCGGCCGATGCCCGACCCGGCGCCGGTGACGATGGCGGTCCTCCCCGCGAAGCGTCCGGGCACGTGCGCGGGGACGGGCGCGGACGCTGCAGACTGCGGCGGGAACTCCGGGGCAGCGGCACCGGCAGGCGTGGTGGACATGGTGTCTCCTTCGACGATCGGACGTGGTGAGCACATTGAAGCACTCAGTGCATCAACCGACCGCGGGGAGCCCACCCCCTCGGCGCAGCCCTGGCCGACCCCCCGCGACGTCCGCCGAGCAGATCGCCGCCGTGGCGCTGGCCCTGTTCGTCGAGCAGGGCTTCGAAGCGACGACGATGGACGACGTCGCCCGCGGGGTCGGCATCGCCCGACGGACCCTGTTCACCTACTACCCCGGCAAGAGCGCCATCGTCTGGAAGGGTCGCAAGGAGGCCGACGACGCGATCCGGGACGCCCTGCGGGCCGTTCCGGAGCAGCTCCCCTGGCGCGAGGCCCTGGTGCAGACGCTGCCGCGCACGCTGCGCTACCCCGGAGACGACACCGCCCTGCTGCGTCAGCGGCTCCGGGTCATCGGCGGGACGCCGTCGCTGCACGCCCACCTGCTGGTGGAGCAGGAGTCCGCCGCCGACGTCGTCGCGGCCTTCGTCGCCGAGCGCCGGGGGACCGCGGACGTCGACGCCGTCGCGCACTCCGTCGCGCGCGCCGTCCTCGCCGCGGTGTCGACCTCCCTCGTGCGGTGGGCCGGCTCCGAGGACCCCGACCCGCGGGAGGTGATGACCCGCTCCCTCGCCACCCTCCTGGGACTGGACCGAGGAGAGCGTTGACGACCTCCCCCCGACGGGGCAGGGTGGAGGTCCGGCGTGGCTCACGCCCAACCTCCTCGGCCGACCCCAGCTCGGCCCACCGCGGAGGCAAAGGGGTTCGCACCTCGGGTCCGCTGTCGTGGTCCGTTCCGTCTCGGCCGCGTCGCTGGGGGGCACCGGTTCGAGGCGCGGAAGGCCCACGTGACAGCCCGCAAGAACTTCAAGCGCCTCGTGCGTGCGCGCGCCGCCCGCACCGGCGAGTCCTACACGGCTGCCCTGCGGCACTTCCTCCCCACCGTCGAGGAGACCACCGTGACCGACCACCACCCGTTCCGTCTCGCCGTCGGGCAGCTGCCCGTGCACGGCGACCCCACCGACGTCGCCGCCCTGCGCGACGCCGGGACCCGGATCCGCGACCTCATGCAGCGGGCCCACCGCAGCGGCGCCCGGTTGCTGCACCTGCCCGAGGGGGCGACGTGCTTCCCGCACAAGCTCGTCGTGTCCAGCACCCCGGGTGCTCCCGGGCCGGCCGACTGGAGCACCACCGCGTGGGACGTCCTCCACGCCGAACTCGAGCAGACCGCTGCTCTCGCCGGCGAACTGTCGCTCTGGACGGTCCTCGGCTCGACGCACCGGCTCACCCCGCCGCTGCGTCCGCACAACAGCCTCTACGTCCTCTCCGCCGCCGGTGCGGTCCACACCCGCTACGACGAGCGGTTCCTGTCGCACACGAAGACGACGTTCATGTACTCCCCCGGCCGCGAACCCGTCACCTTCGAGGTCGACGGCCGGCGCTTCGGCTGCGCGCTGGGGATCGAGTGCCACTTCCCCGAGGTGTTCGGGGAGTACGAACGGCTCGACGTGGACTGCGTGCTGTTCTCCAGCACCGGCGACGGTGCGGGGAACGCGGCGACGTTCGCGCTGGAGTGCCGGGGCCACGCCGCCGCCAACGGGTTCTGGGTGAGCTTCGCCGTGCCGCCGCAGGCGGACGCGTCGGCGAGCTCGGGCGTCGTCGCCCCCGGGGGCCGGTGGCTCGGGCAGTGCTCGCCGGGCACCGACCTGGGCACCGACCTGGTCACCGTCGAGCTCGACGAGGACGCCCCCGACGTCGAGGTGGCGGTGACGAAGGCGCGGCCGTGGCGCCGGGTGGCCCGGCAGGCGTCGACCGCGGCTCCCGTGGACGACCCGCGCAGCCGCGAGCGTGCCGCGTTCTGAGGGGGTGCACCACGACGTCGAGCACGATGTCGAGAACGCGGGACCGGCTCCGTCCCCGCAGTGACCGTGACCGGTGGAGGTCACGCCGACGAAGGAGACCCACGATGGCGAAGTACCTGCTGCTCAAGCACTACCGCGGCGCGCCGGCCCCGGTGAACGACGTGTCGATGGACCGCTGGACCCCGGAGGAGGTCTCGGCGCACATGACGTACATGAACGACTTCGCCGAACGCCTCGTGGGGTCGGGTGAGTTCGTCGAGGGTCAGGCCGTGGCGCCCGAGGGGACCTGGGTCCGCTACGACGGGGAGGGGCGGCCGCCGGTCACCGACGGGCCGTTCGCCGAGACCAAGGACCTCATCGCGGGCTGGATGGTCATCGACGTCGACGGCCACGACCGCGCCGTCGAACTCGCCGGGGAACTGTCCGCGGCCCCGGGCGCGGGGGGACGGCCGATCCACGAGTGGATCGAACTGCGCCCGTTCCTGGCCAACCCGACCACGACCGGGGACTGAGCGCGGCGGTGGACGAGGACCTGCTCCGGACCCTCACCCCGAGGGTGCTGACCGTCCTCGTCCGCCGCGGGGCCGACTTCGCCGTGGCCGAGGACGCGGTGCAGGAGGCGCTGATCGAGGCGGTGCGGGTCTGGCCGTCCGAGCCTCCGCGGGACCCGGAGGGGTGGCTCGTCACGGTGGCCTGGCGCAGGTTCCTCGACGCCACCCGCGCCGAGTCCTCCCGCCGGCGGCGGGAGGAACGCCGGGACCGGGAACCCGCCCCCGGCCCGACGACGTCGCGGGACGACTCGTTGCAGCTGTACTTCCTCTGCGCGCACCCGTCGCTGACCCCGAGCTCGGCGGTGGCGCTCACGCTGCGCGCCGTCGGCGGACTGACCACCCGGCAGATCGCCGCGGCGTACCTCGTCCCGGAGACGACCATGGCGCAACGCATCAGCCGCGCGAAGCGCACGGTCGCCGGGGTCCGGTTCGACACCCCCGGCGACGTCGCGACCGTGCTGCGGGTGCTGTACCTGGTGTTCAACGAGGGGTACTCCGGTGACGTCGACCTCGCCGCGGAGGCGATCCGGCTGACGCGCCGGCTCTCGCTCGCCGTCGAGCACCCCGAGGTCCGCGGGTTGCTGGCCCTGATGCTGCTGCACCACGCGCGCCGCGCCGCGCGGACCGCCTCCGACGGGTCGCTGGTGCCGCTGGCGGAGCAGGACCGCTCGCGCTGGGACACGGGCGCGATCGCCGAGGCGGTGACGATCCTGCAGGCCGCCCTGGCCCGGGACCGCCTGGGCGAGTTCCAGGCCCAGGCCGCCATCGCCGCCCTGCACGCCGACGCGACGAGCACCGCGACGACCGACTGGGTCCAGGTCGTGGAGTGGTACGACGAACTGCTGCGCCTCACCCCGAACCCCGTCGTGCGGTTGAACCGCGCGGTCGCGCTCGGGGAGGCCGACGGGCCGCGGGCCGGGTTGGCCGCCCTCGCCGAGGTCGACCCCGCGACCCCCCGCCACGCGGCCGTGGCGGCGTTCCTGCACGAACGCGACGGCGACCTGGCGGGCGCCGCGCGGCTCTACGCCGAGGCGGCGCTCGCGGCCGGGAACCTGGCCGAACGCGATCACCTGACCCGTCAGGCCGCCCGGCTCAACGCTCGCTCCCGCGGCTGAGAGCCCGCGACACGTCGGCGACGTGGACGTCGACGAGCACCTGGTCCGCCCGCGGGGCCGCGTCGCCGAGGACCGTCCGGAGTCGTTGCAGCACAGCACCTCGGACCTCACGACCCAGTGACGGCAGGTGCACGCCGTAGCCGGCGGAGACGTCGACGACGACCGTCTCGAGGTGGTGCTCGTCATCGGTGGCGCAGCTGATCGCGAGCGCCGAGACCCCCGTCACCGCGTCGACGGCGGGACGCAGCTGGGTGACGAGGACGTCGCCGCTGAGCACGAACTCGCCGAGCTCGTGGGCGCCGACGACGGGGTCCGCGGGGCGGAAGGCGCGACGGACGCGGTCGAGGACGGCGGCGCGCACGGCCACCCACCCCGTCTCGGTGTGGGCGCGCAACGCGGCGGTCGCGAGGGCCAACGCCTCGTCACCAGATCGCGGTTCGCGGTTCACTGCCATCCCTCCAGGGTGCTCGCCAACGCGGTGCGCGCTCGTTCGAGGAGACCACGGACCGCGGTGCCCGTCGTGCCGAGGACCTCCGCGATCTCCTCGTAGCTCAGTTCCTCGACCTCGCGCAGGATCCAGGCCGAGCGTTGTCGCGGGGGCAGCAGCCGCAGGGCCAGGTCGAGCGCCTCCCGCAGCGCGGCCGCCTCGCTGGTCCGGGCGGGGTCGGCGCGCAGGTCACGGATCTGATCGCGGACCTCGTCGAGCTCGACGTCGAGGACGAGGTCGTCGTTCCTGCGCCGGGAACGGCGGAACACCTCGTGGCGGCAGATGGTGAACAGCCAGGTGCGCACCGAGGAGTCGCCGCGGAACTTCGTGAGACCGCGCCAGGCCGCGAGGAAGGTCTCCTGGACGCAGTCGTCGCTCTGGCTGCGGTCGTCGAGGAGCCTCGCGGCGTAGCGGTAGAGGGAGGGGCCGTGGCGTTCGACGAGTTCGGCGAAGGCGTCGCGGTCGCCCATCGCGGCGAGCGCGGTGAGGGTCGCGTCGTCCCTGGTCCCGTCCGTGGATCCGTCGTGCATCGACCTGCCTGGCCCCCGTCCCGTCCTGCCGCATCAGAGCACGTGCGCCGATCGAGCACCCGTCGAAACCTGTGGTGCAGGTCACAGTCGAGGTTCCGTGACGTTTCTCCGGCGAACCCCTCTACCCCTGTGAACGCGGCGACCACGCCGCGGGACGACACGAGGAGAAACTCATGGCCCAGACCGCCGACCTGAAGTCGACCATCACCTCCACCGGGGCGACCAGCACCTCGACCGCCCCCTCCAGCCTGGCCTCCCCGAACGGTGTGACGACCATCGCCGACACCGTCGTCTCGAAGATCGCCGGGCTCGCCGCGAAGGACGTCTCCGGTGTCCACGCCCTCGGTGGCGGCGCCGCCCGCGCCGTCGGCGCCCTGCGCGAGCGCATCCCCGGCAGCCGCACCAACCACTCCCAGGGCGTGTCCGTCGAGGTCGGCGAGCGCCAGGCCGCCGTCGACATCGAGCTGATCGCCGAGTACGGCGTCGCCATCGCCGACCTCGCGACCGCGGTGCGCCGCAACGTCATCAACTCCGTCGAGCGCATGACCGGGCTCGAGGTCACCGAGGTCAACCTCGAGGTCTCCGACGTGCACCTGCCCGACGAGGACGACGCCGAGGAGACCCAGGTGCGCACCACCACCACGCGCGTCCAGTGACACCCGCCGATCCCAGCGACGTCCCGGAACTGGCCGACGCCCTCGCGGCCGCCGTGCTCCAGGTCCCGGGCGTCGTCCGGCTGAACGCCGGAGCGCTCGGTGAGATCGGCACCTACCTCCCGGGTCGCCGCGTCGCCGGCATCCGGTTGGGCAGCACCGAGGCACCGACCGAGGTGCACGTCGTGCTCCAGCCGGACGTGCCGCTCCGCACGGTCGCCCAGGCCGTGCACGTCGCCGCCGGTGAACTCCTCACCGCGGCGGGCGCCCGCCCCGAGGTCCGCGTCCACGTGGACGACCTCGCGTGAAGACCTCTGAAACCCCCTCGAAGGGAACTGTCATGTCCTCCTCCACCACGGGCCTGATCGCCGGCCTGCTGCTGGCCCTCATCGGCGCGACCGCCGGTTTCGGCTGGTTGCTGCTGGGCGTCCTGCTCGGTGCGATCGGTTACCTGATCGGTGCCCACCTGGAGGGGCGGATCGACCTGACGTCGTTGCTGCCGGGCCGTCGTGGCTGACACCCTCGCGCCGGAACGCGTCGAAGCGGGTGAGCGGGGGCGCCTCGTCGTCTCCGAGCGCGCGGTGTCGCGCATCGTCGAGGCCGCGGCCACCGTCGCGGGTACCCGGCGCACCTCGAGCGCGAACCCCCGCACCGCGGCGGCGGCCGTCTCCGGCGTCGTGGACAGCGTCCTCGGGCGCTCCTACCCCGACGTCGACTGCACCGTGGCCGGTCGCCGGGCGCGGGTGAAGGTCGAGGTCGCCGCCGTGTGGCCGGTGCCCGCCCCGCAGGTCGCGGCGCGGGTGCAGGCCGCCGTCACCGAGGCCCTCGACCGCTACGCCGGGATGACGGCCGACGACGTGTCGGTCGTCGTCGCCACCTACGTGACCGACCAGCCCGAGACCACCAGGAGGGTGTTGTGAGCAGTCCCGAACGCGCGGCCGCCGCGCGCACCGGCTCCGGTCGCATCGGCGCCGTGGGTCCCGTCCTGGCCGTGCTGCTGCTGGCGCTGGCCGTCGTGCTGGGCCGGGAGGCCGGGATCGGCCTGGGCTGGTTCGGCGGGGGCCGCTGGCTCCCGTCCCTCGCGAAGTCCCTGGACGGTCTCGCGCCGTCCGGCGCCCTCGTCGCGGTGTGCTGCGTCGCGATCGTGCTGGGCGCGTGGCTGGTGGTGACCGGCTTCGGTCGCCGCTCCCGCCGCGCGATCTCGGTCGACGGCGCGGCCGGGGTCCACCTCTCCACCCGCGACGTCGCCCGGCTCGCCTCCGGCGCCGCCCGTCGCTGCGACGGGGTGCTCGAGGCCAAGACCACCGCGTCGCGCAAGACCGTGTCGGTCGCGGTGCAGGCCACGTCCGCGGACGTCCGCGAGGACGTCGCCCGGGCCGTGGCGGCCCAGCTCGCCCCCCTGTCCCGCGCTCCCCGCGTCCGGGTGCGGGTCAACGCACCGGAGGTGCTGTCGTGAAACGCGGAGTCCTCGCCCTGGACCGGACGCTCGCCGTCCTCCTCGGTCTCGTCCTGCTCGCCGGTGGGGTCGCCGGGTTGGCCTGGTGGACGGGTGACCTGCTGCCCGACACCACCCTCGACACCGGCTCGGTCACCTCGGCGCTCGACGCCGGGTGGTTCCCCGCGGCCTGCGGGGCGGCCGCCGTCGTCCTCGCGCTGCTGGCGCTGTGGTGGCTGCTCGCGCACCTGCCGCAGCGCAGGATCGGGGCGGTGCTGCTGCCCGGTTCCGGTGGTCGGGGCACGTTCCAGGTCAACGGCGACGGCCCGACCCGGGCCGCCGCGCAGGTCCTCACGGGTGTTCCCGGGGTCCGCTCGGCCAGCGGCCGACTCGTGCACGACCGCGGGAACCTCGTCGCGGAGCTCTCGGCGACCGTCGAACCCCGCGCGGACCTCGGTGAGGTCGCGGCCGCGGCGGCGGAGATCCGTGGCCAGCTGCTCGAGGTCCTCGGCCGGCCCGACGTCGTGGGCCGGGTGCGCCTGAGCGTCGCCCGCGCCGACCGTGGGGCCCGCGTCGCCTGACCCCACCCGTGAGGGCTGTTCGGGGGGCGAGTGGGGGCCGTGCAGGTGACGGAGCGTCACGGGGCGGGGTCGTCCGGGTCTACTGGGACCGCGGGACGGCCCCGCCGCTGTGCGTGCTGGGGGTGTCGTGGCTCGTCGTCGCACGAGTGCGCTCGGGGTGGTCGGCGGTCTGCTGGTCGCCCTGACCTGCGGGGGCGGCGGAGTCGGTGAGACAGCGGGACCCCTCAGCGGGCAGTCCCTGCACACGGACCCGGACTCCCCGGCGCTGCGCCAGCTCGCGGCCTACGAGGCCGAGGGCCGGACCGCGCTCGCCGAGCAGCTCCGGCCCCTCGCGCAGGAGCCCACGGCGACCTGGTTCACCGGGGACCCGCCCCGTGCGGCGGCGCAACGGCTGACGACGGCGGCCGCGGCGACGGGGAGCCTGCCCGTCCTCGTCGCCTACGACATCCCCGACCGGGACTGCGGGTCGCAGTCCGCCGGTGGTGCCGCCGACGGAGCGGCCTACCTCGACTGGATCCGCGAACTGGCCGCCGGGATCGGGGACCGGCCCGCCGTCGTCGTCCTCGAACCGGACGCGATCCCGCTCTCGATCACCGGGTGCCCCCACCTGGACCCGCGGACGCGCTACGGCCTGCTGCGTCAGGCCGTCGAGGTCCTCACCGCCCTGCCGCAGACCCACGTCTACCTCGACGCCGGGCACCCGGACTGGGTGCAGGACCTCTCGGTCCTGGCGGTGGCGTTGCAGGCCAGCGGGATCGACCGGGCCGCGGGCTTCTCGCTCAACGTGTCGAACTTCGAGACCACCGCCGCGAACGTCGCCTACGGTCGCCGGTTGTCGAAGCTCTCGGGCGGTGCGCACTTCGTCGTCGACACCAGCCGCAACGGCTCCGGAGCCCCCGACACGGGTGACGAGTTCGCGTGGTGCAACCCCGCCGGGGCCACGATCGGGCGGGGTCCGAGCACCTCCACGGGCGAGCGCCTCGTCGACGCGTGGCTCTGGGTGAAGCGTCCCGGGGAGTCCGACGGCGCCTGCCGACCGGGTGAACCCCCGGCCGGGGAGTGGTGGCCGGAGTACGCCCTGGCGCTCGCAGCCGTGTAGAGTCGGGCACGCACGTTGCGGACGTAGCGCAGTTGGTAGCGCATAACCTTGCCAAGGTTAGGGTCGCGAGTTCGAGTCTCGTCGTCCGCTCTCACGCAGCACAGCAGGTACGGTCCCTCTCATGAGGGGCCGTTCTGCGTTCTGGACCGCGTTCCGCGCCTGGCGGAACCTGCCGGTCAGCACCCTCGCCCTCCTCTGGGCCCGCGCGCACGGCGCGACGATCGCCCTCGGCGACGACCTGTTCGTCGAGTGCTCCGGGATGCCGCGCGGGAGCTACGGCCGGGGCGGGACGACGGTCGGCAACGTCTGGTTGCACGGCGGGCTGGGCGGGCCGCAGCGCCGGCGCCACGAGCTCCGTCACGCCGACCAGTACGCGCTGCTCGGCGCCACGCCGTTCCTCGCCCTCTACGGCCTGAACGCGCTGGTGACCCGCAACCGCCCGCACCACAACGTCTTCGAACGCTGGGCGGGGCTCGAGGACGGCGGCTACCGACACCCGCAGCCGACCCCGGGGCCGGGCCTCAGGAGGGGATGACGACCTCGTCGAGGGGTTCCGGGCGGACCCGCACCGCCAGGACCGCGACGTCGTCCTCGGCGTGACCGGCGACGTGTTCCAGCACGGCGTCGCAGATCTCGGCGGGCGAGCGGTCGGCGAACCCCGCGGCGGTGTCCGCGAGCCACTGCAGGCCGTCGTCGAGGGAGGCGCCACGACGTTCCACGAGCCCGTCGGTGTAGAGCAGGACGGTCGCGCCCGGCGGGAGGCCGTGGACGTGGTCGGCCCGGACGAACTCCGCCTCCAGGCCCAGCAGCAGGTCCGGCCGGGTCCGCAGGAGCTGGCTCGAACCGTCCGGCGAGACGACCAGCGGCGGGGGGTGGCCGGCGTTGGACCAGCGCAACCGCCAGTCCTGCGACCCGTCGAGGGGTTCGATCGTGGCCAGCACGCCGGTCGCCAGCGCACCGACGCCGAGGTCGCGCATCGCCCGGTCCAGGGCGGCGAGCGCCGCGGCGGGCGAGACCTCCAGGGAGTAGCCGATGCCGCGCAGCAGGTTGCGGACCTGACCCATCGCGGCGGCGGCGTCCTGGTCGTGACCGGTGACGTCGCCGATGACCAGGCAGGTGGTGCCGGAGGCGGTGAGGAAGGCGTCGTGCCAGTCGCCGCCGACCTGCGCGTGCTCGGCGGCCGGGAGGTAGCGGACGGCGATCTCGAGGTGCTGGGGCAGCGGCGCCGACGTCAACAGGCTGCGCTGCAACGTCTCCGCCAGGCTGCGGACGGCGGCGGCCGCCTTGCGTTCGGAGCGCAGCGCCCGGACCCGGTCCAGCGCCTGCGCGGTGGAGGCGGCGAGGGCGTTGAGGAGGTCGTCGTCCTCGGCGGTGAGCACGCGGTCCCGGCGCCAGGAGAGACCGAGGGCGCCGACGACGCGGTCGGTCAGGCGCAGCGGCCAGGCGACGCTGGTGCCGGGACCGTCGTCGCGAACGACCGGTGCCCCGCCGAGGGCTCCCGCGAGCGCGGCGGCCGCGGGGTCGTCGACGTCACCCAGGACCTGCAGGTTGCGGTCCTGGAGGACCCCGAGCACGATGCCGTCGGCCTCGAGCAGGCCGACCGCGCCGCGGCCGAGGACCTGCAGGACGTCGTGCTCGTCCTGGGCGTCGGGCATGGCCTGGGCGACGGCGACGAGACCGGCGAGGCGCCGGGCCTGCCACTGCTGCAGGTCCGCGCGGCGACGTTCGGCCTCGTAGGACGCGGCGGCGGACAGGGCGTCGCCGACGGTGGCGGCGACGAGGCGCAGGAAGTCGCGGTAGGTGGCGTCGAGGGCGATGTGGTCGCTGAGCACGGCCGCCAGGACCCCCGCGGACTCGCCCCCGAGGGCCGCCGGGATGCGGACCCAGGCGAGTCTCGGCGCACCCGGTTCGTCCTGCACGAGGACCTGGCGGGGACTCAGCACGGACGGCGGGGGCGGCAACGTCGACTCGTGGCCGGGCAGCTGGAGGTCGACGGCCCGCAGGTCCGCGGGCAGCGTCGTCAGCACGTCCAGGGCGCGCTTCGCGAGCTCGAGCGGCGGCTGCAGCTCGGTGGCGAGGTCGCCGAGGCGGCTGAGGAGTTCGAGGCGACGGTGGTCCTGCACCTGGCGGGTGGTCTCCGCCGCGATGTCCACCACCCCGGCGATGTCCCCCCGGTCGTCGCGGACGGGGGAGTAGGAGAACGTGAAGAACGTCTCCTCCAGGAACCCGCTGCGGTCCATCATCACGGGCATGTCGGTGAACCAGACGGCGTCCCCGGTCATCGCCCGAGCGAAGAGGGGTTCCAGCTCCGCCCAGGTCTCGGCGAAGACCTCGTGGACGGGACGTCCCAGCGCGGGGTGCTTGCGGCCGATGCTGTCGGCGTAGGCCTGGTTGTAGAGCATCGTGAGGTCGGGGCCCCAGACGATGAGGACCGGGAACCGCGTCTCGAGGGCCAGTTCGAGAGCTCGGCGGAGGGTGCGGGGCCAGTCGTCCGGCGTCCCCAGGGACGTCGCGGACCAGTCGACGGCCTCGTAGGCCGACCGCAGGTCTGCCGCGGACCCGAAGGGCAGACTGAACACCACCCTCGCAATGTAACGGCGATCTAGGGCCCGGGCTCACTCCCGAGCTCCGCTGCGCCGTGCTCGGCGTCCCGCAACCAGCGCGAGCCGCTGCCCTCGTCGCGGGCGGCGTCGTGGGGGTTGACCAGGGTGCAGCGGGTCAAGGAGAGGCACCCGCAGCCGATGCACCCGGTCAGCGACGTGCGCAGGGCCTGCAGTTCCCGGATGCGCGCGTCGAGGAGCCGCTGCCAGACCTCCCCGACCCGCGACCACTCCCGGGCGGAGGGGGCCCGGTCGGCGGGCAGGGTGTCGAGGGCCTCGCCGATGTCGGCCAGGGAGAGGCCGACGCGTTGTCCGGCGGCGATGACGGCGAGGCGCCGCAGGACGTGACGGGGGAAGCGGCGTCGTCCCCCGGCGTCGCGGACCGGGCTGAGCAGCCCGCGTTCCTCGTAGTAGCGCAACGCGGGGACGCTGAGTCCCGCGCGTTCGGCCACGGTGCCGATGCTCAGCAGGTCGTCCCGCGCGCTCACCCGGGCAGCATCCGGCACGAGGGGGTTGACCTCAAGCTCGCTTGAGCTGGTGTCGTGTCGGCGTGCGCATCGACCACGTGCAGTTCCCCGTGCCGGACGTCTCCGCCGGCGCCGCCTTCTTCCGCGACGTGCTGGGCCTGCCCGTCGACGGGGGGCTCGTGCAGGTCGGCCGGAGCCGGTTGCGGCTGGTTCCCGCCGCCGACGCGGTCCACGCGACCCAGCACCTGGCGTTCTCGGTACCGGGCGACGCGGGCCGCGCGGCGCACGACTGGCTGGCGCAGCGGGTGGAGCTCCTCGGCCACGACGGGCAGGACGGGCAGGACCTGTTCGAGGCGCCACCGTCCTGGGACGCCTGCTCCAGCTACTTCCCCGGCGCCGACGGGACCGTCCTGGAGCTGATCGCGCGCCGGCGACGGCCGGAACGTCTCGGCGGTGACGACTTCGGGCCCGGGCACCTGCTGGCGATCAGCGAGGTGGGGATCCCGGTGGCGTCGGTGGCGGAGGCCCGGCGGCGACTGGCGCGTGCGGCGGGAGCGGCACCGTTCGGGGGTCCGGGGTCGGAGACGTTCAGCGCCGTCGGCGACGACGACGGTCTGCTGGTGCTCGTCGCGCCCGGCCGGGCCTGGTTCCCGACGCGGGACCACCTGGCCCGGCCGGCGGGACTGGTGGTGGACCTCTCGGGCACACGGGGCCGCGGCGAACTGGTGCTCGACCCCGGCACGCTGATGAGGTATGCTTGAGACTTCAAGCACTTACCTGGAGGCAAGTCGTGGAGATCGGCGTCAGCGCGTTCGCGGAGACCACCGAGCACCCGGAGACGGGCGCCCTGCTCAGCCACGCGGAACGGCTGCGCGAGATCGTCGAGGAGATCGAGGTCGCCGACCAGGTCGGCCTCGACGTCTACGGTCTCGGCGAGCACCACCGTCCCGACTACGCGGCGTCCGCCCCCGCCGTCGTGCTGGCCGCGGCGGCCACGCGGACCACGCGGATCCGGCTCTCCAGCGCCGTCACCGTGCTGAGCTCCGAGGACCCCGTCCGGGTGTTCCAGCAGTTCGCCACCCTCGACGGGCTCTCCGACGGCCGCGCCGAGATCATGGCCGGCCGCGGGTCCTTCATCGAGTCGTTCCCGCTGTTCGGCTACGACCTCGAGGACTACGACGACCTCTACGCCGAGAAGCTCGACCTCCTGCTGAAGATCCGCGAGAACCCCAAGCGCGTGAACTGGTCCGGCGGGAAGTTCCGAGCCGACGTCCCCGGTCTCGGCGTGTACCCGCTGCCCGTGCAGCAGCCGCTGCCGGTGTGGATCGCGGTGGGCGGGAACCCGCAGTCCGTCGTGCGTGCGGGGACCCTCGGCCTGCCGCTGGCCATCGCCATCATCGGCGGGATGCCCGAGCAGTTCGCGCCGCTGGCCGACCTCTACCGCGAAGCGGGCGCCCGGGCCGGCCACGACCCGTCGACGCTGCGGATCGCGACCCACTCCCACGGGTTCGTGGCCCCGACGACGCAGCAGGCCACCGACGTGCACTTCAAGCCCTACCAGGCCGTCATGAACGGACTCGGCCGTGAGCGCGGCTGGAACCACTTCTCCCGCACCAGCTACGAGGCGGCCCGCAGCCGCCGCGGCGCCCTGCTCGTCGGGTCGCCCGAGGAGGTCGCGGAGAAGATCGTGAAGCAGCACGAACAGCTCGGGATCGACCGGTTCATGCTGCACGTCAGCGCCGGGACCATGCCGCACGCCGACGTCCTCAGGGCCATCGAACTGCTGGGCACCGAGGTCGCTCCGCTCGTGCGCAAGGCGCTGGAGAACTGACGAACGGTCGTGCCGGGGCTCCCGGCACGACCGTTCCCCCAGCGGGTCAGCGCTTGCGGACGACCAGCCAAACGGCCACGGCGGTGACCACGACGATCCCGGCGATCAGCGCACCGCTCTGCTGCTTGGCCGAACCGGGGGCGCCGGCGCTGACGTCGTGGACCTTTGCGGTGGCCTGCTGCCGCACGTCGGCGACCTTGTGCTGCGCAGTGACCTTGAGGTCCTCGACCTTGGCCTGGGCTTGGCCCTTGACGTCGGCCTTCGCCGCGAGGGCGTCGGCGGTCTCGGCGAGGCGGGCGCGCGTCTCCGCGATGTCCTTCTCGAGTCCAGCGCGGTCGGTGGGGACCGGAGGGGTCGACGGGTCGCTCATCGCTGGAAACCCTCCTTCACGGTGTTGACGTCTTCCTTGAGCCCGTCCACGGCGGCCTGCGGGACCGGCGAACCCACCTGCTCGACCTCCTTCTTGCCCACCAGGGCGAGCAGCGCGGCGATCGCGAAGAGCACGACCCCGACGATCAGGGCGGCCAGCCAGCCGTCGACGGCCTTCGCGAGCGCCAGGATCGCGGTGGTGACGAGGGCGCCGACGCCGAAGAAGGCCAGCAGCCCGGCCCCGGTGAACATCCCCAGGCCGATACCGGCCTTCTTGCCCTTGGCGGCCAGGTCGACCTTGGCCAACTGCACCTCGTCGCGGACGAGGCGCGACATCTGCTCGGTCAGCTGGCTCACGAGCTGACCGACCGACTCGTCGGCCCGGGTGGTCCGGGTGGCCGAGGAGGCCACCGGCCCCGGGCCGTGCGTCACGCTCAGGTCGTCGACGCGGGTCGACCCGCCGGGGCCGGTGGGCCCGCTGGGCCCCGTGGTGGGTTGGCTCATGGTCACAGGCTTACCCCCCGCGGGGCCGGGCCACACCTCGGGGCGATCACCGCATGTGCGGGTACACGTGGTCCGTCGGCGCCACGAACGTCTCCTTGAGCGCCCGCGGGCTGGTCCAGCGCTGCAGGTTGAGGATCGAACCCGCCTTGTCGTTGGTGCCCGAGGCCCGGGACCCACCGAAGGGCTGCTGGCCGACGACCGCGCCGGTCGGCTTGTCGTTGACGTAGAAGTTGCCCGCGGTGAAGCGCAGCGCCTCGGAGGCGTGGGCGACGGCGGCGCGGTCGGTCGCGATGACCGAACCGGTCAACCCGTAGGGGGAACCCGCGTCGACCGTCCGCAGCGTCTCCTCCCAGGCCCCGGGGCGCGCGTCGTCGAAGACGTGGACGGCGAGGACCGGACCGAAGTACTCCGTGCAGAACACGTCGTCGGTGGGGTCCTGGCCCAGGACGACGGTGGGGCGGACGAAGTAGCCCTCGGAGTCGTCGTAGGTCCCGCCGGCGGCGACGGTCAGGCCGGGTGTCGCCTTCGCGCGCTCGATCGCGGCGACGTTCTTGGCGTAGCTGCGGGCGTCGATGACGGCGCCACCGAAGTTCGAGAGGTCGCTGACGTCGCCGAAGCGCAGCGAGTCGACCTTGGCGAGGAACTCCTCCCCCATGACGTCCCACACCGACTGCGGGACGAAGGCGCGGGACGCGGCGGAGCACTTCTGCCCCTGGTACTCGAAGGCGCCGAGCAGCATGGCGTTGGACAGGATCGCCGGGTCGGCCGAGGGGTGCGCGAGGACGAAGTCCTTGCCCCCGGTCTCGCCGACGAGTCGCGGGTAGGTGCGGTAGTTCGCGATGTTCTCGCCCACCGCACGCCACAGGTGCTGGAACGTCGCCGTGGACCCCGTGAAGTGGATCCCGGCGAGGTCGCGGTCCGCGAGGACGACCTCGGACACGTCCCGGCCGTCACCGGTGAGCAGGTTGATCACCCCCGGGGGGAGTCCTGCGGCCTCTAGCAGCTTGAGCGTCCACCACGCCGAGAGCGTCTGCGTCGGAGAGGGTTTCCAGACGACGGTGTTGCCCATGAGCGCGGGCGCGGTCGGCAGGTTCCCCGCGATGGCGGTGAAGTTGAACGGGGTGATCGCGTAGACGAAACCCTCGAGCGGACGGTGGTCCATCCGGTTCCAGACGCCGGGGGAACTGACCGGCTGCTCCGCGATCAGCCGGCGCCCGAAGGAGACGTTCCAGCGCCAGAAGTCGACGAGTTCGCAGGGCGCGTCGATCTCGGCCTGCTGCGCGGTCTTGGACTGCCCGAGCATCGTCGCGGCCGCGATCTTCTCGCGCCACGGACCGGAGAGCAGGTCGGCCGCGCGCAGGAACACCGCGGCGCGGTCGTCGTAGTCCATCGCGGCCCAGGCCGGACCGGCCGCCAGCGCCGCGTCCACCGCCTGCCGGGCCTGTTCCCTGGTGGCCGTCCCGAACGTCCCGAGGACGCTCGCGTGCCGGTGCGGCTGCACGACGTCGAC
Organism: Kineococcus sp. GCM10028916; assembly: GCF_042674865.1. Lineage (NCBI taxonomy): Bacteria > Bacillati > Actinomycetota > Actinomycetes > Kineosporiales > Kineosporiaceae > Kineococcus > Kineococcus sp. GCM10028916. The sequence goes on along the minus strand of NZ_JBHTFM010000009.1, from coordinate 82,251 downwards.
CTTCTCGCCGCCGCCGAGGACGGGCTTCCCCCCGATGGTCTGGGTGAGTTCCACGGGGTTGCCCGCCTGCTCGGCGAGGGACTCCAGCAGCAGCTTCCGCTCGGGGCTGCCGGGGGCGTAGCCGTGGATCGGTTCGTTGCGGGGGGCGGGGACGTCGGTCACGGAGTGCACGTCTGGTTTCCTTCCGGGCCGGGTTCAGCCGGCGACGAGGGAGCGGGCGAAGAACGCGAGGTTCGCGGGGCGTTCGGCGAGACGACGGGAGAAGTAGCCGTACCAGTCGGTGCCGTAGGGCACGTAGACGCGGACGGTGTGCCCGGCCCGCGCGAGGCGGAGCTGCTCCCCGGACCGGATGCCGTAGAGCATCTGGAACTCGGCGGTCCCCTCGGGACGGCCCTGCAGGAGCGACTCGGCGAGGTTCACGAGGCGCAGGTCGTGGGTGGCGATCATCGGGTAGGCACCGCCGTCGAGCAGGACCTTCAGGGAGCGGACGTAGGCCTTGTCGACGTCGGCCTTCGCCGGGTACGCGACCTCGGGGGGTTCGTTGTAGGCGCCCTTGACGAGGCGGACCCGGGAACCGGGCACGGCGAGGTCGCGGGCGTCGCCCTCGGTGCGGCGCAGCATGGCCTGCAGGACGCAGCCGGTGCGGGGGAAGTCCCGGCGCAGGGCGCGCACGGTCTCGAGGGTGTCGTCGACGCGGGTGTGGTCCTCCATGTCGACGGTGACGTCGACACCGTGCGCGTGGGCGAGCTCGGCGAGGGCGTGGGCCCGTTCGGTGGCCGCTCGCGGGCCGGTCGGGCCGAGGCCCTGACCGAGCGCGGAGAGCTTGATCGAGATCTCGTTGCCCGCGGCCAGCCCCTCGGCCGCGAGGCGTTCGACCACGTCGCGGTACCCCGCGACGGTCTCGTCGGCCTGGCCGGCCTCGGTGATGTCCTCCCCGAGGCGGTCGAGGCTGACGGCGATGCCGTCGCCGTGCAGGTCGCGCACCGCCGCGGTGGCGGCGTCGACGTCGTCACCGGCGATGAAGCGGGCGACGACGGGGCGGCTGAGGCTGCTGCCGGTCACCAGGGACCGCACGCCGCGGTTGCCGGCGACGCCGAGGAGGAGTTGTCCGAACACACCTCGACGCTAGGACCCCGCGGGCTCCGGGGCCACTGACGATCGTCAGACCTTCGGCCGTTCTCGTCGTACAGGTGGATGATGGCCGAGTGAACCCGGCCGACCAGCTCCAGGACCTCGTCGACTCCGTCGCGGAGCAGACGGGGGCGCCGGTGACCCTGGAGGACCGGGACCTGCTGCTGGTGGCCTCCTCCGGTCACGACGAGGTCATCGACGACGTGCGCCGCAGCTCGATCCTGCGCCGGCGCTCCGACCCGGTCGTGCAGCAGCTGTTCGCGGGCTTCGGCATCGCCCGCGCGACCGGGCCGCTGCGGATCCCGGGCGATCCGGGCGCCGGGCGCCTCCCCCGCTGGTGCGTACCGGTGCGCTGGCGCGGCGTGACCTACGGCTACCTGTGGCTGCTGGACCCGCACGAACGGGTGCGGGCCACCCACCTGGACCGGGTCCGGGACGCCCTCGACCTCGTCGCGGCGCACCTGGCGACCCGGGCCCGCGCCGCCGACCGCACCACGTGGGCCGTCGGGGAACTGCTGTCCAGCGACGCGGGCTCGCGGGCCCAGGCCGTGGAGGAGCTGCAGCGCGACGGACTGCTGCCCCCGGTCGTGACCGTCGTGGCCCTCGCCCCCGCCGACGGGGGCCCGACCGGAACGGTCAACGGGTGGCTGCTGCCCCGCTCGGTGCTCGTGTCCGCGGTCGGGCACCGCGCGGCGCTCGTCGTCCCCGGAACGCTCGACGGGGCGGGGATCGCGGCGCGCGCGGCGGGCGCGCTGTCGTCCCAGCACCCCGCGGGGGTCGCCGTCGGGGTCTCCGGGATCGTCAACGCGACCCAGGCGCACACCGGGTGGCAGCAGGCCGACGCCGCGCTGCGCTCCGGGGGCGCCGGCGTGCGCGAGTGGGAACGGCTGGGGGCGTTGCGGCTCCACGCGCTCGCCGACCCGGTCGCGCTGTCCACCGTCGTGCGCGACGAACGGGCCGCGCGGTTGTTCACCGCCGAACCGGAGCTGGTGGAGACGGCCCGGACCTACCTCGACCTGGCCGGCAGCGCGCAACGCACCGCCGCCGCGTTGTCGATCCACCGCCAGACCCTCTACCACCGGCTGCGCCGGATCGCGGCGGTCAGCGGGTACGACCTGGACGACGGGCGGGACCGGCTGGCGCTGCACCTGGCGCTGGTGCTCGGGTGAGCGGTCGCGGCGTCGCACCCACCGGTGTCACCACGTGGGGTGAGGTCTGGGTGCGCCGATCGCGGCGTCCTGACGCCCGGTTCGTCCCACCGACGGCTCACTCCACGACGGGACCGGCGCGCTGCTCGGTTAGCGTGGAGGGGTGATCACGCTCCAGGGGTAGGTCGGGCTCGCCGCACGAGCCATCCGACCCCCCGTCGGGACGACCGGCCGCGCCGGCGTTCCGGCCTGCCCTGAGGAGATCTCCCCCCGTGTCCCACCCCGAACGGGTGGCGGACCGCCGCACGCTCCTGGCCCTGCCCGGAGTGCCGCTGGTGTTCGCCGCCTCGAGTCTCGTCCGCCTGTCCTACGCCACCCTCGTCCTGTCCCTGCTGCTGACGGTCCAGACCGCCACCGGCTCCTACGCGGTGGCCGGCACCGCGCTCGGCGCCTACGGCGTCACCGGGTTCGCCATGCCGCTGAAGTCCCGGTTCCTCGACCGGCGCGGAGCCCGCCGGGTGCTCCCGTGGATGAGCGTCGGCTTCACCGTGGCCGTGCTGTCGCTGACCCGCACGTCCTCGCCGGTCCTGTGCTGCGCGGCCGCCGTCGCCGCGGGAGTGGCCGCCCCGCCCGTCGGGCCCACGGTCCGGGCCGCGTGGGCCCGGCTCACGCCCCGACCGCCCGCCCGGCAGCGGGCCTACGCCCTGGACGCCGTGGTCGAGTCGGCGCTCTTCGCCGTCGGTCCGGTGGTGGCGAGCGCGACGGTGGTGACCTTGGGACCGGCGGGGGCGCTCGCCGTCACCGCCGGGACCCACGTGCTGGGGTCGGTGCTGATGTCCCGTTCCCCCCTGCTGACGCGGGTCGCGGTGTCCGCTGCGACCACCGCCCGGCCGTCCCGCACCCGGAACCTCCTGGGCCCGCTGACCCGACCGGGGTTCGCCGTCCTGCTGCTCTTCACGTTCGGCACCGGACTCGCGAACGATCCCCTCGAGGTCGCCGTCGTCGCGCGCGGACAGGAAGGTTCCGCCGCGACCGCGGGCCTGCTGCTGGCGGTGCTGTCGGTCTCGGCGGCGGTCGCCGGTCTCGCGTGGGGTCACGTCGTCGGCCGCTGGTCCCCGCTGCGGCGGGCGTCCGACTGGACGGTGCTGGCCGTCCTGGCGACGGTGACCGCGCTCGCGGCAGTCGTCGCGGCCTTCGGGTCCGGGCCGGTGCTCCTCGTGGTGGCCCTGGTCGTGGTGGGTTCCGCCAGCGCGCCCCTCGCGGTCGTCGCCTACACCGCCGCCGACCGGTTGGGCGGGCAGGACGGTGGTTCGGAGGCGACGAGCTGGGTGAACGCCGCGACCAACCTCGGGGCGTCCCTGGGCACCGCGGGTGCGGGTCTCCTCGTGGAGTCCGGTGGGAGCGCGAACGCGTTCCGGGCGGCCGCCGTGGTCGCGGGCGTCGCCGGTGCGGGGGCCTGGGTACGGCGGGCGCAGGACCGTCGGCGCGGAGTTTGACACCGGCAGCCACCGGGAGTCGGATGAGGAGGTGCTGCCCGCCGACGGTCACGTCCACAGCCAGTTCTCCTGGGACGCGCGGAAGGTCGGATCGATGACGGCGACCTGCGCCCGCGCCGTCGAGATCGGGTTGCCGTCCCTCGCCTTCACCGAGCACGTCGACTTCACGCCGTTCCGGGCCGGGTTCCTCGTGGACCAGCACCCCGACCTCGTCACCGACGGGATCCTGCACGCGCCGCCCCTGGACGTCGAGGGGTACCTCGCCGCGGTCGAGGAGTGTCGCGACCGGTTCCCCGACCTCGCGATCCTCACGGGCATGGAGGTCGGGCAACCGCACCTGCACCGCGAGGAGGTCGCCGACCTGCTGCGCCGCGGCCGCTTCGACCGGGTCGTCGGCTCGCTGCACTGCCTGCCCGACGGGGACTCCCACGCCGAACCCTGGTTGCTGTTCGAGCACCGGGAGCCGGCCGAGGTGTTCCGCGAGTACCTCGCCGAGATCCCGCGGATGGTCGCGGGGTCGGACGCGTTCGCGACGTTCGCGCACATCGACTACCCGGTGCGCAGCTGGCCCGGGGAGTTCGACCCGTGGGAGTTCGAGGAGGAACTCCGGGCCGCGTTGCGGTCCCTCGCCACGGGGGGACGAGCCCTGGAACTCAACACGAGGTTGCCGCTGCACCCGACGATCCTGGGCTGGTGGCCGGAGGAGGGTGGGCGGCTGCTGACGTTCGGCAGCGACGCCCACGTCCCCGAGGCGGTCGGAACGGGTTTCGCCGCGGCCGCGGACGCCGCCGGGGCGGCCGGTTTCGTCCCGGCGTCACGGATCGAGGACCCGTGGGTCCTGGGGTGACCCCGTGGTGGGAGGACGTGCGGCGACCGGTCCGCTGAGGTCAGCGTTCCCGGACCAGCACGAGGACCTCCCGGAACCCGCCGCCGATCTCGTGCCGGGTCCTCCCCTCCTCACGGAACCCGGCCCGTTCCGCCACCCGCACCGACGCGAAGTTCCAGGGTTCGACGTGGGCGACGAGTCGCCGGGCCGCGGGGAGGTTCCCCGCGAACTCCACGAGCAGTTCCAGAGCCTCGGTCGCCACCCCACGGCCGCGAGCCGAAGGGACCACCCCGTACCCGACGGTGAAGACCTCCGGGGAGTCCGTGAACCACAGTCCGGCCGAGCCGAGGGCCCGGTCGGAGGAGACGTCCGCGATCGCGAACGACCACCCGACCCCCTCGGCCAGTCGCCCCTGCTGGCGTTCGACCCACGCCCGGGCCTGCGCCTCGTCGGCGTTCGCGGGCAACGAACCGGTCAGCGGGACGTAGGGGTCGCTCGCGAGTTCCACCGCCATCGCGGCGTCGTCGAGGCGGAACCCGCGCAGGACGACCCCGCGGTCCACGGGTCAGCGGATCCGGACGGCGACGAGGGCGACGTCGTCCTCGGGGTGGGCGGGGAGCAGTTCGCGCAGCAGCACGTCGCACAACTCCTCCAGACCCAGCTCGGCGTGGCGGGAGACCGCCTCGAGGAGGCGCCCGGTGCCGACCTCGACGGACTGGTCGCGGCGTTCGACGAGGCCGTCGGTGTGGAACAGGATCGTGTCGCCGCTGCGGAGCAGGAGTTCACCGTCGTGGCGGGCGGTGGTGGGGTCGATGCCGAGCAGCAGGTCGGGGCCGTCGCGACCGTCGGCGACGCCGAGGGGCAGCACGACGCCACCGGCGCGCAGCATCACGGGGCTGGGGTGACCGGCGCTGGAGAACTCCAGGAACACCCCGTCGCGCCGGGGTTCGAGCCGTCCGACGAGGGCGGTGGCCAGGGTTTCGACCCCGAGGCCCTCGATCGCCGCGTCCAACCGCGAGAGCAGCCCGGACGGTCCGTCCGGAGCCGCGAAGGCGATGCCGCGCAGCAGGTTGCGCAACTGGCCCATCGCGGCGGCGGCCCCGATGTCGTGGCCGACGACGTCACCGATGACCAGCGTCGTCGCCCCGTCGGGTTGGGGGAACGCGTCGTACCAGTCGCCGCCGACCTGCGCGGCCTGGGCGGCGGGCAGGTAGCGGACGGCGGTCTGCCAGTGCGGGGACTGCGCTGGCGGGGTGAGGAGGTCCCGTTGCAGACCTTCGGCGATGCGCTGCTGCTGACCGTAGAGACGGGCGTTGTCCAGGGCCAGCGCCGCGCGTTCGGCGACCCCGGAAGCCGTGGCGACGTCCTCGGAGTCGAAACCCCGTCGCTGCCGACCCCGGGCCAGGGTGACCAGGCCGACGGTCCGGCTGCGGGCCCGCAACGGCAGCACGATCGCCGACCGCGGGTCCAGCGCCCGGGCGTGGTCCTGCGCCTCACCGGGGCCGAGGACGGCGCAGATCGCGTCGACCGCGGGTTCGGGCAGCACCACGGGGCGGCCGCTGCGGATGGCGTCCTGCACGTAGGAGGTGCGGTCGCCACCGCGCAGCGACCGCAACCGGGTGCGCGCGTAGTCCTCGATGAGCCCCTGCCGGGCGGGGTCGACGTGCTGGGTCCCGACGTCGCGCAGCTCGCCGTTCTCGTCGACGAGGGTGACGATGCACCAGTCCCCCAGCACCGGGACGAGAACCCCGGAGAGCCGCGCGACGGCCGTCTCCGCGTCCAGCGTCCCGGACAGGTGCGCACCGACGCCGGCGAGGAGCTGCACCTGCAGCACGGCACGTTCCGCGGCCTCCTCGGCTGCACGCCGGGCCGCGGCCGGCAGCAGCAGGACACTGGTCCCCGCCCCGTCGGGCCAGGCGCGCAGCTCGCACCACATGGCCAGCGGTTCGGGGTGCAGGAGCTCCAGGCTCGCGGAGTTCCCCGTGCGCGCGACCTCGAGGAGAACGGCGTCGAGTTGCGAACCCGCCGACAGCGGGAAGACGTCCCCGAAGTTCCGCCCGAGCAGTTCCGGGCGCGGTCGCCCGATCAGCCGTTCGGCCTCGGCGTTGAGGTGGCGCAGGACGCGGTCGCCGTCGAGGGCGTAGTAGGCGGCGGGCAGGGACTCGAGGGCGCTCGCGAGACCGAGGACGTGGTCGCGGGTGGTGTCGTAGGCGACACCGAGCAACCGTTGCGGGACACCACCCTCGACCAGGACGCGCGCGCGGACCCCCATCCAGCCGAGGCTCCCGTCGCGACGACGGAACCGGAACTCGTGGTGGAGCGGCTCACCGGTGCGCACGGCGGTGGTGACGGCGTCGCGGAACTCGACGAGGTCGCCGGCGACGACGACGTCCTGCAGGCGGGCCTCGTAGCCCCGAGCCGTGGTGTCCTCGGGGTGCTCGAACAACGCGGCGAGGGCGTCGTCGGCCACGAGTCGGGCCGCGCCGAGGTCGTACTCGAACGACGCGACTCCCGCGGCCTCCATGGCCAGGTCGAGACGGACGCGGGTCGGGTCCAGCACGGGCGTCGTACCTCCCTCACGGTTCGCGTGACCTGCCGACTGTACTGGCCGGACGAGCTCCTCCCGGGGTTCTCAGGCGGACCCGGGCTCCTCGCCCAGCGCCTCCTCGACCCGCCGGAGCAGCTGCAGCAGCGAACGGCGGTCCGGGGGTTCGAGGACCGCGAAGGCCCGGGCCGCGCTGTCCCGCGAGCGCCGGCCCAGCTCCTCGAGGACCCCGGTGCCCGCGGGGGTCAGTTCCAGCAGCAGCGAGCGACGGTTCCCGGGGTCGGTGGCCCGGCGCAGCAGGCCGGCCTCCTCGAGCGGGTCGACGAGGTCGGTGAGCGAGCGCGGTGCGATGTGCAGGCGGGCGGCGACCTCGCCCATCCGGGGCGGGGTGGCGCAGCGGCCGACGACGCGCAGGACCCGGCCCTGGGCGGGGGTGATGGCGAGGTCCTCGACGTCGCCGTGGCTGCGTCGGCGCAGGCGCCACTGCACGGAGCGCAGCGTCTCGAGGAGTTCGCCGTCCAGGTCGTCCACGTCGACACCCTACCGGATCGTGAGGTAGCCTCATCGTGAGGTATCCACACGATCTGTTTGGAGGTGGGCCCGTGCGCGGAGATCCCGACCGCGATCCCTTCCGGCCCGGCAAGGCCGACACGTCCGACCCGGGCCGTCCCCAGCGCGACGAGGTGCGCCGGGTCCTGCGGCTCTTCCACCCGCACCGCCGGACGCTGGCCGTCGTCGGCGTCCTCATCGTCTTCTCCGCCGTCACCGGCGTCGCGTCACCGTTCCTCATCCGCGAGGTCGTCGACGTCGCCCTGCCGGACGGGAACCTGCACCTGCTGACCTGGCTCGCGGCCGGGCTCATCGGCATCGTCGCGGTCAGCACCGCGCTCGACGTCGTGCAGGGACTGCTCACGACCCGGGTCGGGCAGGCCGTCATGCACGGTCTGCGGACCGCGCTCTACACGCACCTGCAGCGCATGTCGCTGGGGTTCTTCGCCCGCACCCGCACCGGTGAGGTCCAGTCGCGCATCGCCAACGACATCGGCGCGATGCAGACCGTCGTCACCTCCACGGGCGCGGACCTCGTGCAGAACCTCGCGACCGTCGTCGTCACCGTCGTCGCCATGCTCGCGCTGGACTGGCGCCTCGCGCTGTTCTCGTTCTGCGTACTGCCCTTCTCGGTGTGGCTGAACCGCCGGGTCGGGCGGTTGCGCCGACGCATCACGGCCCGGCGCCAGCGCCAGCTCGCGGAGATGTCGGCCACCGTCGAGGAGACCCTCTCGATCTCCGGGATCCTGCTGACCCGCACGACCGGGCGGACCCCCGAGGTCGTCGAACGCTTCACCCGGCAGTCCGACGAGGTCGCCGCCCTCGAGGTGGGGTCGGAGATGGCCGGCCGCTGGCAGTGGTCGCTCATCACCCTGACCATGGCGGCCGTCCCCGCCCTGACCTACCTCCTCGGCGGCTGGATCCGGGGCACCGGCACGGCCCTGAGCATCGGGACCCTCGTCGCCCTCGTCACCTTGCAGGGGCAGCTGTTCCGGCCGCTGGGGGCGCTGCTGCGGATCGTCGTGCGCCTGCACGCCTCGATGGCGTTGTTCGCGCGGGTCTTCGAGTACCTGGACACCCCGCCCGAGGTCGTCGAACGTCCCGACGCGGTCGCCCTCGAGGACCCCCGCGGGCACGTGCGGTTCTCCGACGTCACCTTCGCCTACCCCAGCGCCGAGACTGACACCGTGACCGGGATCGACCTGGACGTGCCGGCGGGTTCCTCGCTGGCCGTCGTCGGCGCGACCGGTTCGGGGAAGACGACGCTCGGGTACCTGCTGTCGCGGTTGTACGACGTCGGCTCCGGCGCGGTGACGATCGACGGGCACGACGTCCGGGAACTCACCGCGCGCTCGCTGTCCGACACCGTCGGCGTCGTCACCCAGGAGACGTTCCTGCTGCACGCCAGCGTCGCCGACAACCTGCGCTTCGCGAAGCCCGACGCGACCGACGACGAGCTGCGGAACGCGGCCCGGATCGCCCAGGTCGATGACGTCATCAGCGCGCTGCCGCAGGGCTACGACACCGTCGTGGGGGAACGGGGATACCGGTTCTCCGGTGGCGAGAAGCAGCGGATCGCGCTGGCCCGCACGGTGTTGCGCGACCCACCGGTGCTGCTGCTGGATGAGGCGACGTCCGCGCTGGACACCCGGACCGAGCGGGCGATGGCCGCTGCGCTGGAGCGGTTGTCGAGCGGGCGCACCACCGTGACGATCGCGCACCGGCTCTCGACCGTCCGCGACGCGGACCAGATCGTGGTCCTCGACCACGGCCGGATCGTCGAACGGGGGAAGCACGCGGACCTGCTCGCCGCGGGTGGGCGCTACGCCGAACTCGTCGCCGCCGACGAGGCGCGCGCGGAACTGGTCCAGTAGGAGGTGCCCCGGGGGGCGGTCTCCCCGGCTCCGCGCCGCCCTCGTCGAGGGTGCGCACGACGCGACGTGGCAGGAAGACGTGGCAGGAAATCGACCGAACACGGCGTTCCTGCCCCTCCTCCCCGCCGGCGACGTCCACCACGCTGACCTCGTGACCTCCCCCACTCCGGGACCCGCGCCCGCCCTGCCGGCCACCTCGGCCCCTGCTGCCCACGAACCGGTCCGCGTGGGCATCGTGCTCTTCGACGAGGTGGAGGTGCTGGACGCCTGCGGCCCCTTCGAGGTGTTCTGCGTCGCCAACCGCCTCGCCGCCCGCGCCGGGCGACCCGCCCCCTTCGAGGTGGCCCTCGTCGCCACCGGCGGGCGCGTCGACGCGCCTCCGGGAGCGAGGGCACGCGGGGGGCTGCGACTGGGCGCCGACCACCACCTCGACGACGCCCCCACCTGTGACGTGGTCCTGGTCCCCGGCGGCGTGGTGGACGACGCGGCCCGGGACCGGGAGCTGTTGGCGTGGCTGCAGCGCAGCCGCCGCCACGCCCGCGTGATCGCCTCCGTGTGCACCGGCGCCTTCGTCCTCGCGGCCGCCGGACTGCTCGACCACCGCCCCGTCACCACCCACTGGGAGGACGTCGACGACCTGCGCGCCCGCTGGCCCCACCTGCAGGTGCGGGACGACGTGCGCTTCGTCGACCACGGCGACCTGGCCACCAGCGCCGGCATCAGCGCCGCCCTCGACCTCGCCCTGCACCTGGTGGCCCGACTCGCCGGTCACGACCTGGCCGTGGCCACCGCACGCCAGATGGACTACGCCTGGCGCCAGGACCCGGACGAGACCAGCGCCTCGGCGTGAACGCACCGGGCACGGCGACGACGGACCCGCGTTCCGCGACCGCGGCGGGCCCGGATCAGAGGGTGGGGCGCTTGGCCGCCGCGACGGCGTCCTCGGCCCGCTGCAACAGCGAACGCACGCCGGTGTCGAACGGTGAGCGGCACTCCAGCGGCGTGGCGCGCACGACGGCGACGGTGACGCCGACGTCGGGGTCGTCGCTGCGTCGACCGCGGGTGGGCAGCGGAGTGGGCGGGGTCCAGCCGGTGACCGCACGGGCGAGGCGGGCGGCCTCCTCCTCGTCGAGGCCGGGGAGCACGACGGCGAACTCGTCCGCGCCGAGGCGACCGGCCGTCGCGCTCGGCGGCAACGCGGCGCGCAGGTGCGCGGCGAAGGCGATGAGGACGGCGTCGCCGGTGGCCAGGCCGTAGGAGTCGTTGACCGCGCGGAAGCCGTCGAGGTCCGTCGCCAGCACCCAGACCGGTTCGTCGTTCTCGGCGGCGGCGGTGAGGGCCGCGGCGAGACGTTCCTGCAGCAGGCTGCGGGCGGCGACGCCGGTGAGCGAGTCGCGGTGGGTGGCCTTGGCGATCTGCGAGGCCCGGTCACGCAGGGCTCGGGTCGCGGCGCGCAACGACTGCTCGAGCTCGCGGACCGGGGTGATGTCGCGGCTGACGAGGATCGCGCCGACGTAGGCACCGCCGGGGTCGAGGACGGCGGTCGCCGCGCTGTCGACGACGATCTCGCGGCCGGCGTGGGTCGTGAGCTGCACCTCCACGCCGTACCAGGGTTCCCCCGCGACGAGCGCCGTCCGCATCGCGTCGAGGTCACCGGGGTTTCCCACGCTGCGCGCGAGGCTGCGGGCCGGTTGACCGGTCGCGTCGTGGGCCGTGACCCCGTAGAGCTTCTCGGCGCCCTTGTTCAGGGACAGGACGAGACCGTCGGCGTCGACGGTGACGATCGCGTCGCTGACGTGCTCCAGCAACCCCTCCAGGAGGCGGCGGCTGACGACCCCGGCGTCGCCCGTCGAGACGCGCAGCGCGGTGTGGTGGACCTCGTCGACGCTCCAGGTGACGACGGCCCCGTGGACGAGCCGGCCGAGGGAGTCGTGCAGCTCGACGGGACCGGTGCTCGGGGGGACCTGCCCGAGGACGTCGAGCACGGGAGTGCCGAGGACCTCGGCCGCGGTGCGGCCGAAGACGTTCTCGGCGGCGGTGTTCCAGCCGACGAGGAGCCCGTCGTGGTCGAGCGACCAGGTGGGGTCCGGGAAGCGGTCGAGGAAGCGGCTCGCCACGTCCCGCTGCTCGAGCTGCACCGCGTCGCCCCCTCGTGGAGTCCATCCGTGACCCCGAGAGGCCCTACCCCTGGAACTTCGGCGGCGGCGCGTCGCGGCGCGAGGGGCTGAACGGGTGTCTCAGGCCCCGCCGTCGCCGTGTCGGCTGGACTCGACGAGCTGCTGGACGCGGGCGACGACGTCGTCGAGGTCGGGGGTGGGGATGCCCATCGAGGAGGAGGCCCAGAGGCCGTCGCCGATGCACTGCACGAGGCGCGCGAGCACGCGGTCACCGCCGACCTGGACCTCGATGAGCTGGCGCCAGGCCTCGTTGATCGCCGCGTAGGCCGAGACCGTGCGGGTGTCGCCCTCCTGGGCCAGCCGCATGGTGGCGATGATCACCCGGCTCAGCGGGTCCACCACCTCGTCACCCTGCAGGCCCTCGGTGGCGGAGGTGCGCACGTAGTAGACGGCGGGTCCCTCGGGGGCGGTGCGCATCTGCTCGAGGTCCTCGGCGGCCAGCTTCCGCAGCCGCTCCAGTAGACCGTCGACGAGGGCGTCCTTGGACCCGAAGTGGTAGAGCAGCCCGCCCTTGGAGACGCCGGCCGCGGCGGCGACGGCCTCCAGCGTGGCGGAACGGGCACCGCTGCCGACGACGATCTCGGCGAAGGCGTCGACGAGGCGGTCGCGCGTCGCGGCGGGGTCACGGGCCATTCGGAGCAGGGTAAACGACTTTGCACTGTACCGTCCGGACGGTACAGTAGAAGGACCATCGACTCGAGGAACGAGAGCATGACCCCGCCCACCCAGCACTCCGCACGCCGTCCCGCCGAGCTCCCGGTGGACCCGGGCGTGCCCGCGACGACGCGTCGGCAGTGGGCGGCGCTCGCGGTGCTGGTCCTGCCCGTCCTGCTGATCTCGATCGACATGACCGTCCTGAGCTTCGCGCTGCCGGCCATCAGCGAGGCGATGGCTCCGACCGGTACCCAGCTGCTCTGGATCGTCGACGGCTACTCGCTGGCGATCGCGGGTCTGCTCGTCACGATGGGCACGCTCGGTGACCGCTACGGCGCGCGGCGGATGCTGCTCATCGGTGGCGCCGGGTTCGGCGTCGTCTCCTTCGTCGCGGCCTTCGCCGACACCGCGACGGCCCTCATCGCCGCCCGGATCGCCCTCGGCGTCTTCGGTGCGACGCTCATGCCGTCGACGTTGTCGCTGCTGCGCAGCACCTTCACCGACCGCGAGCAGCGCCGGACGGCCTTCGCCGTCTGGGCCGGCGGGTTCGCCGCCGGTGGTGCGCTGGGCCCGATCGTCGGCGGCTGGCTGCTGGAGCACTTCTGGTGGGGTTCGGTCTTCCTGCTCAACGTGCCGTTCATGGTCGCGCTGCTGGTGCTCGTGCCGCTGCTCGTCCGCGAGCGCCCCACGGCCGCCGCGCACGGCCGCATCGACGTGCTGAGCGTGGTCGTCTCGATCCTGGCGCTGACCGCGCTGGTCTACGGGATCAAGACCCTCGCCGAGCACGGCGTCCAGACGACCCCGGTCGCGACGATCGCCCTGGGCGTCGGGTTGGGCGTGGTGTTCGTGCGCCGGCAGCTGACGCTGGCCGACCCCCTGCTCGACGTCGACCTGTTCCGGTTGCCGGTCTTCCGCAGCTCCGTGCTGGCCAACCTCATGAGCATCTGCGGGATGACGGGGATGCTGTTCGCGGTCTCGCAGTACCTGCAGCTGGTCCTGGGGCTGCGCCCGCTGACCGCCGGGCTGCTGCTGCTGCCGGGTGCCGTGGTGACCTTCGGGTCGGGGCTGCTCGCGGCGCGCCTGGCTCGTCGCCTGCGCCTCGACCTGCTCATCGCGACCGGTCTGCTGCTGGGGACGCTCGGCTACGTGATCATGGCGTTCCTGGGGTCGGGCTCCGGTTCGGGTGCGGCGCTGCAGCTCGCCGTGGCGTTCGTGGTGCTCTGCGCGGGGGCGGGTCTGGCCGAGACGCTGACCAACGACGCGATCCTCTCCGCGGCGCCCGCGGAACGTTCCGGTGCGGCGTCGGCGATCTCGGAGACGGCCTACGAGGTCGGCGCGGTGCTCGGGACGACGGTGCTGGGCAGCGTGCTGAACGCGTTCTACCGCAGCCGGATCGAGGTCCCTGCGAGCGCGTCCCCGGAGCAGGTGTCCGCCGCGCGGGAGACCCTCGGCGGGGCGGTCGAGGTGTCGGCGGCCCTGCCCGACGGATCGGTGCTGCTGGACTCGGCGCGGACGGCGTTCGCCCACGGTCTGGACGCGACAGCGGTGGCCGGGGCCCTGCTCACCGCGGGTGCCGCGTTGGTGGTGTGGCGTTCGCTGCGGCCGCGCGCGCACGCCGAGGTACCGGTCACCACGCGCTGAACGGAGCCCGCCCGGAGGTCTCGGGATGTCGCCAGCGCGACCCCGTCCTACCGTCGGGACCATGCCGAAGACGACGCGATCGGGCAAGCCCGTCGAGAGCGAGTTGCCGAGCACGCTGCAGCGCTCGGACCAGAAGGCCAAGGACACGTTCGCCCAGGCCCACGACTCCGCCGAGGAGCAGTACCACGACGGCGGCCGGGCCAACCGGGTCGCGTGGGGTGCGGTCAAGCACACCCACGAGAAGGTCGGGGACCACTGGAAGCCCAAGGAGGACGGCCGGAAGGGCCCGTCGGACCCGCAGTCCGAGGGGAACGTCGACACCCACCGACGCTCCTCGGGCGGGGTCGACGAGCACGCGACGAAGGAGCACCTGCTGTGGATCGCCCGCGAGCTCGACGTCCGCGGACGGTCGTCGATGACCAAGGCCGAGCTGGTGCAGGCGATCCGGAAGGCCAACGACGCGGCGACGGCGAAGGCGCGGGACTGACCTCAGCCGGTCGGGGTCGCGGGGTCAGGCGCGGCGCAGCAACGGGGCCGCGCACCGGCGGTGGGCGGCCTCGACCTCGTCGAGCTGGGCCTGGGCGCGGTCGGCCAGCCCGCGGACGGGGTGGGTCCAGTCGGCCCGATCGCCCGCGACGAGCTCACCGAGCAGGCGGGCGGCGACGGCGCGCCGGTGCAGGCTGCCGAGCACGTCCTCCAGGGCGAGCAGACCCTCGACGACCGACTCGCGGGTCGGGTGGGTGGGGATGACGCTCGCCACCCGGTCGACCGCGGGGACGCGCTGCAGCAGCGGGCTGAGGCGGCCGGCGTAGGCGGAGAGCCAGCTGAAGCCGACGACGGCCCAGTCGGTCGAGGCGCCGAGGCGCCGCATGGCGGTGCGCAGGGCGGCGCGGTCGGCGGCCACGTCACGGCGGACCCGGAGCAGGGTCGTGCGCTCGGCGATGAGCGCGTCGGAGGCGGCGGCGCGACGCAGCTGCTCGGCGACACCGGTCACGGCGGCGAGCTGTTCGTTGAGGTAGGCGCGCAGCGCCGGATCGGCGGCCCCCTGGGCCGATCGGCGACCTGACAGCAGGGCGACGGAGGGGATCTGCAGCACAGGAGGACGCTAACCCCCATGGAGTTCCTGCGCGCCCTCCCGGTGTTGCCCGTCCACGACCTCGACGCCGAGATCGCCTTCTACGAGGCCCTGATGTTCCACGTGCAACACCGCGAGGACGACTTCGCCGCCCTGCAGCGCGACGCGGTGCTGTTCGGCCTGCGGTCGGCCGAGGTGGCGGTCCCGCCGCCGGGCCTGTCCTGGCAGCTGGAGGTGGACGACGTCACAGCCGTGCTGGCGCTGGCCCTGGAGGCGGGGCTGGGCGTGGCCGAGGAACCCCAGCGACGTGGCGGCGAGTGGACGATACGGCTGCAGACCCCCGCCGGGTACGAGCTCGTCCTGGAGGGGCCGGCCGGCTCGCTGCTGGAACCGGACGTCCGCGCCCTGGCGCTGGCCCTCCCGGAGGTCGTCGAACTGGTCGACTCCGCAGGGCGGGCGGAGTTCCGCCGCGCCGGCGGGGCGTGGCTGGTGCGGGTGTCGGCGGGCGTCGCCGAGGTCCACGTGCAGGGGGTGACACGCGTCGAGCTGGCGACGGCGAGCGCCGACCACGTCGAGGAACTGCTGCGCTCGGCGTGGGAGGAGAACAGCCCGCCGCCCGCGGAGGTGGGACCGCTGAGAACAGAGTGACGTGTGTGACTCTGCGTGGTCGCGATCGCCGGTGACCTGCGACGTTCGGGTCGAGTGGGCCTTCTATGTGACGTAGCGTGCTGAGTCGGTTACACATTCGCACACAGCTGGGGGATCGCATGGACGGCGCGCAGGGCGGCATGCTCATGACCGAAGGACCGGCGGTGGACACCACGGTCACGCTCATGCCCACGACGACGACGTCCGGTTCCGCGGCCGTCTGGCACACCGGCACCGTGCGCTCCTGGACGGCGGGAGCCGCCGGCCTCGTCATCACCAGCCACGTCAGCGCGACCCCCGACACCGTCGAAGCCCTCGACGGCCAGCGCGTCTGGGTCAGCACCGACGCCGGCGACTCCGGCTCCGTCACCCCCCACGCCGTCTTCCAGGCCGTCGCCCAGGCCCACCGCGACGACGAACTCGCCCTCACCGGCGTCATGCTGCTCGCCTCCGAGACCCGACGAGGCGCCGTCCGCGCCCCCGCCTCCGTCCCCGCGCACCTGACGATGGCCGAAGGCGTCGCCGACGTCCGCACCATCGACTACTCCCGCACCGGCATGCGCATCGAAGGCGCGATGGACATGCCCGCCCACACCGACGTCGACGTCTCCCTGGAACTCGGCGACGGGTTCGAGGTGCACGCCCGCGGCGAGGTGCTGCGCGTGGACGAGGAGTCCGGCGAGGCCGTGGTGCGCTTCGTCGAACTCGAGGAGGGTGCCGCGCAGGCGCTGGAACGCAGCGTGCTGAGCGAGCTGGCCAAGCAGTCGCGCGGCTGAGTCACCCCGCAGCGCCCGTCGGTTCCCGGACCGGCGGGCGCCTCCGCGTTCCCCAGAGCTGACCCCGACCGGTGCGTGGTCGCCCGCGACGAGCCGGGCATCCTGGTGCCGTGAGCGACGTCGCCCCCGCGCCCCCCGACCGTCCGGCGGTCGTCCGGCAAGGCCTCTCCGTCGCCCTCGCGACCGGGCTCTACGGCGTCAGCTTCGGGGCCCTCAGCGTCACCAGCGGACTGAGCGTGCTGCAGACCTGCCTGCTCTCGCTGCTGCTGTTCAGCGGCGGGTCGCAGTTCGCGCTCGTCGGGGTGCTCGGCGGTGGCGGGAGCGTCGGGGCGGCGGTCGCGGCGTCGTCGCTGCTGGGGCTGCGCAACGCGCTGTACGGGTTGCAGCTCAACCCGACGCTGCGACCGCGCGGCTGGCAGCGGATCGTCGTGCCCCAGCTGACGATCGACGAGTCCACGGCCGTCGCCGTCGCGCAGACCGCCCCGGCGCTTCGGCGGGTCGGTTTCTGGGTGACCGGGCTCGGCGTCTACGTCGGGTGGAACGTCATGACCCTCGTCGGTGCCCTGGCCGGCAACGCCCTCGGGGACCCGAAGCGCTTCGGCCTGGACGCGGCCGCGTCGGCGGCGTTCGCCGGGCTCCTCTGGCCGCGGCTGCGCGCGCGGGAACCCGTCGCGATCGCCGTCGTGGGCGCCCTGCTCACCACCGCCCTCGTCCCCGTCGTCCCGCCGGGGCTGCCGGTGATCGCGGCGGCGCTCGCGGGTTCCGTGCTCGCGTGGTGCTGGCGCGGGAAGGCTGCCGCGTGAGCGTCTGGGTGGCCGTGCTCGCGGCCGCGGCGATCGCCTTCGCCGCCAAGTTCGCGGGCTACGTCGTGCCGCCGGCGGTCCTCGAGGAACCCCGCGTGCGTCGGGTCACGGGGGTGCTGCCCGCCGCGTTGCTGGCCTCGCTCGTCGTGCTGCAGACGTTCACGACCGGACCGCACCTCGTCCTCGACGCCCGGGCCGCGGGGCTCGCCGTCGCGGTGGTCGCCCTGGTCTGCCGGGCGCCGTTCATCGTCGTCGTGGTGCTCGCCGCCGTGACCGCGGCGGGGTTGCGCGCCCTCGGGTGGGGCTGATCCGGGTGCGGCCTGGGATGGTCGGGAGATGGACGACAGCGAAGCCATCGAGCTCTACTACGACGACTTCGCCCCGCACTACGTGCCGGGCTGGCGGTCGCTGGAGCACTACGGCCCGCTCGTCGCGGACTTCCTGCTGCGTGAGGTGACCCCGGAGTGCCGCGTCCTCGACGTCGGCTGCGGGCCGGGGCAGCTGACCCGCGACCTCGCCCCCGACGTCCACGTCACGGGCACCGACCTCTCCCCCGGCATGCTCGCGGAGGCGAACCTCGGCCGGCCCGACGGTCGCTACGAGCAGCACGACTTCCACGACCCCTTGCCCGGTTCCTGGGGACGCTTCGACGTCGTCGTCGCCGTGGGCTGCCTGGAGTTCTGCCGCGACCTGCCGGCGACGCTGGGCAACCTCGCCGACGCGTGCGCGCCCGGGGCGCGAGTGCTGGTCGGGATCGTCGAGGACCGCACCACACCGGGCAGTTCGCGGCGCGCGTTCTCCGAGGACGGGCTGCCCGGGATCGACATGCACGCCTACGACGCCACCGCGCAGCTGGCGGCGATCACCGCAGCGGGGTTGTCGCCGTGGTCGTACCGGTTCGTGCCGGCCTGGCGCCACGACGAGTACTCCTACGTCGTGCGCTACGGGTTGTGGGAGCTGCGCGCGGACGGGGACGGATCGCCCAGGGTGTCGTAGTCGACGAGCCGCCCCTTGCCGGCCCGCTTGGCCGCGTACATCGCGGCGTCGGCGCGACCCAGGAACTCCTTGGCGTCGAGGGTGGGTGCCTGCCCGGGGAGGTGCGCCAGCCCGACGCTGACCCCGACGGTGATCGCCGTGCCGGCGATCTCGTGCCGGCCGGCCAGCACCGCCTTGGCCCGCTTCGACACCTCGCCCACGCTGAGCCCGCTCTCGACCAGCAGGGCGAACTCGTCACCGCCCAACCGCGCCAGGGTGTTGCCCGACTGGATGATCGGCTGCCAGTGCTGCGCCAGCGCCACCAGCACCTCGTCGCCCGCGGCGTGGCCGAGGGTGTCGTTGACGGTCTTGAAGTCGTCGAGGTCGAAGAGCAGGACGGTCAGGGCCCGGCCGGTGCTGCGGTGCAGGTCCAGGGCGTGCCCGAGGCGGTCGGCGAACACCGCCCGCGTCGCCAACCCGGTCAGGTGGTCGCGGGTGGCGAGGCGACGAAGTTCGGCCTCGCGCGCGAAGGCCCGTTCGCGCAGCTTCTCGGCGACCAGGATCTGACCGAGCAGGGCCGCCAGCAGGTCCAGCAACGGCTGCAGTCCCCGCACGGTGACCGGGTCGAGCTCCTGCTGGTGGAAGCCGCAGACGGTTCCGAAGACCTCGACGTCGGTGCGGATCGCCGCGCCCACGTAGGCGCGGACGCCCCACTCCCGGACCGCGGGCCTGTCCGCGTAGGCGGGCACGAGGAGGGTCGCTCCGGTGGACCCGGCCTGTCCCTGCGTCATCGCCTCGCACAGCGACCCCCGCCAGGGGACCCGGTCACCGCTGACCGAGCCGTGGAAGTGGTCGCGGACCTCGAGGAGGACCTGTTCCTCCCCGTCGCGGCGGGTGACCGCCCACATCCCCAGCGGGAGGTGCGCCTCGAGGTGCTCCAGCACTCGGGACGCGGCCTCGGCGAAGGACAGCAGGGTCGAGGAGGCCTCCTCACCCACGCCAGTGCACGTCATGGGATCTCTTCGACCGGCCGGGGCCCTTCATTGAGCCGAGTCCACCCGAGTGCTCCGCGTGAGGGTGAACTTCGGGGTGCGGGCGACCTGGCGGGTCGGGCCGACGACGCGCTCGAGCTCACCGCGGTAGGTGAGGTGGGAGTTCCAGACCGTCAGCAGCGTGCCACCGGGCGCGAGCACGCGGGCCGCCGCCCGGAACACCTTCGAGGCGATCGCCGCGTGGACCGTCGCGCCCGCGTGGAAGGGCGGGTTCAGCAGCACCAGGTCGACGCTGCCGTCGGGGATGCGCGCACCGGCGTCGTCGCGGGTGACGGTGACGGCGACCCCGTTGGCCGCGGCCGTCAGCTCCGCGCTGGCGACGGCGTCCGCGGACTCGTCGGTGGCGAGGACCCGCGCGGCGGGGAACACCCGGGCGGCCGCGGCGGCGAGGAGGCCGGTGCCGCAGCCGAGGTCGAGGACGGTGCCGGGAGCCGACCGGGCCACGACGTCGAGGTGCTCCAGCAGCACCCGCGTCCCGATGTCGATGCCGGCGCCCGCGAACGCCCCGCCCACCGCGCAGGCCCAGAGCCCGACGTCGTCGTGGTGGACCCGGCGGGGTGCGGCCTCGGCGACGTCGGCGCGGGGCCCGGACGCACGCAGCACCCGGGCCTTCTGCCGGCCGAGGCTCGCGTCCACCTCGGTGAACGCGTGCCCGAGGACGTCGTTCATCCCGCGCGTCATGTGCTTGACCCGACCACCCGCGAACACGCGGACGTCCGGCGCGGCGTGGCGGGCGATGAGCCGTGCGGTGGCGTCGAGGGCTTCGAGGCTGCGCGGCAGCTTCACCAGCACCACGCCCGCGCCGGCCACCAGCGCGGCGTCCGGCACGGGGTGGGAGCGGAACCCGTCCAGGCCGAGGGTCGCGGCGTTCGCGGCGAGGGCGAGCTCCCCCGACAGTCGGTCCTGGTGGACGCGGACCCGCGCCGGGTGGTGGCCCGCGAGCGCACCGAGGGTGATGGCCCCGTAGTCGTCGCCGATCACCGCGACGTCGGCGCCCGCGAGCGCCGGAGCGGCTTCGTCGAGCAGGAGCCGGTCCGCCGCGTCGACCGCGACGAGTTCGGGCGCCTCGATGTCGGGCCGGCGCCGGAGGACGTCGAAGACGGGCGGGATCACCGCGTCACGATAGTGGGCCGCCGGTCCCGCGCGGAAACAACACTTTCCGCCCCCAGAAGGCCCTTCGAGGGCGGAAAGTGTTGTTTCCGCGAGACCTCAGGACCCGGAGGACTCCGGCTGCTCGGCCCACCACGCGCGCAGCTCCTGCTCCGCGACCTCCGCCCCGAGCGGGCCGCGGTCCATCCGCAGGCCCAGCAGGTGCTGGTACGCGCGGCCGACGACGCGGGAGGGTCCGATGCCGAGCAGCGCCATGATCTGGGTGCCGTCGAGGTCGGGGCGGATCGAGTCGAGCTCCTCCTGCTCCCGCAGCCGGGCGATCCGGGTCTCGAGGTCGTCGTAGGCGTCGGAGAGCCGCTTCGCCTTGCGGGCGTTGCGGGTCGTGCAGTCGCTGCGGGTCAGCTTGTGCAGCCGCGGCAGCAGCGGGCCCGCGTCGGTGACGTAGCGGCGGACGGCGGAGTCCGTCCACTCCCCGTCGCCGTAGCCGTGGAAGCGCAGGTGCAGCTCGGTGAGGCGCGCGACGTTCTTGATGGTGTCGTTGTCGAAGCGCAGGGCCTTCAACCGCTTCGCCACCAGCTTGGCGCCGACGACCTCGTGGTGGTGGAAGCTCACGCCGCCGCCCTCCTCGAACCGGCGGGTGCGGGGCTTGCCGATGTCGTGCAGCAGCGCGGACAGCCGCAGCAGCAGGTCCGGGCCCGGCACCTCGTCGTCGGGGCCGGCGCCCTCCAGGGCGATCGCCTGCTCCAGCACGGTCAGGGAGTGCTCGTAGACGTCCTTGTGCCGGTGGTGCTCGTCGATCTCCAGCTGCAGCGCCGGCAGTTCCGGCAGCACCCGCTCGGCCAGACCGGTGTCCACCAGCAGCCGCAGACCCGCCACCGGGTCGACCGCGAGCAGCATCTTCTCCAGCTCCACCCGGACGCGTTCGGCCGAGACGATGGTGATCCGCTCGGCCATCGCCGTCATCGCGGCCACGACGTCGGGCGCGACCCGCATCTTCAGCTGGGCCGCGAACCGGGCCGCCCGCATCATCCGCAGCGGGTCGTCGGAGAAGGACCGCTCGGCCGTCCCCGGGGTGCGCAGGATGCCCGCCGCGAGGTCGGTGAGGCCGTCGTGGGGGTCGGCGAAGTCCAGCGAGGGCAACCGCATCGCCATGGCGTTGACGGTGAAGTCGCGCCGCGACAGGTCGCCGACGAGGTCGTCGCCGTAGGCGACCTCGGGTTTGCGGGAGTCGACGTCGTAGCTCTCGGAGCGGTACGTCGTCACCTCGACCACGAGGTCCTTCTTGCGCGCGCCGATCGTGCCGAAGTCGCGGCCGATCTCCCAGTGCGCGTCACCCCAGGCCTTCAGCAGCCGGACGGTGTCGTCGGGGCGGGCGTCGGTGGTGAAGTCGAGGTCGGCGGAGCGGCGACCCAGGAAGGCGTCGCGGACCGGTCCGCCGACGAGGGACAGCTCGAACCCGGCCCGCTCGAAGACGCGGCCGAGGTCGACCAGCAACGGCATGACCGGTTCCAGCGCGGTGATCGCGCGCGTCCTGGCCTGCTCCATCGCCTGCTCGAGGGCGGTCTTCGGATCCGTCGGGGCGCTTGGAGCGAGCGGGTCTGGCAGCACGGGGTGCAAGCCTGCCACGTCTGCGCCCGAAGCCGTGCGCGCTGCTGGCTAGAGTGAGCCGATGGTCAAGCCTGCCCGGGAGCCGCGTCGCCGGCTGCCCACCGTGCAGGAGACGTCCTCGGGTGGGCTCGTCGTCGACCTCTCGACCGGGGTCCCGCGGGCCGCGGTGATCTGCCGGCTCAACCGCGCGGGCCGCCAGGAGTGGTGCCTGCCCAAGGGCCACCTCGAAGGCGAGGAGACCCTCGAAGAGGCCGCGGTGCGCGAGATCGAGGAGGAGACCGGGATCCGCGGCGAGATCGTCGAGGACCTCGGCAGCATCGACTACTGGTTCTCCGCCGACGGCCGTCGCATCCACAAGGTCGTGCACCTGTTCCTGCTCAAGGCGACCGGCGGCACCCTGACCGTGGAGAACGACCCGGACGCCGAGGCCATCGACGTCGAGTGGATCGCGTTCAGCGACCTCGACGCGCGGCTCGCCTTCCCCAACGAGCGTCGGGCCGCCCTCGCCGCGACCGCACGGCTGGGCGAACTGGCGTGACCACCGCATGAGCGGGAACGGCCCGAGTCGGCGGCAGCTGCTCGCCGGTCTCGCGGGCGGTGGTGCCCTGCTCGCCTCCGCCGAACCGGCGCGGGCGAGCACCGCGAAACCCACCCCGAAGGAGACGACGGAGACCACGGCGAGCGCCCTGCCGGCGCGCGTCGTCCTGCTGGAGGTCACCCCGTCGGCCTACTCCGCGGCCGATCCCGCCCGCTCGACGATCCTCGTGCGGGCCCGGGTGGAGAACACCGGGAGCGACGCCCTGACCGGTCTGACGGCCCGGCTCGTCGCGCAGCGCTCGCCGTCGGTGGCCCGTTCCGCCCTCGACGGCTGGGCCCGCGCGTCGGAGCGCACGTCCATCACCCGCTCCTCGGCGAGCTCCGAGGACGTCGTCGTCGGCACCGGTGACCTCGCCGCCGACGAGAGCGCCGAGGTCGAACTGACCCTGCCGGCGGCCGCGCTGGGCAACGGGGTCGGGGCGCACCTCGCGGCCGTCGAGGTCTCCGACAAGAGCGGCAAGGTCGGCGGCGCCCGCACGTTCCTGGTCTCCGCCCCGCAGGGCGTCACGCCGACGCCGTTGACGCTGCTGCTGCCGCTGGTCGCCGGCCGTGACGGCTCGGCGAGCGGGCTCGCGAGCGCCGTCGAGGGCCGCCTCGCGCCGCTGGTCGGCGCCAGCGCCGACCCCCGGGTCGCGTGGGCGCTCGACCCGGCCCTGCTGGCCGCGGCCGCGAACGTCACGACGGCGGGGACGAGCGGTCAGCCGACCGCCCCGAGCACCCCGCAACCCACCCTGGACGAGAGCCGGACCGTCTCGGTCTGGCTGGCCGACCTGCGGGCCGCCGCGACCGGCCGCGTCGTCGTCGCCCTGCCCTACGGCGACCCGGACCTCGCCGCCCTGGACCGCTCCGAGGACGGGCCCGACCTGCTGGGACGCTGCGTCGCCGCCGGGGCCGGGGCCTTCGACGACCTCGGCGCGGTCGTGGTCCGCGACGTCGCCTGGCCCGCCGACGAAGCCGCCGACGACGACCTGCTGGCGCTCGCGCTGGGGGTCGGGGCCTCCACGGTCGTCCTGGACGACGTCTGCCTCCCGCCCGACGCGGACCTCACCTACACCCCGGCGGGGCGGGCGAGCGTGACGGTGCTCGACTCCGTCGTCGACGCGGTGGTGGCGGACCGGACGATGTCGTCGGTGCTGGCGGACTCCGTGGACGCCGACCAGGTGGTGCTCGTGCGGCAGCGGCTCATCGCCGAGGCCGCGACGACGACGTTGCAGCGCCCGAGCGACGCGCGCGGTCAGCTGCTGGTGGCGCCGCGCAGCTTCAACCCCGTCGCCGGGGCGATCGAGACGCTCGTCGCCGACGTGGAGGCGTCGGGGTGGGCGAGCTGGCAGTCGCTGACCGACCTCATCGCCACCGACCCCGGGCCGGGGTCGCGCTCCGGCCCGGAGATCGCGACGGCCACCGCCCGCGCCGCGCTGCCCGCCCGCCACGTCGCCGACGTCGAGTCGGCCCTCACCGAGGTCGACGACTTCTCCAGCGCCCTGCAGACCACCGACGGCCGGCCCGACGCGAAGCTGCTGACCCAGCAGCGGGCCGCGTTGCTGCTGCTGGGGGCGTCCTGGCGGGGACACACCGACGAGCTCCCCGCCGCGCGCGAGACGCTGGAACGGACGATCGCCTCCCTCACGACGGGCATCAGCATCGCCGGCGGCAGCGTCCGCAACCTGGCCGCCGAACGCAGCGAGCTGCCGATCACGCTGGTCAACGAGCTGGACGTGCCGGTGCAGGTGGACCTCGTGCTGACGCCCCGCAGCCCGCGGGTCCAGCTCGACGCGGTACCCCGTCAGACCGTCCCCGCCCGCAGCCAGCAGCGCGTCGGGGTGCCGGTGCGCGCGCTGGCCAACGGCAGCGTCGTCGTCGAGGCGCAGCTGCGGACCCCCGCCGGCAGCGCGATCGGGGCGCCCGTCGCGGTGGACCTCAACGTCCGCGCCGACGTGGAGAACTGGATCAGCGGGGTCGTCGGCGGTGGGGCGGCCGCGCTGCTCGTGCTCGGGGTGGTCCGCGCCGTGAAGAAGGGCCGGCGGCGCGTCGACGAGGCCGAGCACGCCGACGTCACCCCCGCCCCCGCCCCCGCCCACCAGGACGAGGACGAGTCAGCGCCGACGGGGCAGGGGTAGCCGCCGCAGCAGCGGCGCGACGAGGTCCTCGAGCTCGCGGACCCGCATCACCCGGCTGAGGGCGACGAAGACGGCCAGGACGACGACCCCACCGACGAGGACGACACCGACGTCCACCAACCGGCCGCTGCCGAGCGACCCACCGCCCTGCGCGACGGCGAACCCGGCAGCGGTGGCCACGACGGCGATGATCGCCAGGCGGACGAGCGTCCGCAGCAGCAGGGACCCGTCGATGCCGCCACCGTCGAGGGCGTGGAAGCGGCGGCGCAGGAGGGTCAGGCCGAGGACGCAGCCCACGACGTTGGCGAGGCTCATGAAGGCGCCGATGCCGATCACCTGCCAGCGCGGTTCGAGGACGAAGTAGCAGACGCCGTTGCCGATGGTCGTCACGACGGCGACGACGACCTGGACGACGAACGGGGTCCGGGCGTCCTCGTAGGCGTAGAAGACGCGCTGCACGAGGTAGGTGACGCTGAACGGGACGAGACCGACGGTCATGGCCACGAGGACCAACCCGATCGGGTGGCCACCGAAGAGGGCTCCGGCGATCGACGGCCCGAGGGAGAGGAACGCCGCGGTGGCCAGCGCCCCGGCGGCCGCCACCGTACGGGCCCCGGAGGAGAAGTCGCGCCGGACGGCCGCCACGTCCCCGCGGACGGCCGCGCGACTCAGCCGCGTGAAGAGGGCCGTCACGAGGGACACCGCGACGAGGGAGTGCGGGAGCATGAACAGCAGGTAGGCGTTGGTGTAGGAGTTGCTGGAGGCCCCGTCGATCCGCGCCAACGACAGCGCGTGCCCGGCCGACGTCATGACCTTCGAGGTGGGCACGAACGCGAGCTGCCCCACGAGCACGCCGGCGAAGGTCCAACCCGCGACCCGGCCGGCGCTGGCCAAGCCCATGCCGCGGAAGCGGAACCGCGGACGGTAGCGGAAGCCGATGCGGTGCAACGGCCAGAGCAGGACGAGCGCCTGCAGGGCCACGCCGAGCGTCGCCGTCCCCGCCAGCAGGGCGATCATCGACGGGGTCCACTGCACCGCGGTCAACCGCTCGCCGTCCGGCACGATCGCGAGGAAGACCAGGATGCCCGCGATGGCCACGAGGTTGTTCAGGACCGGGGCCCACATGAAGGGCCCGAAGCTGCTCTTCGCGTTCAGCACCTGCCCCAGCACCGTGTAGAGGCCGTAGAAGAAGACCTGGGGCAGGCACCAGAACGCCATGGCCGTGCCCAACGCGAGCCAGTCGTCGCTCCAGCCGTCGGTGAAGAGGCGCACGACCAGTGGTGCCGCCGCGGTGATGACGACGGTTGCTGCGGCCATCACCAGCAGGGCGAGGGTGACGAGCCGGTCGACGAAGTCCTTCCCGCCATCGGGCAACCGGAACGCCTTGACGATCTGCGGCACGAGGACAGCGTTGAGGACCCCGCCGGCGACGAGGATGTAGAAGTTGTTCGGCGCCTTGTTGGCGACGTCGAACACCTGACCGCCGACGCCCTTCGCCGTGCCGCCGATGGCGGCGACCAGCAGGGCCACCCGCACGAACCCGAGCAACCGCGACACCAGCGTCCCGCTCGCCATCAGCGCGCTCGACCGGGCGAGGGAGTCCCTCGCCGCGGGCTCGTCCGGCGTGGCCGTGCTCTGGTTCTGCGGTGCACTCACACCGACGATGGTGGCGGATCGGTGCGCCAACCGGGTCATCACTCCCCCGTCGCGTCAAGGTCTTCACACGCGGTGACGACTCAGAACAGGTGATGAGCGTCAGGCGGGTCGTGTCGACGGGTGTGCTGACGCTCGCCCTGTTCGCACCGCTCAGCTCCGCGGGCCTCGCCCACGCGGACCCCGCGCTCGCGCTGCGCAGCCAGACCCTCAAGACCCAGGCCGACGCGTTGCGCGCCCAGGTCGAGGCCCTGCAGCTGCGGCAGTCCATCGCCACCGAGGCCTACGACACCGCCGTCGAGGACACCACCACCGCGATCTCGGAGGAGGTCCGGGCGCAGTCGGCGCTCGACGCCGCCACCGGTGACAGCGCCACCGCCACGCAGGACGCGACCCGCCGGGTCCGCTCCCTCTACATGAGCGGCGGCTCCGCGTCGCTGACCGGCGGCATCAGCCGGGTCCTGTCGAGCGGCGACCTGGACGACGTCGACGCCACCGCCCGGGGCGCGCTCCTCGCCCGCAGCGTCGTCGCCGACGACACCACCACCGTCACCGCCGCCGCGACGGCTCGCGCCGGCGCGGCCGCCGCCGAGGCGCACCTGCAGCAGGTCCGCGTCGCGAAGACCACCGCCCAGGCGGCCGCGAAGACGGCGGAGGAGCAGGTCACCACCGCTCTCGCCCAGCAGCGGACGCTGCTGGCGGCGGCCGACACCGCGGTGGCGCAGGCCGTCGCGGACGAGGAGGAGCAGGCCCGCCAGGCCGCGCTCGCCGCGGCCGCCCAGCAGGCCGCCGCCGCGGGGGTCGCGGACGCGCAGGCCAAGGACACCTCCTCGGCCGGGGACACCTCCTCGGTGGCGGACGCCGTCGCGGGCGCCTCGAGCACGGCCACGGCGGCGATCGCCGCCGCCTGGACCCGCGAAGGGATGTCCTACGTGTGGGGGGCGACGGGGCCGACCACGTTCGACTGCTCGGGCCTCACGCAGTGGGCCTACGCCCAGGCCGGGGTCTCCATCCCGCGGACGTCGCGTCAGCAGTACGCCGGGCTCCCGAAGGTGCCGCTGAACCAGCTGCAGCCCGGTGACCTGGTGTTCTACGCCAACGGCAGCGACCCGTCGAGCATCCACCACGTCGCGCTGTACCTCGGCGACGGCAAGGTCCTGCACGCCCCGCACACCGGCGACGTCGTCCGCGAGGCGGGCGTCGCGATGTCCGGCCTCTTCGGCGCCGTCCGCCCCTCGGCCGCCTGACTCACCGGGACGCGAGGACGGCGAGGGTCACGCTCGCGACGTCCTCGACGACCGCGGCCTGCCAGTCCGGGACGAACTCGCCGGCCCAGGACCGCCAGGACGCTCCCGCGATCGACCCGACGACGGCACCGAACGCCCCGGCGAGCACGGGCAGCGCCACCCGCCGGTGCTCACGACGAGCCAGCGCCACGGCACCCCCGGCCCCGGAGGCGATCCGCGCGGGCAGCCCCGCGGCGGACAGCCGGCTCGGGGTGGCGGGCTGCTTGTCCTGGTAGAGCTCGAACCCGAGCCCGGCGAGAGCGAGGACCTTCGCGGGTGACGACGACCCCGTCAGCGCGGGTCCGGCGAACCCGAGCGAACTGCGGCCGCCGGTGGCCACCCCGAGCAGGGCCGAGCGCGCCACGAGACCGGCGGAGGCCTTCGCGGGCCGGTCCACGACGGCGGTCGAGCCCCGGCGGACACCCGGGTCGACCAGACGCAGCGTGGAGTGCGCGGCGACCCCGAACGCGAGGTGCGGCACGGCGTCGGAGACCCAGTCCTGCGGGGTCCACTCCCGCAGGTCCGTGACCCCGAGGGCGGCGGCGGGCAGATCGGTGGCGGCCATCGCGGCGGCCCCGGTGACCACCGCACCGACCCCGCGGGGCAGTCGCAGCCCCGCCGCGCGGGCGGTGCCGACGAGCGCACCGACGCCCAGCCCGGCGACGGTGCCGGACAACGCCCCGAGTGCGGTGAGCCGGTTGCCGCGCTGGGCTGCGGACCCACCGACGGGCCGACCGAGGTGATCGGCGAGCGCCTCGACGGTGTCCGCCGGCACGGTGCTGGCGTCACGTCCCCGCCAGGCCATGTCGGCGTAGGTGACGGCGTTCAGGACCGCGGTGCCCACGGCACCGGCGGCGAGTCCACCGAGGAGGCCACGGGAGGTTCGGCTGGAGTTCACGGTCACATGCTCGGTCCCGGGACGCCGGTCCGCGCGCCCGGACCGTCCCGTACCGATCGCGCCCTAGCATGGTGCCCGGGACCGCGCACGCGGCCTCGCGATCACGCACGGGTCACCGGGGGGTACGTCTGGACGGGGTAGGCCGCAACGCGGGCGACGAGCTCGTGGCCGACCGCTACGCCCTGGACCGGGAGCTGTCGGTCGCCACCGAGCTGGGGACGCGGGAGTTCCGCGGTCGTGACCTGACGCTGGACCGGCCTGTCCGCGTCCGCACGCTGCCCGCCGCCGACGCCCGGGCCGAGGAGTTCCTCGACGCCGCCCGCCGCGCCGCCATGATCACCGATCCGCGCATCCCCCGCATCCTCGACGCGGGCACCGACCTGACCGCCGCCGACGGCACCGCCACGGTCTTCGTCGTCGAGGAGTTCGTCGAGGGGCGCTCCATGAGCGACCTGCTGCGGTCCGGTCCGATGAAGCCCGCCGCCGTCCGCGCCCTCGTCGGCGAGGTCGCCTCCGCGCTCGACGTCGCCGCCCGCCGGGGACTGCACCACACCCGCCTCACCCCCGACGACGTCGTCCTCGGCCCCGACGGGGTCGTGCGGGTCCGCGGTGTGGGGATCGAGGCGGCCCTCGAGATCGACCCGCCCGCGCTCTCCCCGGCTCGCGCGGCGGTGCTGGCCAACCGCGCCGACGCCGTCGCGCTCGTCGCGCTCGTCTACGCCGGCCTCGTCGCGCGCTGGCCCGCGCTGGAGTCGCTGGCCCCGCACGCCGGCCTCCCGCAGTCTCCCACCGCCGACGGTCAACCGTTGCCGCCCAAGGACATCCGCCCCGACGTCCCGAACGACCTGGACACCTTGTGCAGCGTCACGTTCGGCCCGCACGAGGACGGTCCGCGCGACCCCGCGGAGCTCGCCCTGCAGCTCGCGCCGTGGACGATGGCGCCCTGGGAGGAGACCCTGCGCCGGATGCGCGGCGAGGCCGCGACCAAGGAGTTCCGGGGTCGGCTGAAGAACCGCGACGAGGTGGTCCCCGAGGAGGAGCCGCCCGTCCCGTTCACCCGCCCGCACACCACCGCCCGACCCCCGCGCGACGACTCCCGCCTGGTGCTGGCCATCGTCGGCGCGGTCATCGTCGTCGGGCTGGTGCTCGCGCTGTGGCAGTTGAGCCGGATCGCCGTGCCCGCCATCCCGACCAGTGCCTCCAGTGCCCCGGCCCCCGCGACGACCTCGGCGCCCGCCGCGACGAGCGCCCCCGCGGTCTCGCCCAGTGCCGCCGCCCCGCCGCCGGTGACGCCGATCGTGCTGCCCGTGACCTCCATCGCCGCCCTCGACCCGCAGGGCGGCGGGGAGTCCTCGGCGACGGCTCCGCGGGCGGTCGACGGCGACCCGGGGACGGCGTGGGAGAGCCAGCGCTACAACTCCGCGACGTTCGCCGGCCTCAAGGACGGCATGGGCCTCGTGCTCGACCTGGGCGTCGAGGCCGACGTCAGCCAGGTCCAGCTCACCGACGGCGGTGACGGCGGGTCGGTGTCGTTGCTGACGGCTCCCGGCCCGGCCCTCGACGGCTCCGCACCCGTCGCGAGCGCCCCGGCCGGCGGGGCGCAGACGCTGACCCCCGCGCAGCCGGTCCGCAGCCGCTACCTCGTCGTCTGGTTCACCGAACTCCCGACGACCGACGGCGTCTTCCGGGCCCGCGTGGCCGAGATCGCCGTCACGGGGACGATCCCCACCCCGGCACCGTGACCCCGGCGGGAACCGGTGCGCCGGTGGACCCGCGCACCGACGCGGAACTCCTCACCGCGCACGTCGCGGGGGACCCGGAGGCCTTCGGCGAGGTCGTCCGCCGGCACCGCGACCGGTTGTGGGCCGTGGCGCTGCGCACGACGGGCGACCGCGAGGAGGCCGCCGACGCCGTCCAGGACGCCCTCGTCTCGGCCCTGCGCGCGGCCGACCGGTTCCGCGGCGACTCCGCCGTCACGACGTGGTTGCACCGGATCGTCGTCAACGCCTGCCTCGACCGGGCCCGGCGCAGGGCCGTCCGCCCGACCCGTCCCCTCGAGGAGGAGGTCGGTCCCGGCGGGGACGAGAACGCCCGCACCGGGGCGGCGCTGGCCGTCGTCGAGGACGCGACCCCGCACGTGGAGGCCGGGCTCGACGTCACCCGCGCCCTCGCCCGCCTCCCCGAGGCCCAGCGGGCGGCTCTGGTCCTCGTCGACATGTACGACGTCCCGGTCGCCGAGGCCGCCGAGATCCTCGGCGTCGCGGTGGGCACGGTGAAGTCGCGGTGTTCGCGCGGGCGGGTGACCCTGGCCGAGCTCCTCGGCGATCGCGTGTGAGCGCGGGGAACCGTTGAACGTCGCACGACGTCACACCCCTGGTCGAGTTCGGGAGACGGGAGGAGGTCCGCGGTGAGCGAGGAGTTCGAGGAGAGCACCGAGGACGAGGTGCTGAGCCCCCAGGAGCAACGGGTCCGTGACCGGTTGCGCGGAGCGGCCGACCTCGGTCCGATGCCCGACGACGTCGTGGCCCGCCTCGACGCGGCGCTCGCGGCCGCACGCCTCGAGACCCCCGTCGCCTCGCTGGCCGCCCGTCGGCGCCCGTCGCGGTGGCCCCGGCTGCTGGCCGCGGCGGCCGCGGTCGTGGTCGTCGGTGGCGGCGGCTTCTGGCTCTCGCAGGACCACTCGCTGTCCGGGGCGTCCTCCTCGAGCGCCGACGCCGGTTCGGTGGCGATGGGCGAGTCCGTACCGCCGTCGGCGAAGGTGCTGCTCAGCGGCAAGGACTACACCGACGCCACCGCCGTGCAGGACCTCGCCGAGGACACCCTCGACGAGGGCGCCCCCTCCGGCGGTTCCGCGCCCGACGCGACCCCGGGCCTGGACGCGGCCGACAAGGGGCGGACGACGCTGATGGCACCGCAGGACACGGAGTCCGCGACGAGCGACCCGGCGCAACGCCCGGCCGCCGAGAAGGCCCTGGCCTGCACGAAGAGCCTCGGGGTCGACCCGGACTCCGTCCTCGCCGTCGAGATCGCGACCTGGCGGACCACACCGGCCGCCCTCGTGGTCCACACCACCACCGACGGGGCCGAGGTCGTCGTCGTGGCCCTCGACTGCGTCCCCGGAGACCCCGCCTACAGCCGGGTCGACGTGCCCCTCCCGAACGGCTCCTGAGCGTGGTGTGAGGGTTCGGCGCCGGGAACAGCGCACCCCTACGATCGGTTGAAGAAGCAGCAACGCCGGAGCCCCGTGACCGCGGGGTCGGCACCGATCGAGGAAGCAGGTCCGCACAGGTGAGCGACGCCACCACGAACGAGATCCGCGAAGTCATCGTCGTGGGTTCGGGCCCCTCGGGCTACACCGCGGCGCTCTACGCCGCCCGTGCGGAACTGCGGCCGCTGGTCTTCGAAGGATCGGTGACGGCCGGCGGTGCGCTGATGAACACCACCGAGGTCGAGAACTTCCCGGGCTTCCCGGAAGGGATCATGGGCCCGGACCTGATGGACAACATGCGCCAGCAGGCCGAGAGGTTCGGCGCCGAGCTGATCACCGACGACATCGTCGACGTCCGCCTCGAGGGCGACGTCAAGGAGGTCGTCACCGGCTCCGGTGAGACCTACCGCGCCCACGCGGTGATCCTCGCGCTCGGTTCGGCCTACCGTCAGCTCGGCCTCCCGGACGAGAAGCGGCTGTCCGGTCGTGGCGTGAGCTGGTGCGCCACCTGTGACGGGTTCTTCTTCCGCGAGCAGGACATCGTCGTCGTCGGCGGCGGGGACTCCGCGGTCGAGGAGGCGACGTTCCTCACCCGTTTCGCCCGCACCGTGACAATCGTGCACCGCCGGGACGAGCTCCGCGCCTCGCGCATCATGGCGAAGCGCGCCGAGGACAACCCGAAGATCAAGTTCGTCTGGAACTCCGCCGTCACCGGCATCCTGGGCGAGAACAAGGTCGAGGGCCTCACGTTGCAGGACACCGTGACAGGTGAGACGAGCGAGATCGCGGCCACCGCCCTCTTCATCGCCATCGGCCACGAACCGCGCACCGATCTCGTCAAGGGGCAGGTCGACCTGGACGAGAACGGGTTCATCCTCGTCGAAGGTCGCAGCACCCGCACGAACCTCCCCGGCGTCTTCGCCGCCGGTGACGTCGTCGACCACGAGTACATGCAGGCCATCACCGCCGCCGGCATGGGGTGCTCGGCCGCCCTGGACGCCGAGAAGTTCCTCGCCGCCCGCGGTGACGTCGCGCAGGACGAGCAGCCCCCGCGCGAGGAGACCCTGACGCCCGACGTCGCGGACTCCGACACCGTCGACCGCCCGCAGCCGCGGGTCTGACCCCCCCCTTCCCACCCCACGACACTGGAGGTACGCGTGAGCACCACGCACGTCACCGACGACACGTTCGACGCCGAGGTCCTGCAGTCCGACAAGCCCGTCCTCGTCGACTTCTGGGCGCCCTGGTGCGGCCCGTGCCGTCAGGTCGCCCCGATCCTCGAGGAGATCGCCGCCGAGAACGCGGACAAGATCACCGTGGTGAAGGTCAACACCGACGAGAACCCGAAGATCGCCGCGAAGTACGGCGTCACGTCGATCCCGACGCTGAACGTCTACTCCGGTGGTGAGGTCGTCAAGACGATCATCGGCGCGCGGCCCAAGCCCGTGCTGCTGAAGGAGCTCGACGACTTCGTCGGCTGATCCCGTTCGCGGAGAGCGCCGGTCCCCTCGTGGGGGCCGGCGCTCTCCGCTGTCAGGGGTGGGCCACCCCGGTGAGGGTCTGGACCCGGATGCTGCCGAGCAGCCGCTCGAGCGCCGCCTCGACGTCCTCGCGCCAGCTCAGCGCCGTCTTCAGCTCCAGCCGCAACCGCGGGTAGCGGTGGTGGGGACGCACCACGGTGAACCCGACCGACTCCAGCAGGTGCGCGGGGAGCACGCAGGGGTCGCCGTGGTCGTGCGGGGACTCCTCGCTGCCGTCACCGCCGACGGCCGCCGCCGCCCCGCCGAACGCCTCGACGGCCTTCACCCCGCGTTGGGTCAGGTCCTTCGCCGCACCCTGCAGCAGCATCCGGGCCAGCCCTTCGCCCCGGAAGGCCGGTTCGATCCAGCCCGTCGTCAGCAGGACGCTGTCACCGCTGACCGGCGAGGTGGGGAAACCCGTCGAGCGGGGTGAGTAGACCGGCGGGGCGTACATGACGAACCCGGCCGCCTGGTCGTCGACGTAGACGAGCCGTCCGCACGGACCCCACTGCAGCAGGACGCTGGAGATCCAGGCCTCCTTCTCGAAGTCCGGGTACCCCGCCGCGGCGGCCCGCTGGGCGGCTTCGGCGTCGAGTTCCCAGAAGACGCACTGCCGCGACTGCTTGGGCAGGTCGGCGAGCGTGTCGAGCGTCAACGGCGCCATCCGACGACCCACCGGCGTCAGCCTCCCCAGTTCCGCTCGGCGTCTCGACGACGCGTCCGCGTTGCGTCCACGCGTCGAACGCATCCTAAGTGGCAGTCTCGGAGAGTGCGACGAGCACTCGTCCACCCAGCACCCGTGTCCCAGGAGGCCGTCATGAGCCAGCACCGCCCGCCCTCGAGTCCCGGTGACGCGTCCCCCGCGTCGGCGGCGGCCGGGGCCGGGGCTGGGGCTGGAACCGGCCGGAGGTTGGACCGGTGGCGGTCCGCCTACGCCGAACGGACCGCCTCGATGACCGCGTCGGAGATCCGGGCGCTGTTCGCCGTGGCGAACCGGCCCGAGGTCGTCTCGCTCGCCGGTGGCATGCCCTACCTGCCCGCGCTCCCCCTCGACGCCATCGCCGAGATCTCCGCGCGGTTGATCTCCCAGAAGGGTGCCGTGGCCCTGCAGTACGGCTCCGGTCAGGGTGAGGAGGTGCTGCGCGAGCAGATCGTCGAGGTCATGCGCCCTCAGGGCATCGAGGCCCACCCCGACGACATCGTCGTGACGACCGGGTCCCAGCAGGCTCTCGACCTCGTGTCCCGGATCTTCCTCGACCCGGGTGACGTCGTCCTCGCCGAGGCGCCCAGCTACGTCGGTGCCCTCGGGGTGTTCCGCAGCTACCAGGCGCAGGTCGTGCACGTGCCCCTCGACCACGACGGGCTGCAGCCCGCGGCGCTCGAGGAGGCCCTCGTCCGCCTCCGGGCCGAGGGCAAGCGGGTGAAGTTCCTCTACACGGTGCCGAACCACCACAACCCAGCGGGCGTGACGCTCTCGCTGGAACGGCGGCGGGAGGTCCTGGCCATCGCCCGACGCCACGAGCTGCTGATCCTCGAGGACGACCCGTACGCGCTGCTGGGCTTCGACGGCGACCCGCTGCCGGCGCTCCGCTCGATGGACCCCGAGCACGTCGTGCACCTGGGGTCCTTCTCCAAGACGTTCGCGCCGGGCTACCGCGTGGGGTGGGCCGTCGCGCCGCACGCCGTGCGGGAGAAGCTCGTGCTGGCCTCGGAGTCGGCGATCCTCTGCCCGACCTCCTTCGGCCAGTTCGCGATCGCCGAGTACCTCTCGAGCTACGACTGGATGGGCCAGGTCAAGGTCTTCCGCGAGCTCTACCGCGAGCGGCGCGACGCCATGCTGGACGCCCTCGCCACGCACCTCCCCCGAGCGACGTGGACGCGCCCCGTCGGCGGGTTCTACGTCTGGATGACGTTGCCCGAGGGTCTCGACGCGAAGGCGATGCTGCCGCGCGCCGTCACCGGCCGCGTCGCCTACGTCCCCGGCGGCGCCTTCTACGCCGACGGGAGCGGCAGCCGGTCGGTGCGGTTGTCGTACTGCTTCCCGCCGGCCGAGCGGATCCGTGAGGGTGTCCGCCGCCTCGCCGCCGTCGTGCAGGACGAACTGGAGGTCGCCGAGACCTTCGGCCCCGTCACCCCGCGCGCCGGTCGAGCCGGCCACGACAACCCCGGACCGGAGCTGGCATGACCCGCGACCTGCACGTCGCCGTCCTCGCAGGCGGTCTCTCCCACGAACGGGACGTCTCCCTCCGCTCCGGTCGCCGGGTCGCGGACGCGTTGCGCTCCTCCGGCTGCGAGGTGACGGTCCTCGACGCGGACGCGCACCTGCTGCCGACGTTGGCCGCTCAACGCCCCGACGTCGTGTGGCCGGTGCTGCACGGGGCGATCGGGGAGGACGGCGCGCTGCGCGACGTCCTGGAACTCCTCGGGCTCACCTACGTCGGCGCCCGCCCGGGGGCCTGTCGACTGGCCTGGGACAAACCCATCGCGCAGAGCATCGTCGCGGCGGCGGGGATCAGCGTCCCGCCCTCGATCGCGCTGCCGCACGCCACCTTCCGCGACCTCGGAGCTCAGCCCGTCCTCGCCGCGGCCGCCGACTGGGCCGGGTTCCCGCTCGTGGTGAAGCCGAGCCGGGGAGGCTCGGCGCTGGGGGTCGCCGTCGTCGGGGAACCACGGGACCTCGCCCGCGCCGTCGTGGACTCGTTCGCCTACGGCGACACCGCGCTGGTCCAGCAGCATGTCCCGGGGGTGGAGGTGGCCGTCTCCGTCGTCGAGATCGACGGGGAGGTCCAGGTCCTGCCCGCCGTCGAGATCGTCGCCGACGGCGGCTCCTACGACTACGCGGCCCGCTACACCGCCGGGACCACGGAGTTCTTCGCACCGGCCCGCTTGTCCGTCGACGACGCCGAGCGACTGGCCGGAACGGCCCGGGGTGCGCACGAGGCGCTGGGGCTGCGCCACCTGTCGCGCATCGACTTCATCGTCACCGACTCCGGTGACCCGGTGTTCCTCGAGGCGAACGCCGCCCCGGGGATGACCGAGACGTCGTTGCTGCCGCAGGCGGCGGAGGCCGCGGGGCTGGAACTCGACTCCGTGTACCGCTCCATCGTGGAGAGCGCGCTCCGGAGCTGACCTGCGGACGTGCTACGGGCGGCGCGTCGGGTGGGGGGGTCACCGGCGCGCCGCCCGTGCTCAGGGGGTGGGTGTGGCGTCGAGCAGGCGGAGGATCCGGTCGAGGTCCTCCAGGCCGGCGAAGTCCACCGTCATGCGCCCGCGGGTGCGTCCCATGCTGATCTTCACCCGGGTGTCGAGCCGGTCCGCCAACGTGGAGGCGCGGTCGTCCAGCTCCGGCTGCGCCTGCGCGGGGTTGCGTCGTCGCGGCTCGTGGTCCGCGTCCCCGAGGGAGATGATCTCCTCCACGGCGCGCACCGAGAGGCCTTCGGCGACGACCCGCTGGGCGAGACGCTCCATCGCCGCGCCGTCCTCGAGCGACAGCAGCGCACGAGCGTGGCCGGCGGAGATGACGTTCGCCGCCACCCGGCGCTGCACCAGCGGAGGCAACTTCATGAGTCGCAGCGTGTTGCTGATCTGCGGACGTGAGCGGCCGATGCGCGAGGCGAGTTCCTCGTGCGTGCAGCCGAAGTCCTCGAGCAGCTGCTGGTACGCCGCCGCCTCTTCGAGCGGGTTCAGCTGGCTGCGGTGCAGGTTCTCCAGCAGCGCGTCACGGAGCAGGTCGTCGTCAGCGGTGTCGCGGATGATCGCCGGGATGGTCTCCAGGCCGGCCTCGGTCGCGGCTCGCCACCGACGCTCACCCATGACGAGCTCGAAGCGCTGGCTGCCGTCCTCCGCCGGGTCCGAGGACCGGACGACGATGGGCTGCAGCACCCCGATCTCGCGGATGGAGTGCACGAGTTCGGCGAGCTCGTCCTCGTCGAACACCGTGCGGGGCTGACGGGAGTTCGGCACGATCGCGGTGACGGGGACCTCGGCGAAGCGCGCCCCGGGGACGTCGACCAGGCCATCGTCGGTCGTGGCGTCGGTCGTGGCGTCGGTCGTGGCGTCGGTCGGGGCGGGCTCGGCCTCGACCTCCGGGGTGATCTCCGGCTCCAGGGACGCCTCTGCGGGGGCCTCCTCCGTCGTGACGACCGCGAGGTCGCCGACGCGTTCCTCGTGGCTCTCCGGCGCGTCAGGCGTCTCATCGGGCGCTGCGTCGGTCTCGTCGGAGCGCTGGTCGAAGAAGAGGTCGACCGGACGTCCACCGGTGCGCATCGCCGGGGGCAGCGTGGCGGTCCCCATGCCGACCCGACTCGAGGTCGTCGGTCCACCGCTGGGGATCAGGGCACCGAGTCCACGGCCGAGTCCACGTCGCTTGTCGCTCACGCTCCACCTTCCTTCGACGCGAACCCACGTCGCGTCCCCGTTCCATCACTCCACCGCGCCCACGGGTCCGCCACAGCGGGCGGCGCTCCCACGGCAGCATCCCCTGCAGGTGCGACCGTTTCGTGGACGCCACGCTGGGCTATCTCACGCGCCGCCTCGAGGTAGGCCAGAGCACCGGAAGACGACGGGTCGTACGCCATCACCGTCTGACCGTGGCTCGGCGCCTCCGAGATCCGCACCGAACGGGGGACGAGAGACCTCAGGACCTGCTGTCCGAAGTGCTGACGAACCTCGTTCACGACCTGGGCGGCCAGCCGCGTGCGGCCGTCATACATGGTCAGCAGGATCGTGGTGACCTCGAGGTCCGGGTTCAGGTGTTCCTGGATCAACTCGATGTTCGCCAGGAGCTGGCTCAGCCCTTCGAGTGCGTAGTACTCGCACTGGATGGGGATGAGAACCTCCGGAGCCGCGACGAAGGCGTTGATGGTCAGCAGGCCCAGGCTCGGCGGACAGTCGATGAGGACGTAGTCGATGCGCCGTTCCCCGGCCTTCTCCAACGCCTTCAGGTACTTGGCGAGCGCACGCTGCAGACGCATCTCACGAGCGACCATGGAGACCAGCTCGATCTCAGCACCGGCGAGGTCGACCGTCGCCGGCGCGCACCAGAGGTCGGGAGCCTCGTCGCAGCGCTGGACGACATCGGCCAGGGGTTTGCCCTCGACCAGGACCTCGTAGACACCGGGCACGTCCTGGTGGTGGTCGATCCCCAAGGCCGTCGAGGCGTTTCCCTGCGGGTCGAGGTCGAGGACGAGGACCTTCAGCCCTGCCGCCGCCAGTGCCGAGGCGATGTTGACCGCGGTCGTCGTCTTGCCGACGCCGCCCTTCTGGTTCGCGATCGTCATGACACGGGTTTCCGTCGGCAGCGGGAAGCGCTCCGACACGGTCGCGCGCCGTGTTTCACGTGGAACCGGGGGGAGCTCCTCCTCGGCTTCCTCGAGCTCGTCGACTTCGTCGAGTACCGGGAGGGTCTCCACCGTCGTCAGGATGGGCGGAGCGGTGGGCGTTTCACGTGAAACGTCCACCAACTCTGACTGCGGCTCGGTTTCACGTGAAACGGGCACAACAGGCTCAACGTCGACGAGCAGGGTTTCACGTGAAACATCGACGTCGATGGTATCGACGTGCACCTCGGTTTTACGTGAAACACCGACGACCTGAGGCTCATCGAGCATCAGGGAGGAGACCGAGAACCACCCCAGGCGCCCCGAGCCGTTCGCCGCCGGTCGCGAGCTACTGAACCAGCCGAGCTGTGCCACTCCTCGTCCCTCTCCCTCACTCATCGCCGGTTGCCCTTGCCGGGGCGACGCTTCGCCGCGGCCGGCGCGCCAGGTACCGGTGCGGCGCGCAGCGGGCCGTGCCCTCGGGCCACCCGCACCACGGTCGTCCCCGTGCCGTCATCGGGTCCGACGCTCAGCACCTCGGGGGCCGTCGTGATGCCCATCTGCTGCAGGGTCGCAGCTGCGGCGGCAATCTCCTCGGAGGCGCTCCGGCCCTTGATGGCGATGAGGTGTCCGCCGGTCACAACGAGCGGCAGCGCCCAGCCGTAGAGGGTCTTGAGCGGAGCGACGGCTCGTGCGGTGACGACCGCGGCGGAGAATTCACCCCGCACGTCCTCAGCACGACCCCGCGCGACCGCGACCTGGTCCCGGAGGTCCAGTTCGGCGATCGCCTCGCGGAGGAAGGTGTAGCGCCGCTCCAGCGGCTCGACGAGGCGGATGTGGAGGTCCGGGCGGGCGAGGGCGAGCGGAATGCCTGGTAGACCCGCACCGGAGCCGATGTCGATGACCGACGACCCCTCGTCGATGACTTCACCGAGGTAAGCACAGTTGAGGATGTGCCGGTCCCAGAGCCGCGGGACTTCACGCGGCCCGATCAACCCCCGTTCGACACCGGCCGTCGCAAGGAGGTCGCGGTAAGCGGCGGCGCGCTCGGCGCGGTCCCCGAAGACGCGTGACACCGCCTCGGTCGGGACCTCGGAGGAACTCTCGGAAACGACGGAGGGCGGTGGCGTTTCACGTGAAACACCACCGCCCTCAGGCACCTCATCAGACACCCCTTCACCCTATCGGCTGACGGGAGCCTGCCTGTTCAGTCGTCGTCGCCCTGTGGACCACTCTCGATGACGGTGGGAAGCACCACGACGCGGCGACGGGGCTCTTCGCCTTCGGACTCGCTGAGCAGACCGGCCGCGGCCACGGCGTCGTGCACGACCTTGCGCTCGAACGCGGGCATCGGTTCGAGGCGTTCGGCCGCACCGCTGGCGCGGACCCGGGCGACGACCTCACCGGCGAGGCGCACCAGGGCACCGCGCTTGGTGAGGCGGTGCCCGGCGACGTCGAGCATGAGCCGTGTGCGATCTCCGGTCTGAGCCTGGACGGCCAGGCGGGTGAGCTCCTGCAGCGCCTCGAGGACGTCGCCGCTCGCACCGACCAGCTTCTCGAGGGCGGGTGTACCGGCCTCGTCCGCGACGATCGCGACCGACGCACGGCCGTTCTCGATGTCGATGTCGATGTCACCGTCGAGGTCGGTGATGTCCAGGAGCTCTTCGAGGTAGTCGGCGGCGATGTCGCCTTCCTCCTCGAGTCGCGACTTGGCCGATCCGCGCTTCGGAGCCTCTTCCGTCGCGGCGGAGGCCTCGGTCTCTGCCACCGAGGTCTCCTCGACCGCGTCCGTCGTGCCGTTCACAGGTCCTCCTGGGTCTCGCTGTGCAGCTGGTTCTGAGGTGTTCAGCGGTTCGGGCCCTGGCTGGAGCGCGGACCGCCGGGACGGCGCTGCTCACGGCTGTCGCCGCGCTTGGGTTGCTGACGCTGCCGGCGGGCCGGGGCGTTGGTGGTGTGCTCGGCGGTCACACCGGTGCCGGACGGGCCCGACGTGTCGGTCGTGAGGACCTGACCGCGGCGAGCGGCACGACGAGCCTTGCGCTCCTCGAGCTCCTTCTCGGCCAACGAGCCCGGGTTGGGCATGCGCCGGATCACGAAGAACTGCTGCCCCATGGACCAGATGTTCGTGGTGAGCCAGTACAGGAGGACACCGATCGGGAAGTTGACGCCGGAGACGGCGAAGATGATCGGCAGCACGTAGAGCATCAGCTTCTGCTGCTGCGCGAAGGGGTTGCCCTCCATCGATGCCGACGACGTGTTCTTCGCCATCAGCTGGCGCTGGGTGATGAACTGCGACGCCGACATGAGGATGATCATCACTGCGGTGAGGACGATCGTGTTCCACTCGTGCGTCGCCCACGACTTCATGAAGATGTCGGACAACTGGGAGCCGAAGATCGTCGCCTTGTCCGCCTGGTCGACCAGGGTCTGGTTCAACGGCCCGATGGACTTGCCCTGGCCGATGCCGTTCAGCGTGTGGAACAGCGCCAGGAAGATCGGGGACTGCAGCAGGATCGGCAGGCAGCTCGCCATCGGGTTCGTCCCCGACTCACGGTAGAGCGCCATCATCTCCTGCTGCATGGCCTGGCGGGACGCAGGGTCGTTCTTACCCTTGTACTTGGCCTGGATCTTGCGCATCTCGGGCTGGATGACCTGCATCCCCCGCATGGCTTTGATCTGCTTCACGAAGAGCGGGATCAGCAGGATGCGGATGACGACCACGAGGCCGACGATCGACAGCGACCACGCCGCACCGCCGGCGGGGTTGAACCCGATGGCTGTGAACAGGTCGTGGAAGCGCACCATGATCCACGCCACCACCCATTGGATGGGATGGAGCAGCTGGTAGAAGAAATCGATCATCGTGCGGCTTGTCCTCTCACAGGGGTCGGGCTCACGGGGCCTTCACCCGCGAGTGGCCCTTCGGCGGAACGGGGTCCACCCCACCAGGGTTCCACGGGTGGCAGCGGAGGAGTCGTCGGACGGCGAGCCAGGTCCCGACGAGAGCACCTCGGGTGCGCAACGCCTCGACGGCGTAGGCGGAACACGAGGGGTAGAAGCGGCACGTGGGGCCCAGGACGGGCGAGACGAGCAGCTGGTAGACGCGCACCAGCCCGACCAGCAGCGATGCCGGCCAGCGCAACGGGTGCCACCAGTGTCGGTCAGGCACGAGCCGTCGCCTCGACCGGGAGGAGACCCAGCCGGCGCAAGCCCTTGTCCACGTCGGCGGCGAGCTCGGCCGAGG
This sequence comes from Kineococcus sp. GCM10028916, assembly GCF_042674865.1. Lineage (NCBI taxonomy): Bacteria > Bacillati > Actinomycetota > Actinomycetes > Kineosporiales > Kineosporiaceae > Kineococcus > Kineococcus sp. GCM10028916. The sequence continues at coordinate 40,322 of NZ_JBHTFM010000009.1, read as the reverse complement.
TGGCGTCGCCGGCCGCGGGGAGCGCCCGCACGACCAGCAGACCGCCCTCGGGGGGCAGTACGGTCAGTCGGGCGGACGCCAGGTGCCGCAGCCGGCGTTGCGTGCGGTGCCGGACGACGGAGTTGCCCACGGCCTTGGACACGACGAAGCCCACCCGCGTGGGGTGGGCTCGGTCGGTCGCCGTCCAGTGCAAGACCAGACGACGGGTTCCGGCACGCGTGCCGTGCTTCAGGGCGACGGTGAAGTCGTCCTTGAGGCGAAGGCGGTGCTCCGCTGACAGCACGCGGGCTGGGGGAACGGCGTCAGGCGGAGATCTGCGCGCGGCCCTTGGTGCGACGCGCCGAGAGGATGGCGCGGCCGGCACGGGTCCGCATGCGAAGACGGAAACCGTGCACCTTGGCGCGACGACGGTTGTTCGGCTGGAAGGTGCGCTTGCTCACGTCAGTACTCCAAGACTCGGGCGGGACTCGTACGGGCGGGCCCCGCCGTACTGCCGGACCGTGGACCCGGACGAACCCGGGGACGGGCGGCGATGCGGAGCGCAATCCCCAGCAGGGTACGGTCCCGAACCGACTGCGGTCAAAGCGCGCAGGGTCCACCCGGCGACGACGGCGCGACCGCCGTCCACAGGACGCGCGAGCGGGCCCTCCGGGGGACGCCGGGAAGGTACCGTTCCCGTCAGGTCCGGTGGGAGACGACCCGCCGGGACCGCGGTCCTCGACAGGCGCCGCTCCAGGCCCCGCTCGACGGGGACGGGCGTGGCAGTGGCGGCCGGACGTCGTCGGGGAGGACGCCACTTGAACAGTGGCCGTCGCGTTGTTACGGTCCCGCTCGACGTACCGACGCCCGCACCGCTCGAGGTGCTGCGACGGACATCTCGTGTGCCCCGACCGTCTTCCACAGCTGTGGACAGGGTTGTGGACGAGACCCGTCCGACGGATCCGGTACGACGGGAGAGGGCTCGAGTGGAGACCGACAGCGGGGACTTCCCCAGCGTCTGGGAGCGTGCCATCGCCCAACTGGACGACAGCGTCACTCAGCACCAGCGGGCGTTCGTGCGCCTGACCCGACCCCTCGGACTGCTCGACGGGACAGCTCTGCTCGCCGTGCCGAACGACCTCACCAAGGACGTCATCGAGCAGAAGGTCCGCGAGCCGCTGACCCGCGCCCTGTCGGAGGTCTACGGCTCGGCGATCCGCCTCGCGGTCACGGTGGACCCCTCGATCGGGCAGGTGCTCACCCCGGAACGCACCGGCGAGCTCGTCGACGGTCTCGACGGGGTCCCCAGCGTGGAGCGCGAACGGGTCTCGGCCCTGCGCGGCATCGACGGTGAAGGTGATCCCGGTCGGTACTCCCGCACCGACGAGCGTCACCTGAGCGCCGTCGAGGAGGATTCCCCGCTCGACGATTCCGACCCCGACCTGCTGTTCACCGGCTACAAGGTCGACCGGGGCGCCGGAACGGGCCGTCAGGCCCCGCGGAACCGTTCCACGACGAAGATCGAGAACGCCCGGCTGAACCCGAAGTACATCTTCGAGACCTTCGTCATCGGCGCCAGCAACCGTTTCGCGCACGCGGCCGCGGTGGCCGTCGCCGAAGCACCGGCGAAGGCCTACAACCCGTTGTTCATCTACGGGGAGTCCGGACTGGGAAAGACGCACCTGCTGCACGCCATCGGGCACTACGCCCAGAACCTCTACCCCGGGGTGCAGGTCCGGTACGTGAACTCCGAGGAGTTCACCAACGACTTCATCAACTCGATCCGCGACGACAAGGCCCAGGCGTTCCAGCGCCGGCACCGTGACGTCGACGTCCTCCTCATCGACGACATCCAGTTCCTGTCGAACAAGGTCCAGACGCAGGAAGAGTTCTTCCACACGTTCAACACGCTGCACAACGCGAGCAAACAGGTCGTCATCACCTCCGACCTGCCGCCGAAGCAGTTGTCCGGCTTCGAGGAACGCATGCGGAGCCGTTTCGAGTGGGGCCTCATCACCGACGTCCAGCCCCCGGACCTGGAAACGCGCATCGCCATCCTCCGCAAGAAGGCGATCGGGGAACGCCTCGAGGTCCCCGACGACGTGAACGAGTACATCGCGTCGAAGATCTCCTCGAACATCCGTGAGCTCGAGGGCGCCCTCATCCGCGTGACGGCGTTCGCCAGCCTGAACCGGCAGCCCGTCGACATGCAGTTGGCCGAGATCGTGCTGCGCGACCTCATCCCCAACGACGAGAGCCCCGAGATCACGGCCGCCGCGATCATGGGTCAGACGGCGTCGTACTTCAGCATCACGCTGGAGGACCTCTGCGGGACGTCCCGTTCGCGGACCCTCGTCACCGCCCGCCAGATCGCGATGTACCTCTGCCGCGAGCTGACCGAGCTGTCGCTGCCGAAGATCGGTCAGCACTTCGGCGGCCGGGACCACACGACGGTCATGCACGCCGAACGCAAGATCAAGCAGCAGATGGCCGAGCGGCGCAGCACCTACAACCAGGTCACCGAGCTCACCAACCGCATCAAGAAGCAAGCGGGCGCCTGACCCGACGTCGAGCCCCGACGACGACAGGTCCGGGGCCGGCGACGCAGGGACGTGACCGCCCCGGTCGCGCCGGATCCAGCGTGGGATCCGGCGCGACCGGGCACACGGCGTGGTGGTCGCACCGCCACTCCTCCTGACGTCCACGGGCGCACCTCCGATCCGCCCGTGGACGAGATCCGCCCCCTGCCACCGCGGCGGGGCCCACGACGTCTCCAGCGGCCTCCTGACGCTCCCGTTCCGGCCGTCTGCGCTCGAGCCCGTCCGCCGTGTGCTGATGCGTGCCTGGCATCGGCCGTCGAGCCGTCTTGAACGGACGACCGCTCGAGGTCCCCGTTCTTCTCATCGCTGACGGAGAGTCGGTCCGGGCGCCGTCAGACCCCGTCGGAAAAGTTCTCCACAGTTGTCCACATGCTGGGGACAGGGTTGTGGACAAAGAAGCCCACACCCGTGGACAACCCGGTGGACGAGAGGTGGATCCAGCAGGGACAACCTGGGGACAGCGGTGGACAGACCGCCTCAGAAGTGCCGACCTGTGGATGACCCGGTTCGCCCGTCCCCATGCCCTCCACACCCCCAAGAGGGGGTCAAAAGCCCTCTGACCTGCGACGACGCCGAGTTGTCCACAGGGTCCACAAGGGTTACGACTACGACTGATCTATCCATGGTGAATCCCGTCAGCCCACGTCCAGTGTGGACAGGTTGTGGGGAAGGGCGACCTGGAGGAAGACTGGAGAGCCCAGAGGCCTGACCCTGTTCGAACAAGGTGTGCGGCACCCCTGGGTACGCTGATCACGCAGCGTGACCTCGGTGCGAGAGACTTCTAGAAGTCTGGGACGACGGATCTCCCCGACCCTGTGGAGGCGCGTGCACCGGCGTCGACGGTCTCCACTACTGTCGGAAGCCGCTCGTCCTGCTCCCTGCCGGACGGGGGACGCGACAGAGGTTCGAGAGAAGGCGGTGCCCGGTGGAGTTGCAGGTCGAGCGCGACGTGCTGGCCGACGCCGTCGCGTGGGCAGCCAGGGCCTTGCCCTCCCGGCCTCCTGTACCCGTCCTGGCCGGCGTCCTCCTCGAAGCCACGGACGAGGGCTCCCTGAAGCTGTCGACCTTCGACTACGAGGTGTCCGCCCGGGTCGAGCTGCCGGCCGACGTCCGCACCGCCGGGCGCGTCCTGGTCTCCGGACGGCTGCTGGCCGACATCTCGCGCAGCCTCCCGAACCGTCCGGTCACCCTCACCACCGAGGGCTCCAAGGTCGTCGTGACCTGCGGGGCGAGCCGCTTCACCCTGCTGACCATGACGGTCGACGAGTACCCCGCCCTGCCGTCCCTGCCGGGTTCCTCCGGCGAGGTGCCGGGAGCGGAGTTCGTCGAGGCCGTGGCGCAGGTGACCGTGGCGGCCAGCCGGGACGAGACCCTGCCGATCCTCACCGGTGTCCGGATGGAGATCGAGGGCGACCGGCTCACGCTGCTGGCCACCGACCGCTACCGCCTCGCGGTGCGCGAACTGCGCTGGAACCCGAGCAGCCCCGACATGTCCGCCGTGGCCCTGGTCCGGGCCCGGACGCTGTCCGACGTCGCCCGTTCGCTGGGCTCCACGAGTTCGCTGACGATGGCCATGGCCGACGGCAAGAGCGACCTCATCGGCTTCCAGGCCGGCGGTCGCTACTCGACCTCGCTGCTCGTCGACGGTGAGTACCCGAAGGTCCGGGCGCTGTTCCCGGCCGAATCGTCCACCCACGCGGTCGTCTCCACCGCCGCCCTGACGGAGGCCGTCAAACGCGTGGCCCTCGTCGCGGAGCGCAACACGCCCGTACGGTTGCGCTTCGAGGACGGCGTGCTCTCCTTGGAAGCGGGCCAGGGCGAGGACGCACAGGCGACGGAGGCCCTCGAGGCCGCGCTCGTCGGTGAATCGATCGCCATCGCCTTCAACCCGCAGTTCCTGCTCGACGGCCTCGGGGCACTCGGTGCCCCGTTCGCCCGACTGTCGTTCACCCAGTCGACCCGCCCGGCGGTCCTCACCGGCCAGGCGGACCTCGAAGGGGACGACGACGACACCTACCGGTACCTGCTCATGCCGGTCCGGCTCGCCGGCTGAGCCCGGTCAGTCCACATGAGCCCGGTGTGAAGGCCGGGCACGAGAAGGGAACGTCTGGCATGCACATCGGTCTCGTCGGTCTCGGCAAGATGGGCGGGAACATGCGTTCCCGTCTGCGCGACAAGGGCATCGAGGTCACCGGGTACGACCCGAACCCCGACGTCACCGACGTCGCGAGCCTCGCGGCCCTGGTCGAGGCGCTGCCCTCGCCGCGCGTCATCTGGGTGATGGTCCCCTCGGGCAAGATCACCCGTGACACCGTCGCGAACCTGGCTCCGCTGCTCAAGGACGGTGACCTGGTCATCGACGGCGGCAACTCGAAGTGGACCGACGACGAGATCAACGCCAAGCTCCTCGCCGAGCGCGGCACCGGCTACCTCGACTGCGGCGTCTCCGGCGGCGTGTGGGGCAAGGACAACGGCTACGGCCTCATGGCCGGTGGCGCCAAGGGCCACGTCGACCTCGCGATGCCGATCTTCGACGCGCTGCGTCCCGAAGGTCCGCGCGAAGAGGGCTTCGTCCACGCCGGCGGCGTCGGGGCGGGCCACTACTCGAAGATGGTCCACAACGGCATCGAGTACGGCCTGATGCACGCCTACGCCGAGGGCTACGAGCTCCTCGAGGCGAAGGGGATCATCCACGACGTCCCGGCCGTCTTCAAGGCCTGGACCCGGGGCACCGTCGTCCGCTCCTGGCTGCTGGACCTCATGGTCCGCGCCCTGGAGGAGGACCCCAAGCTGGACAACATCCGCGGCTACGCCCAGGACTCCGGTGAGGGCCGCTGGACCTTGGAACAGGCGATCGAGAACGCCGTCCCGATGCCGGTCCTCGCGGCCGCGCTCTTCGCACGCTTCTCCTCGCGCCAGGAGGACTCGCCCTCCATCAAGGCCGTCGCCGCGCTGCGCAACCAGTTCGGCGGGCACGCAGTGACGCAGGCCGGGCCCTCCTCGGGCACGGGCTCCGTGAACGACTGACCCTCGCGTGCACGTCGCGCACCTCTCGCTCGTCGACTACCGCTCCTACCCGAGCCTCGAACTGGACCTGCGCCCCGGCACGACGACCTTCGTCGGGCTGAACGGGCAGGGCAAGACCAACCTGGTCGAGGCCATCGGGTACGTCGCGACGTTGGACAGCCACCGGGTCTCCGGTGACGCGCCCCTCGTCCGGCAGGGGGCGGAGCGTGCCGTCGTCCGCGCTCAGCTGGAGCGCGGCGGCCGGCGGGCGCTGGTCGAGCTGGAGATCACGCCGGGCAAGGCGAACCGGGCCCGCCTCAACGGCAACCCGGTCCGCCGGACCCGTGAGGTGCTCGGCGTGCTGCGCACCGTCCTCTTCGCCCCCGAGGACCTCGCCCTCGTGAAGGGCGACCCCGGCGAGCGGCGTCGCTACCTCGACGAACTGCTGGTCACCCGCTGGCCGCGGGTCGCCGGGGTGCGGGCCGACTACGACCGGATCCTGCGGCAGCGGACGGCCCTGCTGAAGTCCGCCGGCGCGGCCATGCGCTCGGGCCGGGCGGACACCCACACCCTCGACGTCTGGGACGAGCACCTGGCCACGACGGGGGCGGAGCTGTTGTCGGCCCGCCTGGCGCTGCTGGCCGACCTGCGTGCGCCCGCCGACTCCGCCTACCGGTCGGTGAGCGGGGGCCAGGGCGACCTGGAACTGGGGTACCGCTCGGCGCTGCCGTTGCTGGCCGAGGGGGTCGCCACGACCCCGGGCGGGGAGGTGCCGACGCGCGAGGAGCTGCGCGAGGGCCTGCTGGTCTCGATGGTCGAGAACCGCAAGGCCGAGCTCGACCGCGGGGTCTGCCTCGTCGGCCCGCAGCGCGACGACCTGGTGCTGACCCTCGGCGGGATGCCGGCCAAGGGCTACGCCAGTCACGGCGAGAGCTGGTCGGTGGCGCTCGGCCTGCGGTTGGCGAGCTACCGGCTGCTGCTCGCCGACGACGAGATGGACGATCCCGGGGGACCGGTCCTGATCCTCGACGACGTCTTCGCCGAGCTCGACGCCGGCCGCCGCGAACGGCTGTCCGCGATCGTCGCCGACGCCGAGCAGGTCCTCGTCACCGCCGCCGTCCCCGAGGACGTGCCCGCTGCGCTGCAGGGGGAGCACGCCGACCGGGTCCACGTCACGACCGGGGTGGCGGTCCGCGGTGACTGACCAGCCCGGCGCCGAGACCGGGGACGCGGAGAGCGAGGGCGCGGAGCCGGGTCCCGAGGAGGAGCTCGACGACACCCTCGGTGCCGACCTCGCCCGGACCGCGCTGGGTCGGGCCCGCGCTGCCGCGGCGGCCAAGGGGCTGCGCCCGGGACGCGTCCCGCTGGGCGGTCCGAAGACGCGCGAGGAGTGGAAGGAGGCCCGGCGCAACACGGCCGGGCGGTCCGGGGCCCACCCCGACGCCCGCGACCCGCAGTCCCTGGACTCCACGCTGGGGCGTCTCGTCGGGGAGCGCGGGTGGGAGCAGCCCGTCGCCGTCGGCGGTGCGTTCGGCCGCTGGGACGTCGTCGTCGGCCCCGAGCTCGCCGGGCACTGCACCCCCGAGACGCTGAAGGACGGCACGCTCGTCGTCCGCGCCGAGTCGACCGCCTGGGCCACCCAGGTCCGCCTCCTCACCAGCCACCTCGTGCGGCGCCTGGACGAGGAGCTCGGCCACGGGGTCGTGACCAAGGTCGTCGTCCGCGGGCCGCAGGGGCCGTCGTGGCGCAAGGGGGGTCGCACCGCCCCGGGCGGTCGCGGACCCCGCGACACCTACGGCTGAGGAGTCCTGGCCCAGATCTGGCGCTGAAACCTCCGGCACCCCTCTCGTGTGGTCCCCCACGACAACGGGGGTCGAACCGCTCAGGGGGCGCGCTGAGGCGCGCTGAGTGAGAGGCCCTGGTCTCTTCGGGGTAGACTGTGCGGTGAACCAGGCGGTCAGAGGGCGCACGTCCTCGTACTGCTCGGCCACGTACGTCCGGCCCTGTGGGTGCGCGCCGTCCGCGGGCCGCGCCGACCGCCTCGACGCGGAGGGAGAGCACCCGCTCGTGCCAGACGAGGAACGTCCCGAGGACAGCCAGGAAGCACAGCCCGCTCCGGAGGACGCCGCGTCGCTCGCGGATGCCGTCACCCCGGACGGTCAGCCGAACCCGGAGTACGGCGCCGACGCCATCCAGGTCCTGGAGGGTCTCGAAGCGGTCCGCAAGCGTCCGGGCATGTACATCGGCTCCACCGGTGAACGCGGTCTGCACCACCTCGTCTCCGAGATCGTCGACAACTCCGTCGACGAGGCGCTCGGGGGGTACTGCGACACGATCGACGTGACCCTGCTCGCCGACGGCGGCGTCCGGGTCGTCGACAACGGCCGGGGGATCCCCGTCGACGTCATGCCGGGCGAGGGCCGGCCGGCCGTCGAGGTCGTGCTGACGGTCCTGCACGCGGGCGGCAAGTTCGGTGGCGGTGGCTACGCGGTGTCCGGTGGTCTGCACGGCGTCGGCAGCTCCGTCGTCAACGCCCTCTCCACCCGCCTCGACGTCGAGGTCTTCCGGCAGGGCTTCGCCTGGCGCCAGTCCTACGCGAACGGTGTACCGCTGGCGCCGCTGGTGAAGGGCGAGGAGACCGATCGGACCGGGACGACGATCACGTTCTGGGCCAACGACGAGATCTTCGAGACCACCGACTACTCCTACGAGACCCTGCGCACGAGCTTCCAGCAGCGGGCGTTCCTCAACAAGGGCCTCACCCTCAACCTCACCGACGAGCGCGCCTACCCCGAGGACGACGCCGCCGAGGGCGCTGCGGACGACAAGCCGGTCCGCGCGGCGAGCTACCGCTACGACGACGGTCTCATCGACTACGTCAAGCACATCAACGCGCTGAAGAAGAACGAACCGCTGCACGACACCGTGATCTCGCTCGAGGCGGAGGACACGGAGAAGGGCATCGCGGTCGAGATCGCGATGCAGTGGACGACGTCGTACTCCGAGGCGGTCTTCACCTACGCCAACAACATCAACACCTCCGAGGGCGGGACGCACGAGGCGGGTTTCCGCACGGCGCTGACCAACCTCGTCATCGAGTACGCCCGTGCGGCGAAGCCGAAGATCCTCGAGGACAAGGACAACCTCGAGGGGTCGGACATCCGCGAGGGCCTGACCGCGATCGTCTCGGTCAAGCTCACGGAACCGCAGTTCGAGGGCCAGACGAAGACCAAGCTGGGCAACACCCTGGCCCGCACCTTCGTCCAGGCCCAGGTCCGCGAGCACCTCGGGCACTGGTTCCAGGCCAACCCCAAGGAAGCCTGGACGATCGCGAAGAAGGCGCAGGCCGCCTCGGTCGCGCGGTCCGCGGCGCGCAAGGCCCGTGAGGCGAGCCGCAAGTCGTTGCTGGAGCGCAACTCGTTGCCGGGGAAGTTGAAGGACTGCCAGTCCAACAACCCCGTCGAGTGCGAGGTCTTCATCGTCGAGGGGGACTCCGCCGGTGGCTCGGCCACCCGCGGTCGTGACCCGCGCACCCAGGCCATCCTGCCCATCCGCGGGAAGATCCTGAACGTCGAGAAGGCCCGGTTGGACCGCGCCCTGGGCAACCAGGAGGTGCAGGCGCTCATCACCGCGTTCGGTACCGGCATCGGGGACGACTTCAACCTCGAGAAGCTCCGTTACCACAAGATCATCATCATGGCCGACGCCGACGTCGACGGTCAGCACATCCGGACCCTGCTGCTGACGCTGCTCTTCCGCTACATGAGCCCCCTCGTCGAGGGTGGTCACGTGTACCTGGCGCAGCCGCCGCTGTACCGGATCAAGTGGCTGGGCGGTGCGGAGAACCACGAGTTCGCCTACTCCGACCGTGAACGGGACGTCCTCATGGAGGCCGGTCTCGCCGCCGGCCGGAAGCTCCCCAAGGAGGGGAAGACCCAGCGCTACAAGGGTCTCGGTGAGATGAACTGGGACGAGCTGTCCGAGACGACGATGGACCGGGCCCACCGGACCCTGCTGCAGGTGACCCTCGAGGACGCCGCCGCCGCGGACGCCGTGTTCTCGACGCTCATGGGTGAGGACGTCGAGTCCCGACGCAGCTTCATCCAGCGCAACGCCCGCGACGTGAGGTTCCTCGACGTCTGATGTTCCACGTGGAACCACGTGGAGCACCGACCGTCGAGACCGTGACCTGAGAGGCAGAACCCCGCTGTGAGCGAGAGCACCACCGAACCCCCCACCGGCGACCGGGTGGAACAGGTCGACCTGCAGGCAGAGATGCAGCGGTCGTACCTCGACTACGCGATGAGCGTCATCGTCTCGCGCGCCCTGCCGGACGTGCGCGACGGTCTGAAGCCCGTCCACCGCCGTGTCCTCTACGCGATGTACGACGGGGGCTACCGGCCCGACCGCGGGTACTCCAAGTGCGCCCGCGTCGTCGGCGACGTCATGGGTCACTACCACCCGCACGGTGACACCTCGATCTACGACGCCCTCGTCCGGCTCGCCCAGGACTGGTCGCTGCGCTACCCGCTGGTCGACGGACAGGGGAACTTCGGGTCACCCGGCAACGACCCGGCCGCGGCCCCGCGCTACACCGAGTGCCGGATGGCGCCGCTGGCCATGGAGATGGTCCGCGACATCGACGAGGAGACCGTCGACTTCTCCCCGAACTACGACGGCCACACCACCGAACCCGACGTCCTGCCCAGCCGGTTCCCCAACCTGCTGGTCAACGGTTCCGCCGGCATCGCGGTCGGCATGGCGACCAACATCCCGCCGCACAACCTGCGCGAGGTCGCCGACGGCGCGAAGTGGCTGCTGGACAACCCCGAAGCCTCCGACGACGAGCAGACGGCCGCGCTGCTGCAGCGCATCAAGGGCCCGGACTTCCCCACCGGCGCACTGATCCTCGGTCAGCGGGGGATCCAGGACGCCTACCGGACCGGCCGCGGCTCCATCACGATGCGCGCCGTCGTGGAGGTCGAGGAGATCCAGGGCCGGACCTGCCTCGTCGTCAGCGAACTGCCGTACCAGGTGAACCCGGACAACCTCGCGGAGAACATCGCGAACCTCGTCCGCGACGGCCGGCTCACCGGCATCGCCGACGTGCAGGACCACACGTCCGGTCGCACCGGGCAGCGCCTGGTCATCATCCTGCGCCGCGACGCCGTCGCGAAGGTCGTGCTGAACAACCTCTACAAGCACACCCAGCTGCAGACGAACTTCGGCGCGAACATGCTCGCGCTCGTCGACGGCGTGCCCCGCACGCTGCCGATCACCGCGTTCCTGAAGCACTGGATCACCCACCAGCTGGAAGTCATCCAGCGCCGCACGCGGTTCCGGCTGCGCAAGGCCGAGGAACGCGCGCACATCCTGCGCGCCCTGCTCAAGGCCCTCGACGCCATGGACGAGGTCATCGCCCTCATCCGGGCCAGCGCCACCGTCGAGATCGCCCGTGACGGCCTGATGGAACTGCTCGAGATCGACGAGATCCAGTCCCGCGCGATCCTCGAGATGCAGCTGCGCCGCCTCGCCGCGCTGGAACGTCAGCGCATCACCGACGAGTACGACGAACTCATGCGCGCGATCGAGGACTACAACGACATCCTCGCCCGGCCGGAACGTCAGCGGCAGATCGTGGCCGACGAGCTGGCCGAACTCGTCGAGCGCTACGGCGACGAGCGCAAGACGCAGATCCTGCCCTTCGAGGGCGACATGACCGTCGAGGACCTCATCCCGGTCGAGGACGTCGTCGTCACCGTCACCCGCGGCGGGTACGCCAAGCGCACCAAGACCGACCTCTACCGCGCCCAGCGGCGTGGTGGGCGCGGGGTGCGCGGCGCGAGCCTGCGCGAGGACGACGTCGTGGAGCACTTCTTCACGACGACGACCCACCACTGGTTGCTCTTCTTCACCAACCTGGGCCGGGTCTACCGGGCCAAGGGCTACGAACTGCCCGAGGGCGGTCGGGACGGACGGGGGCAGCACGTCGCGAACCTGCTGGCCTTCCAGCCGGGCGAGAAGATCGTCGCCGTTCTCGACATCGAGGACTACGAGCAGGCGCCGTACCTGGTGCTCGCGACCCGGGGCGGCATCGTCAAGAAGACGAAGCTCTCCGAGTACGATTCCAACCGTTCGGGTGGTCTCATCGCCATCAACCTCCGCTCCCACGCCGGGGCCGAGGGCGAGGAGGAGGTCGACGACGAACTGTTCGGTGCGACCCTCGTCAGCGAGAACGAGGACCTGTTCCTCGTGTCGCGCAAGGGGATGAGCGTCCGGTTCGAGGCGACCGACGAGAACCTGCGTCCGATGGGCCGGGCCACCTCCGGGGTCACGGGGATGAAGTTCCGCGGCGACGACGAGCTCCTCGCGATGGCCGTCGCCCGCGACGACCTCTACGTCTTCGTCGTCACCGAGCACGGGTACGCGAAGCGCACCGCGATCGCGGAGTACCGCAAGCAGGGACGCGGTGGCCTCGGCATCAAGGTCGCCAAGCTGACCGACGAACGCGGTGACCTGGTCGGGGCGCTCACCGTCGCCGAGGACGACGAGGTGCTCGTCGTCATGCAGGCCGGCCGCGTCGTGCGCTCCCGCGTGGACGAGGTGCCGGCCAAGGGCCGCGACACCATGGGTGTCACGTTCGCCAAGCCGGAGAAGGGCGACAAGATCCTCGCCGTCGCCCGCAACGTCGAGCGGGTGATCGACGTGGAGCTGGGAACGGACGACACGGACGGCGCCGACGACGGCGCCGACCCCGTCACGGGCGAACCGGACCCGGACATCGCCGGCTCCGGGGACGACCTCGCGGCCGCCGAAGGGGTGGATGAGCTGCCGAACGGTGGAGCACCTGTGCAGGAACCGGCGAACGACCCTGTGGGTGGGGCAGTCGATGGCGTACCGTCGCCGGAGGCCTCGGACAGCGAGGACGAACCCGGAGGTGACGAGTGACCCCCGCCGAACGCGCGACCGCGTCGTCGGCCCAGTCGGCCAGTCAGGCCGCTAGGTCCGCGACGTCCTCGGCAGGACAGCCCTCAGCAGCACAGGCGAGCACCGCGGGACAGGCTCAGGCCCGCCCCCGCAACGGCGTGGACTCGGTGCCCCGTCGGGTGCGGTTGACGCTGGCGCGGGTCGACCCGTGGTCGGTGACGAAGCTGTCGTTCCTGCTGTCGGTGGCCGTCGGGATCGCCCTGGTGGTGGCGACCGCCGTCATCTGGAGCGTGCTGAACGGGATGAGCGTCTTCACCGACCTCAACGGCCTGCTCAAGGACGTCGTCGGCAACGAGGTGAAGTTCAACCTGCTCGACTACGTCGGGTTCGGCAAGGTCATCTCGCTCGCCACGGTCATCGCCGTCGTCGACGTCGTGCTGCTCACGGCGCTGTCGACGATCATCGCCTTCCTCTACAACGTCTCGTCCGCGCTGGTCGGCGGGTTGCACGTCACCCTGTCCGACGACTGAATCCCGGTTCGGAGCACGGCCCCGGGTCGGGTAAGGTTGATGATGCCGCGCGCGCAGAGCGGGTGGCACAAGGGCCTATAGCTCAGTTGGTTAGAGCGCTTCCCTGATAAGGAAGAGGTCGGAGGTTCAAGTCCTCCTAGGCCCACCCTGGAACCCCCGGAGATCGTTCTCCGGGGGTTTTCTCGTGCCTGCGGTGAGCGTGCGGTGCACCCTGGGACGATGACGACGTCGTTCCCCCGGCTGCTGCACACCGTCCTGGACACGACCGACGCCCGCGGCCTCGCCGAGTTCTACCGGGAGCTGCTGGGGCTGCGCTACCGCCCGGGCGACGAGGGGACCGGGCCGGCGCAGTGGCTCGTCCTCCTCGACGACGACGGTGCGCGGGTCCTGGCCTTCCAGCAGGCCGAGCAGCTCGCCCGCAGCACGTGGCCGGCGGGTGACGTCCCGATGCAGGTGCACCTCGACTTCACCGTCCCCGACCGGGCCGCTCTGGAGCACCACCACGCCCGGTCGCTGGCCCTGGGCGCGCAGGTGCTGCTGGACCGCACCGACGATCCCGAGGAACCGCTGTACGTGCACGCCGACCCGGCGGGTCACCCGTTCTGCCTGTTCGTGGGGTGACGGGCTCGGTGCTCGCGACACTGGTGTGACGTGGGGTGACTCACGGTAAGTTGTTGGGGTGGAGGCACGGCTGCTGGCGACCGCGGCGCACGTCAGGGCACTCGTGGAGAGTCACAGCGCGGGCGACGACGTGCGGTTCCGTGCTGCCGTCGCCGAGGTCCTCGAGAAGGCCGGGCGCTCCAAGGAGGTCGAGGAGCTGCGCGGGTTGCTCGAGACCCGCCGGGCCAGCGTCCGCCCGCAGGCGCCCCCGCAGCCGGCCGCGCCGTCCTCGGTCGCGCAGCCCCGCGGAGAGCTCGCCCAGGTCCTCACCGTCTCGCTGCCCACCGTCGGGTTGGCCGACCTCGCCCTCGGCAGTGACGTCATGGCCCGCCTGCACCGGGTCCTCACCGAACAACGACACGCGGACACGCTGCGGGCCAAGGGGTTCGACCCGCTGCGCAAGCTGCTCCTGACCGGGCAGTCCGGGACGGGCAAGTCCATGACGGCCGAGGTCCTGGCCGCGGAGCTCGCCCTGCCCGTGTTCGCGGTCCGCCTCGACGTCTTCGCCGACCTCGCCGCCGAGGACGCCATCGCGAAGCTGTCCCTGGTCTTCGACCTGCTGGCCCAGAGCCGCGGCGTCTGCCTCTTCGACGACGTCGACGCCCTCATCGACCCCGACGGCGGTGAGCGCAGCCGCTCCCGGTTGCGCGACGTGCTGCGCGCGTTCACCGGGATGCTGGAACTCGACGCCTCGGCCAGCGTGCTCGTCGTCACGACGAACCGTCCGCAACTGCTCGACCGGCCGGTGCTGCGTCGCTTCGACACCGTCATCGACTACCCGCTGCCGAGCACCGGTGTCGTGCAGGAGATCGTGCTGCGCCGGCTGCGCGGGTTCGACCTGAGCACCGTGGAGTGGCCCCGGGTCGCCTCGACGGCCAGCGGGCTGAGCCACGAGCAGGTGGCGGCCGCGGCGGCGCTGGCCGCCAAGCAGTGCATCCTCGACGGCGCGCCGCAGGTCGAGACGGGCGCGCTGCTGGCGGCGCTGCGCGAACGACGGCAGATGCTCAAGATGGCTCCGTGAGCCCCTCGTGAGGACCCGGTTCGAGGTCCTCGTCGTCTGCACGGCCAACATCAGCCGCTCACCGATGGCCGCTGCCCTCTTGCGCCACCACCTGGGCGCGCGGTTCGGCGAGGCCGCCGCGACGATCCGGGTCACTTCGGCCGGGACGATCGCACTGGTCGGTGAACCGACCGACCGCGCCGTGGCGGAGGTGCTGCGTGCGCTGCGGCGTCCCGTCCCCGAGCCGACCCCGGCCCGCCAGGTCGACCCGCAGCTCGTCAGCGCGGCCGACCTCGTCCTGACCATGACCCGGGACCAGCGCGCGCACGTGATCACGATCGTCCCGCCCGTGCAGCGGCGCGTGTTCACCGTCCTGGAACTGGCCCGGATCTCCCGCCGCCTCGGTGAGGACCACCGGCTGCCCGCGAGCGCCGCCCCCGCCGCCGGTCTGCGCTCGCTGGTGACCGCGGCGCCCGCCTGGCGCGGGCCGACCGCCCCCCGGGACCAGGCCTCCGACGACGTCGCCGACGTGCACGGGCAGAAGCTCGAGGAGCAGCTCAAGGCCGGACGTCGCCTCGACGAGGCGTTCGCGGCGCTCGTCGCCGCGTTGCCCGCGCCTCTCGCGTAGCGCGTCGATCAGGCCGGCCGGTTCCGCCGTTCGCCCGTCCCGACGAGCCCGAACTCGTAGGCCGCGATGACCGCCTGCACCCGGTCGCGCAGCCCCAGCTTGTCCAGGACGTTGCTCACGTGGGTCTTGACCGTGGTCAGGGACAGGACGAGGTGATCCGCGATCTCGGCGTTGGAGGACCCGTCGGCGATGCAGCGCAGCACGTCGAGCTCGCGCGGGGTCAGGGAACGCAGCCGGGGGTCCAGACCGTCGTCGGGCCCTGTCGTGGTGGGGAAGTGCGGGGCGAAGAGGTCGAGCATGCGCCGCACCACGCGCGGTGCCACGACGGAACTGCCCGCGGCGACGATCCGGATGGCGTCGACGAGTTCGGCGGGTTCCGCGCTCTTGACGAGGAAACCGCTCGCCCCGGCCCGCAGCGCTTCGAAGGCGTACTCGTCGACGTCGAACGTGGTCAGCACCAGCACCCGCGAGGTCGGGTGCTCCGCCGCGATGCGCCGGGTCGCCTCGATGCCGTCCATCCCGGGCATCCGGACGTCCATCAGGACGACGTCCGGGGCCAGCGCACGGACCTGCTCCAGCGCGACGGCACCGTCGGCGGCCTCCCCGACCACGTCGAGGTCGTCCTCCGACCCGATGACCAACCGGAAGCCCATGCGCAGCAGCGCCTGGTCGTCCACGAGCAGCACGGTCGTCACGGGTGTCCCTCCTCGTCGTTCCCGCGGGTCGGCAGGACGACGCGGACCTGCCAGCCTCCCCCGTCCCCGGGACCGGCGTGGACGTCGCCGCCCAGGAGCGCGGCGCGTTCGCGCATGCCGATGAGGCCGCGCCGGGTCCCCTCGTCCTCCCCCGCGCGGGTGCCGCCGGCGTCGACGACCTCGACCTCGACGGCCGAGCCGGTGCGCCGCAACGCCACTGCGGCGGAGGGGGTCCCCGGGGCGTGGCGCAGCACGTTGGTCAGTCCCTCGGTCACGATGCGCACGACGGCCAGGCGCAGGGCGGTGTCGTGGGGCAGGGGAGTCTCCAGGCCGCTCGCCGTCAGGGGGAGGCCGGCGGCGCGGAAGCGCTCCACGACGGCGGCCAGGTCCGTCTCGGTGGGGGAGGTGGGGACGTCGTCACCACCGTCACCGTCCCCGTGCAGCGGACCCAGCACGCTGCGCATGTCCTGCAGCGCGTCCCGCCCGGTCCGCGACAGTTCGGCGAGGGCTTGGCGCGAGGCGTCGGGAGCGCGGTCGAGGGCGGCGGCCGCACCGTCGGAGAGGGCCACCATCACCGAGACGCTGTGGGCGACGATGTCGTGCATCTCCCGGGCGATCCGGGCGCGTTCGGCGGAGCGGGCCAGGGCGGCACCGGCGTCGCGCTCGCGGGCCACGGCCCGGTAGCGCTCGACGAGGTCCTCCGCGTGCAGGCGGCGGGTCTGCACGGCCGCGCCGGTCACGCCGCCCAGCAGCAGCAGCACGAGCAGCAGCAGCACCGTCCACGACCGGCGCCCCGCCGAGAACTCCGGTTGGGTCAGCTGCCGGGCGAAGGGGCCGGGGACGGCCCCCACCTCGTCGCTCCAGAACAGGACCTCCCCGAGGCCGATGTCCTGCCACGACCACACCGCGACGGTCACGACGGCGAGCGCGCAGGCCCCGGCGGTCCACGCGGTGCGGGTGCTGTGCCGGACCGCCACCGCACGCAGTCCCCAGGCCAGGCAGAGGCCCAGCACCCCCAGCACACCGGCCACCCGCAACGACAGCAGCGCCAGCCCGGTCAGCACCGCCAGGACGACCAGCGGGTGCCGCCGCCGGGCGAGGAGCACGACGGCCCCCAGCGCGGTGCCGGTCAGCCACGTCCGCACGACCCGCTCCTGCACCCCTGCTCCAGGCAGGAACAGCCCGAGCGTCGTCGCCCCCCGGACCGCTTCCGCGGCGAGGAGCGCCGTGGCCGCACCGGTCAGCAGCACCACCGCGACCACCGCCGAGTGCGCCGTCCACGGGGAGGCGAGGAACCGGCCGGTGCTCGCGCGCTCCCCGGAGCCGACGGGGTGGGTGGTCACCGCCCCAGACTCCCACCGAGCACCCCCGGGGCGGGTCGGAGGCGGTGGGCCGCTCACGTGACGTCCCGGCGGACCAACCGGAACCCGGCGAGCAGGACCACCGCGGCGCACCAGGTGGCCAGCACGGGTCCGCCGCCGGCGCCGTCGGCGAAGAGCCGGGTCGCGCCGGCGGGGAGGAGGGCGCGGACCGCGTCGGTGACCCGCCCGGGGTTGGCGGCCAGCACCTGGTCGACCACCACGAACAGGAGGACGCCGCTCGTCAGCGCCGCCGGCGGACGGCGCAGCAGCACCCCGAGGCCGACCCCGAGGACCCCGACACCGGTCAGGAACAGCACGTACCCGACGGCGGCGTGCCGGGTCGCCGGATCGGTCAGCTCCCAGGAGACCCCGGCACCGGCGCGTGCCGGGGTGGTCGCGAGCACCGACACCGCCAGGGCCGCCACGGCGGTGACCAGGGACACCACCGCGACGACGACGACCTGCGCCGCGAGCACCGGCAGGCGGCGCGGCACCGCGGCGAACACCACCAGCGACGTCCCGGTGGCGAAGTCCCCGGTCCCGACCAGCACCCCGAGGACCAGCACCCCGAGCAGGGCCGGCAGGTTCCCCGTGGTGGCCAGCGACGTCCCCGTCACCGCGTCCCCGGGCCCGACGAACAGGCCCAGGACGAACGCCAGCGAGCCGGCGGCCGCGACCGTCCCGACGACGACCCACACCGGCCAGGCCAGGCTCGCGAGCTTCGTCCACTCCGCGTGCAGCACCCGCGGCAGGGTCACCGCCCGGCGCCGCACCGCACCGGTCTCAGACGAGGTCACGACGACGCAACCGGTACGCGGCCGCGGCCAGCGGGACCGCCACCCACCCGGCCAGGACCAGCGTGGCCCCCGCCGCACCGAGCCGGGGAGCCCCGTCGAGCCCGGAACCGTCCGGCGTCGTCAGCACCCCACCGGCACCGACGGGGGTGAAGGTCTCCACCGTGTTCACCGCGGCCGTGCCCGGAGGCGTCGTTCCCGACGTCGAGGCCTCCAGCGGGTCGGTCGTGAAGTCCACCGCGAGCGACAGCAGGACCGGCAGGACCGGCAGGACCCCGAACACCGTGACCAGCGCGGGCACCGTCCGGCGCAGCAGCGCCCCGGCGGCCAGACCGAGCAGCGCCGTGCCGACGAAGAAGGACACCGATCCGAGGAGGATCTGCGGGGCCCCGGCCCCGAGCAGGTCGACGTCCACGTCCCGCGCCGCCGCCGAGGGCAGGATCCCGAGCACCGCCGCGGCCACGGTCAGGACGGCGATCCCGAGCACGGAGCAGGCCGTGACGACGACCTGCGCGGCCAGCACCGGTCCGCGTCGCGGCACCGCGGCGAACGTCGAGCGGAACGTCCCCGTGCTGAACTCGCCGGTCCCGACGAGCACCCCCAGGACCAGCGGGCCGATGAAGGCCAGGGGCAGCGCGTCCGTCAGGTTGCGGGTCGGGACGAAGCCCGGGTCGCCCGACGCGGCGCTCGCGAACAGGAAGGTCAGGGCCCCGGTCGCCACCACGGTCACGACGGCGATCACCGTCGTGGACCGCAGACCGAGGAGCTTCGTCCACTCCGCGGAGACGACCCGGGCGAAGGACGGGCCGGTGCGGGCCGGTGCGGCCGTGGTGGAGGCGCTCATCGGGAACCTCCCGCGTGGTGCTGGACGGCACCGCTGGTGATGTCCAGGTACGCCTCCTCCAGGGAACCGCCCTCGGATCCGAGCTCCAGGACGACCGTCCCGGCGCGGCCGGCGGCGGCCCCGACCTCCTCGGCCGAGAGGCCCCGGACGTGCAGCGCACCGTCGTGCTGCCCGACCACCTCGGCGCCCAGCTGCGTCAGCGCCCGCGCCAGGACGTCGGGGTCGGTGCTGCGGACGCGGACCAGACCGGCGCTGCGCGACCGGCGCCGGACGTCCTCGACCGACGCGTCGGCCAGCAGCCGGCCGCGGCCGATGATGACCACCCGGTCCGCGCAGAGCGCCAGTTCGTGCATGAGGTGGGAGGACAGGAACACCGTGCGGCCCTCGTCGGCGAGGTCCCGCACGAGCCGGCGCACCCACAGCACCCCGTCGGGGTCGAGACCGTTGACGGGTTCGTCGAGCATCAACGTCGCGGGGTCCCCGAGGAGCGCCGCGGCGATGCCGAGCCGTTGGCCCATCCCGAGGGAGAAGGTCCTGACCCGCCGCCCGGCGACCGGCTCCAGCCCGGTCAGGCCGATGACCTCCTCCACCCGCGAGCGCGAGATCCCGTGGGTGCGGGCCAGCGCGAGCAGGTGGCGGAAGGCCGTTCGGCCGGGGTGCACGGACCGGGCGTCGAGCATCGCGCCGATCGTGTGCAGCGGTGCGGGCAGGTCGGCGTAGCGGCGCCCGTCGACCGTGACCGTCCCGGCGGTGGGACGTTCCAGGCCGAGGACCATCCGCATGGTGGTGGACTTCCCGGCGCCGTTCGGGCCGAGGAACCCCGTCACCGTCCCGGGGTGGGCGGTGAAGGAGAGACCGTCCACCGCCGTCGTCGTCCCGTAGCGCTTCGTCAGCGCCTCTGCCGTGATCATGCGTCCTCCTCGCCCGCGGCCCGGTGGTCACCGGCCCGTCGAGAGCGACGCTACGAACGGCCGCGGGGCGTGAGGACCTGCTCGAAGAGGAGATCGGAGGTCCCCGCTCCTCCTCCTCGAGGAGGAGGAGCCCCACCCGGACGGCCCGCGATCACCCGCCGACGCGTGCGCGGCCGCGGACCGCGGAGTCGACGAGGTTGTCCAGAGGCAGGGGCTGCGCACCGGCGACCGCCTCGACCCACTGCTGCGTGGTGGCGACCGCGGCGAAGTTGGAGTGCAGCAGGACCATGAGGGTCTCGTGCAGCACCGCCGCGGGGACGTGGCCGACGGCGTTGTCCAGGTCGATCGCCCCGCTGGCGTCGGAGAGGACCTCGGCGGAGAACCCCAGGCCCTCCGCTTCCACGGCGCTGGCCAGGTCGCAGTTGTTGGTCATGAACCCGACGATCGTCACGGTGTCGACCTCGCGTTCGCGCAGCCGGTCCGCGAGGCCGGTGCCGGCGAAGACGCTGCCGAAGGACTTGCTGATCCGCTCGTCCCGGGGGTCCGTGACCGCGAGGAGGTCGGGGTGCAGGTCGAAGCCGGGGGATCCGGCCGCGAAGATCGGTGCTCCGGCGGGCATGGCGTGCTGGACGAGCACGATCGGGACGTCGTGCGCCCGGGCGGTCTCGACCGCGCGGACGACGTTGGCCAGCGCGTCCTCGGGTGCGGGGTGCTGGATCGTCAGGGGACCGCTGAAGTACTCCTGCTGGACGTCGACGACGACGAGGGCGCGGCGGGGGGAGGTCATGGTCGCTCCTGGTGAGGTGGTCGTGGGGCAGGGTGGTGATCGGCCCGGCTCCCCGGGTGGGGACGTCCCCACGCTACCTGCACATCACGCCAAGAGAAGTACTTCTCCGTGAGACGCGGTTCCTGCTCAGGCGGGTGCACCGGTCCGGCGGGCGTAGGAACGTGCCGCCCGGACGCGATCGCCGCAACGCGTGGAACACCACTGCCGCCGGCCGTGGGTGCGCAGCATGAAGCGGTCGCACGGCGCGGCCGCACAGGTCGCCAGCAGGGTGGCGTCGGCGCCGGTGAGCACGTCCACGACGTCGGCGGCGATCGCGGCCATGGCGTGCTCCACGACCTGGGTCGCCGGGTGGGTCAGCTCGCTGGTGAACCCGGCCGGAGATCCCCAGCGCAGCAGCCGGACCGCCGGCGTGCGGGTCAGGGCGTCGTTCAGCGCCTCCACCGCGCCGGCGGACGGCGCCTCGTCGGCGAGGGCCGCCGACAGCAGGTCCCGGACCGCGTCGCGCAGAGCGGTGAGCCGGTCGGCGCAGTGACGCTGCAACTGCGCGTCGCGGGGGGCCAGGTCGTGGGCGATGAGCCAGGCGGTGGCCGCGGCGGGGGTGGGCAGCAGCTCGACCACCTCGTGACCGGCGCCCCCCCGGCCGGCGACGCGCAGCGTGCTGTTCGCGAGCTCCAACCCCACGTGGGCCGCGGTACCCGGCGCCGGCGGCAGCGGCGGGGTGGACGCGATCAGCGGTTCAGGCACTGGTTCACGCTAACACCGCCGATCGTCCGTGAGGAGGCGAGACGGTCCCAGGTGGTTCCAGGGTGACGACGTGGACGGGCTCGCTGCTGCCGCCGGGGTGCTCCCCGCCTTCGTGATCGTCGGGCTCGTCGTGTGGCTCACCACCCGCGCCGCTGCCCGCGGCGACCTGGCGCGGGGGTCTCGTCGGCATCCGGACGCGGGCGACCACCCGCAGCGACGCGGCGTGGGCGGCGGGGCACCGGGCCGCCGAACGCCCCGCGCGCTGGTGCGCGGTGGTCTGCGCGGTGTCCACCGTGGTGCTCCTCGGACTGGCCCTGGCCGGAGGCAGCGAGCAGGTGGTGCTCATCGCGGCGGCCGTGGGCGGGCTCGCGGCAGTGGTGGCGCTGGTGCTCGTCACCCGGCGGGCGAACGCTGCCGCGGTCGGGGCGGAGGACGACTCCTCCCGTCCCGGCTGAGCCGGACTCCGCCGAGCTCACGTCGAGGGCAGCGGGGGCGTGTCGTGGCGCTGGTGGTGGGGTTCTCCCCACCCGGGTTCGGGGAGCCTGCCCTGTGCCGTCGGACCTGGACCGGGTCCTAGGTTCGAGTTGTGAGAGCAACACGTCTTCTGCGCTGGTGGGCCCTCGGGTGGTGGCGCGCCGCGCACCTCGGTCTCGACGTCGTCCTGTCCGTCTTCTGGTGGCTGCTGCTGGTCCTCCTGGTCCTGGGCACGGTGCTGACCCCCGTGCTCGGGGTCGGGATCCCGGTCCTGCTGCTGGCCCGGCTCCTGCTGAGCGGTGCGGCGGGCCTCGAACGACGTCGGCTGGGGTGGGTGGGCGTCGACGTGGCGCCCCCGCACCGCGTGCCGCGCGTCGGCGCCTGGTGGCGACGGACCCTGCTGGACCCCGGCCCCTGGCGCACCGTCGGGCACCTGGCCGTCGTGGGGAGCGCCGGGCTCGTCGGTGGGGCCGTGGTCCTGGGCCTGGCGGGGACCGGTGTCGCCGCGGTGCTCGCCCCGTCCCTGCGGGCCGGCGCCGGGACGTTGTCGTGGCCCTACGGGATCCCCGGCACCGTGACGATCGGCGACGGCCTGCTCGTCACGAGCGGTGTCGTCCTGGTCCTGCTCGTCCCCGTCCTCGCCCACGCCCTGACCGCCGCCGAGCGGGCCTCGGGTCCCTGGTCGCTGGGACCCGTCCCCGCCCAGCGCGAGGCCCAGCTGCGGGCCCGGGTCGAGACCCTCACCGAGACCCGCGAGCGGGCCGTGGACTCCGTGGAGGCCGAGCGGCGGCGCATCGAACGCGACCTGCACGACGGCCCCCAGCAACGCCTGGTTTCCCTGGCGATGCAGCTGGGCATGGCCAAGCGAGCGCTGGACCGCTCCGGACCCGACGCCGCGCGGCCTTTCCTCGACGCTGCCAGCACCTCCGCCGGTGCGGCCATCGCCGACATGCGCTCGGTGGCCCGCGGGGTGCACCCACCCGTCCTCACCGACCGGGGACTGGACGCCGCCCTGTCGGCGCTCGCGGCCTCGGTGCCGGTTCCCGTGGACCTCGGCGTGGACCTCGATCCCGCCGACCGGCCGACCCCGACGGCCGAGGCCATCGCCTACTTCTGCGTCTCCGAGGCGCTGACCAACGTCGCCAAGCACGCCGCCGCGCGGGGGGTGTCCGTCACGGTCCGCCGTGACGTCGCCGCCGGCGATCCCGTCCTGCACGTCGAGGTCAGCGACGACGGCCGCGGCGGCGCGCACGTCGGCAACGGCACCGTCGCGGAGGGCCGCAGCGGACTGCGGGGCATGAGCGACCGGGTCGCCGCGGTCGAGGGATCGCTGCGCATCGACTCACCCCCGGGGGGACCCACCCGCCTCGACGTCCGCATCCCCTGGACCGCCGGAGGCCCGCGGTGAACGCGTTGCGCCTCGTGCTGGCGGAGGACTCCGTCTTGCTGCGCGAAGGCCTCGTCCAGCTGCTGCGCACCGAGGGCGTGGAGGTGCTGGCGGCCGTCGACGACGCGGACCAGGCGTTGCGGGCCGTCGGGGAACACCGTCCCGATCTGCTGCTGACCGACGTGCGGATGCCGCCGTCGTTCACCGACGAGGGGCTGCGCGCGGCGCTCGTCGTGCGCCGCCAGTACCCGGAGACCGCCGTGGTGGTGCTCTCGCAGTACGTGGAGGAGCGCTACGCCGCCGACCTGCTGGGCGGTCGGGCGCGCGGGGTCGGGTACCTGCTGAAGGACCGCGTCGCGGACGTGGAGGAGTTCGTCGCCACGCTGCAGCGCGTCGCCTCCGGCGGGACGGTCGTCGACCCCGAGGTGGTGGCGCAGCTGCTCTCGCGCGCCCGTCGCGACGACCCCCTCGCCAGCCTCACCCCGCGGGAGCTGGAAGTCCTCGCCCTGATGGCCGAGGGCCGCACCAACGCCGCTGTCGCGGCCCGCCTCGTCGTGAGCGACAAGGCCGTGGAGAAGCACGTGTCCAACATCTTCACCAAGCTCGGCCTGGCGCCGGACGCCGAAGACCACCGTCGCGTCCTCGCCGTGCTGCGGCACCTCGAGTCCGCCGCCCACCCCAGGAGCACCCCGTGAACAGCCCCACCGCACTCCTCACCACCGACCACCGCGCGGTCCTCGACCCGGGTCTGCGTCGTCCGCGGCGCACCGGCCGCATCGTCACCGCCGCCGTCGCCCTCGTCCTGACCGGCGGGGTGGCCGTGAGCGCCCTGGGCGCCATGACGGCCGAGCGGGAGACCCGCGACGTCGTGGTCGACGACGCCCTGACCTCGGTGGTCGTGCGGGGCGGGGTCGGCGACGTGACCGTCCGCGCGGACCCGGACGCGACGCGGGCCACCGTGCGGATCACCACCGTCGGGGGCTGGTCCCCGGTGGAGGCCTCCGCGGTCGCCGAAGGGGGTGCGCTGCAGCTGCGCTCGTCGTGCGGCCGGGTGTGGCCGGGGCCGTGCTCGGCGGCCTTCGAGGTGACCGTGCCGGAAGGACTGGACCTGGACCTCAGCACGGGGACCGGCGACCAGGACCTGACGGGCACCTTCGGCGCCGTCCGCTTCGACTCCGGGACCGGCGACGTGTCCTGGACCGCGGCGCGCGGCACGTCGCTGACCGGACGCGTCGACACCGGGGACGTGCAGGTGCAGGGGGTCGTCCCCACCGTGCAGCTCGCCGGCCGGACCGGCGCGGTCCGGGTCGCGCTCGACGAGGCCCCCACCGAGGTCACGGCCACCAACGACACCGGCGACGTGCGGGTCCTGGTCCCCGACGACGGCACCCGCTACGCCGCGACCGCGACGAGCGACACGGGCGCATCGCGCGTCGGTGTGCCCAGGACGGCGTCGAGCGGAACGGGTTCCGCACCCCGACTCGTGGCCACCACCGACACCGGCAGCGCCGTCCTCGACGTGCACTGACCCCGACGTGCGCCGACGGGTCGAGCCGCCCGCTCGAGACACTGGCCGGGTGCCCGAGCACCGCGGAACGACGTCGCCCGCCGATCAGCAGACGGTCCTGGCGGAGGTGAACGCCCGGATCGGGACGCACTACCGGTGGTGTCGGCGGCTGGACGGTGGTGAGCAGGGCGGAGCGCACGTCGTCGTCGACCGCGGCCGGTCCGTCGTGCTCACGTGGGAGCCGCCGGGTCGCAGGTCCGACCAGCTCCGCCGGGCCTTCCCGGTGGTGGTCCGGGCGATCGCGGGCGGTTGGGCCGCGGCGAGGTGGCTGACCTGGGGGGAACTGGCCGGCGGCGGGACGTTCCTGCTCCAGGAGCACGTGCCCGGTACCCCGATGACCCGCCTCGACCTCGCCGCGGCCCGGGCCGTCCTGGCGGCCAACGAGACGCAGAGCGGGCTGGCGTTCCCCGACGCCCGCGACGACTCCGACCACCTCGACGCCGTCCTGGTGGGTGACCACCCGTGGAAGGCCGACGTGGCGGGGTTCACGCCGGCGGGCGCCGCGCTGGTCCGCCACGGTGACGAGGTCGTGGCCCGGGTCGGCCGGGCGAGCATCCCCCGCGACGACCTGGTGCACGGTGACCACAGCAGTGCCAACGTCCTGCTGGACCGTGACCGCGGTGAGCTGACGGCCACCCTCGTCGACTGCCAGACCGTCGGGCGGGGCAGCCGGGTGCGTGACCTGGCCGACCTCTACCGCCAGACCTTCCTGCACCCCGGGGTGGACGGCGACGGCCGGGACCTCCTGCGGGCGGCGGCGTGCGGCGTGGCGGGGCCGGCGGTGTTCGCCCGGTGCGTGGTGGCGGTCACGTACGACAACCTCGCCTGGTGGGTCGAGCACCGGTCCGCGGCGGAGTTCGACCGGGCGTGCGGGCGGTTGCACCGGCTGTTCGCCGGCCTCGAGGGGACCAACCCCGGACCCGCGTCCCCGTCCGGCCGCGGACGCTAGGAACCGGCGATGCGCTCGCGCAGGACCGGCACCCAGTGCGGCCCGTACTCCACCTGCAGCGTGGGCAGGCGCCAGTCCCGGCCGGTGACCCGACCGCGGCAGGACGGCGCCCGGCACGAGCACGGCATCACGAAGTCGGGGTCGTCCGTGATCGTCGCGTAGTCGAGGGTCAGTTCCTCGCCGGCGGCGACGTCCCGCCGCGCGACGACGGTGTACGGGTCGACCCACCAGGTGTTCGGGTCGCAGCTGTGGTTGCCCGCGCGCTGGGGTGCGTCCGGGGGCAGGACCAGGTTGAGGTCCGCCCCGACGGAGAGCGTGTCCACGTAGGCCCCGGACCTGGCCGCGTCGGCGAAGAGCCGGTGCTGCTCGGCGTCGGAGACGAGGCGCCCACCGAACCGGCTGACGACCGTGCCGGCGGGGAGGGGGGCGGTCGCGAACAGGCCGTCCCCCTCGATGGGTGAGCGGTCGACCCGGGCCGGCGGGGTGAGCCGGCAGTCGGGTCCGGGCGGGGGCAGTGGCAGTGACGGTGTCACGACTCAGGCGGGCCGGTCCATCCGCAGCCGCCGTTCCGCGCTGATCGTGAAGTAGTCGCTGGGTCCGCCGCCGCGCAGCAGCGGATCCGCGGCGAGGGTGTCGAAGACCCCGTCGACGAGCACGCTCTCGTCGACGTGCACGACGACGACCTCACCGAGCACCAGCCACGCGTCCACCCCCGCCCCGGTGGCGTCGGTCAGCTCCTGCACCCCGCTGACCCGGCACTCGAAGGACACCAGGCTCTCCGCGACCCGCGGCGGACCCACCTCGAGCGACGCCTCCGGCGTCAACCCGGCGAGGGCGAACTCGTCGACCTCGGGGCCGACCGCGGCGGAGGTGGCGTTCATCCGCTCGGCCAGGTGGGCCGAGGCCAGGTTCCAGACGAACTCGCCGCTCGCCTCGGCGTTGGCGACGCTGTCCTTGCGCCCGATGCTGGAGAACCCGACGATCGGCGGGCGGTAGGCGAAGAGGTTGAAGAAGCTGTAGGGCGCGAGGTTCAGCGTCCCGTCGCCCGCCTGCGTCGAGACCCACCCGATGGGGCGCGGCGCCACGATCGAGTTCAGGGGGTCGTGGGCCAGGCGGTGGCCTTCGCGGGGTCGGTAGGAGTGCACGAGCCGCGACGCTAGCCGCGTCTCAGCGTTCCAGCACGACGGCCTCGGCGTCCTCGGGGACGGTCGGTTTGTACCCGTAGCCGTACTCGTAGGCGTAGGAGAACTCCGACGCCTTCGCCGGGACCATCGTCAGCACCCCGCCCAGCACTCGCGCGTCGACGGCGCGCAACCGTTCCAGGCCGCGGGTCAGGTGGTCGCGGGTCGTCTTGCCGTGCTTGACGACCATGATCGCCCCGTCGGTCTGACGGGCCAGCACGGCGGCGTCCGCGACGGGCAGCAGCGGCGGGGAGTCGATGATGACGAGGTCCGCGCGCTCGCGCAGCCGCGTCAGCAGGTCCGCCATGTGCCGCGACCCCAGCAGGGCCGCGGGGTTCAGCGGGATGGGACCGCTGGCCAGAACGGACAACCCGGTGTCGCCGTAGGGCTGCAGCACGTCGTCGAGGTCCGCGCGGCCGGCCAGCACCGTCGTGAGGCCGGCGCTGTCCTCGACCCCGAGGTAGTCGGCGACCTTCGGCAACCGCAGGTCGCCCTCGACGAGGATGACCCGCATCCCCGCCGTCGCGGCCGTCAGGGCGAGGTTCACCGCGGTGGTGCTCTTGCCCTCCCCGGGCAGCGCGGAGGTCACGACGAGCACCTGGGGCGGGTGGTCGACGTCGGCGAACTGCAGGTTCGTCCGGATCTGGCGCAGCGCCTCCGACTGCGGGGACCGCGACCCCTCCAGCACGAGTTCGGGGCGCGGACCGCCCGGGCCGTCGGGGACGGACCCGAGGGCGGGAGCGCCGTGGTCGGTGATCGTCGTCAGCGACTTCACGGTCGTGTCGAGCACCTCGCGCAGCACGGCGAGACCGGTCCCGAGGACGACACCGGCGAGCAGCCCGAGGGCCAGCGTCCGGGGCAGGTTCGGCGCGATCGGGTCCTCGCGGACGACCGCGGGCCGCAGCACGCTGACCCGGACCGGGCTCATCGTGTCGGGGGTGGCCTGCTCGAGTTCGCTGACGGCGGTCCCGAAGTGCTTGGAGATCGCGTTCGCCACGTCCACCGCCAGCCTCGGCGAGGACTCGTCGACGGTGACCTCGATGAGGACCGTCCCCAGCGGCGCGCTGGAGTTCACGTGGCTCGCCAGCGCACGGGCCGTCGTCTTCAGTCCGAGCTCGTCGATGACGGGCTGCAGCACCTTCGGGCTGGTCAGCACGCCCGTGTAGGACTGCACCCGCTGCTGGGTGAACATGCTGCCCTGCATGAGCGCCGTCGCGTTCCCGGTGTCGTACATCGACACGAACAGCAGGCTGTCCGCGCGGTAGACGGGTGCGCTCGCGCTGAAGGCCCCGACGCCCGCCCCGGCGCCGAGCAGCACCGAGAGGATCACCAGGATCCAGTGCTTGCGCAGCGCGCGCAGGTAGTCGACGAGTTCCACGGACGTCCATCGGCCGTCCCCGTCCGCACCTGACCCCGGGCTCCGGGGCCGGGACCCGGAGCCCCGGGCGCGACGGAGGAGGCTTCGGGCCTCAAGTCGACACGCCGGGGGGACGACGATCACGGGGTCAGGCCCGGGCTTCGTGCTACCGGGCGTCCGATCTGGAGGACCGCGTGACCATGGCCAGTGAACCGAGCACGGGTGTGCGCCCGGCCGATCGCTGGGTCGCGTCCGGGATCGGTCGCACCCACGGACCCAGGTCCCAGCTGGGGTTGCTGCTGCTGGCCACCGACGCCGTCTGCGTCCTGGCCGTCGTCCTGCTGCTCGGCCACGACGAGCCCGCCGTCCTGGTCTTCTCCCCCGCCGTGCTGGTCGTCCACGCCTTCGCGGGTCTCCACCAGCCCCGCCTCGACCTCAGCATCCTCGACGACCTGCCCCTCCTGCTCGGCGCGGCCATCGCCGCGGTCGGTCTCGCCTCCATCGCCCAGGGGGCGCTGGGGATCGGGCAGGTCGACGGGACCGCGCTGCGGGCCGTCCTCGTCCAGACCGCGCTGTTCACCGTCGCCCGCACCGTCGTGTACTCCGTCCGCCTCCGCCACCGCCTGTCCCGCCGCGTCGCGTTGCGCACCCTCGTCGTCGGCTGCGGCGGCCTCGGCGCCCAGCTCGTCGAGATCCTCGGCTCCGGCGAGCACGGACTGCTGCCCATCGGCTTCATCGACGACGACCCCCGCCTGCCCGCCGCGGTGCGACCGCTGCCCGTCCTGGGCGGCATCGCCGACCTCGAACGGCTCGTCGCGGAGCACGAGGTCCAGATCGTCGTCATCGCCTACTCCAACGCCCCCGAGATGGTCGTCGTCGACGTGCTCCGCGGGTGCCAGGGCCTCGACGTCGAGATCTTCACCGTCCCCCGGTTCTGGCAGGTCACCAACACCCACCGCTTCGTGCAGTCCGTGCGCGGCGTCCCGCTCGTCCGGCTGCGCCGCCCCGCGTTCCGCGCCCAGAGCTGGCGGCTGAAGCGGGTCATGGACGTGACCGCCTCCGCGATCGGGCTGCTCGTCCTCAGTCCGCTCATCGCCGCGTGCGCGCTCGCCGTGCGCCTCGAGGTCGGCCCCGGTGTCCTGTTCCGCCAGGAGCGCGTCGGCATGGACGGCCGGCACTTCCCGCTGCTGAAGCTGCGCACCCTGCGGGTGGACGACGCCGAGTCCGACACCCGCTGGAGCGTCGGCGAGGACAGTCGGGTGGGTCCCGTCGGCCGGTGGCTGCGCCGCCTCTCCCTCGACGAACTGCCCCAGCTGTGGAACGTCCTGCGCGGCGACATGTCGCTCGTCGGACCGCGTCCGGAACGTCCGCACTTCGTCGAGAAGTTCACCGTCGACTACGACGACTACCTCTGGCGCCACCGCGTGCCCGTGGGCGTCACCGGATGGGCCCAGGTCCACGGCCTGCGCGGCGACACCTCGATCTCCGAGCGCGCCCGCTTCGACAACCACTACGTCGAGAACTGGTCACTGTGGCTCGACGTCAAGATCCTGCTGCGCACCGTCGTCCAGGTCGTCACGGCAGCCGGCCGGTGAAGCCCCTCGTCCTGGTGCTGGGCACCGCCGACTGGGACGCCGTCATCGCGACGAACCAGCACCACGTCAGCGCGGCCCTCGCGCAGCGCTGGCCGGTCGTGTTCACCGAGGGAGCCGGCACCCGGCGACTGCGGCTCTCCGACGCCCGTCGCGTCCTGCACCGGCTGCGTCCGTCCGTCCCCGTCGCCGGACGTGCGCTCCCGGCCGGGCTCGAGGTCGTGAGCACGCGGCTCGTCCCGCACCACGCCCCCTCGACCCGCCCGGTCAACGCCCGGCTGCTGCGCCGCCAGGTCCGGCGCTGGATCGAGCACGACGGGCCGCGGCTGCTCTGGAGCTACACCCCGTTCACCTACGGCCTGGAACGTCACGCCGACGCCGCCGTCTACCACCTCGTCGACCTGCTGCACGAGAACCCCGGCGTGCACCGGGGACGGCTGCTGGCGGCCGAACGCGTCCTCGCCCGCGGGAGCGACCTGGCCGTCGCGACGAGTCCCCTCGTCCAGGCCCACCTCGACGCGCAGGGGTTCGCCCGGACGACGTGCCTCCCCAACGTGTGCGACGTCGACCTCTTCGCCGCGGCCCGCGGACGCGGTGTTCCACGTGGAACCACGGTCGTCTTCGCCGGGACGCTGGCCCCGCACAAGGTCGACCTGGCCCTGCTGGCCGACCTCGCCGCCTCCCTCGGGACCGCGCGACTGCGGTTGATCGGACCCGTGACCGACTCCGCTGCAACGGATCCCGCGTGGTCACGGCTGATCGCCGCCGGCGCCGAGATCGTCGGCGCCCTCCCCGCGGTAGCGCTCGCCGACGAACTCGCCGCCGCCACGGTCGGGATCGTGCCCTACCTCGTCTCGCCCCTCACGGTGGGCATCAGTCCGCTGAAGACCTTCGAGTACCTCGCCGCAGGACTGCCCGTCGTGAGCACACCGTTGCCGGCTGTCACCGCGGTTCCGGGCGCGGTGTTCGTCGCCGACCGCGAGGCGTTCGTGCGCCAGGTCCTGCACGTGCTCGCCGTCGACGACCCGTCGCGACCCGAACGCGTCGCCGCGGTGGCGCAGGGACAGGACTGGACCTCGCGGGGACGGGAACTGCGGGCGCTCGCCGGGGCGCTGCTCGCGGCGTGAGTCGGCCGGGTGGCGACCTCCCGTTCTCGTCCGGAGCGGTCGGGCCCTGATCCGTCCTGGAGAGGTGGCCCGGAGGATTCCCACGTTCGAGGAGTGGTCGGCGACGGCCCAGCCCGTGCTGTCCGTCGGCCTGGACCACGCCCGGCGTCCGGCGTGCTGGAGACCGCGGCGACGATCGGTGTCGGGGTGGTGCTCGGGATCGGGTTCCTCGGGATGGCCGCGTTCCCGGTGGTGAGCGACGGAGCCCGGTCCCGTCGAGGTCGTGAGCTGGAGCTCCGGGTCGGGCGTGACCACCTGGAGCCGTTCACGGTGCGGCGCTCGCGGGGCCGCTTCCGCTGGGAGTCCACCGACGTCCCCGTCTCCCGGCCCGTCCCCGACGGCTGTGCACCGAGCTGGCGCGTGCCGCACACGGAGACCGTCGGAGCGGAACTCCTCCGGTCGGCGAAGGGTGAGCACTGGAGCGAGGTCGAGCGCTACGTCTTCGCGCTGACCTTCGCCGACGGGAGTTCGCTGCACCTGGACCTCGAAACCGGACGCGGAGACTCCGCGGGGCAGCTCGTCCGCCGGCGGGCGGGTCTGCCGGGGTCCTGGAGCGAGCCGCGACCCGCCGAGACCGCCGGCTGAGAGCTCAGGCCGCCGCGACCTCGGCGACGAGGAAGCGGACGGAGCTGACGACGGCAGCCGCGAGGTTGCTCACCGAGCCCCAGACGTGCAGGGCGGGGGAGTCGATCGTCACGACGACGACGGAGCCCCCTGCGGGGTGCGGGATGTGGACGTCGAAGCACCCGTGGTCGAGGAACGGTCCGTCCTCGGCGGGCGCGGGGTCCGGCGCGAAACTGCGCCGCTCGAACCGGGTGTCGACGACGGCCGGCCCGCAGGGCAGGTCCAGCCAGCGGACGTCCGCGGGGCCGTCCGCCGGAGAGTGCCTGCGCTGCAGCAGTTCCAGGATGCCGCGGGCGGCGACCTCGGGGTCGTCGTGCGCCGACGGCGAGCGCGACACCGACAACGTCACCGGGGCGATCCCGCCCTGCTCGTCGCCGAGCAGCCCCAGGGCGGCGAACCCGACCTCGATCGGGGCCGCGGCCTGGGCGCGCAGCAGCACCAGGATCCGGGTCGCGACGACGAGGCGGTGCTCGTCGCCGCCGTGCGGCAGCAGCCCGGTCACGAGGTCCTCGAACGCGTCGGGGTCGGGCATCCCCTCGGCGTCGAGGTCGAGGGGGAGGGCGTGGAAACCCGCCGGGACGACCAGTTCCAGGCCGAGGTCGTCGACGGGGTTCACCGGGAGGCTCCCTGGACGGCGGCGACGAACGGGTCGCTGGGGTGGGGCTCGCGCGGGTTCGCTGCGGCCCAGGCCTTTCCGGCGACCGTGGTCGCCATCTTGACGTGGGCGTCGACGAGGTTCGCGGTGGCGCTCGCGGTGTCCTCGATCACCAGTCCCGCCACGGCCGGGACCTTCTTGCCGATCAGGCCCGCGACGACGTTGATCCCCTTCGTGCCGACGATCTGACCGGAGCCGAAACCGACCTGCGTGTTCGCGACGACGGACTTGGCCCGGTCGGCCAGCCCTCCGGGTCTCACCGTCACCGCCGCGACCTTTCCACCGACCACCTCCTGGATCGTGCCGAGGGGCTTCTGCAGCACACCGGGAGCCTTCTCGGCGAGCTCGGTGGTGAACACCTTGGCCGCCCACGGGACCTTCGCCGCAGCCTTGTCCACCGTGACGGCTCCGCTGAGCCGGGTCGACGCGGCGGCGGCCTTCACCAGTCCCTCCGTACCGGCGCCGACGGCCTTCACCCCACCCACGACACCCTTGATCCCGGGAAGGAGACCGAGAGCGTCCAACCCGATGGTCGTGAGGCTCACGTCGGCGCCCGCGAGCTCGGCGATGCCGTGAGCGGCGAGTGCCCCCGCGCTCGTGAGCAGGGCTCCGGCCGCGAAGACCGCGCCGACGGGTTCGATGGCCGCGGTCAGGATCGCGAGGGTCGCGAACACCGACGACAGCGTCGAGAGCGCGTCTCCGACGGCGGCGAAGTCGTCGGCGTGGTCCTTCACCCAGTCCCAGGTCTTCTCCCAGCCGTCGGTGACGGTGTCGGCGATCTGCTGCCAGAGGTGGTGCTGCAGCGCCTGGTCGGCGGCCTTCTCGAGCGCGACGCCGACCTCGTCGGCGGCGTCGAGGTAGCGCTGGTGCAGGTCCAGCGAGCGCTTGCGGACGGCCGTGAGTCCCGCCTGGGCGGAGTCGACGGCGTCGGCGAGCTCCCCGACGACCCGCGCGGTGTCCTCGGGAGCCGTGACGCGGGGCTGGTTCCGGGCGGCCTGCGCGGCGCTGACCCCGGCCGCCGCGGTGGCCGCCTCACGTTCGAGGTGGTCGGCCTCGGCCTGGAACGCGGCGAGCTGGGTCTGCCAGCGCAGCAGCGCGTCACGCCCGGTGTCGAAGGCGTCGCGGGCCCGCTCGACCAGCGGCAGGAGGTCCTGGTGGGTCTGGTCGACGAAGGCCTGGGCCGCCTGGCCGCGCCACTCGCCGGCCTCGATGCGGCGCAACCGGCCGGCGGTGTCGCCGAGGCCGCCCGCCAGGTCGCGCAGGGAGCCGGCGAGGGAGCCGGTGCCGTGGACGTCGCCCGGGGTGGGGTCGGCGCCGAGGTGGGGGAAGCTGCGCACGGTCACCGGCACGACTCCGAGAGCCTGGTGTCGACGTCGGCGAACGTCTTCTCGATGACGTCGAGGTCGGCGGTCGCCGTCCCGACCTGGTCGGCGAGCCTGCCGAGGCCGTGGTTCCAGTCGTCGGAGAAGTCCTCCAGGCGCCGGATCAGCTTCGGGGCTCCGAGCGCAGCGGTGTCGTGGCCGCCGAGGCGGCGGCGGGCGGTGCTGAGGTCGTCGGCGACGCAACGCAGGTCACCTCGCAGGGAGGTCACGGCGGCGTCGGTCAGGCGCAGGTCGGACACGGGAACCTCTCGGGACGGGTGGCTGGGCCACCACGGTCACCCGCGGGCCGGTCTCGCGGGGCTCGATCCCCCCGCGGTCCGCCCGATGGCGCAACGGACCTCACCCACCCGTCGGGAACCGATCACGTTTCGTACCCGCCTCGTGACGCCAGGGTCTTCGCCCGCTCGGGTGCCGCTCGCCCGTTCGGCCCTGGGACGGCGGTGAGCTGTTCCATCCTGGAGCCATGGCCCGTGAACTCCCCTCGTTCGAGCAGTGGCTGCCGACCGCTCGGCCGGTGGCGAGCGTCACCCTCGACGCCTCGCTCCGTCCCG
Source organism: Kineococcus sp. GCM10028916 (assembly GCF_042674865.1). NCBI lineage: Bacteria > Bacillati > Actinomycetota > Actinomycetes > Kineosporiales > Kineosporiaceae > Kineococcus > Kineococcus sp. GCM10028916. Next base: position 5,971 of record NZ_JBHTFM010000009.1, on the reverse strand, counting down.
CGTGGCTCGTCGACGCCGCCGGTGACCGGCTCGACCCCCGGGTGCTGGGCTGGGCCCGCATCCCCGCGGACGACGCACCGCTGGATCCTCCCGAGCAGGACCGGTCGGGTGCCCTGACCACCGCGCTCGAGATCGGTGGCGTGGTCGTCGCCGGGGTCGGAGTCCTCGGGCTGGTGGCGTTGATGGTGGTCGGCGACGCCGCCGGGGCGGCCACCGGGTGGTCCTCGGGGGGCTCCGGCAAGGACGAGTTCGTCCAGCCGGAGTCGTGGGGGCGGTGGACCGAACGTCGTGAGGTGGAGTGGGTGCACGCTCCGGCGCTGCGGTTCGTCGAGGGCGGGGTGCTGACGGGGCTCCCGCAGGCCATCGACGTGAAGCGCAGCGACAAGAGCGGGATCCTCCCGCGCGAGCGCCTCGTGCTCAGGGCCGGGGAGGAGCACGTCGAACTCTTCGTCCAGCGCCGTTCCCGGGGTCGCTACCGGTGGCGCTCCACCGACGTCCTCGCGTCCCGGCCCGTCCCGACGCGCTGCGAACCCGACTGGCGGGTGGCCTACGGCGAGATCGCCGGGGCGGAGTTGCTGGACACGTCGAAGGGGCAGGACGGTTCGGAGAGCCGGCGGGTCGTCCTCGCGCTGACCTTCGCCGACGGGAGCGCGCTGCACCTGCGACTCGAGAGCGGACAGGAGAACCGGGTCGCGCAGGTCGTGCGGCACCGCGCGGGCCTGCCCGGCCCGTGGCGCGAGACGGAGCTCGCGGACCAGTGCCGAGGCGTGCCGCAGGTCCAGGCGCGCGACCACCCCGGACTCGCGGCGATCCTGGCCCCCGGAGCGCGCCGCCCGCTTCGGCGAGGCCGTCCTGACCCCGGTGCGCCAGTCGGTGCGCGTGCGCGAGGCCCCCTCCGCGCAGGAACCGCTGATCACCTACGCCCCACCGAGCCCGTCACCGAGGACTACCGCGCGGTCACCACCGCCATACTCCAGCGAGGAGCGACCCCCTGATGCCTCCCAAGAACCGCCGCGGCGGCCTGCGCAGCAACCCCCTCGACGCGGTCATCCCCGACCCCGCCGCAGTCCCCAGCACAGCCCAGGCGGCCCCCGAGCCCGTCGAGGCCGAGGCGCCGACGACGGCTGACCCCGCACCGGGTCAGATCGTGATGGACGAGAGCCACGACCTCCGGCCCACCCCCGAGGCCATCCAGCACGTCGAGACGGCGATCCGCGCGGGTCGAGCCAGCACGCCGGAGGAAGCGCCGACCAAGACCGTCGTCGACCCGGACAAGAAAGTGAAGTTCAACGGATACGTCAGCCCCGAGCACGCCGACCGCGCCCGGGACGCGCTGTACGTGCTGCCGGGGGAGTGGACCACCGGCCGCTTCCTCGAGCACGCCATCGACCTGGCCCTGGCCGACCTCGCGGAGACCTACAACGGCGGCAAGCCGTTCGCTAAGCGCCCCGCCGGCCAAGGGTTGCGCCGCGGGCCTCGCATCACCTGAGCCGCATAAGGACTGGAGCAGAGCCATGAACTTCCGAGGCGCCAGCGCCACCATCCGGCCTGTCCTGCAGCACGTCGCGGCCCAGGGCTTCACCGTCGAGCACGCCGCCGGGTCAGGGCACTGGAAGGTCAGCGACCCCGACACCGGGGCCTTCCTGTGCGCGTTGCCGCACACCCCGTCCTCGCGCCAGGCCGCCGCACGGGCGAATTCTGTCCTACGCCGTGCCGGCATCGACCCCATACCTCTGGCGAACCCGAGGAGTAAGCAGAGCCGGACGGCGACCGCCCGGGCCACTAGGAGGTCAGAAACACTCGCCAGGTAGCCGCCAGCCCTGACTGACCGTCGGGGCTGACGACTACGACTGGCGTACGGGCCCACGTCTACGACGTGGGCATCGGGCGTTGGCTTACCTTGCCCGGCGCGGTCAGCACCCCAAGGGGTGCGACCGGTCAGTCACGGCTGGCTGCCGCCAGCTCGGCGACTACTTCTTGTCGCTCTTGCGACGGCGGAGCCACCACGTCAGGGCGCGAACGATGTTCGCTCCTGCGTTGATGACGCCTGTGACCGTGCGAACGACATCGTCGAAGTCTTCGTCCACGATGCGCCTCCTTGGTCCAGGGAGACCAAGGAGAGGCGTGCAGGGGAGTCACGAGAGCGACTTGTCGCTCGCGTGCTCTCGATGCGCTTGCCGCGACAAGATGCGTCCGAAGACTTCATTTTGCGCTGTTGTGCGTCGATGTTGTACATTGACGTTGTCTTTCACCAAGCGGGAGCCTCTCGATGGCTCCAGTCCGACGTTCGGCAAAGTTGGTCCGAACGTGTGAGAAGTGCCTCAATGGCGTCCCTGGTGTGTCAGCACCAGCTAGCCTGAAGGCGCAACCCAGAAGCCTCTCTCGAGGCCTCGTCTCCTTGTAGAGACTGCGCGTGGGTGCTACTCGTAGCTCCCACTGTGGAGCATATCACACAGGGCCACGGTCGACTCTCATGATCATGGAACTACGGTGATGTCGCTTCGCAGTCTGCTCAAGTTGCATCACGCCCGTGTCGATTGGCACGGGCGTTCATGCGTTCAAGGACGCACTGAGCGAGTTGTGCCAGAGGATGCGGCGGTCTGTCGATCAGCTCGAACTGACGATGAGGTAGCGCTGGGCAGTGATCGGACGTCCCCAGTAGACCGGGTCATGCTCAGGTGCAGTCCGATCCTGCCGATGCAATTTATGCCTCGGATTGACCGTACGGCCAATTTGAGACACTCTTAGTACCTGCCCACCTCCGCTGGAGGATCGGGAAGTGAGGCCAGGACCCCCGCCGGACGACGGGACCTGGCCTTCGCGCTGTTTGGGGCACTCGCGCCTCAGCGCAAGGTGATGTCGATCTCTCGCACGGTGTGCACCATCAGCTCCAGGTAGTCGTTGACTCCTGCTCGCGACTGCCCGACGGCGCCCGCTACGGCATCGGGGATCCAGAGCATCGGCTCCTCGTTCGGCTGGGCGAACTCCACCCGCAGCTCGTCCGGAATCGCCTTCTGGCTGCGCAGTGCGTCACGCATCTTGTGGTCGTGCTTGTTGAGGCTCGGGGTCCGCTGCTCCTGGAAGATGCTGCCCACGCCGAGCTCCCACAGCTCCATGTAGAGCCTCTCCATGCAGACCCGGCGTGCGCGCTCCTGTCGTTTGGGGTCCATCGGTGCCCCAATCACGACGACGGACGACAACGTGATCTTGCCGACCGCGGTAGCGATTTTGCGCTGCCGCGGTGCGTCCTCGTCGCGCCAGTGCAACCGCTTCTGCCGGCCCTTGAGCAGCTTGCGCAGGTCATCGCGGACCGAGTCGCACTCGTCGGGGTCCGCGACCACGGCGGCCATCAGGTAGAGCCCCTTGTCCTGGCGCATCGACTCGTCGACGAAGGAGTGCAGCGCGTTTGAGTTGACGCTCATCTTGCTCCTCCCTCGCGCTTGATCAGTCGTTGGACGCTGCGTTGCGGTTGCTGACAACCTTCTGGCCGTCCTTGGACAAGTCGATGCACAACACGTCGTCTTCAAGGAAGGGGATCCACCGGCGCGACTCAGTGGTGTCGATCTTGTAGTACTGCGTGAACAACGTCCCGGCCACCATGATCGGACCCTTGCCCGTCTTCGTGGACTGCGGACGTGCAGGGTAGGCGTTCGGCTCTTCAATGCTCGCAGCCTTCAAACCGATGATCTTGCGATCGGCGTCCCACATCAGCAGAACTGCTTCGGGGTCTTTGAGGAGTGCATACGCGGCGCGGTTCAGTGACAAGAGGCCTCGCCGCTGGATCGTCACGTTGGGCACCTTGGCAAGAGGTGCGCTCTTCTTCTCGAAAACCTCGAAGCCCATGCTTCCTCCTGCGTGATCACTCATCGGACTGCTTCTCTACATCATGCCATGAGTGTAGTTCGGCTGTCGTCTTCATCCCTTGAGTCAGTTTTCGGATCCTCTATAAGGACTCTCAGGGCCCGCGGCGTACATCGATTTGCCGTGCTGGGGACACCAAGCCGGGTTGGCGTGCGTACGGCTCTAGTGCGCCGCACTGTCGGCGGCTCTCTGGGTACCCATGATCATCTCGTCAGGCGCATCAGTCCTGTCCCGCGCATCAGTCCTGTCCCGAAAACACTGGTTGCTGGGACACCTGGGCCCGACAAGCCTCGCCGCATGCAGGGTGCGTCCGCGTACCGCGGGATGACCAAGCTGAGGGTCGTGGTGTTTCTGGAGGAGGGCAGCTCCGACGGCATCATGGACGTTGTGGCCCAGACGACGCGCATCCTGCTGACCGACGACCTCGACGGCTCGGAGGCGAACGAGACAGTCACCTTCACCGTCGACGGCGTCACCTACGAGATCGACCTCAGCGACGAGCACGCCCGGCAGTTACGCGAGTCCGTCGCCGACTACGTCGACAACGCCCGCAAGCTGAGCGGCCGCCGCACCCCGGTGACGAAGCGGGCAGCGTCCAAGCCGACCGACGCGCAGTTCAGCGGCGACAGGCCCAACACCCAGCAGGTGCGGGAGTGGGCCAAGGAGCACGGCATCGAGGTCTCTGAGCGGGGCCGGCTGAGCAACGACCTCATCGTGCGCTTCCAGGAGGCCAACGGCTGAGACCCGCTCACAGCCCTCTTTTCCTTGGGGCAACATCGCCAGTCGCTCACCACAGCGCGCCAGGCCCACAACGTCGCTGACGGTGGCAAGCCGGTGCTTCGGCTGGGGGGAGTGAAGTGATGCGCTCTTGACTAGATCCGGCCGGTGCCGGTTTGGACCTCGGCGCTGCGGGCCGGCTGGGCCTTCGCCGACGTTGCTCTACCGCGCGGAAGGTTCGTGACCACCGCAGCGCGAACGCTTCAAGGTCGTCAACGCTGCTGTACTCGGCGGGCTCCTCGTCTTCCATCGCTGTTCATGCAGCGGTGCGCCAGGTCCGGCAGCGACGGTGACGGCGTGACGGAGGGCCGGTGATCGGTGCGACCCAGTTTCTATCTCAGCGGCGCAGGCCGCCCGTCGCTTCGGTGGGGTCACGGGGTACTCAGCTGTCAGCCGATGAGAACGCCGCAATACGCCCTAAACGTGATAATTTCCAAAATACCGCTAGAAATTGCATCTTAGTAATTTTTACTTAAGTAGACAAAATGGGGTTGTATGGCACGAATCAGCCATACAACCCCATTTGCCAAACCTTAAGATCCACGCAAGAACTGGATTAGCAGCTCTTCAGTCCCTGGAACTTCGCAAGCGTGTTCGAGGCGGACGAAAAAGCGGATCCACCCGGCGCAAGAACAAAGCACTTCGAGTCGGAAGAGATGCTCCACGCGACCTGCACGCGCTGCGTAGACGAGCAGTTGTTCTTCAGTGTGACCTTGGGGGCCTTCTGTGTCGGAAGGGTCTGCCCTGCACTGTAAGTGCTACTCACGCAGGAAGGAACTGCCGCACTTGCTGAAGCAGCACCTGCCACCGCAAACCCGCCAAGTGCCGTCAGTCCAGCCGTAATCAGTGCCAACCTCTTTTGTGCGTTCACAGCTGAACCTCCGAGTCAGAACAATCTGGACGATCTTGCTCTTGAGAAGTTAGGAGAAACCTTTAGGGTGTGTCAAGGGGAAGCTCAAAGCAGTCAAGGTTTAGTTGCATACGTGATCGAACCTCGCGGGATCCGGCCCTGACGCGACTCGGGATGTTTCGTAGTTTGCGGCACACTTATGAAACCCTTCCTTACCGGAAGAGCGCACTTGTGATCTTGGCCCCGAGAGGCGGTCGTGTCAATGACCTCAATGGTTCTTGTTATGCTCAACTACATCAGTCAAGCTGCCCTCGGGGTTGGGATGTGCAGAAGAGCCCCCAAGCTCCATGGCTAGACACTTGGTTTGTACTATGCGTGCATAGTGCTCTCATGTCGTTAGCTGAGCTTCACCTCGCGCTGCTGTCCTTGCGGCCGGCCCATGGGTACGACCTCAAACGCGAGTACGACGCATGGTTCCCCAGC
>NZ_JBHTFM010000008.1:0-275528 GCF_042674865.1 Kineococcus sp. GCM10028916 | reverse complement strand
GGGTTGATACATATATGGCATCAACATTTTTGGCACACTGTTGAGTTCTCAAGAACCGGACGCACGACTGTCGACCGCTTTTTGGCGGCTTCTCGTCTGCGGTAGTTCGTCCAGCTTACCGGACCTTCAGGCCCGGTCGGGACGCTCCAGCTTCATCGGCAGTCGACGGGCGCAGTTGAGCGCCTGCAACTGGTGAAGCTCTTCGGAACTGTCCCCCGCCTCCGGAGACCGGCCGGTTTCCCGTCCGTTCCTCCCCGTCCTGCGGTGTGACAACTACGTTAACTGCGGGCCAGCAGCGGGTCAAATCCTGCCCCCACGAGCGCCTCCACCGGGTCCGGCGGCAGGTCGGCCACCGCCTCCACCTGCATCGCCAGTTCGCTGAGCGAGCGGCGCAGGCCACTGCGCGGTGCCACCTCCGCCAGGGCGCGGCCGGCCAGCGACGCAGCGTCCGCCGTGGCGTCCTCGTCCAGCAGCACCGGGTTCTCCACCCCACCGAAGCGACGGAGCGTCGACCTCGTCCGTCGGGCAGCGGGGGTCCCCACGGCCGAGGCCCGTACCCGGTTGAGGACGGGCACCACGAGCGCGTCCGGCGCCACCTCCCGCAGGCGGTCCCAGGCGCGGACGAAGCGCTGCAACCCCACGGGGTCCGCGGCACCCACGACCAGGACCACGTCGGCGGCCTCGAGCGCCGTGGTCGTGATCGCGTCCCGGCTGCGCCCCTCTCCCGCCCCCTGCACGGGGTCCTCCAGACCGCCGGGGAGGTCCAGCACGCTCCAGTCGTGCGCGGTGGCACCGACCTCGAGCACCCGGCGGAACGCCGCCGGACGTACCTCGCTCCAACGCAACGGGTCGGTCGCACCGGTCAGGACCCCCAGCCCGGTGGCGACGGCGGCGGTGTGCCGCTGCAACGCGGCGACGTCCAACCGGCCGTCCGCCGCGGAGCGCACGGCCGCGAGCAGACCGGGCGCTTCGTCGAGGAGACCGAGGGTCTGGCCCACCGCTGCTCCCCGGGTGTCCGCGTCGACCAGGAGCACCTCCTGCCCGGCCAGCGCGAGCTCGAACGCGACGTTCACGGCGACCGTGGTGCGTCCCGTGGAACCGTGCGGTCCCCAGACCGCGACGGTGCGCCCCGGGACGGCCTGGGCGACCGGTTCGAGCGCAGGCACCGGGCCCGGTTCGTCCACCCGGCCGAGCGACTCGACGGCCATCGCCACGTCCCGCGCGAGGTCGCCGGGAGACCGCCCCTCGAGGGCGAACCTCGTCGCCCCCACCGCGCGCCAGCGTCGTTCAGCCGCCTCCCCTTCGGGTCCTTCCGGCACCAGGACGAGGAGTGCGACCCCCCACCGCCGCAACGCCTCGACGGTCTCGCTGTCACACCCCGGGAGGTCCGCCCCGACCACCACGGCGCGGGCGAGACCGGCCCCGGCGGCCGCCAGCAGGTCGGCCACGTCCGGGCAACGGCGCACGACGACGAGCTCGCGTCGCAACGGTTCCCAGCCCGCGAGGAGCCTCGCCTCGGCCGGCCCAGGCACCGAGACGACCACCGGCAGCGTCACGGGCGAGCACCTCCGGCACCGGGGACCGGCACCAGGACCAGGTCGTCGTCGTTCGAGACCGCCTGCAGGACAGCGGGCATGGCGGACTCCGGGACGACCACCTGAACGTCGGCCCCCGACCGGGCACCGAGCGCACCCCCGCCGGTGACGACCGCCGACACCTCGGCGGTCTCGACGAGGCGTTCCGGCTCGACCGCGTCCTCGACAGCGCCGGCCCCGGCCGCCCGGACGACCCACAGGTCGACGAGGGCACCGACCTGGACACCCTGCGGGACGTTCCCCGCGACGGGCACCGTCACGGGTCGCGACGTGAGGTCACCGCTCCGTCCCAGGGCGGACAGCGGGAGGAGTTCGCCGGCGCGCAGGCCCCGCAGAGCGACCAGGTCGGCGTCGAGCGCGCCGGTGGAGGACTCGAGGTAGGCCGTCCCCGTCCCCTCGTCGAGGTGCACCTCGACCACCCGCAGGTCGGCGGCGGTCAGCGGCTGCCCCGCGCCGACGTCACGGGCCAGCGCCCACACGCCCACCGTCGCCTGGGCGGCACCGACCACCCGCGCGCCCAGCACGACACTGGCCAGGACGAGGGCCAGGCCGATCAGCAACCGCGGATCGCGCCACGAAGGGGCACTCACCCGCCGGGCGACCGACACCGGCGGCACGTCACGTCCGCGTACCGCTCGTACCGCTGTCCGCACTGGTGGGCCCTCCGTCGTCCGACACGTGGAGGTCCGGGCACTTCCCGGGCTCCAGGCGCTGTGGTCGAGGACCATGGTGAGGCTCCCGAGCGGCGGGGGTCCGCGGTTGTCCACAGGCCACCCGAACGGCCGATGCGCCAGGGTGACGTCGTGCGAGGATGCGGACACCCGCCAGGAACAGCTCCGACGACGCCCTCCAGGAGACCCCGTGCCCGCCCGTTTCGTCCCGCTCGCGGATGTCGCCGAGACGCTCGCGATCAGCTCGGCCCAGGCCTACGCCCTGGTCCGCACGGGAGAACTGCGGGCCATCAAGGTCGGCGGGCGGGGGCAGTGGCGCGTCGAGGACTCCGAGCTCGAGGACTACATCCAGCGGATGTACACCCAGACCCGCGAGAGCGTCCTCGCGGGCGAGGACCACACCGACTGACCCGCTCACCGACCTCACCGGCCGACCTCCCGGTCAGACCACCTCGGTGATGCTGAGCAACGCCGCGAACGGGACCGTCGTGGTGCGCGCACCGCTGTCCGCACGCTGACCCTCGACGACGTCGTCGAGGTCGACGACGTCGACGTGGTCGGCGCCCACCCGACCCACCGTGCCCCGGACGTCGACACCACCCGTGCGCACGACGACGTGCACACCGGCTCCGGCCAGTGCGCGGACCGCCAGGAGCAGGGTCCGCCGCGCTGCGACCGCGCCCCAGGGCGCCGCACTGCGCCCGGGGACCCCCCGCAGTGCGAGCACGGCCGCGGCCGGCAGCAGGACCTGCCGCGACGCCGCGGCCTCCCGGACCAGGAACCAGTCCGGTCCGACCCCCTCGACCCGCCCGTTCAGCGTGGTGCCGTCGCGCAGCACGAAGGTGACGGCCCCGGTCGCCGCGCGCACGCGGGAGGCGAGCGTGACGGTCGCCTCGTCCCGGCGGATCCGGTCGGCGACCTCCTCGTCCCGCTCGAGCCGGTGGGCGTGCTCCGCGCGGGCGGCGAGGTCGTCGAAGAGGTCGTCCCAGCGCACGACACAACGCTACGTCGCGGTGACCACCCGTCGGGTCGCCCGTCACCCGTCTTCACCCACCGTCAGGCGCTGCCCTCCGATCGGGCGCATGTCACGGGAGTTCCTGGCCCCGCGCACAGGTGGTCGCTAGACATGGCGCAGCAAACGACACCAAACGACACCCAGAAGGACTCAACTGGTCCAACTGGGGCCGTGCGATCACGAGGGTGGTTACCGTGCACAGACTTCGGCACCTGCTGACGTTCACCGTCGGCGCCGGGCTGGCCGCCGTGCCCGCTCTGGCCGGCGCCGGGCTCCTCGCCCTGGCGGCACCGGCGCTGCGCACCGCGCAGTCGGGCACCGCGACGGTCTCCGACCTGCTCGTCGGTGGGTGCTCCGTCGTGGGCGCCCTCCTCCTGGGGTGGTTGGCGCTCACCGTCCTGGTGGCCGTCGCCGACGAGGTCCGGACCCGCAGTCACCCGCGACTCGCCGTGCGGCCCTCCCCCGGCGTCCCGCGGACCGTCCGCCGGGTCGTCGCGCTCGTCGTGGGCCTGGTGCTGGGATCGGCCGCCCTCTCCGCCGGTGCGGCCGAACGGGGCGCGGCGACCGCGGTCCCTGAGCTCGGCTGGGCCGCTTCCGCGCCCCTGCAGGCCACCTCGGCACCGGCCCTCGACCTCGGCTGGGCCGCCGTCCCGGAGACCACCCCCGAAACCAGCACGGCGAGCACTCCCCCCGCACCCCGGGAGGTCGACGGCGAGATCGTCGTCCACCGCGGGGACAGCCTGTGGTCGCTGGCCGCGCAACGGTGCGGTCCCGACGCCACCGCCGGTGAGGTGATGGCCGAGCAGCACCGCCTCCACACCGCCAACGTCGACGTCATCGGCGACGACCCCGACCTGCTGCTGCCCGGCCAGGTCCTGCGCCTGCCCTGACCCCCGTCCGAGCACCTGTTCAGCCACCCGTCCGGCCACCCGTTCGACACCGCACCCAGGAGACCTCCGCGTGACCAGCTCCACCGCCGCCCTGCTCGACGACCTCACGCCGGACACCGGACGAGTGCCCCTGCCCTACGGGCTGCCGCCCTACATCGACGAACGTGAGGACGCCTTCGGTCCCGAGGGGCCCGTCCTCAGCCACCTCAGCCCCGACCAGGGCGTCCTCGAACTCGCGATCGTCGACCCGCGGCTGCTGCCGCCCTCGGAGCTGCCGGAGGTGACGGCGTGGACACGGCGCTACCTCGTCGTCCTGCTCGAGGTCCTCACCGGTCAGCGACCGACCCAGCAGCTGCTGCGGTGGTCCGCCGCCGACATCTACGCGGGGGTGCAGCGGCGGGCGGCGCTGCAGGCCCGGCTGCGCGCCCGGACCGGACGGACGGTGCGTCCGCAGGTCGGGACGCTGCGGGTGTCGTTCCCCCGCCCGGACGTGGCCGAGGTCGGGGCCGTGCTGAGGGAGTCGGACCGGGTGCGCGCCGCGGCGCTGCGCATCGAGCGCTGCACCGACCGCTCCGGGGAGCGGTGGCGGGTCACCGCGCTGGAACTCGGGTGACCCGCCCCACCTGAGCTGCGCTCAGTCGTCCTGGCGGCGCTGGGCCGCGCGACGCTGGGCCCGGTTGCCGGTCTCGGCGTCCGTCGCCGCGGCGTCGCCGGCGTGGACCTCCACGTCGCCCTCGGCCGTCGGGGCCGAGTACTGCAGCTGCTGACGCGGCGGGGGCGCGCCGAACCCCGGGGCGGTCGCCGCGGCCCCCGGCTGGGTCGCCGGCTGGACCTGGAGCGAGAAGAGGTAGCCGATCGACTCCTCCTTGATGGCCTCCGTCATCGCACCGAAGAGCTGGTACCCCTCGCGCTGGTACTCCACGAGCGGGTCGCGCTGGGCCATCGCACGCAGCCCGATGCCCTCCTGGAGGTAGTCCATCTCGTAGAGGTGCTCACGCCACTTGCGGTCGAGCACCGACAGCACCACACGGCGTTCGAGGTCGCGCACGACGCCCTCGCCCAGCTCCACCTCGCGGACGTCGTAGCAGGCCTGCGCGTCGCCCCGCATCTCCTCGACGAGGCGCTCGACGGTGAGGTTCCCGCGCCCCCCGGCGGCCTCGACGACCTCCGCCGGCGTCACGGAGACCGGGTAGAGGCTGCGCAACGCCTCGAAGAGCTCCTCGAGGTCCCAGTCCTCGCCGAAGCCGCGGGCCGTGGCCTCGGTGACGTAGGCGGTCACGACGTCGTCGAGGAAGTGGCGGATCTGCAGGTGCAGGTCCTCCCCCTCGAGCACCTTGCGGCGTTCGGCGTAGATGACCTCGCGCTGGCGGTTCAGGACGTCGTCGTACTTGAGGACGTTCTTGCGGATCTCGAAGTTGCGGCCCTCGACCTGACCCTGCGCGCTCTGGATGGCGCGGGAGACCATCTTCGACTCGATGGGGACGTCCTCGGGGATGCCCGTGCGGGTCAGGAAGGACTCCACCAGCGCGGCGTTGAAGAGGCGCATGAGGTCGTCGGTCAGCGACAGGTAGAACCGGGACTCCCCCGGGTCACCCTGACGACCGGAACGACCGCGCAGCTGGTTGTCGATGCGACGCGACTCGTGACGCTCGGTCCCCAGCACGTAGAGCCCACCGAGGTCGCGGACCTCGTCGTGCTCGGCCTGCACGGACGCCTTGGCCTGCTCGACGACCTCGGGCCACGCGGCCTCGTAGGCCTCGGGGGCCTCGTCGGGGTCGAGCCCCTTGTCCTTCATCGCGGCGACGGCGAGGAACTCCGCGTTGCCGCCGAGCATGATGTCGGTCCCGCGGCCCGCCATGTTCGTCGCGACCGTCACGGCACCCTTGCGACCGGCCTGCGCGACGATCGAGGCCTCGCGCTCGTGCTGCTTGGCGTTGAGGACGGTGTGCTCGACGCCGGCCTTGGTGAGCAGGGTCGAGAGGTACTCGCTCTTCTCGACGCTCGTCGTGCCGACGAGGACGGGCTGGCCGCTCGCGTGGTGCTCGGCGATGTCCTCGACGACGGCGTTGAACTTGGCCTGCTCGTTCTTGTAGACGAGGTCGGGCTGGTCCATCCGCACCGCGGGGCGGTTCGTCGGGATCGAGACGACGCCGAGCTTGTAGATCTGGTGGAACTCCGCGGCCTCGGTCATGGCCGTACCGGTCATCCCGGAGAGCTTGTCGTACATGCGGAAGAAGTTCTGGAGGGTGATCGTCGCCAGCGTCTGGTTCTCGTTCTGGATCGGCACGCCCTCCTTCGCCTCGATGGCCTGGTGCATGCCCTCGTTGTAGCGGCGACCGGCCAGGATGCGGCCGGTGTGCTCGTCGACGATCAGGACCTCGTTGTTCGGGGAGACGACGTAGTCCTTGTCCCGCTTGAACAGCTCCTTGGCCTTGACCGCGTTGTTCAGGAACCCGATGAGCGGGGTGTTCACGCTCTCGTAGAGGTTCTCGATCCCGAGCAGGTCCTCGACCTTCTCGATGCCGGCCTCGAGGATCCCGATCGTGCGCTTCTTCTCGTCCACCTCGTAGTCGACGTCGACGGTGAGCCGGCGGACGATCTTGGCGAACTCGCCGTACCACTTGGTCGGGGAGTCGGAGGGGCCGGAGATGATCAGCGGCGTGCGGGCCTCGTCGATGAGGATCGAGTCGACCTCGTCGACGATCGCGAAGTTGTGGCCGCGCTGGACCATCTCCTCGGTGTTCCACGCCATGTTGTCGCGCAGGTAGTCGAAGCCGAACTCGTTGTTCGTGCCGTAGGTGACGTCGGCCGCGTAGGCCTCGCGCCGCTCGTCCGGGCGCATCGAGGAGAGGATGCAGGAGCTCGTCATGCCCAGGAAGCGGAAGACGCGCCCCATGAGCTCGCTCTGGTACTCGGCCAGGAAGTCGTTGACCGTGACGACGTGGACGCCCTTGCCGGACAGGGCGTTGAGGTAGGCCGGGAGCGTCGCGACGAGGGTCTTGCCCTCACCGGTGCGCATCTCCGCGATGTTGCCCTGGTGCAGCGCCGCGCCACCCATCAGCTGCACGTCGAAGTGGCGCTGGCCCAGCGTCCGGCGCGCGGCCTCGCGCACCACGGCGAAGGCCTCGGGCAGCAGGCTGTCGAGCGTCTCGCCGCCGGCGATGCGCTGCCGGAAGCGGTCGGTCTCGCCCCGCAGCTCCTCGTCGCTCATCGCCTCGAAGTCACCTTCGAGGGCGTTCACCTGCTCCGCGATGCGGTGCAGGCGCTTGACCACGCGGCCCTCACCGGCGCGGAGGACCTTTTCGACGATCGCTGGCACCCCGTCACTCTAGCGGCGCAACGTCGCGTGACGGTGCCTCTACGGAATGCAGTGGTCTCGCGACGTGGCGTCAGCGCGAGCGGTCGAGCATCCTGCGCAGGTCCGTGGGGCGCACACCGCTGATGGGGACGGGCACGGGCGCCTCGCCCGGGCCACCCTGCACCGGGACGGCCACGGTCCCCTCGCGCGCCACCCCGACCGGCCCGAACTCCCGGGCGAAGAGCGACTGCGCGTCCAGCGCCGCCTCGGCGTCGTCCCCGTCCTCCCCCGGTCCCTCCAGGGGGTCCCCGGTGAACTCGGCGAGACCGGCGAGGTCGGCGAGGTCGGCGAGCGCCGGGACGGTCGCCAGCTTCTCGACCGGGCCCAGCTCGCCGGCGGTCAGCTCGGCCCCGAGCTCGGCCACCGAGCGCGGCGCGCCGAGCAGGATGCCCTGGGCGACGGAGCAGCCGGCCTCCTGCAGCAGCAGGACCTGCTCGGTGCGCTCCACGCCCTCGGCGACGACCCCCAGGTCGAGGGCGGCGCCGAGTTCGCAGAGGGTGCGGACCGCGGCGAGCGCGTCGGCCCCGTCGGGACCGTCGATCTCGGCGATCAGGGTGCGGTCCAGCTTGACGCCGTCCACCGGCAACTGGCGCAGCGGCGCGAGGGAGTGGTTGACGAGCACGTCGCTGTCGCCGTCGGGGCGCAGCGTGGCGAAGTCGTCGAGGAGGATCCGCGCCCCGGTGGCGCGCAGCTTCTTGAGCCGCGCGGCGAGCATGTCCGGGTCCTCGCCGAGCAGGTCGGCGGGGATGTCCAGCACGAGGGCCGTGGGGTCCAGCGACGCCGCGGTGAGGGCGTTGCGGACGTCGTCGGACACCCCGCGGGTCATGACGTGGGCGGCGGAGAGATTGACGGTGATGGAGAGGTCGGGGACCTGCTCGCGCCAGGCGGCGGCCTGGGCGCACGCGGTCCTCAGGACCCAGCGCCAGAGCTCCTCCACGGCCGGGGAGCGTTCGGCGCCGGCCAGGAACGCGCCCGGTTCGAGCAGCCCGCGGGTGCGGTGGCGCCAGCGCAGCAGCGCCTCGGCCCCGACGACCGCACCGTCGCCGAGACGGACGATGGGCTGGTAGGCGAGCTCGAACTCGTCGTCGCCGACCGCGCGCAGCAGGTCGTGCTCGAGCTGGCTGCGCAGGCGGTCGGCGTCGTGCATGTCGGCCTCGAAGAGGACGACGCGGCCGGCCACGACACCTTCCCGGGCGCTGTGGCTCGTGTCGGAGGACCCCGTGCCCAGGGCGTGGGACTCGGCCTTGGCGCGGTACATGGCGCTGTCGGCGCGGCGCAGCATCTCGGCGGCGCCGACGCCGGGTTCGGCCACCGCGATGCCGATGCTGGCGCCGACGCGGACCGACTGCCCGTGGGTCTCCAGGGGCTGGGACACGTCGGCCTGCACGCGGGCGGCGATGCGGGCCGCGGCGCGGGCCGGTTCGACGTCGCGGACGACGAGGGCGAACTCGTCGCCGCCGAGACGGGCGGCGAGGTCGTCGCCGCGCAGGCAGCGGCGCAGGCGGCGCGCGATGCGGGAGAGGACCTCGTCGCCGGCGGCGTGGCCGAGGGTGTCGTTGATCCTCTTGAACCCGTTGAGGTCCACGAAGAGCACCGCGGTGCCGATGCCGTCGGACTCGGTGACGCGCAGCGAGACCTCGAGGTGGCGCAGCAGCGTGGCCCGGTTGGGCAGGTTGGTGAGGGAGTCCGACGACGCGGCCTCGACGGCGCGGACGGTGTCCGCGTGGCTCAGCGCCATGCTGGCGTGCTCGGCGAAGGCGCGCAGGACGGTCGTGCCGACGGGGTCGAGCGGGCCGCTGGCGAGGGTGTCGAGGACGAGGGCGCCGACGCTGCGGCCGTTGATGTGCACGGCCGCCGCGGCGGGGACGTGCGCGTCGCCGGTGGCGACGCCGAAACCGCCGAGCGCGCTCGTCGCGGCGAGGGCGAGCTCGGGGGCGAGCTGCGGGTCGCCGACGGCCGCGACGACGCGCATCTGCATCTGCGAGCGCGGGTCGGCGAGCACCAGCGTGACGGCGCGGCCGTCCATGAGTTCCGAGGAGCTCGTGGCGATCTGGACCAGCAGCTCCGGCAGGGGACGACGGCTGGAGACGGCGCGCTGGAAGCGGACCGAGGTGGTCAGGACCTGCTCGCGCTGGCGCAGGGCCTGCTGCAGCCGGTTGCGCTCGGCCACCCCCTGCGCGCCCTGCTGGCGGTGCCAGCGCTCCCGTTCGCGCCCGTGGCGGCCCAGGACGACGAGCCCGAGGACGCGGGCCACGAGGGTGGCGGTGGCGAGGACGCCTTCCGGGGTCTCGGTGGCCTCCGCCCACCCGACGACGATGTGCACGCCCTCGAGGGCCGGCACCTCGACGACGGTGGCGCGGACCCGGCCGAGGCCGGGGACGGCGAAGGACCCGCCCCCGTCGCGGACCACGCGGGCGAGACCGCGTTCGGGCAGGAAGCGCTGACCGAGGCCGACCCCGCCGTGCACGTGGGCGCCCTCGCAGACGGCGACGACGTCGGCGTCGACGAGGTCGGCGACGAGGGCGGCGGAACGGTTGAGGACGTCGCGTTCGCTCGCCCCGGCGCTGAGCTCCGTCAGGACGTGCTCGAGCAACGTGCTGGCGTGCCCGAGCTGTTCGGGCGAGAGAGCGGCGACGTCCACGTCAGGTGCTTCGGCCTGCGGGGACGTGATGTTGAGGCGGTGAGGGGGTCAGTGACCCGAACGCCTCAACGCACCGGCCAGGGCGGGCGCCAGGTCGCCGGGGCCGAGCACGACGACGTCGTCGAGGCCCAGCCAGCGGGCGAGGTCACCCAGTTCGGCGGCGAGCTCCTCGGCCGTCTCGGGCGGCGCGTCGGGTTCGGCCCACGCGGCCTCGACGCGCAGCACGCCGCTGCCGCCGCGGTCGGCCTTGAGGTCCACCCGGCCGACGATGTCCTCGCCCAGCAGGAACGGCAGCACGTAGTAGCCGTGGACGCGCTTCTCGCGCGGGACGTAGAACTCCAACCGGACGGTGACGCCGAAGACCTCCTCGGTGCGGGCGCGGTGCCAGACCAGGGGGTCGAACGGCGTGAGCAGGGCCCGGGCGCGGACCCGCGGCGTCGGGGTGGCGGGGAGGCGGTAGGCGGGTCGGTGGGCGGCCCAGCCGCGGACCCGGACGGGTTCCAGCTCACCGGCCTCCACGAGGTCGGCGACGGCTGCCTTCGACTGCTCCGGCCGGAGCCGGAAGTAGTCGCGCAGGCTGGCCTCGGTGGCCACCCCGGTGGCGCGCGCCGCGATCCGGACCAGCTCGCGGACGGCGTCGGCGGGGTCGGGGACCGGCAGGGCCAGCACAGCGGGCGGCAGGACGCGCTCGGTGAGGGCGTAGCGGCGCTCGAACTGCTGGTTGCGGCCGGCGGCGGAGATCCGGCCGGCGAAGAAGAGGTGCTCGCAGGCGCGTTTGACGTCCGACCAGTTCCAGCCCCAGTTGTCCCTGGGGCGGACGGCGCCGGGGGCCAGCTGCGCCTCGAGCACGCGCGCGGTGCTCGGGCCGTGCACGGCGAGGTGCTCGACGATCGCCTCGAGCAGGTCGGGGCGTTCGTGGGCGATGCTGCGCACGCTGCCCCAGGCGTCGTCCGCGGCCCGGTCCATCCGCCAGCGGAGCAGCCGGTGGGTGGCGGGCGCGACGTAGCTGGCCTCGTGGGCCCAGTACTCCACCAGGCGGCGGGGACCGCGGTTCGCCGCCCGGTCGAGGAGGTCGGTGCCGTAGGGCCCGAGCCGGGAGAAGAAAGGCAGGTAGTGGCTGCGGCACAGCACGTTGACGCTGTCGATCTGGACGATCCCGAGCCGGTCCACGACGCGGGCGATCCCGGCCGCGGTGACGGTGGCGGGTCGGCGGCGGCTGAAGCCCTGGGCCGCGAGCGCCGCGCGCCGGGCCTGGCGCGCCGTGATCTCCTCCACCGGGACGGGGAGGGCGGCGGTCACGACAGTTCCACGATCTTCTCCCGCACGGCGTAGACGACGGCCTCCATCCGCGAGTGCAGCTGCAGCTTCTCGAGGATGTTGCGGACGTGGTTCTTGACGGTGTTCTCGCTGATGCCCAGGGAACCGGCGATCTCGCGGTTGGCCATCCCGCGCGCCAGCAGCCGCAGGACGTCGAGCTCACGGGGCGAGAGCCGCGGGGCGCCGGGCAGCCCCAGGGCGCGTTCCTCGTCGCGTCGTCGCATGGCGTTGAACTCACCGAGGAGCAGGCCGGCCATCTTCGGGGTGATGAGCGACTGCCCGGTCATGACCGCGCGGATCGCGTCGGCGACCTCCTCGGCCGGCACGTCCTTGAGGAGGTAGCCGTTGGCCCCGGCGCGCACGGCCCCGAAGAGGTCGTCCTCCTCCTCCGAGGAGGTCAGCATGAGGATCTTCGTCGAGGGGGCGGCGGCCTTGATCTCGGCGCAGGCGTCGATCCCCGAGCGGCGCGGCATCCAGACGTCCATGAGGACGACGTCGGGCAGCAGCTCCTCGACCCGGGCCAGCGCGTCGGCGCCGTCACCGGCTTCGCCGACGACGTCGATGTCGTCCTCGACGGAGAGGACCATCTGCAGCCCGCGCCGGAAGAGCGAGTGGTCGTCCACGACGACGACGCGGATCGCCTCGCCGCTCGTGCGTTCGCCCGGCTGGTCGGTCATCCTCGTCCGTTCCCCCTCCGCGTGCCGTTCTGCTCTCCGGCGATCTTGGCACGGGCAGCAGCGGGCGCCACTCCCCGCGGCGGGGAGCGGCGCCCTCTGCTCCGGTCGGGACTCAGCGCATGGCGGCTGCCACGACAGCGGTCAGGGCGGCGTCACCGGTGCTGCGCCGGTCCGCGGATCCCGTCTCGAGCGGCGTGGCGCCGCTCTGCAGGTCGAGGTGGATCACGCCGTAGTCCCAACCGCGCCGGCGGTAGACCACGCTCGGGGAGCTCGTGGCGGCGTCGACGAAGAGGTAGAAGTCGTGCCCGACGAGTTCCATCTCGTACAACGCCTGGTCCAGCGTCATCGGCTCGGCGTCGTGGGTCTTCTCGCGGATGACGACCGGCGAGGCGTCCTCGAGCGCCGCGTCGGAGCCGGACCCGACGGGTTCCGCGGTCGGGGGTTTCGTCCCGGCCATGACGGCGGGCGTCGGCACCGGCGAACCGTCCGCCGTGGTGTGCTCCACCTGTTCCGCGAGCGGTCGGGCGGGGTCGAAGGAACCCGTCAGGACCTCGTCGGACAACCCGGCCGTCGCCTGGGCCACCGACGTCGGCCGGTGCCGACCGTGGTGGACCTTGCGACGGTCGCGCGCCCTGCGCAACCGTTCGAAGAGTTTCGTGGTCGCCAGGTCCAGTGCGGCGTAGGGATCGTCCGCGCAGGCTTCGGCCCGCACCACGGGTCCCTTGTCCCGCACCGTGATCTCGACGCGTTCGCAGTTGCTGGCCTGTCGGCGGTTGTTCTCGTGGGAAACCTCGACGTCGATGCGCTGGGCGCGCGGGGCGAACTGGGTGACCTTCTCCAGCTTGTCCTCGACGTGGCGCCGGAACCTCTCCTTGACGTCGGTGTGCCGTCCGGTGACCACAACTTCCACGGGATGCCTCCCTCGTTCGAACTGGCGGCGCCGGCACGTGGGGCCGGCCCGCCTCGGACCGTCACCTCGTGCCGTGCACCACCCCCGGGGGGAGCGCACGGTGAGCGGGCAGCATCCGGCAGGACCGTGTCCCCCGGTGAGCGGGTCCGTCCTTGGACTCCGCCGGGGCGAGGGCCGACGCGAGGTCGGCCACGGTGCCGGTGAGGGCTGCCATGCAGACACGCTAGACCCCCTCCCCCTCCGGTGCCCAGGTGTGACGCGCGTTTCCCGGCGAACGCCCAGCGGATCCGCCCCCGCGGCTCAGGCCAGCGTCACGCAGAGCACGCCGATCACCCGGACGCCCCCCGCGCGCAACGCCCGCACGGCTTCGGCCGCGGTGGCCGTGGTCGTCACGACGTCGTCGAGGACGACGCAGGGACGGCCCGGGACGGGGCCGGCCAGCGCGAAGGCCCCGGCGAGGTTGGCCCGGCGACCGGCCGCGTCGAGCTCGGTCTGGTCCGCCACCCGTCGCACCACCCGCAGCGACCGGGCCACCCCCACGTCGCGCCCCCGGCGGCGCGCGACCCCGGCGGTGCGGGCCGCGAGGTCGGCGACGAGGTCGCCGCCCCGGGCGCGTCGGCTCGCGCGACGCGTCGGGACGGGCACGAGGTCCAGCGGGCCGTGCGGGACGAGGTCGGCGAGGGCGGGGACCAGCGCCCCGGCGAGGCGGCCGCGGAGTTCGGCCCGGCCGCGTTCCTTCACCGCCAGCAGCAGCTGACGGGCCGGGCCGTCGTGGGTGGCGCAGGCCCGGACCGGGGTCCCGTCGGGCAGTTCCGAGCCGGCGCCGCCGCGCAGCGCCCGTCCGCAGGGGACGCAGCAGACGGTGCCCGCCCGCCCGCACCCCGCGCAGTCGGCGGGCCAGACGAGGTCGGCGGCGGCGGTCAGGAACGAGGTCGCGGGCGGCACCGGCAGAGCATCACCTCCCCCGGCGGCACTCACCGGCCCTCGTCCACAGCTCGGTCCCGGCGGGGCGTCGGTCCGGGGGCTGTGGACAGCCGGACAGCCGGTCAGCCGGGGTAGGAGGGGTCACGACCGTCGGCGAGGACGATCCAGCTCGCACCGCTGCGGGTGAGGAGGCGTCCGTCGGCGGTGCCGACGACGAGGTCGCGCTCGCTCCAGCCACCGGCGATCGTCACCGCCCCCGGCACGGCGGGCAGCCGGGTGCTGGGACCGGAGACCCGGACGAGCACCGGCACCGGGTCGCCGCCGGGCGGACGGGTCAGCACCACCAGCTCGTCGTCGACGAGCCAGGCGGCGTCGGCGACGTCGGCGACGCCGGCGACGCCGGGGACGAGGTCGGGCGTCCCGACGCCGAGGCGCAGCGGTTTCCCGCCGGCGTCGCGGACGATGCCGTGGACGCGCACGTGCACGGCCCCGGCGGCGTCGCGGCCCACCACCAGCAGCCGCGCGCCGTCCCGGGAGACCCGCACGGACACCAGGGCCCCCAGCCCGTCGGCGGGCGGTTCCACCGGCGCGGCGGGGGTCTGCGGGGTCCCCGTGGGGACGACGAGGGGAGGCTGCCCGGCCGTCGTCGGTGCGGTCCAGAGCCAGCCGAAGCGGTCGATCGAGGGCGGGACGAGACTGCCCTGACCGGTCACCGCGGGTTCCAGCTGACCGCCGGTGCGCTGGGTGCGGGCGACCTTCCCGGCGTCGGTGAGCACCGCGAAGACGCTGCCGTCGGCCGCGACCGCGGGGTGCGAGGCGGCACCGTCGGCCTCGAGCCCCGGCCCGGTGCCGGCGACGGCGCGCAGTTGGCTGCGGTCCCAGCGCGAGATCCCCTGGGGCCCCAGCGCCACCAGCCGACTGTCGCTCGGTGCGCCGGTTCGCGGCACGTCGGTGCCGGTGGTCTCCGACCCGCGGGTCAGTTCCGCGCCGTCCACGCTGACCTGCACGTCGCCGACGGCGGGCAGGCCGGTGAGGCTGGCCCGCAGCTGGGCGAGCAGCACACCGCGCTGGGTGGGGTCGGCGTCCAGGGCGGTGTCGGTGAGGTCGACGGTCGCCGTCCCGGCCGCCACCGGGACCGTCCCCACCCGCAGTTCCGTGCCCACCGGCGCCCCGGAGTCGACCCCCGGGGCCAGCCACGCCGACGGTCCCGCCAGCAGCGCGCGGACGATCCGGGTGGCCGTGGAGGAGTCGTAGCCGAACCAGCGGACGTCGCCGACGAGCTGGGTGGCGGGCCCCGACGTCGCGAAGTACACCGGGAAGGGCCGCAGGGTGCGGGAGGCGTCGAGGGCGGTGATGACGACACCGTCGCCGGGGTCGGTGACGCGCCACTGCCCCTCCTCCCGCACCAGGTTCAGCGAGCGGGTGTACGTGGAGGCCGGGGGCTGCTCGGTGTAGTGCCCGTCGGCGTCGACGAGGGCGTCGACGGGCGCGGTGACGGCGACGACGGCCGTGTCCGCGTCCTGGCGCAGCAGCTCGAGGTCGGGGCTGGTCGTGACGATCGTCGTCCCCGCGTCGGGGCGCCACGTCTGCGCCGTCCCGGCGCCGAGGAACTGCCGGGCGACCGCGTGGTCCTGCTCCGAGGAGGACGCGGCGAGCAGGAACCCCCGGACGACGTCGACGGCGGCGGCGTCCTGGACGGGGCCGTCGGGGATGACCTGCAGCAGACCGATCCGGGGGTCGTCCTCGATGCGCTGACCGCTGACGACGTCGCTGGAGCGCGGCACCCCACCGCACCCGGCGAGGACGACCGCGAACGCCAGCGCGAGCGCGGCGCGGCGTCTCACGGGAGGTCCGGGGACGGGCGGGACCGTCCGGCGGTGAGCGCCGCGACGGGTTCGCGCCAGCCCAGGGGGACGACGGGCAGCGGGGAGGAGCGCAACGCCCGGCCGGCGGTGCGCGGGACGGTCAGGACGAAGTGGCACCCCTGCCCCGGGCGACCCCACACCTCCAGCCAGCCGCCGTGGAGGCGGGTGTCCTCCAGCGCGATCGCCAGCCCGAGCCCGCTGCCGCCGGTGGTGCGGGCGCGGGCGGGATCGGCGCGCCAGAAGCGGTCGAAGACCCGCGGCAGCTGGGCCGGTTCGAGACCGACCCCGTGGTCGCGGACGCCGATGGCGACGGCGTGCTCGTCGCAGACGACCGTGATCTCGATGGGCCGGGACTCCCCGTGCTCGAGGGCGTTGCCCAGCAGGTTGCGCAGGACCCGTTCGATGCGCCGGGAGTCGACCTCGGCGGTGCACGGGGAGGCCGGTTCGGAGAGCAGCACCTGCGAGCCGCGCCGTTCGGCGAGGGTCGAGTTGAATTCGACGACGCGGTGCACCAGCGCCCGCACGTCCTGCGGGTCGGGTTCCAGCGCAGCGGCTCCGGCGTCGAAGCGGCTGATCTCGAGCAGGTCGGCGAGGAGGGAGTCGAACCGTTCGAGCTGGGTCAGCATGAGTTCGGAGGAACGCGCCACGGCGGGGTCGAAACCCGCGCGGGCGTCGTGCAGGACCTCCCCGGCCATCCGGATCGTCGTCAGCGGGGTGCGCAGCTCGTGGCTGACGTCGGAGACGAAGCGGCGCTGCACCCGGGAGAGTTCCTCGAGCTGCTCGATGTGCTGCTGCATGCCCGCGGCCATCTCGTTGAACGCCCGGGCCAGGCGGGCCAGGTCGTCGCTGCCGCGGACCCGCATGCGTTCGTCGAGGTGGCCGCCGGTGAGTCGTTCGGCGGTGCCGGCGGCCTCGCGGACGGGTTCGACGACCATCCGGGCGACGACCCAGGCGACGGCCCCGACGAGCAGCACGAGGGCGATGCCGCCGCCGACGAACGTCGTGCGCACCAGCGAGACGGTCGACTCCTCGCTGGCCAGGGAGTAGACGAAGTAGATCTCGTACTCCCCCGCCCGCGGCAGGGTGACGGTGGAGCCGACGACGAGCGACGGCGCGGTGCCCGCGTCGGGCAGGTCGACGATCTGCATCTGCTGGACGTCGGAGTCGACGACGGCCTCGCGCAGCGCCACGGGGACGTCGCCGGCCTCCAGCCCCTCGGAGGCGATGTCGCGGACGATGACCTGCCCGCTGCCGCTGGTGTCCGGGGAGCCGATGGCGCGCAGCAGGACCACCCCGCGGACCCGGTCGGGACCGGCGCCCTCCAGCGAGGACACGACGTCGCCGGCGAGCTGCTCGACCTCCGCGGAGTTCGTGGTCGTGGAGGCGTCGAACTGCTGCTGCGCGGTCTGGGCGCTGCGGGCGGCGTCGGCGAGGGCGACCTCCTGGCGTTCCGCCACCAGCCCGTCGGCGATCCCGTCGAGCAGGAACGAGCCGACCCCGACGACGACGGCGAGCCCGAGCAGGGTGGTGAGGACGACGACCCGCAGCTGCAGGGAGGCCCGCCAGCGGGCCAGCACCCGACCCATCAGAACCGGCCCATCAGAACGGGCCCATCAGAGCGGACCGGCGCGGTACCCCACCCCGCGGACGGTCACCACGATCTCGGGGTGCTCGGGGTCGACCTCGATCTTGGAGCGCAACCGCTGGACGTGGACGTTCACGAGCCGGGTGTCGGCGGCGTGGCGGTAGCCCCAGACCTGCTCCAGCAGCAGCTCGCGGGTGAACGCCTGCCAGGGCTTGCGGGCCAGGGTGACCAGCAGTTCGAACTCCAGCGGGGTCAGCGGCAGCGACCGGCCGTCGCGACGCACGGAGTGCCCCGCGACGTCGATGGTCAGGTCGCCGATGCGCAGCGTCTCGGGCGGGCGGTCGCCGGCGGAACGCAACCGCGCCCGCACCCGGGCCACGAGTTCCTTGGGCTTGAACGGCTTGACGACGTAGTCGTCGGCGCCGGCCTCGAGCCCGAGCACGACGTCGACGGTGTCGCTCTTCGCCGTGAGCATGACGATGGGCACGCCCGACTCGGCGCGGATCTGGCGGCAGACCTCCATGCCGTCCGTCCCGGGCAGCATCAGGTCCAGCAGCACCAGGTCGGGCCGCGTGGCCCGGAAGGCGCCCAGCGCCTCGTCCCCGTTCGCGCAGAAGCGGGTCTCCAACCCCTCGCCCTGCAGCACGATCCCCAGCATCTCGGCCAGCGCGGTGTCGTCGTCCACCACGAGGACACGTCCCCTCATGGGGTCATCTTGCCCGTACGGCAGGTGATCGGGGCTGATCACCACGCCGTGACCCCGCTCGGCACCCGTCCTCTGGCAGCATGGGCCACCGGCAACGGGTGGATCTTGGCGGTGCGGGGGCGTACGGGCGATGGGGACGGACCAGTGGCAGCGGCCGGACGAGGGCACTCCGGACCCGGCCGGGCCCACGGGCTGGGGACAGCCGCAGTCGGGCCCGACCGGCGCACCGCCGCCCGCCTGGGGCCGCCCGAGCGCCCCGCGGCCGGGGATCGTGCCGCTGCGACCGCTCGGCCTGGGTGAGATCTGGGACGGCGCGTTCCGGGCCTTCCGGCAGAACCCGCGGGTCATGGTCGGGCTCTCCGCGATCGTCGTGGTCATCACCTCGGTCGTGACGCTGATCGCCACCTACGTCACCACCCGCGACCTCGTCGGGGCGGTGAACCGGCTCGAGGCCGCCGACGGCTCCTTCGACGACCTCTTCTCCTCCGTCCAGCGCGGGCTGCCGCTGCTGGTCTTCAGCACCGTGCTGCAGTCGGTGGCGGTCCTCGTCCTCAACGGGATGCTCATCGTCAGCGTGAGCCGCGCGGTGCTCGGCCGCACGATCGGGTTCGGGGAGCTGTGGCGCACCTGCGCCCGCCGGGTCCTGCCCCTCGTCGGGCTGTCGCTGGTCATCACCCTCGGCACGCTCGTGGTCGGCGCGGTCGCCCTGGCGCCGGGGGCGCTGGTCGTCTGGCAGGCCGACTCCACGACGGTCACCGGGATCGGCGTGGCCGCCCTGCTGCTCGGTCTGCTCGCCTGGCTGGTCGCCGGCGCGTTCCTGTGGGTGAAGTGGTCGATGGCCACCCCGGCGATGCTGCTGGAGGACCTCGGGATCCGGGCGGCCCTGACGCGCTCGTACCGCCTCACCGCCCGCACGTTCTGGCGGACGTTCGGGATCCTGCTGCTCACCGCGGTCGTGGTCTACGCCGTGGTGGCGGCCGTGTCGGTGCCGTTCAGCGCCGTCGGACAGGTCGTGGCGGTCGCCGTCGGCGACACCGGGACGTGGGGGCTCGCGCTGAGCCAGACCATCTCCACCCTCGGCTCGGTGATCGGCAGCGTCGTCGCCTACCCCTTCCTGGCCTCGGTGACCGCCCTGGTCTACGTGGACCTGCGGATGCGCCGCGAGGGTCTCGACGTCGAGCTGCACCGGGCCAGCGGCCAGTGACCCTCCTCGCCGGGGTCCCGCTCGACCCCGACCGCGCCCAGGGCCGGGAGTGGCTGGCGCGGGAGCTCGCCGGTCCGGAGTACCGCGAGGCGCAGGGGTCCTGGCTGGCGCGGGCGTGGGCCTGGTTGCAGGACTGGCTCTCGCAGGTGCGGGTGCCGGGTCTGGGCACGAACTGGACCGCCGTGGTCGTGGTCGTGCTGCTGCTGGCGGCCGTCGTCGCGGTGGTCTTCCTCGTCGGGGGTCCGTTGCGGCGCAGCGCCCGCCAGCGCGAACCCGACGCGGTCTTCGACGCCGGGCCCGAACCGTCGGCCACCCACTTCGCCCGCGCCGACGCCGCGGCCACCGCGGGCGACTGGGACCTCGCCGTCGCCGAACGCTTCCGCGGTCTGGTCCGCTCGCTGGAGGAACGGACGATCATCGACTCCCGCGCCGGGCGGACCGCCGGCGAGATCGCCGGGCAGGCCGGGGCCACGCTGCCCGACTGCGCCGGGGCCCTGACCCGGGCCGCGCGGACCTTCGACGACATCCGCTACGGCGGCCGCAGCGCCGGGGCCGCGACGAACGAGGACCTGCGGGCCGTGGTCGCCGCCGTCGCGGCCGCACGGCCGGTGGTCGCGGCGTGAGCGCGCTCGGGTTCGAGACCCGCAGCGCGCAACCCGAGGTGGGCGGGGCGTGGCGCCGCTGGCGCGGGATCGTCGCCCTCGGCGTGGTCGTCGTCGCGGTCGTGCTGCTGCTGAGCCTGCTCACGCCGCGCACCAGCGAGGAGGCCCTCGCCCCGGACTCCGTCTCCCCCAGCGGCGCCCGCGCGCTCGCGCGGGTCCTGCAGGACCAGGGCGTGAGCCTCACGCAGGCCCGGTCCTTTGACGCCGCGACCCGGGCCCTGGACGAGAACCGGGCCGGCGGGGTGACGCTGCTGGTCACCGACCCCGACCTGCTCTCCGCGCAGCGCCTGCAGGTGCTCGTCGCCTCGGGCGCGGACCTGGTGCTGCTGCGGCCCGGCGACGACACGCTGGAGGCGCTGAGCGCCGACGTGCGCGGGAGGGGCTCGGAGGCGGCGCTGGACCGCGACCCGGGGTGCACCGTGGCGGCGGCCGTGGCGGCCGGACGGGCCCGTGCGGGCGGGCTGACCTACGCGGCGGAGGGCGACGCGCGGTCCTGCTACGGCGGGTCCTACGTGCGCATCGAGTCCGGGGTCGGCGGGTCGGAGGCCTCGCTGACCGTCCTGGGCCAGCCGGCGCTGCTCACGAACCGCTGGGCCGACCGCGAGGGCAACGGGACGCTCGCGCTGCGCACGCTCGGCGCCGACCCGTCCCTCGTCTGGTACCTGCCGGACCCGCTGGACACCGACTCCCCGACCGTGCCGCTGCTGGACCTGGTCCCGCGCTGGCTCGCCCCGGCGATCGCGCTGCTGCTCGTCGCGACCCTCGTGGGGCTGTTCTGGCGCGGACGACGGCTGGGTCGCCTGGTGGGCGAACCGTTGCCCGTCGTCGTCCGTGCGGCCGAGACCGTCGAAGGCCACGGCCGGCTCTACGCGAGCGCCGGCGCCTCGGGCCGGGCCGCGGACCTCCTGCGCGGCGCGACCACCCGCCGGTTGCGCGCCTCGGTGGGCCTGGACCCGCAGGCCCCCGTGCAGGACGTGGCCGGCCAGGTCGCGTGGCTGACCGGGCGGGCGGCGACCGGCGTGCAGGAACTGCTGACCGGGACCTCCCCGCGCGACGACCCCGCGCTGGTCCGGCTGGCCCTCGAACTGGACACCCTGGAGGACGACGTGCGCGGA
Source organism: Kineococcus sp. GCM10028916 (assembly GCF_042674865.1). Taxonomy (NCBI): domain Bacteria; kingdom Bacillati; phylum Actinomycetota; class Actinomycetes; order Kineosporiales; family Kineosporiaceae; genus Kineococcus; species Kineococcus sp. GCM10028916. Next base: position 254,393 of record NZ_JBHTFM010000008.1, on the reverse strand, counting down.
TCCACCCCGAGGAAGGCCGAGAAGTGAGCGAACCGGAAACCCCCGAGACGGCAGCACCCGTGGCCCGCGCGAGCGAGGGCCCCGAGGTCGAGGACGCCCGGCAGGCGCTGCGGGCGGTCCGCCAGGAGGTCGCCAAGGCCGTCGTCGGCCAGGACGCCGCCGTCACCGGGCTGGTGATCGCCGTCCTCTGCCGCGGCCACGTGCTGCTCGAAGGCGTTCCGGGCGTGGCGAAGACGCTGCTGGTGCGGACGTTGTCGGCCGCTCTCGCCCTCGACACCAAACGCGTGCAGTTCACCCCGGACCTGATGCCCGGCGACGTCACCGGGTCGCTGGTCTACGACGCGCAGAGCTCGCGGTTCTCCTTCCGCGAGGGCCCGGTGTTCACCAACATCCTGCTCGCCGACGAGATCAACCGGACCCCGCCGAAGACGCAGGCCTCGCTGCTGGAGGCGATGGAGGAGAAGCAGGTCTCCGTCGAGGGCGAGGCCCGTCCGCTGCCCGACCCGTTCATCGTCGCCGCCACCCAGAACCCGGTGGAGTACGAGGGCACCTATCCCCTGCCCGAGGCGCAGCTGGACCGGTTCCTGCTGAAGCTGACCCTGCCGCTGCCCCCGCGCGAGGACGAGATCGAGGTCCTGGTGCGCCACGCCACCGGTTTCGACCCGCGCGACCTGGCCGCCGCCGGGGTCCGGGCCGTCGCGACCCGCGAGCAGCTCGCGATCGCGGCCGCCGCCGTGCGCCGGGTGCAGTGCTCGCGCGAGGTCCTCGGCTACGTCGTCGACGTCTGCCGGGCCACCCGCAGCTCGCCGTCGCTGGCGCTGGGCGTCTCCCCCCGCGGGGCGACGGCGCTGCTGGCGACGGCGCGGGCCTGGGCGTGGCTCTCGGGGCGTGACTACGTCTCCCCCGACGACGTGAAGGCGCTGGCCCGCCCGACGCTGCGCCACCGCGTGCAGCTGCGTCCCGAGGCCGAGCTGGACGGGGTGAGCGTCGACGCCGTCCTGGACTCGGTGCTCGGCTCCGTCCCCGTCCCCCGCTGATCGGGCCGTGACATGGGGTTGACATGGCGCTGACCGGACGGGCCGTGCTGCTCGTCCTCGCGGGGCTGGTCCTCGTCGTGGCCTGGCCGGGGTGGGCGGCGGTCTGGCTCTGGTGCGCGCTCAGCGTGGTCCTGGTCGTCCTCGACGTCGTCCTCGCGCCGTCGCCGCGCTCGTTGCAGGTGCAGCGGCCGCCGTTGAGCGCGGTGCGTCTCGGCGAACCCCGCGAGACGGAGCTGCTCGTGCACAACACCGGCGGCAAGCGGGTGCGGGGGCTCCTGCGCGACGCCTGGGTCCCCTCCGCGGGGGCCCGTTCCTCCCGGCACCGCCTGGACCTCCCCGCCGGGGAACGCCGCCGCGTCACGACGGTCCTCGTCCCCACCCGACGCGGGGACCGCCTCAGCGACCGGGTCACCCTGCGCTGCGCCGGTCCGCTCGGCCTCGCCGCCCGGCAGCGCTCGACCCCCGTCCCCGGGCGGTTGCGGGTGCTGCCGCCGTTCACGTCCCGCAAGCACCTGCCGTCCCGCCTGGCCCGGCTGCGCGAGCTCGACGGCCGCAGCGCCGTCCAGCACCGCGGTCAGGGCACGGAGTTCGACTCGTTGCGGGAGTATGTCGACGGCGACGACGTCCGCTCCATCGACTGGCGCGCCAGCGCGCGTCGGCAGGCCGTCGTCGTGCGCACCTGGCGTCCCGAACGCGACCGCCGGGTGCTGCTCGTGCTCGACACCTCCCGCACCTCCGCGGCCCGCCTGGACGCGGGGGGTTCGCTGAGCGGCGAGGTCAGCGTCCGCCTGGACGCGCAGATCGAGGCGGCCCTGCTGACCGCGGCGCTCGCCGCCCGGGCCGGCGACCGCGTCGACCTCGTCGCGCACGACCGCCGCGTCCGGGCACGGGTGCGGGGCGGCACCCGCGGGGACCTGCTGCCCTCGCTCGTGGAGGCGCTCGCCCCGCTCGAACCCTCGCTCGTGGAGGCCGACTGGGACGCCGTGGCGACGGAGGTCCGGACCACGGCTCGTCAACGCTCGCTCGTGGTGCTGCTGACCGCCCTGGACTCCTCGGTCCTGGACTCGGGGCTGCTCGGGGTGCTGGAGCAGCTCGCGACCCGGCACACCGTCGTCCTCGCCGCGGTCGACGACCCCGCGCTGGCGCAGCTGGCCCGCGGCCGCTCTGACGCCGAGGCCGTCTACACCGCCGCCGCCGCGGAGGCCGCCACGGCCGAACGCGACCGCACGGCCCGGTTGCTGACCCGGCTCGGCGTCGAGGTCGTGCACGCCGACCCGGACGGGCTGGCCCCCGCCCTGGCCGACCGCTACCTCGCCCTCAAGGCCGCCGGGCGCCTCTGACCGCGGGGTTCGACCGCAGCAGGTTCGACAGCAGGTTCGACGGGGACACGAAAGTCTGATGTCCCCGGGCGCAGCGGCTGCTAGACCTGAACCTCGTGTTGTTCCCCCTGCTCCGAGAGCACCTGCGCCCGCACCGCGGGCTGTTGATCGGGGTCCTGGTCCTGCAGGTCCTGCAGACCGTGGCCTCGCTGTACCTGCCCCGTCTCAACGCCGACATCATCGACCGGGGGGTGGCGACCGGGGACACCGACTACATCGTCCACACCGGTCTGCTGATGCTCGGGGTGACGCTGGTCCAGGTGGTGGCGACGATCGCGGCCGTGTGGTGCGGGGCGCGAGCGGCCATGGCCATGGGCCGCGACCTGCGCGGCGCCGTCTTCGAGCACGTCCTGTCCTTCTCCAAGGCCGAGGTCGGCCGCTTCGGTGCCCCCTCGCTCATCACCCGCGGCACCAACGACGTGCAGCAGGTGCAGATGCTCGTGCTGATGACCTGCACGATGATCGTCTCGGCGCCGATCCTCTGCGTGGGCGGCATCGTCATGGCGTTGCGCGAGGACGTCGGGCTGAGCTGGCTGGTGGTCGTGGCGGTCCCGCTGCTGGTCGCGGTGATGGCGGTGATCATGGTGCGCCTCGGGCCGCTGTTCGGGGTGCTGCAGAAGCGGCTGGACACCGTGAACCGGGTGCTGCGCGAACAGCTGACGGGGTTGCGGGTCATCCGGGGTTTCGTCCGCGAGGACGCCGAGCAGGCCCGCTTCGGGCGGGCCAACGAGGAACTCACCGACGTCGCGATGCGGACCGGGCGGCTCTTCGCCGTCGTCTTCCCCTTCGTCACGCTGGTGGTGAACCTGGCCAGCGCCGCGGTCGTCTGGTTCGGCGCCGCGCGGGTGGAGTCGGGGGAACTGCAGGTCGGGGCCCTCATCGCGTTCCTGTCCTACCTCGTGCAGATCCTCACCGGCGTCATGATGACGACGTTCCTGGCCGTGATGGGTCCCCGTGCGGCGGTGTCGGCCGGGCGCATCGGCGAGGTCCTGCAGACCGCGCCCTCCGTGCACGACAGCGGGAAACCCCTCGAGGTCACCTCGGGCGGGCGGATGGAGTTCCGCGACGTCGGGTTCAGCTACCCGGGCGCGGACCGGCCGGTCCTGGACGGGGTCACCTTCGACGTCCTGCCCGGCCGCACGACGGCCGTGATCGGCTCCACCGGGTCCGGCAAGACGACGGTCGTGAACCTCGCGACCCGGCTCGCGGACGTGACCGCGGGCGCGGTCCTGCTCGACGGGGTGGACCTGCGGGAGCTCTCCGACGTCGACCTGCGGCGACGCGTCGGCCTGGTGCCGCAACGGCCCTACCTCTTCGCGGGGACCGTCGCCTCGAACCTCCGCTTCGGCCGCCCCGACGCCACCGACGAGGAGTTGTGGGCCGCGTTGACGACGGCGCAGGCCGCGGACTTCGTGCGGGAGATGACCGGTGCCCTGCAGGCCCCGATCTCCCAGGGCGGGACGAACGTCTCCGGCGGGCAGCGCCAGCGGTTGTCCATCGCCCGGATGCTGGTGCAGTCCCCCGCCGTGCACGTCTTCGACGACGCGTTCTCGGCGCTGGACACCGCCACCGACGCCCGGTTGCGGACGGCGTTGGCGCGGACCCTGCCCGACGCGGCCATCCTCGTGGTGGCGCAACGGGTCTCGACCATCGTCGACGCCGACGAGATCGTCGTCCTGGAGGCGGGGAAGGTCGTCGGCCGGGGCCGGCACCGGGAACTGCTGGAGACCTGCCCCACGTACCTGGAGATCGTCAGCTCCCAGCTGGAGGTGGCCGCGTGAGCGGGCGCGGAGGACCGGTGCGGATGGCGGGGCCGCCGCAGAAGTCGGTGGACTTCCTGCCCTCGGCGAAGCGGCTGCTGCGCCGCATGGGCCCGGACCTGCCCCGGCTCGTCGTCGTCCTGGTCCTGGCCGTGGCGAGCGTCGGCCTGAACGTCACGGGCCCGAAGCTCCTGGGGCGGGCCACCGACTTCGTTGTCGCCACCGCGTTCGGCGGGCAGCCGCTGGACCGCGACGGGTTGCGCGACGTCGTCCTGCAGGCCGTGGCCGTCTACGTGGGGTCCGCGGTGCTGGCCTACGTCCAGGGCGTCCTGCTGAACCGCGTCGTGCAGCGCACGGTGTTCCGGCTGCGGGCCGACGTCGAGGCCACGATCCACCGCTTGCCGCTCTCCCACGTCGACTCCACCCCCCGCGGGGAGCTGCTGAGCCGGGTCACCAACGACATCGACAACATCTCCCAGAGCCTGCAGCAGACGGTGTCGCAGGCGCTGGTGTCGGTCCTCACCGTCATCGGCGTCGTCGCGATGATGTTCACGATCTCCTGGGAGCTCGCGCTGCTCGCCCTGGTCGCGATCCCGCTGACGCTGGGGATCGTGGTGGTCATCGCGAAGCGGTCGCAGCCGCTGTTCGTGAACCAGTGGCGCGAGACCGGCCAGCTGAACGCGCAGATCGAGGAGGCCTTCACCGGCCACGACGTCGTCACCGCCTTCGGGCGCCGCGAGGAGGTCCGGGACCGCTTCGCCGCGAAGAACGCCGAGCTGTACACGGCGAGCTCGGGCGCGCAGTTCCTCTCCGGGACGATCATGCCCTCGACGATGCTCGTCGGGAACCTCGTCTACGTCGCCGTCGCCGTCGTCGGCGCCACGATGGTGACCGGGGGGACCCTCACCATCGGCGGCGTGCAGGCGTTCGTGCAGTACTCCCGCCAGTTCACCCAGCCGCTGGCCCAGCTGGGGTCGATGGCGAACGTGCTGCAGTCCGGGGTCGCCTCCGCCGAACGCGTCTTCGAACTGCTCGACGCCCCGACGATGTCGCCGGACCCGGTGGACGGGCCGAAACCCTCCGGCCCGGGCCGCATCGAGTTCCAGCACGTGTCGTTCCGCTACTCCCCCGAGAAGCCCCTCATCGAGGACCTCTCCTTCGTCGCCGAACCCGGGCACACCGTCGCCATCGTCGGACCGACGGGCGCGGGCAAGACGACGCTGGTGAACCTGCTGCTGCGCTACTACGAGCTGGACGCGGGCAGGATCCTGCTCGACGGGGTGGACGTCGCGACGATGTCGCGGGCCGACCTGCGCTCGCGGGCCGCGATCGTGCTGCAGGACACCTGGTTGTTCCAGGGCACGATCGCCGAGAACATCGCCTACGCGCGTCCCTCGGCGAGCGAGGAGGACGTCCTCGAGGCCGCCCGGGCCGCCTCCGTGGACACCGTCGTGCAGACCCTGCCCGACGGTTTCCAGACGCTGGTGGACGACGACGCGGGACGCATCAGCGCCGGCGAGAAGCAGCTCATCACGATCGCCCGGGCCTACCTGGCGAAACCCCACGTGCTGGTGCTGGACGAGGCGACCTCCTCGGTGGACACCCGCACCGAGCGCGTGGTCCAGCACGCGATGGCGGCGTTGCGGGCCGACCGCACGAGCCTGGTCATCGCCCACCGGCTCTCGACGATCCGCGACGCCGACCTCATCCTCGTCATGGAGTCGGGTCGGGTCGTGGAACAGGGTCGCCACGTCGACCTGGTGGACGCGGGCGGGCCGTACGCGCGGCTGCACGACGCGCAGTTCTCCGGCGCGGCGGCCGAGGTGGAGTGACCCCGGGTGCGGGTGGATTAGCGTCACCCCTCGTGTCCTCCCGCCCCGTCGTCGACGTCCTCCGACGGCACCCCCGCGCAGCCGCGATCGGCTGCGGGTCCTCGATGCTGCACCAGACCTGCGAGGCCCTCGTCCCGGTCGCCATCGGCGCCGTCGTCGACGGCGCCGTGCGCACCGGGGACACCCGCTCGATCGTCGTGTCCCTCGCGGCGGTGCTGGCGCTGTTCGCGGTCCTCACCAGCGCGGGGACCTTCGCGTTCTGGACGATCGACCGGGCGGAGTTCGCCGAGGCGCACTTCCTGCGCACCGCCGTGGCCCGCGCCGTCCTGCGCGAGCCCGCCGTCCTGCGGGAACGCCAGGTCGGGGAGGCCCTCTCGATCGCGACGTCGGACACCCGGCACGCGGCGGAGTCCCTCGCCCTGGTCAGCTGGGGCACGGCGGGCTGCTTCGGGATGCTCGTCTCGGCCGTGGTGCTGCTGCGCATCGACCTCGCCCTGGGCCTGGGGCTCCTGGTCTGCGTCCCCGTCCTGGTCCTCGGCCTGCAGGCCCTCGCCCCGCGGCTGGAGAAGCAGATGCACACCCGCCAGCGCAGCGCCGGTCTGGCCGCCGCCGTCGCCGCGGACCTGCTGAACGGGCTGCGGCCGCTGCGCGGTTTCGGCGGGGTCCCCGAGGCCGTCCGCCGCTACCACCTCGCCAGCCGCACCTCGCGGGACGCGGCGGTCCAGGCCGCGACGGGGACCTCGATCGTCGTCGGCGTCAGCACCCTGGCCACCGGCGCGGTCCTGGTCGCCACCGCCGCCGTCGCCGGGACGTTCGTCCAGCAGGGTCGCCTCGACGTGGGCGAGTTCGTCACCGTCGTGGGCATGGCCAGCTTCCTGGCCGACCCCGTCCGCAACGTCAGCTCGTGCGTCCAGCAGCTCGCGGTGTCCCGGGCGAGCGCGCGTCGGGTCGCCTCGATCCTCGAGGTGCCCGCGAGCGCCCCCGAACCCCCGACCGCGACGGCGACGGTGCGGGACGTGCGGACCGTGCCCGGGGAGGTCCTCGGGGTGGTGACCACGGACACCGCGACCGCCGACGCCGTGACGGCCGCGCTCGCCGCGGGGGCGGGCACCCTGGTGGAGCCCGCGCAGACGCACCTGCTGGGCGACACCCTCGCCGACGCCCTCGACTCCGGGCCCGCCCCGGCCGGCCGGGGGGTCGCCCTGGCGCTCGCGCTGGAGGCCGCGGCGGCCCCCGACGACCTCGACACCCGACTCACCGACGGTGGGGGCAACTACTCCGGCGGTCAGCGCCAGCGCATCGGTCTGGCCCGGGCGCTGGCCGCCGACCGCGAGGTCCTCGTCCTGCGCGACCCCACGACGGCCCTCGACGCCGTCACCGAGGACCGCGTCGCGGCCGGGATCCGCCGGTTGCGGGCCGGCACCGGGACGACGGTCTTCGTCACGACGTCCCCGCTGCTGCTGGCCCGCTGCGACCGGGTGGTGCTGCTGACCGGCGACGGCCGGCACCGCACCGGCAGCCACGCCGAGCTGCTCAGCGACCCCGACTACGCGAGCGCGGTGACGCGGTGACCACCTCGCACGCCCTGCCCGTCGCCACCGGTCGGCGCAGCGCCGCCGTGCTGGCCCACGCGGCCACCCGCAACCCCGGTGAGCTCGCCGCGGCCCTGGTCACCACGACGCTGGCCAGTGCCGGGACGGTCGCGCTGCCGCTGCTGCTGGGTCGCGCCGTCGACGTCGTGCGGACGGGCACGTCGCTCACGCCCGTCCTGGTGTGGCTGTCCGTGACCGCGGTCGCCACCGCGGTCGTGACCGCCCTGGCCCGCCGCGACGCCGAGCGCCTCGGCGCGAGCATCGCCGCCGACCTGCGCGAGCAGGTCGTGGAGCGCTCGCTGCGGATGTCGCCGCGCGTCCTGGAACGCGCCGGTTCCGGCGACGTCGCCTCACGGGTCACCGAGGACGTCGAGCTGTTCACCTCCTCCGTCCAGCTCGGCGCGACGGTGCTGGCCTCGGCGTTGACGGTCCTGCTCTCCGCCGTCGGTTTCGTCTCCCTCGACTGGCGCCTCGCCCTCGCGTTCTGCGTGGTCTTCCCGGTCTACGCGCTGAGCCTGCGCGGCTACCTCCCGAAGGCCGGGCCGCTCTACGCGCGGGAACGGGCCGTCGCCGCGCAGCGCTCCACCGTCGTCCTGCAGTCCTTCCACGGCGCCTCGACGGTGCACGCCTACGAGATGGCGCAGCTGCAGGGCGCCCGCGTGGAGGTCGCCTCCGAACGCACGATCGGCGCGTCGCTGGCCGCGCTCGCCACCTTCGCCCGGTTGTCGGTCTCGATGAACGGCGCGGAGGCGGTCGGGCTCTGCAGCCTGCTGCTCACGGGGTTCCTCCTCGTCCGCGGCGGGGACGTCAGCGTGGGTGACGTGACGGCCGCGGCCCTGCTCTTCCACCGGCTCTTCGGGCCGTTGGGGTCGTTGCTGCTGAGCTTCGACGAGGTGCAGCGCGCGGCCGCCGCGCTGGGGCGTCTCGTGGGGGTCACCGACCTGCCCGTGGAACCCGACGCCGATCCCGCGGCCCTGGCCCGGGCTCCCCGCGAAGCGGTCTCGCTGCGCATCCGCGGTGTCCGGCACAGCTACTCCGACTCCGGTGCCGACGAGGACCTCGTCCTGCGCGGCATCGACCTCGACGTCCCCGCGGGGACCTCGCTGGCCGTCGTCGGCGAGAGCGGGGCCGGCAAGACGACGCTCGCCGCGGTCGTCGGCGGGGTGTTCCCCGCGAGCGGCGGGACCATCACCCTGGTGGGCCGGTCCGGCGCCGCCGACCTCGACGAACTGGACGCGGTCGCGGTCCGGGAGCGGATCGGGGTCATCGCCCAGGAGTCCCACGTCTTCACCGGCACGCTGCGCGAGGACCTCACGCTGGCCCGTCCCGACGCCACGGACGCCGACCTGCACCGGGCGCTGGTCGTGGTCGGCGCGGAGGACTGGGTCGAGGCGCTGCCCGACGGGCTGGGCACGCGGGTCGGGCCGGGCGAGCTCCCCCTGTCCCCCGCCCGGCAGCAGCAGCTGGCCCTGGCCCGGATCGTGCTGCGCGACCCGCCCGTCGTGGTGCTGGACGAGGCCACCGCCGAGGCGGGCAGCGCGGGTGCGCGGGACCTGGAGCAGTCCGCGGTGGCGGTCGTGGCGGGGCGGACGGCGCTGGTCGTCGCGCACCGGCTGTCCCAGGCGGCGGTGTGCGACGCCATCGCCGTCGTGGAGCGCGGGCAGGTGACCGAGCTGGGCAGCCACGCCGAACTGCTCGAACTGGGTGGTCGCTACGCGCGGTTGTGGGACACCTGGTCCCGCCCCACCACCCCCGGCCCGTGATCCCGCGGGATCACCGGGGCGGGGATGGGAGGATCGCGTCGTGGAGCTCAGCGCCGCCCTCGCCGCCGGTCTCCGCGACCGGTTGTTCTCCGGCGCGAGCGCGGTGTCCTCGGCCCCCGGCGCTCCCGTGGAGCGGGCGGTCGCGGGAACCCTCGCCCACGACGACCCGACCCCGGTCACCGCGGTCACCCGCTTCGACCTGGCCTCGCTGACGAAGGTCTTCACCGCCACCGTCGTGCACTCCCTGGCCGAGGTCGGCGCCCTGGACCTCGACCGCCCCACCGAGCGGGGTTTCACGATCGGGCAGCTGCTGGCCCACACCTCGGGTCTGCCCGCGGTCTCCGACGTGTGGCGCCGCACCGACCTGCGACCGGCGCAGCGGTTGCAGCGGGCCCTCGACGCGCCGCTGGAGTCGGCGCCGGGGGCGGAGTTCCGCTACTCCTGCGTCGGCTACGTCACCGCCGGGCACCTGGCCGAGGAGGCCACCGGGCAGGGGCTGGACTCCCTGCTCGAGGAGTTCGTCACGCACCCCCTGGGACTGAGCGGGCCGCTCTTCGGGCCGGTGGCGGAGCCCGTCCCGGCCACCGAGACGGGTACCCCGCGAGGTGTGGTGCACGACGAGTTCGCAGCCTCGTTGCAGCGCCCGGCCGGCAACGCCGGGTTGTTCGGCACCGCCGAGGAGGTGCACGCCCTGGGTCGGGGACTGCTCGACCGGACCCTGCTCTCGGAGGGGTCGTGGCGGCGGATGAGCTCCGGTGAGGGTCTGCGGGTGGGTGACCCGAGCTGGATGCCGACCCCGGACCACCTGGGCCACACGGGGTTCACCGGGACGTCGCTGCTCCTGGACCCGGTGCGGGGAACGTGTCGGGTGCTGCTCACGAACCGCGTCCACCCGGACCGTTCGCGGGTGGACCTGACCGGTTTCCGGAAGTCGGTGGCGCAGTGTCCGAGCCCCCCGACACGATCAGGGCATGGACGCAGAGACCCGTGACCTGGCCCGGTCGATCCGGACGTTCCTGGACGACGTCGTGCACTCCCAGCAGGTCGACGCGGACGAGTCCCGACCCTCCGTCGGGGACGTGGTGGGCGCCTTCCTGGGCGTCCCCGCCCAGCAGGTCCCGGTGGTGCGCGAGGAGGTCCCCGAGCACCAGTACGTCGACCTCGACATCGCCCTGACGCTGCTGGCGGAACGCGGCGGTGGGGAGGAGGTCGTCGGCATCGGCGGTGGCGACCAGCGCAACCACCAGGGTTCTCCGACTTCCTGTCCGGGGTCTTCGGCCGGTTCGGCACCGGTGCCGTGGACCGGGTGAACCTGCCCACCGGCCCCGACAGCACCCGGCGCGTCGTCGCGTTCGGGGTGCGGATGCTGCACTTCGACGGGCGGCCCGTCGCCGTGCTGCAGCGCTCGGCGCAACGGCACAGCGGGCACCCGGCGGGGTTCGAGGTCGCCTGCCCCGAGGAGGGCCTCGTCCCGGAGTTCATCACCGAGGTCCGCCGGCTGATGATCGAGCACAGCGTCCTGCGCGGTCAGGTGCTGTCGTTCTCCGGGTCGCCCTACGAGCACAACAACTCCGGGATCACCTTCGTCCACCGTCCCACCGTGGGGGCCGGCGACGTCGTGCTCCCCGACGGTGCGCTGGAACGCATCGCGCGCCACGTCGTCGGGGTGGGCGCCCACGCCGAGCAGCTGGCGCGGGCGGGCCAGCACCTCAAACGCGGGATCCTGCTCTACGGCCCGCCCGGAACCGGCAAGACGCTCACCGTGCGCCACCTCGTGGCCCGCGCGCAGGGGACGACGGTCGTCCTGCTCGCCGGTCAGACCCTGGGTTTCGTGACGCTGGCCGCGCACCTGGCCCGGGCCATGCAGCCCGCGATCGTCGTGCTCGAGGACTGCGACCTCGTCGCCGAGGACCGCGGCCACTCCCCTGGCGAGCGGCCGCTGCTCTTCGAGCTGCTGGACGCGATGGACGGCCTCGACGGCGACGCCGACGTCGCGTTCCTGCTCACGACGAACCGGGCCGACCTGCTGGAACGGGCGCTGGCGCAACGCCCGGGCCGGGTCGACCTGGCCGTGGAGGTCCCCCTGCCGGACGAGGCCGCCCGCCTGGAGCTGTTCCGCCTCTACGCCCGCGGGCTCGGGGTGTCGGAGGAGGTCCTGCGCGACGCCGCCGCCCGGACCGCCGGGGTCACGGCGAGCTTCGCGAAGGAACTGCTGCGCCGCGCGGTCCTGTTCGGGGCCGAGGCCGGTCACGACGTCCGCGACGAGGACGTGCGGGCGGCGCTGGACGAACTGCTCTCCGACGCGGAGTCGCTCACCCGCAGCCTGCTGGGCAGCGGCTGAGGGTCACCAGGGCACCACGCCGTTGACGTCGAGGAAGCTCCCGGTCGGCCCGTCGGCCGGGAGGGTCGCGGCGTGCACGACGACCTTCGCCCCCTCGGCGGGGTGCTGCGCCCCAACGGTTCCCGGCCCGTCGTTCATGTCGGTGGCGTTGAACCCCGGGCACACCGAGTTGACCTTGACGGCGGTGTCCCGGAGTTCGACGGCCAGCCAGCCGGTGAGCGCGTTGAGCGCGGCCTTGGACGCGGGGTAGGCGAAGGAGGGAACCTGGCCGAACGGGTTCGCCGGGTGGACGACGGTCCCGGTCGAACCCAGCGTGCTGCTGACGTTCACGATGCGCCCGGCCGGCGAGCGCCGCACCAGCGGCAGGAACGCCTGCGTCACCCGCAGCGCGCCGTGGACGTTGACGTCGAAGGTGCGCTGCAGCACGTCCAGCGGAACGGTGCTGGGACGCCCGTCGACCTCGGCGAAGGCGACGCCGGCGTTGTTCACCAGCACGTCGAGCCCGATCTCCTGCTCGATGCGCCGCGCCGCCGCCGCGACGCTGTCGTCGTCGGTCACGTCGAGGCTCACGAAGCGGACGTCGCCCGCGTCCGAGAGCTCCTTCTCAGCGGCCTCACCGCGGGCCTGGTCCCGCGCGCCGATCCAGACGGTGAAACCCTGTCGGGCGAGCTGGCGAGCCGTCTCGAACCCGATGCCCTTGTTGGCGCCCGTGACGAGCGCGGTCTGCTGCGAAGTGGTCATGACGTCGATCCTGGACGGCACCGGAGCTACGATCCATGACGTGGCGTCCGTTTTTCCTTACACATCGTCCAGGCCGCCCGTCGACGGCCAGGATCCGATCACCGCGGCGATCGGGCTCCTGCGACCGCGCGACGTCGGGCACGCGGGCCTGCACGCCACGGGTTCGTGGGCCGTGCAGTTCGAACCGACCCCTCACGTGGAACTCGGTGTCGTCGCGCGGGGCGACTGCTGGCTCGTCCTGGAGGGGCACGAACCCGTCCAGCTGCACGAGGGCGACTTCTACCTGCTGGGGAACCCCCCGCGCTACCGGCTGGCCGGGGACCTCGACGCCCCGCCCCAGGACGCGACCTCCTCGTGGGAGGGCTCGCTGCGGATCGGACCCGAGGTGGAGGAGAGCACCTACGTCTGCGGCGGGTACTTCGGCTTCGACGACGACAACGCCGGCGTCCTGCTCGACGTCCTCCCGCCGGTGGTGCTGGTCCGGGCCGGGGATCCGCGGGGCGGCGCGCTCGCCCACCTGAGCGCCCTCCTGGTGGCCGAGATGGACACCCGGGGCGTCGGCGGTTCGCTGGTGCTCGACCACCTCGCCCAGATCGTCTTCGTGCACATGCTGCGAGCCCACGCCGAGGCGACGACCCGTCCCGCCGGGTGGCTCGGGGCGTTGCGCGACGACGGCATCGGCGCCGCCCTGCGCGCGATGCACGGCGATGTCGCCCACCGGTGGACCCTCGCGGAGCTCGCCGACATCAGCCTGATGTCGCGGTCGGCGTTCGCCTCCGCGTTCAAGCGCCAGGTCGGGAACGCGCCGCTGGACTACCTCATCCAGTGGCGGATGAGCCTCGCCCGGGACGCCCTGCGCCGCGACACCCGCTCGATCTCGGAACTCGCGTCCGCCACCGGGTACGAGTCCGAGAGCGCGTTCAGCACCGCGTTCCGCCGGGTGGTGGGATCCTCGCCGCGACAGTTCCGCAACGAGGCGCTCAGGCGCTGACGGGCGCGGTGTCGCCGGCGAAGCGTTCCTCGAGGTCGCCGGTCTCCCCCGCCCGGGCCGCGGGCCGGCCCAGGACGAGGACGTAGGCGAGGAACGCGACCTCGGCCAGCGCCCCGACGCCGATCCGCGCCCACGTCGGCAGGCCGGACGGGGTGACGAAACCCTCGATGAGTCCCGACACGAACAGGACGAACACCAGGCCGAGGGCGATGCCCATCATCGCCCGGCCCTCGGTGGCCAACGACTGCGAGCGGGTGCGGGCGCCGGGAGAGACCCACGCCCAGAACAGCTTCATCCCCGCGCCTGCGGCCACGAACACCGCGGTCAGCTCGAGCAGACCGTGCGGCAGGATCAACCCGAAGAACAGCTCACCGCGGCCGTTCTCGATGAGCAGACCGCCCTGCAGCCCCACGTTCACGGCGTTCTGGGTCAAGGCGACCACGACGAAGACCCCGGTGATGCCCAGCGCGACGCAGGTCGCGGCGACGAGGGCGTTGTTCGTCCAGACCCTCCCGGCGAAGGACGCGTGCCCGTACTCGGAGTAGTAGCCCGAGAAGTCGGAGTTCACCAGCTGGCGGACGTTCTCGTCGGAGCCGAACAGGCTCGCCTGGGCGGCGGGGTTCCCGGCCATCCAGACCCCCGAGACGACGGCGAGCAGGATCGTGAACGCGGCCGCGCCGGACGTCCACCAGCGCACCCGCCACAACGCCGCGGGCAGTCCCCGCGTCGTGAAGTGCACGACCTGGCGCCAGGCGGTGTAGCGCGATCCCGTGAGGCGCGCCCGCGCCCGGACCAGCACGGTGGAGAGTTCGTCGAGGAGCACCGGCTCCGACTGCGCGGAGCGCAACGAGGAGAGGTGGGTCGCCGTCCGCTGGTAGAGCACGACGAGTTCGTCGGCCTCCTGGCCGTTGAGGTGGCGCTGCCCGACGAGGCGGCGCAACCGCGTCCACTCGTGCTCGTGCACCGCTCGGAAGGCGTCGACGTCCACCCCCCCAAGCTACCGTCGACCCGTGGCGGGGACGGGCGGAGCGCACCGGGTGGCCGTCCTGGTGCTGGACGGCGCGAAACCCCTGGACGTCGGGATCCCCGCCCAGGTCTTCTCGCGGCGGCCGAGCATGCCCTACGAGGTCCGCGTCTGCGGCGCGCGGCCGGGCGCCGTCCGCGGTGGCGACGGGCTGGCCTACCAGGTCGCGGAGGGTCTGGAGGCGCTGCAGGAGGCCGACACCGTGTTCGTCCCCGGCTACCGCGACCCCGCGACGACCCGTCCCGCCCCCGAGGTGGTCGAGGCGTTGCGGGCTGCGCACGCCCGCGGTGCCCGCCTCGCCGCGATCTCCACCGGGGCCTTCGCCCTGGCCGCCACCGGGTTGCTGGACGGCCTGCGCGCGACGACGCACTGGCACTACGCACGGGCCCTCGCGCAGCGCCACCCCGCGGTCCGGGTCGACGAGAACGTCCTCTTCGTCGACGAGGGCAGCGTCCTCACCTCCGCCGGCGCGGCGTCCGGGCTCGACCTGTGCCTGCACCTGGTCCGGCGCGACCACGGCGTCGGGTTGTCGAACCACACCGCCCGGCGTCTCGTCACCGCGCCCTACCGCAGCGGCGGCCAGGCCCAGTACGTCCCGCGCAGCGTCCCGGAACCGGTCGACGACCTCTACGCCGGTACCCGGGAGTGGGTGCTGCGCCACCTCGAGCGACCGCTGACGCTGGAGGCGCTGGCCCGTCACGCGCGGGTGTCGGCCCGGACGTTCTCGCGCCGGTTCCTGGAGGGCACCGGGTACACCCCGATGCAGTGGGTGCTGCGGGCGCGGATCGACGCGGCGCGGGAACTCCTGGAACGCAGCGACCTCGGCGTCGAGCAGATCGCCGACCGCGTCGGGCTGGGCAGCGGCGCGAACCTGCGGCTGCACTTCCGGCGGGTCCTCGGGACCTCCCCGACGGCCTACCGGCACACGTTCGCCCCCTGACCCTGACCCTGACCCTGACCCTGACCCTGACCCTGACCCTGACCCTGACCCTGGCGGGATCCTTGCGGCCGGTGTCGCTGCGGCCACTGGTCGCGCGCCGGCGCAACACCGAACCTCGAGGCATGACCCGCATCGCCATCAACGGTTTCGGCCGCATCGGCCGCAACACCCTGCGCGCCCTCCTCACCCGCGACAGCGACCTGGAACTCGTCGCCGTCAACGACCTGAGCGCCCCCGGGACGCTGGCGCACCTGCTGCGCTACGACTCCTCCCTCGGCCGGTTCGACCGCACCGTCGATGTCGAGGGATCCGACCTCGTCGTCGACGGGCGGCGCGTGCGCGTGCTCGCCGAACGCGAGCCGGCGGACCTGCCCTGGGCGGAACTCGGGGTCGACCTCGTCCTGGAGTCGACGGGACGCTTCACCGCGGCCAGCGCCGCGCAGGCTCACCTGCGGGCCGGGGCCCGCAAGGTCCTGGTCGGCGCCCCCGCCGACGGCGCGGACGTGACGTTGGCCTACGGCGTGAACACCGACGCCTACGACGCGCAGGCCCACACGATCGTCTCCAACGCCTCGTGCACGACGAACGCGCTGGCCCCGCTGGCCTCGGTCCTCGACGACCTCGCCGGGATCGAGCACGGGTTCATGACGACCGTCCACGCCTACACCCAGGAGCAGAACCTGCAGGACGGCCCGCACCGCGACCTGCGCCGCGCCCGCGCGGCCGGGGTGAACATCGTCCCGACGACGACGGGCGCCGCGAAGGCCATCGGGCTGGTCCTGCCGAACCTGGCGGGGAAGCTGTCCGGCGACTCGATCCGGGTCCCCGTGCCGGTCGGCTCGATCGTGGAGCTCAACACCACGGTGGCCCGCGACGTCACCCGCGAGCAGGTCCTCGCCGCCTACCGCGCCGCCGCCGACGGGCCCCTGAACGGGATCCTCGAGTTCTCCGAGGAACCCCTCGTGTCCAGCGACATCACCGGCCGACCCGCGTCCGCGGTGTTCGACTCCGCCCTGACCCGGGTCGACGGCCGCCACGTCAAGGTCGTCGCCTGGTACGACAACGAGTGGGGCTTCTCGAACCGGGTCGTCGACACCCTGGAACTCCTGGCGCGCTGATCAGCGCAGCGGCAGCCGCGGGACGCCGGGCGGGACAAAACCCCAGACCTGCCCGTAGAACGACAGTTCCGCCTCGAGCGAGGCGACGACGTTCTCGGCCCGGCGGAACCCGTGCTGCTCACCGGGGAACACCAGCAACGCGTGCGGCAACCCCTTGCGCGCCAGCGCGTCGGCGAACGCCTCGGCCTGGGCCCGCGGGACCACCGGGTCGTCGGCTCCCTGCAGCAGCAGGACCGGGCAGGACAGGTCGTCGACGTGGGACAGCGGCGCCCGCTCGACGTACACCGCCTCGGCCTGCGGCAGCGGACCGACCAGGGAGTCGAGGTAGCGGGACTCGAAGTCGTGGGTCTCGGCGGCCAGCGCCCGCAGGTCCGCGACCCCGTAGTAGGAGGTCCCGGCGGAGAACGCGTCGGTCCCGGTCAACGCCGCGAGGACGGTGAACCCCCCGGCGCTGCCGCCCCGGATGCCCACCTGCCCGGCCGGGGCGAGACCCTCGGCGACGAGACGGCGGGCCACGGCGGCGCAGTCCTCGACGTCGACGATCCCCCAGTTGCCGTCGAGGGCCTCGCGGTACGCGCGGCCGTACCCGGTGGATCCCCCGTACTGGACGTCGACGACCCCGATGCCGCGGGAGGTGAAGAACGCGACCTCCGGCGAGTACGCGGCCTGCGACTGCGCGGTGGGTCCGCCGTGCACGAACAGGACGTGCGGGGCGGGCCCGCCGTCCACGTGGTCGGGGTGGGTCGGCGGGTAGTGGTGGGCGTGGACGGTCCGCCCGGAACTGGCGACCTCGAGCGGGCGCGGGACGGGGAGGTAGGCGGGGTCGGGTGCCGCGGCGGCCGACCGCACGACGTCCACGGCCGAGGTCGCCGGGTCCAGCAGGACGACCGCGGCGGGGGTGGTCGGCGAGGCCGCGATCGCGGCGATCCGACCGTCCGCGGCGGCGAGCACCGGGGTCCAGGCCGTGAACGGCAGGTCGAGACGGTGGAGTTCCCCGGAACCCCGGTGGACCACGTCGAGGCGGTAGCCGACGTCGGCCGCGTGGATCAGCGCGATCCGCTCGGCGTCCAGCGCCGCCCAGGACGTCGTCGCGAACACCCACGGCGGGAAACCCTGTTCGGCGGCCTCGGGCAGCACCGGACGCAGACCGCCGTCGACCACTTCGTGCAGGTTCCACCAGCCGTCGCGGTCGCTGACCACGAGGACGGTGCCGTCGGGGGCGAACCCCGGGTGGACCAGGGACTCCCGCCGGTCCTGCCCGGCCAGCACCCGCACGTCGCGCAACCCCCCGTCGACGACGGAGGCCTCCCACAGCAGGGTCGCCTGCCACGGCATGTCGGGGTGTTCCCAGCTGATCCAGACCAGCCGGGTCCCGTCCGGGGAGAGCCGCGGCGCGGCCAGGAACCGCGGCCCGCTGAACAGTTCCCGCGGGCCGGAACCATCGAGCGGGACGTGCACGAGGGCGCGCCGGGGGACCTCACCGGAGACGTCCTCGGCGACGAGCACCACCCCGTCCCCCACCTGCACGGGATCGGCGTAGCGGACCCCGTCGGCCGGGGTCAGCGGACGCGGCGCGCGGTGCGGGGCGCTGACGTGGAACCACCGCTGGTCGCCCGCCGAGGCCGCGACGACCCCGACCTCGCCCTGCGCGGACCGGACCAGCCCCCAGGAGCCGCCGCCGTACTCGTGGACCCGGGTCCGCGCGTCCAGGGACGGGGTCGCCTCGACGACCCCGCCGTCGGGGTCGCGGCGCATCACGGCCACCCGGCCCCCCTCGGCGGGACGGCCCTCGGACCACCACGTGCGCCCCTCCCCGTCGAGGGCGACGGCGGTCAACCGCAGTGCCGCCGCGGCGACGGCGTCGGCGGTGAGGGGCGAGGTCCAGGAGCCGTGCGAGTCCACTCCAGCATCGTGCACCCGGGTCGGGCCGCCCGGATACGGTGGGGTGGTGAGTGCTGCTGGCCCGGTCGGGGAACCCGTCGGCGAGATCGTCACCGGTGAGGCCGTCGTCCTCGGCCTGCGCGCGGCGTCGTTCGCGTCCCGGATGCTCTCCGCGCTGCTGGACGCCGTGATCGTCGGCCTCGTCTTCGGTGCGCTGCTGTGGGGGACGTCGGCGCTGCTCTCCGACACCGACGAGGCCGCCTCCGCGGCGATCACGCTGGCCGAGACGGTGCTCTGCTTCGTCGGCATCCCCGTCGCGGTCGAGACCGCGACCCGCGGGCGCACGGTGGGCAAGCTCGTCATGGGCGTCCGCGTCGTGCGCGACGACGGCGGCCCGGTGCGCTTCCGGCACTCCCTCGTGCGCGCCGTCCTGGGGCTCTTCGAACTCTGGAGCCTGGCGGGCAGCCCGGCGATCATCTGCTCGCTGATCACCCAGCGGGGCAAGCGGGTCGGCGACCTGCTGGCCGGGACCTACGTCGTGCGCGAACGCAGTTCCGCCCGCCACGTCCCGCTGCCGCCGATGCCGCCGGAACTGGCGGGCTGGGCCCGCACCGCCGACATCGGCCGGCTCCCGCTCGACACCACGACGGCGGCCCGGCAGTTCCTCGCCCGCACGGCCACCCTGAACCCGACCTCGCGGACGGCGCTGGGCCTCCAGCTCGCCGGGGCGCTGATCCCCTTCGTGAACCCCGCCCCGCCCGCGCAGGCCGACCCGGAACGCTTCCTCGTGGCCGTCCTCGTCGAACGTCGCGACCGCGAGTTCGAGCGGATGCGACGTCGCGAGGCGCGGACCCGGGAACTCGAACGGACGATCGGGCGGGCCTAGAGCAACCGCAGGACGTCATCCCCGGTCCACGGCCGGAGGCGGAGCTCGGTCCGGGACTCCGCGAGCCCGGCCTGCACCCAGCTCACGGTGACGACGACGCGGCCGTCGGCGGGGAGCGCGTCGATCCAGAAGTTGGCGTCGAGGTCGTAGACGTCGTCGCTGCTGGAGCCGCCTGCCTGCGAAGCGTCGACGAGTCCCTCGTGGTCACCGATCTGCACCGCGACGCTCGGCCAGGACGACGTCCCCGGTCCGATTTCGTCCAACGACGTCTGACCACTGAACGACTGCCGGTTCGCCGCCTCCGCCTGCACCCCTTCAGCCCGCAGCACGAACGGCAACGACACCCCGTCCGTGTACGCGAACACGCAGCGCAGCCCGGCGACGATCCCGGGCGACCGCGCCAGGACGACGGGTCCGTGCACGCCGGCCCCGAGCTCGTCGGGTTCGACGGCGGGTGGCCAGCGGTGCGCTCTCACCCGGCGATCATCGCGCCGGGTGAGAGGTCACGCCAGGGGTTTCAGGCCGAACGCAGGACCGTCGTCGACCACTCCCCCACGAGCAGGGTCTCGACCTCACGGCCGACCTCCTGCTGCGGGTCGGAGGACACGGCGAGCTTCCAGGGGCCGGCGGGCGGCTTCGGGACGGTGAACTCGACGGGGTTGGTGGCCCCGTTGACGAGCAGCAGGACCGTGGGCGACCCCTCGGCCTTGAACTGCACGGCGTAGGCCCGGGCGTTGCCGTCGTCCCACTCCGCCTGCGTCATGGGTTCACCGTCGGCCCGCAGCGAGAGCACCGCGTCGGGCGAGCCGTCGAGACCGTCGCCGCGGTACCAGGCCCCGCGCAGCGCGGAGGTCTCCCGGCGCAGCGTCAGCAGGTCGCGGGTGAACGCCAGCAGCTCGCGGTCGGCGTTCTCCCAGTCGAACCAGGAGATCTCGTCGTCCTGGCAGTAGGCGTTGTTGTTGCCGTTCTGGGTGCGGGCCATCTCGTCCC
This sequence comes from Kineococcus sp. GCM10028916, assembly GCF_042674865.1. Taxonomy (NCBI): domain Bacteria; kingdom Bacillati; phylum Actinomycetota; class Actinomycetes; order Kineosporiales; family Kineosporiaceae; genus Kineococcus; species Kineococcus sp. GCM10028916. The sequence continues at coordinate 234,118 of NZ_JBHTFM010000008.1, read as the reverse complement.
CGCCCAGGATCATCGGCACCCCGGCCGAGAGCAGCAGGGTGGTCAGCAGGTTGCGGCGCTGGCGGTCGCGCAACGCGTTGACGGTCTCGTCGTCGGTCGGGCCCTCGACGCCGCAGTTCCAGGAGCGGTTGTCGCTCTCGCCGTCCTTGCTGTCCTCGCCGTTGGCCTCGTTGCGCTTCTCGTCGTAGGCGGTGAGGTCGGCGAGGGTGAACCCGTCGTGGGCGGTGAGGAAGTTGACGCTGCACAACGGGGACCGTCGGTCGGCCTCGTAGACGTCGGGGCTGCCGGTGAGGCGCTTCGTGAAGTCGCCGAGGGTGCCCTGCCCGCGCCAGAAGTCGCGGATGTCGTCGCGGTACTTCCCGTTCCACTCCGACCAGCGCGCCGGGAACCCGCCGACCTGGTACCCGGCGGTGTCCCAGGGTTCGGCGATGAGCTTGACCGCGGCCAGCACCGGGTCCTGGTGGACGATGTCGAGGAACGCGGAGTGGACGTGCGCGTCGCCCCACTGCCGGGTGAGCGTCGTCGCGAGGTCGAACCGGAACCCGTCGACGTGCATCTCGGTCACCCAGTAGCGCAGCGAGTCGAGGATCAGCTGCAGCGCCGCGGGGTGGGAGACGTTGAGGCTGTTGCCGGTGCCGGTGGTGTCGAAGTAGTTCTCCGGCTCCTCCTCGACCACGCGGTAGTAGGAACCGTTGTCAATGCCCTTGAGGGAGAGCGTCGGGCCCATGTGGTTGCCCTCGGCCGTGTGGTTGTAGACGACGTCGAGGATGACCTCGAGACCCGCCGCGTGCAGGGCCTTCACCATCTCCTGGAACTCGCGCACCTGGCCACCGCCGTCGCCGGCCGCGCTGTACTCGTTGTGCGGGGCGAAGAACCCGATGGAGTTGTACCCCCAGTAGTTGCGGAGGCCCTTCTCGGCCAGGTGGGAGTCCTGGACGAACTGGTGCACGGGCAGCAGTTCGACGGCGGTGACGCCGAGGTCGGTGAGGTGCTGGATCGCGGCCGGGTGCGCGAGGCCGGCGTAGGTGCCGCGGATCTCCTCGGGCACGTCGGGGTGCTGCTTCGTGAAACCCTTGACGTGGACCTCGTACACGACGGTGTCGGCCAGCGGGGTGCGCGGTCGGGTGTCGCCGGACCAGTCGAACGACGGGTCGACGACGACGGACCGCGGCACCGACGGGGCGGAGTCGGCGTCGTTGCGCTGCTCGGGGTCGGCGAAGGTGTGCCCGAAGGTCTCCTCGCCGGCGCCCCACTGGCCCTCGACCGCCCGGGTGTAGGGGTCCAGCAGGAGTTTCGCGGCGTTGTGCCGCAGGCCCTCCGCGGGTTCCCACTCGCCGTGCACCCGGAACCCGTAGCGGGTGCCGGCGCCGCCGGGGACGACCCCGTGGAAGACGTGACCGGTGCGCTGCGCCAGCCGGTGACGGGTCTCGGCGCCGTCGTCGCCGAAGACGGCCACGTCCACCGCCTCGGCGGTCTCGGAGTACACGGCGACGTTCAACCCGTCCTGGCGGATCGTCACGCCGAGGGGGTAAGGGGTGCTGTTGTCCACCTCGAGATCGTCGGGCAGAAACCGAGGTCCCGCGAGTCGATCTAGTCCTGCTCCTCCTGGCGGGTGCGCAACCGGCCCTTCGCCCAGAGCAGTCGCCACCGGGCCCGGACCCCGTTCCACCAGCGCAACTTCCCCGAGTCCAGCCCCGCCTCGGTCCGTTCCCACCGGCGGACCTCCCGGGCGTGGTACTTCATCGCCACGAGGACGCACCCGCGCAGGAACGCCGCGAGCACCGCGACTCCCCCGGCGATGGTGGCCCACGACGCGGCGTCCTCCAGGTTCACCCCGCCAGGATCTCAGGGGGTCTGGAGGAGGGCACGCGCGGCCGCGCGCAGCACCGGGGCGACGGCGGCGGCGATCACGCGGTAACCGGCCGAGGAGGGGTGGAAGCGGTCCGCGGAGAACATCGACGGGTCGGCGGCGAAGAGCTCGGACGCGGCGGACGTGTCCACGACGTGCACCCCGGCGGCCTCGGCCGCCCGCCGTTGTGCCGTGCGCAGGGCCAGACCGGCGTCGCGGGCGTACCCGCGCAGGTCGGGCGGGACGAGGGTGACGACACCGAGGTCGGGCGCCGGGACGAGGACGACCTCGACCCCGTCCCGACGCAGCGCGCCGAGGGCGGCGGCGAGGTGCGCGACGGCCTCCGGGACCGGCACGAAGTGCGTCAGGTCGTTGGCGCCCACCACGACGACGGCGAGCCGGGGCCAGCCGCCCGCCGTGGCGACCTGCCCGGCCAGCGCGACGCTGCGGGCTCCCGAGGACGCGTAGACCCGGTGCTCGACCTCCACCCCGGTGCTCGCGAGGTCGGCGCTGAGCAACGGCCCCAGCGTGTCCGGTCGCGACGTCGCCCCCACTCCGGCGGCGAGGGAGTCGCCGAAGAGCGCCAACCGGACCGGTTCGACGACGTGGCTCACCCGACCAGTCCACCAGCGCTCGCGCGCTCGCGCGCACCGGGATGTTTCACGGGGGCGCTCGCGGGGCACGTCCGCGAGGTGAAGGACCACGAGGTGGAAGAGGCGGTCGGGAGCGCCGACGGCGGCGACGAGACCTGGCGGGAGGGCTACCCCTACGAGGAGAAGATGTCCCGCAAGGAGTACGAGAAGCTCAAGCAGGGCCTGCAGATCGAGCTGCTGAAGCTGCAGAGCTGGGTCAAGGCGCGCGAGGAGAAGGTCGTCCTGCTCTTCGAGGGGCGCGACGCGGCCGGCAAGGGAGGCACGATCAAGCGGTTCACCGAGAACCTCAACCCGCGCGGTGCGCGGGTCGTCGCCCTCGAGAAGCCGACGGACCGCGAGCGCACCCAGTGGTACTTCCAGCGCTACGTCCAGCACCTGCCGGTGGGCGGGGAGATCGTCCTGTTCGACCGGTCCTGGTACAACCGGGCCGGGGTGGAGCGGGTGATGGGTTTCGCCTCCCCCACCGAGTACCTGGAGTTCATGCGCCAGGTGCCCGAGCTGGAGCGGATGTGGGTCCGCAGCGGGATCCGGCTCGTGAAGATGTGGTTCTCCGTGTCCCGGGCCGAACAGCGGACCCGGTTCGCGTCGCGGGCCGAGGACCCGGTGCGACGGTGGAAGCTCTCCGACATGGACCTGCAGTCGCTCGACCGCTGGGACGACTACACCGAGGCGAAGGAGGCGATGTTCTTCTACACCGACACCGCCGACGCGCCCTGGACGACGATCCGCAGCAACGACAAGAAGCGGGCCCGGATCGAGGCGATGCGCCACGTCCTGGCGATGCTCCCCTACGACGACAAGGACCTCGACGTCGTGGGAACCCCCGACCCGCTCATCGTCGGCCTCGGCCCCGCCGGACGGGTGCTGGAACAGGGCGAGGACCCGGGACACGTGTTCCCCACCCTGACCGAGCGCGTCCCCGGGAACTGAGGACGCCCGGCACCCCGCGAGGGGTGCCGGGCGTCACACCGGTGGTGAGGACTCAGTACCGGTAGTGGTCGGACTTGTACGGACCCTCGACGTCGACACCGAGGTACTCGGCCTGCGACTTCGTGAGTTCCGTCAGGTGCACGCCGAGCGCGTCGAGGTGCAGGCGCGCGACCTTCTCGTCGAGGTGCTTCGGCAGGCGGTGGACGCCGACCGGGTACTCCGCGGGCTTGGTGAAGACCTCGATCTGGCCGAGGACCTGGTTGGTGAACGAGTTCGACATGACGAAGCTGGGGTGCCCCGTCGCGTTGCCGAGGTTCAGCAGGCGCCCCTCGGACAGCATGATGATGCTGTGCGCGGCAACGCCTTCGCTCGCGGGGATGCGCCACTCGTGCACCTGCGGCTTGATCTCGATCTTCTCGACCCCGGGGATCTTCGCGAGACCGGCGATGTCGATCTCGTTGTCGAAGTGGCCGATGTTGCCGACGAGGGCCTGGTGCTTCATCTTGGCGATGTCGGCCGCCATGATGACGTCCTTGTTGCCCGTCGCGGTGATGAAGATGTCGGCGACCTCGACGACGTCCTCGAGGCGGACGACCTGGTACCCGTCCATCGCGGCCTGCAGGGCGTTGATGGGGTCGACCTCGGTGACGACGACGCGGGCACCCTGGCCGCGCAGGGATTCCGCGGAACCCTTGCCGACGTCGCCGTAGCCGAACACGACGGCCGTCTTGCCGCCGATGAGGATGTCGGTCCCGCGGTTGATGCCGTCGATCAGCGAGTGGCGGGTGCCGTACTTGTTGTCGAACTTCGACTTCGTCACCGAGTCGTTGACGTTGATCGCCGGGAAGGGCAGCACGCCGTTGCGGAAGTACTCCGCGAGGCGGTGCACCCCGGTGGTCGTCTCCTCGGTGACTCCCTGGATCCGGGCCGCGATGCGGGTCCAGCGCTCGGGGTCCTCGGCGATGCTCTTGCGGAGCAGTTCGAGGACGACCGCGTACTCCTCGGAGTCCTCCTCGGTCGTCGCGGGGACGGCCCCGGCGGCCTCGAAGCGCTTGCCCTCGAGGACGAGCATGGTGGCGTCGCCACCGTCGTCGAGGATCATGTTCGGGCCGATGCGGTGGCCCTCGGCGTCGGTGCCCCAGTCGAAGATCCGGTCGGCGAGCGCCCAGTACTCCTCGAGGGTCTCCCCCTTCCAGGCGAAGACGGGGACGCCGGCGGGCTCCTCGACGGTGCCCGTGCCCACGACGACCGCCGAGGCGGCCTGGTCCTGGGTGGAGAAGATGTTGCAGCTGGCCCAGCGGACCTCGGCGCCGAGGGCGACGAGGGTCTCGATGAGGACGGCGGTCTGCACCGTCATGTGCAGGGACCCTGCGATGCGGGCGCCGGCCAGCGGCTGCGCCTCGCCGAACTCGGCGCGCAGCGCCATGAGCCCGGGCATCTCGTGCTCGGCCAGACGCAGCTCGTGGCGTCCGGCTTCGGCCAGGGAAAGGTCCCGGACCTGGTACTCGAAAGACATGCGAGTCCTCTCGTGGTTCGTGACGTTCCCCCGGCGCGGCCCCTCTGGGCCCTTGCGGCATCACCGGACGCCGGAGCACCGACCAGACTACGCGGGTGCCGACCGTGACGCCTGACCTGCCGGCCCCCGGGGAACTGTGGGCGAGGTGGGCCGCACTGAGTGCGGCGTTGCGGTGCCTGGGCTTCGACGACGTCTGGTGGACGGGCCCCGACGGGGCGGCGGGGCACGACGACGGCGGTGGGAGCTGGATGCGGTTGACCCTCGTCGAGGGCGGGCGCGCCGTGTTGCACGGGTGGGACCGGGACGCGAGCTTCGACCACGACGACGTCGGCCGCTGCGCGCCGCCGCTCGACCTGCTGGCAGGGTCCCCCGACTGGCTCCCCTTCGCCGAGCTCCGGCAGCCCGTCGCGGAGGAACAGCTCGGCTGGGCGTTCTGGTTCGAGCCCGGGACCGGGTGGTCGCGGGCGGCCTACCCGGACGGCGTCGGTGACGGGTCGGCGACCCTGCTGCGCTCGGTGCGCGAGCCCGACGACGGGCTGGCCGAGGTGCAGGACGAGTGGGCCGAGGCCGACGTGCAGGCCGCTCCCCGGGCCCGGGTGCTGGCGGCCGCCGCCGCGGGCTTCGTGGACGCCGCCTCGCTGGCCGCGCTGCTGGCGGGCTCCGAGCGCGCCGTCCCGGAGCTGGGCACCGGCCCGACCACCCCGACCTGGGCCGCCCCGGGCGATGGCCGGGACCGGCCCTCCCCGCCGGTGATGACGCGCGAGGAGCAGTGGCTGGTCGCCGAGGCCGCCGCCCGGACTGGGTACGAAGCGCCGCGTCGGACACCGGCCCCTTCGCCGTTGCTGGCCGAGGTCGCGGCCCCGGTCGTCGCGGCGGTGCCGCCCGGCGGACGTGGTTCCATCACCGCCTGGCTGGGCGAGCACTCGGCGAAGATGACCCAGCACGGGGACCTGGACGCCGACCGGCTCGACGTGCTGCGACCACTGCGGGAGCTGCGCCGGGTGGAGGGCACCGAGCACGGCCGCTGGTCGTTCTTCGCGGTCGTGGTCCGCGACGGGGAGGTCTCGTTCTGGCGGGCCTACGACACGGTGCCGACGTGGTGGAAGCGGGAGTGGTACTCCTCCCCCGAGCTGCCCGAGGCCGTAGAACTCGCCGCCCGGCCGCCGGGGTTCCGACCGGCCTGGGCGGAACTCCTGGATGACCCGGTGCGGGCCTTGGGGGTTCCGCCGCGGTTCGCCGGAACGGCCCGGCGAGTTCTCGGCCGGGACGTCGTGGCCGGGTCCTGAACATCGCGTGAAGGCCCTGGACGGGCGGTGATCTTCGAGGCCATCCTGAGGCCCTCGTCGACGAAAGGCAGGTCCATGCCCACCATCACCACTCCCGACGGTGTCGAGATCTACTACACCGAGGCCGGGACCGGTCGACCGATCGTGCTGAGCCACGGCTGGCCCCTGAGCTCGGACGCCTGGCAGGTCGAGCTCAAGGTCTACTCCGACGCCGGCTACCGCGTCATCGCCCACGACCGGCGGGGCCACGGCCGGTCCGAGAAGACCGCGAACGGCCACGACATGGACACCTACGCCCGCGACCTCGCGGCGCTGATCGAGTCCCTCGACCTGCACGACGTCGTCGTCATGGGCCACTCCACCGGTGGCGGCGAGGTCGTGAAGTACGCGGCGAGGTACGCGGACGGACGGGTGTCGAAGGTCGTCACCTTCGGCGCGGTCCCCCCGCTGATGGCGAAGACCGACACCAACCCGGACGGGCTGCCGATCGAGGTGTTCGACGGGATCCGCGCCGGGGTCCTCGCCGACCGCTCGCAGTTCTACCAGGACCTGTCGGAGAGCTTCTTCGGCGCCAACCACGGCCGCGCGGTGTCCCAGGGCGACAAGGACGACTTCTGGCGCCAGGGGATGCTGGTGAACCTGGTCGCGGCCTACGACTGCGTGAAGGCGTTCTCCGAGACCGACTTCACCGAGGACCTCGAGGCCCTGGAGGTCCCGATCCTGCTCTGCCACGGCGACGACGACCAGATCGTGCCCATCGACGGCGCGGCGAAGAAGTCGATCACCCTGGTGAAGGACGGGACCCTCAAGGTCTACGAGGGTGCCCCGCACGGCATCCAGGGCGACTACCAGCTCGCCCTGCACCGCGACGTCCTGGCCTGGCTCGCCGGCTGACGTCTGCGGAGTGGAGCGTTTCGCGGCTCAGGAGGCGTGAAGGGACGCGGAACGCTCCACTCCAGGCCGCGCCGCGCCGCGCCGCAGACCTCGGTCGGAACTGTCCGGAACGCCTCAGCCCAGTCGGTCCTTGAGGTCGGCGACCTGCGGGGAGCGTTCGGGGTCGATCCCGGACGCCAGCGCCAGGTACACCGAGGCGTAGTCGGTGCGGGCGATCAGCTGCGCGAGCCGCTGCGCGGGGGTTCCCTCGTCGGCGACGAGTTCGGAGACCCGCACCCCGGCATCGCTCGCGGTCGTGACCACGGCGTTCGCGAGCCGGCGGTCCTCGTCCGACACCGCGAGCGGGGAGTCGCGGACCATCAGCAACTGCAGGCGGGGCCCGGCGGGGCCGTCGACGAAGGGGTCGGCGAACACGTCGTCGACGCCCGCCGCGAACGGCCCGCCGAACGTGGCGACGACCTCGCTCGCGTCGTCCGGCAGGGCGCCGCTGACCGCGGGGACCCGCGCCGTGCGGGCCAGCATCCCGGCCGCGCGGCGGGCCGCCGCGGCCATCAGGTCACCGTCACCGAGCACGACCGGGACCGCGCCGGAGACCTCGAGGGCGAGGACCTTCGCCGGGTTCACGAACGTCTCCGACCACGGGCGGCACGCCTCGGCCTCGGCGTCGAGGCGGTCCGCGACCCCGGCGAGTTCGCTCGCCGACGCGGACAGCAGACCCATCGCGTCGCAGGCCAGCAGCACGGGCGTCACCAGCGACCACAACGCGACCCGGGACGAGCGCGGGTCGCCGCCGTCGGCGCGGACCCCGCGGGCGGGCCGGACGTGCACGTTGCCGTTGCGGGAACCGATCTCGGACAGCGGGGAACCGTCCCCGGCGACCGCGACGACCCGCGCCCCGCGCCGGGACGCCTCGACGGCCAGCGCCACCGGGCCCGGCGCGCGACCGGACAACGAGACGGCGATGACGAGGTCGAGCGGGCCGACCCAGCTCGGCAGCGGACCCCCGTGACGGACGACGACGGGAACCGGGCAAGCACGCCCGGCCAACGACTGCACGATGTCGGCGACGACGGAACTCCCCGCCAGCGCGGCGATGACCACGGCACGCGGGCGGTCGTCCTCGGCGAGGCGCACGACCCGCGCCTCGGCGGAGAGGTCGAGGGCCTCGCGGACCTGCGCTCCGGCGCTGGCGAGCGCTCGCAGGACACCGGTGGAGTCGGCGCCGGTGAGCTGGTCGCCGTCGGCGAGCAGGGCCTCGTCGAGGGCGTTCACGCGCTCGCGCCCGGCTGGATCGCCTGGTCGGCGAGCAGGACGGGAACCCCGTCGAGCACCGGGTAGCGCAGGCCCGAGGGCGTCACGAGGAACTCCGCGCCGTCGACCGTGGTCGGGGAGAGGGGCTCTCCCGAGACCGGGCAGCGCAGCAGGTCGAGGACCCAGCTCTCGAGCGCCATCAGTTGCTCCCCCAGACGAGTTCGAGCACGCGGTCGCGGATCACGGTCATGGTGGCCTCGTCGGCGCCCTCGGCGTTCAGCCGCAGCAGGGGTTCGGTGTTGGAGGCCCGCAGGTTGAACCACCACATCGGTTGCCCCGCCGAGGCCGGGTGGAACACGGTGACGCCGTCGAGGTGGTCGATCTCGAGTTCCTCCCCCTCCGCCGCAGCCTGTTCGGTGATCGCGTCGACGACCTTCACGGTCGTGGCCGCGGCGTCGTCGACGGTGGAGTTGATCTCGCCGCTGGCGACGTACTTCTCGTACTCGGCAGCGAGTTCGGAGAGGGGGCGGTCCTGTTCGGCGAGCGCGGCGAGGACGTGCATCGCGGCGAGCATGCCGGTGTCGGCGGACCAGAACTCACGGAAGTAGTAGTGGGCGGAGTGCTCGCCGCCGAACACGGCGCCGACCTCGGCCATCTGCTCCTTGATGAAGGAGTGCCCGACGCGGGTCCGGACGGGTTTCCCCCCGTCGGCGGTGATGATCTCGGGCACGGCCCGGGAGGTGATGAGGTTGTGGATGACGACGGGTTCGCGGCCGGCGAGGATCTCCTTGGCGATCTCGCGGCGGGCGACCATCGCGGTGACGGCGCTGGGGCTGACCGGGTCGCCGTTCTCGTCGATGACGAAGCAGCGGTCGGCGTCACCGTCGAAGGCGAGGCCGATGTCGGCGCCGTGCTCGGGGACGGCCTTCTGCAGGTCCAGGAGGTTCTTCGGGTCGAGGGGGTTCGCCTCGTGGTTGGGGAACGTCCCGTCGAGCTCGAAGTACATCGGGACGACGTCCAGCGGCAGCGGCGCCAGACCGGCGTCGATGCCGAGGACCGCGGGAGCGGTGAAGCCGCCCATGCCGTTCCCGGCGTCGATGACGACCTTGAGGCGGCGCGCCCCGGTGAGGTCGACGAGGGTGCGCAGGTGCTGGGCGTAGGCCTTCAGCAGGTCCTGCTCGTCCACCTCGCCGATCGACCCGGACCCCTCGGGGACGCTGTCGGTGTCCAGCCAGCCCTGGGCGAGGTCGCGGATCGCGGAGAGCCCCGAGTCCTGGCCGACGGGCTTCGCGCCGGCCCGGCACATCTTGATGCCGTTGTACTGGGCGGGGTTGTGGCTCGCGGTGAACATGGCGCCGGGGATGTCGAGGAACCCGCTGGCGAAGTAGAGGCCGTCGGTGGAGCAGAGCCCGATGAGGGTGACGTCGACCCCGCGGGAGGCCAGTCCCTCGGCGAAGGCCCGGGACAGTTCCGGGGAGGAGGGACGCATGTCGTGGCCGATGACGGCGCGCGGTGTCGCGCCGGTCGCGGCCTCCGGGAGGACGACGACCTCGGCGAACGCCGCCCCGATGGCCCGGACCACGCCCGCGTCGAGCTGGTCGGGGACCGTCCCCCGCACGTCGTAGGCCTTGATGAACGACGACAGGTCAACGGAGGAAGAGGCGGTCACGCTCCGGAGCCTACAAGCGCGCCCCCGCGAACGCGGTGCCGACGAGGGGCGCGACTACTGCTTGCGGGTGCGGTCCAGGACGGCGTCGACGGAGATCGGCCCGCTCGCGGACATCCAGCTGCGTTCCTCGCAGACGTGGCAGGACACGAAGCGGACGGGGGTGCCGTCGGTCAGCGACATCGACAGCTGCGTGACGCGCTCGCTCCCGCAGTGCGTGCAGGCCGCGGTCTCGCGGTGGGCGGCCTGGGTGAGCGACCCCAACGGCGGGGCGCTGCGGGTGGCGCGGGGGCGACGGGTCGCACGGGGGGGGATGGCGGCGGGCACGACCGTTCATCGGCAGGTCGCCCCGGCGGTTGAGGAGTCCGTCCGGGTGATGCCGGGGGGCGGTCAGCTCTCCCGCAGGACCCGCAGGTGGCCCCGCCGCACCGCCGGCGCGTCCGGGTCGATGCCCCGGGGGGGCGCCGGCTTGTCGCGCAGCGAGTCCGCGAGGGCGTCGATGTCGTCGTGGTGGCGGGCGGCCTCGACGAGGTCGGGGGCCAACCGCACGACCTCCCACCCGCGGGGCGCGGTGAGCCGCTCGGCGTGCTCGCCGCAGAGGTCGTAGCAGTGCGGCTCGGCGAACGTCGCGAGCGGGCCGAGGACGGCCGTGGAGTCGGAGTAGACGTAGGTGAGCGTCGCGACCGCGGGCTTGCCGCAGGCCGTGCGCGAACAGCGCCGGGCGGTGGGCGCGGCGGAGCGGCCGGCTCCCGGGCGGGAGGCGTTCGTTCCAGGGGTGCGGGTGCTCACGCGCGCACGCTACCTCCACGTCCCCCGTGAGGTCGGACACCCGCGGAGTGTCTGCGCAGCGTGTCTCCGGAGGGCCCCGCGTGGGTAGTCTCGCCCGGTGGTCCTCCGACGCCGGGCGCAGACCCGTCCACGCCGCCGCCGCGACCGGCACGGTCGTGGCCTGCGCGGTCCCCTGTTGCCCGCTGCGCTGCCCGCGGCGCGCACCCGGGCCGAACGCTTCGACGACCTGGTGCTCGACGCGGTGGAGCTGCTGGAGCGGCGCTGGGCCGAGCAGCTGGCCGGGGTGGAGTTCGCCGTCGAGGACGTCCCGCCCTCCGACCCGGCGCCCTGGGAGGACGACGTCGTCCCGCTGGGCCGCCTCTTCCCGGCTCACGGCAACCGTCCGGCACGGGTGGTGCTGTACCGCCGGCCGCTGGAGACGCGCGCCGACGGTGACGAGCTCGACGACCTCGTCGCCGACGTCGTGGTCGAGCAGGTCGCGCACCTGCTGGACCTGCCCCCCGAGGACGTCGACCCGCGCTACTCCGACTGAGCGCTGTCCCCGGGGCCCGGGCGGCGCGGCGGGGTGGACCGTTGACGCATCGGGCCGAACCTAGTGGCCCGATGCGTCAACGGTCCGAACCCGCACGCCGGGGTCAGGCGGCGTTGCGGGCGCGGGACAGGATCAGCTGCAGCAGCGTCAGCACGACCCGCTTGACGCCCTCGCGTTCCCGGGCGTCGACGGACACCACGGGGACGGCGGGGTCGACGTTGGCGGCGGCGCGGACCTGGTCCAGGGTGAGCTGGCTGCGGTTCGCGAAGGAGTTGACGGCCAGCACGAACGGCAGGCCGATCTTCTCGAAGTAGTCCAGGGCCACGAAGCAGTCGTCGATCCGGCTGGGGTCCACCAGGATGATCCCGCCGAGCGCACCGTCGGCGAGGTCGTTCCACATGAACCCGAAGCGGTCCTGCCCCGGGGTGCCGAACATGTACAGGATGATGCTCTCGTCGATCGTGACGCGACCGAAGTCCATGGCCACGGTCGTCGTGGTCTTCTCGCTGGCCTCGCCGGCGTAGTCGACCCCGATGGACGCCGAGGTCATGGCGGCCTCGGTGCTCAGCGGTTCGATCTCGGACAGGGCCCCGACGGTCGTCGTCTTCCCGACGCCGAAACCGCCGGAGACGAGGATCTTGACCGGGATCGGGGGACGTTTCACGGGCGCCCGCGGGGGCGCGACCTCAGAGTGCAGCGACACCGTTGATCAACCTCTCGATGAACGAGACGTCGAACGCGAGGGACTTCGCGGTGGACGTCGTGATGAGCAGTTCGCGGGCGACGAGGTCGCCGACGAGGACCTGGGCGACGCCCAGGGGGATGCCGACGAGGGCGGCGACCTCGGCGACGGAGCGGACCTCGGCGCACACGTCGAGGACCTGTCCGAGTTCGAAGGCGAGCGAGCGCTTCGCCGCCACCTCCACGCCCTGCCGGGTGAGCACGGCCGTGGTCTCCATCTTGATCCCGGCGGCCCCTCCCCCGGTCCGTCCGCCGGTCAGCAGGTAGGCCCGGACCTCGGAGCCGGTCTCCTCGGCGAACTCGTCGGGGAGGTCCTGCGCGAGGTGGGCCGGCACCGGGGCGGCGGTGGCCGCCGCCCCGGACGTCGTTGCGGCACTTCCGAGGAAGGGACGGTCGAACTCGTCGAACTCGTCCTCCTCCTCGGAGCCGTACTGCTCGAGGGGAGTCACAGCTCCAGCGACGTCTTCAGCTCGGTGATGAGTTCCGGGGTCAGCAGCGCCCCGACGCGCTCCACGAGCATCGTCGTCTCGTAGCCGACGAGACCGAGGTCGCAGTCGGCGGCGGTGACGACACCGAGGCAGGCCCGGCCGGCGATCGAGGAGACCAGCAGGTACCCCTGGCCGAACTCGGTGATGACCTGGCTCAGCGGACCCTTGTGCAGCAACCGCGAGGCCGAGACGGCCAGCGTCGTGAGGCCGGAGACGGTCGCGGCGAGCTTGTCCGCGTCCGCGCGGTCGAGGTCGGCGCGCATGGTCATGAGCAGCCCGTCGGAGGAGACCCCGATGGCCTGCTCCACACCGGGAGTCTGGGAGACGAAGCGTTCGAGCAGGAAGTTGACGTCCTGCGCGGTCTGGCTGACGAGGTTCTGGGAGTCGACGCTCATCGGGGTCACTCGCTCTCGGTGGTGGTGGTGTCGGCGGAACTTTCCTTGCGGGCGCGGGCGACCCCGCTCTGCAGGCCGGAGAGGCCACGACGGACCTCGTCGGCGGAACGGGACGTGGCCGCGGTCGCCGCCGCGGCGTCACCGGTGTCGGGCAGCTGCGCACCGCGGACGCGGGTGCGGACGACGGTCTCCGGCAGGTCGGCGGGCAGCGCCGCGACCTGCGGTCCGACACCCTCCTCGGCCGTGCGACCGAGGTCGCGGCCGAGGTCGGCGAGCTGGGCCCCGCGGACGCGGGTGGAGGGAACGCCGGAGGTGGCGCGGGACTGCGGGACCGACGTCTTCAGCGGGGCGACCGCCTGGACCGGGACGACCTCGGCGACCGGAGCCGCGACGGGGACCTCGACCCGCGCCGCGACGGGAGCGGCCTCGACCACGGGTTCGACGACGGCTTCCGCCGTGACCTCGGCGACGGGCGCACCGACGAGGGCGAACTCGGGCTCCGGGGCGGACTCCACGACGGGAGCCGTGACGGGTTCCACGACGGGGGCCGCGGGAACGGCCGCACGGGAACCGAGCACGACGAGCGTGTTCGGCAGCACGACGGTCGCGACGACACCGGAGCCGGGGGCGCGGGAGAGGCGGACGGACATGATCCAGCGGGCCGCGAGCAGACCCACGACGTGGTGACCGAGCAGACGCGAGTCCGGACGGGTGTTCGCCGCGTTCTGGATGCGGTTGTTGGCGACGGCGATCTCGTCGTCGCTCATGCCGACACCGGAGTCGGTGACCGAGAGGGCGTAGCCACCGTCGACGGTCGGGGAACCGCTCACGACGACGCGGGTCGTGCTGGGCGAGAACGCGGTCGCGTTCTCCAGCAGTTCCGCCAGCAGGTGGGTGACGTCGGCCGCGGCGCTGCCGTGCAGGGTCGCGTCGTCGAGCTCGGTGATGTCGACGCGGGGGTAGTCCTCGATCTCGGCGAGGGCCGCGCGGACGACGCCGACGACGGGCACCGGGCGGGACTTGGTGCGGGTCTGCTCCGCGCCGGCGAGGACGAGCATCGACTCGGCGTTGCGGCGGACACGGGTGGAGAGGTGGTCCAGGCGGAACAGCTTGTCGAGGACCTGCGGGTCGCGCTCGGAACGTTCGAGCTCGGCGAGGAACGCGAGGGTACGGGTGAGCAGGTTCTGGTTGCGGCGGCCGAGGTTGACGAGCATCTCGGCGGCGGCGACCTCGTTGCGGTGCTGCTCGACGGCGAGGTCGAGGGCGCTGTCCTGGACGTGGTTGAACGCGACGGCGAGGGCGGCGAGTTCGTCCTTCGTGGCGACCTCGAAGGCCGGCAGCGTCGGCGGCACGCCGTCGGCGGCCAGGACGCGGATCTCGCCGATGGCCTCGGGCAGGCGCTCGGAGGCGACCTCCTCGGCGCGGGCGGTGAGCGCGCGCAGCGGGACGACGACGGTGCGGATGAGGGCGATCAGCATGAGCGCGACCAGCACGACGGCGAGGGCGGCGACGGCGATGATGAACAGCTGGGCGATGTGCGCGACGCGGGTCGCGTGGGCCTCGGCGGCGGCGCTGCGCTTCGTGACGGAGGCCTCGAGGCGGTCCATCGCGGTGAGGATCTGCTGGTAGACCGGGTAGCCACCCTCGAGGATGTGCTTCTCGGCGTCGGCCGTGCGACCGTCGCGGTAGGCGATGACGGCACGGTTGTCGTAGTCGATGAACTGGTCCCAGAGACCGATGAGCTCGACGTTGATGGCCTGCTCGTCCGTGGTCATCAGACCCGTGGGGGCGGTCTTCAGGGCCGTGACGAGGGTGGTGCGGTCGTCGAGGTAGGCGGCGCGGTTGCGGTTGTCGTCCGCGAGCGCGGCGTCCACGCCGATGCGGTAGGTGTCCCACGCGTAGGCGTTCTGCCAGGCGCTGATGTCGGCGTCGTAGTAGCGCTGCTGGTTGACGTACTGGACGAGCTTGGTGGCGTCCTGGGCGTCGGACAGCGTCTTGGACTGCTCACGGCTCCCGACGAACGAGACGGCACCGGTGATCAGGGTGAGCGCCAGGATCACCCCGAAGGCGATGGCGAAGCGTGCGCCCACTCGGACGCGACGCAGCAAGAAGGTCATGCGTTCTCCTCTTCCAACGTGGGTGCCGGGCGGGCCGGTGGGTCCACGAGCAGTCATCGATGACGTGCGACCGGAACGGACCGGTCCTGGAAGAGGTGTCGTCCTGCTGGGAAGCGGCCGTGAGCGGCCGAAAGTGTGGTCCGCGGTACCGAATACCGGGACCGAGCCCCTAAACTTCTAGAAGATTCAGCGCTTCCAGAGCAGCGACGCGAGCTCCGAGGCGACCGCCGGCGGCGCGGGGTCCCCCACGGTCAGGGCGACGACGCTCAGCAGGACGTGTCCCTGCTCGTCGCTCTGGACGCGGATCCCGTAGTCGACGGCACCGAGCACCAGGTTGAACCCGGGCCGACCCGAGGCGACCTGGGCGACGGCGGCCACGGAGGCCCGCAGACAGCCCCTCGGGTCCACGTCCTCGAGGCGCAGCGAGGCGGCCGCGAAGGTGGTCACCACCTCAGCGAGCACGTCCTGGTCGTGCTGCGCGTGCTCCCCGAGCCGCGAGGCGACGGCCTGGCGACGTTCCCAGATGGACTGGCTCATCGGTACCTCCCCGAGTTCGGCGGGAGGCAGACGGCCCCCTCACCCGTGGGTCTCGGCAGGTCGGGGCCGAACCTTCAGCTGATGCGGCGCTTGAGGCGGCGGCGTTCGCGTTCGGAGAGACCGCCCCAGATGCCGAACCGCTCGTCGTTGCCCAGCGCGTACTCCAGGCACTCCTGGCGGACCTCGCAGGACTGGCAGACGCGCTTGGCCTCGCGGGTCGAGCCGCCCTTCTCGGGGAAGAACGCCTCGGGGTCGGTCTGGGCGCAGAGCGCGAGTTCCTGCCAGCCCGGGTCCTCCGGGGTCAGACCCGAGAGGCCGGTGAGGCCACCGGTCAGGTCCACCAGCGAGAGCTCCGGGCGGCCGTCCGCGTCGAGGGGACCGTCCGCGTCGGCCTCGTCGTCGGCCTCTTCGTCGGCGTCCTCGGACGCGAGCGGGGCCAGCACGACCAAGGCCTGCGGCGGGGCCGCGGCGGGGTCGAGGGCGACGACGGTGTCCACCGTGCCGACCGGATCGCCAGTGCTGGCGACCGGCGAACGGAAGGAGTCGTCGATGAACCGGAAGTCGTCGTCAGTCATTCGGTGGCCCCCACAGCCTCGGTCTGTCACTCCGTGCGCCCTGATCACGCGGTGTGCTGTGCCAGTCACACTACGACCACCACTGGTGGAATTACACGCGTGTCGTCCCTCAGAGTCAAGCCCAGCGTGGTATCTCACCCGTCTCCCTGCAACGGTTCTGCCACATCCATCACACGAACACCACGATTCCCCGTGATCCGTCCGGGTGACGGGTGCGGTGACGGGGGATGATGGCGACCGTGAGCGACGCGAACCGACCGAGCAGGGCCCTGCAGATCACCGCTCTCGCCGGCGGCGTCGGCGGTGCCCGGTTCCTGCGCGGACTGCTGGCCCACCTGCGCTCCTCGGGAGATCCCGCCCGGCGCGAGGCGCAGGTCACGGTCATCAGCAACACCGCCGACGACATCACCCTGCACGGGCTGCGGATCTCCCCCGACCTGGATTCCGTGATGTACACCCTCGGCGGGGGCATCGACGAGGACCGCGGCTGGGGTCGCTCGAGCGAGACGTCCGGGGTCGCCGACGAGCTCGCCGCCTACGGGGCGCCACCGTCCTGGTTCACCCTCGGCGACAAGGACATCGCCACCCACCTCGTGCGCACGCGCCTGCTGGGCGAGGGCGCGACGCTCTCGGAGGCGACCGCCCGCCTCTGCGAACGCTGGCGGCCCGGGGTCCGGCTGCTGCCCATGACCGACGACCGCGTCGAGACCCACGTCGACCTCGCCGAGGCCGACGGGTCGACGCGACGCGTGCACTTCCAGGAGTGGTGGGTCCGCCTGCACGCCGCCGTCCCGGCCCTGCGCATCGAACCCGTGGGGGCCGCCACCGCCCGGCCGGCCCCCGGCGTGCTCGAGGCGCTGCGCGAGGCCGACGTCGTCGTGCTGCCGCCCAGCAACCCGGTCGTCTCGATCGGCACCATCCTGCAGGTCCCCGGGATCCGCGAGGCCCTGGTGCGGACGTCGGCGCCCGTCGTCGGGGTCTCCCCCGTCATCGCCGGCGCCCCCGTGCGCGGGATGGCCGACGCCTGCCTGGCCGCCATCGGCGTTCCCACCACCGCCGCCGCCGTCGCCGGCCTCTACGACGACTTCCTCGACGGCTGGCTCGTCGCCGAGGAGGACGAGCCCCCGGTCCGCTCCGGGCTGGAGGTCCGCCGCCGCCCGCTGCTCATGAGCTCGCCCGCGGCGACCGCCGACCTCGCCGGGGCCGCCCTCGACCTCGCGCTCGAACTCGACCGGAAGGACCCCGCCGCGTGAGCGGAACGCCCCCCACCAGCCTGCAGCTCGTCGGGGTCCCCGGGATCGCGGAGGTCGTGGCCGGCGACGACGTCGCGGGTCTCCTCGTGGACGCCCTGTACGCCCAGCGCACCTCCCTCAGCGACGGCGACGTCCTCGCCGTGTCCAGCAAGGTCGTGTCCAAGGCCGCCGGGCTGACCGCCCCCGCGAGCGAGCGCGACGAGGTCGTCCTGCGGGAGTCCCGGCGCCTGGTCGCGGCCCGACGCACCCCGCACGGCGTGGCCCGCATCGTGGAGTCCGCCGCCGGCCCGGTGATGGCCGCGGCCGGGGTCGACGCCTCCAACGTGGTCGGTGACGTGGTGCTGCTGCTGCCCGCCGACGCCGACGCCTGCGCCCGGGAGCTGCGCGTCCGCTTCCGGGAGATCACCGGCGCGAACGTCGGCGTGGTCGTCACCGACACCGCCGGCCGCCCGTGGCGGGCGGGTCAGACCGACTTCGCGCTGGGCAGCGCCGGGCTCGCCGCCCTCGACGACCTCCGCGGGCAGACCGACACCTCGGGCCGGGAGCTGAGCGTGACCGCCCGGGCCGTCGTCGACGAGGTCGCCGCCGCGGCCGACCTGGTGAAGGGCAAGACCTCCGGCGTCCCCGCCGCCCTGATCCGGGGCCTGGCCGACCTCGTCCTGCCCGCCGACGTCGAGGTCCCCGGGGCCCGGTCGCTGGTGCGCGCCGCGGCCGGCGACTGGTTCCGCCTCGGGCACGTCGAGGCCGTCCGGGCGGCTCTCGGCGCGGGCTCGGTGGAGCCGCCGCCGGTGGAGGCGGGAACCCTCCTCGAACGCCTCGAACGCGCCGCCGAGGTGGCCTGCGCCGCCGGCCCCGTGGCCGGCGCGGTGATCGCCGTGGAGGACGACGGTTCGGGTCCGGCGCTTCGTCTGGAGGCCGAGGACGACTTCGCCCTCGGTGCCCTCGCCCAGCGGACGCTCGCCGCGTTGTGGACGGAGTTCCTCGTCGGTCTCCTCGACCGCGAGGAGGGCTCCGTGCTGGTGCGGGTCGTGGAACTCCCCCGCTGATGTGGGTGGACCTCAGCCGTCCCGTCGCGGTCGGGACCCCGGTGTTCCCGGGCGATCCGGAGTTCAGCGCGGAACCCGCCACGACCATCGCGGCCGACGGTTTCGCGGTCACCCGGCTGGGTCTGGGGACCCACACGGGAACCCACGTCGACGCCCCCGTCCACGTCCACCCGGACGGCGCGACCCTCGACGAACTCCCGCTGGGGCTCTTCGCCGGGCCCGCCCTGGTCCTCGACGTCTCGGGCCGATCCGTCGTCGACGTCGATCAGGTGCGCGACGCCGAGGGTGAGCGGATCGTGCTGCTGCACACCGGGTGGGACGAGTTCGCCGGGACCGGGCGGGAGTTCGACCACCCGTTCCTCACCCCCGCCGCGGCGGGGGTCCTGCGCGCCGGCGGGACGCGGACCGTCGGGATCGACACCGCGAGCGTCGACGCCCCGGACTCCCTGGCGGCGCACCGGGTCCTGCTGGGGACCCGGCCCGATCCGGGGGTCCTCGTCGAGAACCTCCGCGGCCTCGGCGAACTCCCCCCGCGGGTGGAGTTCTTCGCGTTCGGGTGGGCGCTGAGCGGCGGCGACGGGTCACCCGTGCGCGCGGTAGCGCGCTGAGACCGCCCGGTTCGGGGTGTGCGTCGGCAACGTCATCCGCGGCGCACGACGCGGGCGCCGGTGCCCGGCGAGCTCCAGCAGCCGCTGGACCCGGAACCGGTGCCCCCGGTAGCACTCGATGACCTCGGCGCAGCCGGCGTCGTCGAGGACCTCCCCCGTCAGGGCCCAGGAGACGTTCTTGGCCACGTGGTAGTCGCCGAAGCTGAACGCGTCGGCGTGGCCGTGGGCCCGTTGCCGGATCTCCGCGGACGTCCACACCCCGATGCCCGGCAGCGACCGCAGGGCGGAGTCGGCGGCCTCGGGCGACATCTCCAGGGTGCGTTCCAGACCGGCCGCGCGCGGTGCGGCGAGGATCGTGACCTTCCGGCGCCGCAGCTCCACCCCCGCCTGCAACCACTCCCAGGACGGGATCCGCGACCACTGCTCCGGGGTCGGGGGCAGCGTCAGCCCGGCCGGACCGGGAGCGGGTTCCCCGAAGCGGTGGACGAGGCGGCGCCACGCCGCGAAGGCCTCGACGCTGGTGACGACCTGCTCCAGCGCGGAGGCGGAGAGCGCTTCGAAGACGGCGCGGGTGCGGATGACCCGGAAGTGCGGGTTCTCCTTCCACGCCTGGACGAGGGTGGGGTGCTCGGGGCGCGGGACGAAGTCGGTGTGGTCGTCGTCGGCGTCGCCCAGCAGGTGCGGGACCCCCTCGAGCGCCCACCCGGTCCCCGGGCCCCACGCCTGCGCGTGGACCTCGGCGTCGGCGGGACGGGCGCGGACCCGGAGCAGGACGGGACCCTGCGGGGTCCGGGTGGCGCGCCAGACGGTGCCGTCGGGATCGCGCCGGAAGCTCGGGTCGCCGGCGCCGCGTCGCAGCGTCCCCAGGCTCTGCGCGACGGCGACGGGGCGGCCGGGCCGCCAGCGCAGTTCCCCGTCCGGTGTCACGCCTTCCGTCACGTCCTCACGGTAAGGGCCGGAGCAGGGTGATCGGCCCGTTTCCCCGGTCCGCGGGTGGCCAGGAAGGACCCGGCCAGGACGAGGACGAACCCGAGCACCGTGGTCACCGTGATCCGCTCCCCCAGCACCACCGCACCGGCGATCACGGCGACGACGGGGTTCACGTAGACGATGGCCGTGGCCCGGACCGGGCCGAGCTCCCCGATGAGGGCGAACAGCAGCACGAAGGCTCCGGCGGTGCAGACCACGGCCAGCGTGAGGAGCGCCGCGACGACCTGGCCCGAGGGGAGCTCCGCCGGCAGGCCGGGACCCAGGAGGACGACCGGCACGTAGGTCAGCGCCGCGAGCACCAGGCTGGCGAGCACGACCGAGGTCCCGGGCAGGTCGGAGAGGTGGCGGGCCAGCACCGCCGGCCCGACGGCGTAACCCACCACGACGACGACCATCTCCGCGACGGCCCCGAACTGCCCCGGCACCAGGTCGAACCCCACGAGCGTCGCGACCCCGAGGGTCCCCAGGCTCAGGCCCGCCCAGCCGGTGAGCCCGAGCCGCTCGGCCCGCCCGCCGGTGAAGGCGACGAGGACGCCCACCACCGGGACGACCGAGACGAGCACCGCGGTGGTCGAGCTGGGGAGGTCGTGCTCGGCCCGGGCCAGGAACAGCCAGGGGCCGACGATCTCGAACCCCGTGTAGGCCGCGAGCGCCGGCCAGCGTCGCAGCAGGGTCGGCAGGCCGGCGCGGACGTCCCTGCGGGACAGTGCGATCGGGGCGAGGACGAGGGCGGCGAGGGCGGTGCGCGCCAGCACCATCGTCGAGGGCGGGAGCTCCTCGCCGACCACCTTGATCAGCAGGTACGGGATCCCCCAGGCGAACCCGAGGGCGGCGAAGATCAGGGCGGCACGGCGGGTCACGGGTCGATCGTGCCCCCGGCCCGACCATTCAGTCCAGCTAGAGTTTTCTCATGAGTCTCGACAGCGAGAACTTCACGATCGACCTCCGCCGGCTGCGTCTGCTGCGCGAGGTCGAGCGCCGCGGGACGGTGGCCGCGACGGCCGCCGCCCTGCACCTCACGCCGTCCGCGGTGTCGCAGCAGCTCGCGGGTCTGGCCCGGGAACTCGACGTCCCGCTGCTGGAACGGGTGGGGCGCGGGGTGCGGCTCACCGGTCAGGCCCGGGTGCTCCTCACCCACGCCGACGCCGTGTCCGCGCAGCTGGAGAAGGCCCGCGCCGACCTGGTCGCCTTCGACGCCGGGACGGTCGGCGAGGTCCGGATCGGTTCGCTCGCCAGCACCATCGCGGCGCTGGTCGGCCCGGCCATGCGGCGGCTGCGCCACGACCGTCCGGGGTTGCGGCTGCTGGTGCGCGAACGGGACGCCGTCGCCGCCGTCGCGGGTCTGGACGCCGGGGACCTCGACGTCGTCGTCGCGGTCGACCACCCGGGCGGGCCGCGCCGCGACGACGCCCGCTACGACCGGGTCGACCTGCTCACCGACGTCCTCGACGTCCTGCTGCCGGGCGAGCACCCCCTGGCCGGTCGCGACGCGCTCGCCCTGCGGGAACTGGCCGAGGAGGAGTGGATCGCGGCCGCCGGCGACGACGCCTGCACGCAGATCACCGTCGCCGCCTGCGCCACCGCGGGGTTCGCCCCCGACGTGCGCCACCACACCCTGGAGTACGACGCCCTCGCGGCCCTCGTCGCCGCCGGGGCCGGGGTCGCCCTCGTCCCGCGGATGGCGCACCCGTTGCGTCCCAGCGGGTTGCGGGTCATCCCCCTGACCGGACCCAGCCCGGCCCGGTCGATCTACGCCGCCACCCGGGCCGGGCGCGGCGCCGACGCCCCCACCGCTGCCGTCCTGGAGGAACTCCGGCGCGTCGCCGCCGAACGCCCCGACGCCACCCCCTGATCACGGGGTGGCGACCTAGGGTCCGCCCAGCCAGTGGTCGATGCGGCGGTGGTCGGGCGCGAAGCCGTGCGCGACCCCCCAGAGCACCGCCTGCGTGCGGCTCTGCGCGTCGATCTTCCGGTAGATCGAGCGGATGTAGGACTTCACGGTGTTCGGGCTCAGGTAGGTGAGCCTGGCGATGTCGGCGTTGTTCTTGCCCTGGGTGATGAGGGCGAGGATCTCGGACTCCCGGTCGGTGATCCCCTCGGTGCGGCCCGGCCAGTCGAGCCCGAGGGCACTGGTGGCGCGCCGCGGTGGGGTGCTGAACACCCGCTCACCGGCGTGCACGGCCTCGATGGCCGCGACGAGGTCGCGGGCGGGCAGGGTCTTGGAGAGGTAGCCGTGCACGCCGAGGGAACGGGCCGTCTCCACGAGTTCGGACTGGAAGTTCCAGGTGTAGACCACGACGCGGCGCACGCGCGGGTTGCGCACCAGGGCCGCCACCTCGGTCGCGTCCGACTCCGGCTGGGCGAAGGAGTCGTAGAGCACGACGTCGACGTCGTCGTGCAGGGCCGCGTTCGCGTCGATCTCCGCCACCACCACGCGGTCGCGGTAGGAGTCGAAGAGGTGCGCCAGTCCCACGAGGACGACGTCGTAGTCGTCCACGAGGGCGACGGTGATCGGGCGGGTCCGCGTCAGGGTGTCGATGCGGCGAAGCTACCACCCCTAGGGGTGTACCAGCCCCTCCCGCCAGGTGGTCGAGTGGGCACACGGCCCGACCCCGGGCCCGACCACCGCGCGGCCCGGCCGCGCTCACCACCAGGAGATTCACATGGGCCTCATCGGCACCGTCGTCACCGTCATCGTCGTCGGCCTCATCGCCGGCGCCCTCGCCCGCCTGCTCGTGCCCGGCCGTCAGTCGATGTCGGTCGGCATGACGATCCTGCTGGGCATCGTCGGCTCGTTCGTCGGCGGTTTCCTCGGCTTCCTCATCTTCCACAAGGACGCCTCCGACGGCTTCCTGCAGCCCGCCGGAATCATCGGTGCGGTCATCGGTTCGGTCATCGTGCTGCTGATCGTGGGGGCGCGGGGTCGCCGCGCCGTCCACTGACCTCGCCGGCGCTGACCTCGCCGTCGGCCGACTTCGCCGTCTGCTCACCCCGGCGGGCCACGAGGTGACACGCTGTGACCTGGACCAGCAGGATGGGTTCACGGACGACGCCGCGATTCGGAGGAACGCCGCATGGAGATCGCAGCCGACACGCTTCAGAAGGCTCTACGGGTCAACCTGGACCCGCGCTGGTACGGGACGATCGCCGAGATCGGTGCCGGGCAGGAGGTCGCGCGCTGGTTCTTCCGCGCCGGAGGTGCGGCCGGGACGGTGGCGAAGTCGATGTCGGCCTACGACATGGCCGTCAGCGACGCCGTCTACGGCAAGTCGGACCGCTACGTCTCGCTGGGCCGGTTGCAGGCGATGCTGCAGCACGAGCTGTCGCTCAACGTCGAACGCCTCACCGAGGCGCGCGGTGACGACACCTGCTTCTTCGCCTTCGCCGACACCGTGGTGGCCCGCAGCTACCGGGGCGGCAACGAGTGCCACGGGTGGATGGGGGTCCGCTTCCAGGCCCACCCCAACGACGAGCCCAGCCAGATCGTGCTGCACGTGCGGATGCTCGACGACGACGCGGGGCTGCAGCAGGAGGCGCTGGGCATCGTCGGCGTCAACCTGCTGCACGCGGCGTTCTTCGAGCGCCACGAGCCCGAGCAGGTGGTGGCGAGCCTGCTGGACAAGCTGTCGACCGGGCGCATCGAGATCGACGTGATCCAGTTCCGCGGCATCGAGTTCCGCCACGTGGACAACCGGGTGATGGCGCTGCAGCTGGTGCAGCTCGGTCTGTCCGGCGTGGCGATGTTCGGTCCCGACGGGGAGGTGCTGCAGCCCTCGGAGGTGCTGCGCAAGCACGCGGTCCTCGTCGAGCGCGGCAGCTTCCGCCCCCCGACGGTCGTCAACATCGACATGCTCGCCTCGGCCGAGCAGAAGTTCGCGGAGCAGGACGCCGGGGGTGCCCCGGTCCTCGCCCTCGCCGAGCTGACGATGCGCAACCTGCGGGCCGCCGGCGACAAGGTCGACCGGCGGGACTTCCTGGCCCGGGCCGACCTCCTCGGGGCGTGCGGCATGACGACGGTCATCTCGGACTACTACGAGTACAACCGCCTCGCCGAGTACCTCCAGCGCCGCACCAGCGAGCGCATCGGCATCGTCATGGGCGTCCCGAGCCTGGTGAACCTCTTCGACGAGAGCAACCACGCCCACATGCAGGGCGGGATCCTGGAGAGCTTCGGGCGCCTGTTCAAGAACGACCTCAAGCTCTTCGTGTACCCGATGCAGGACCAGGAGACCGGCGAGACGCGGACCGTGGAGGACCTCCAGGTCGCGGACGACCTCCAACCGCTCTTCGACTTCCTCGCCCGCCGCGGCAGCTTCGTGCACCTGGACAACTACAAGCCGGAGTACCTGCCGATCCTGAGTCGCGACGTGCTGCGTCGCATCGGGGCCGGGGACGACAGCTGGGAGTCCATGGTTCCCGAGGAGGTCGCGTCGATGATCATCAAGCGGAACTTCTTCGGCTACAAGCGGAAGAGCGACTGACCCGGCCCGGAGGGCTTGACTCTGCAACGGCGTAATCGTGTAATCGCTGCATGAGCGATGACGCTGACGTGACGGCCTGGCTCTCCGGCCGCCTGCCCGACGACTGGTTCGAGACCGCGCCCACGGTCTCCCTCGACCGCGAGGAGATCGTGGTCACCGGCGTGCTGCGCCGCCCCGACACCCCCGAGGGCGGGGCGGCCGCCGAGCGTCGCGCGGAGGCCGGCCGGATCACCCGGTTCCGCGAGGACACCCGGGGTGCCCGCATGAAGATCGCCGACGAGGCCGAGGCGCTGTTCGGGCGCAAGGTCGCCTGGGGCGCGGACTGCGGCGAGACGCAGGAACTCTTCACCACCCTCGCCACCCCGGTCATGACCAGGCTGCGCCAACCCCAGCGCAAGGTCCTCGACACCCTCGTCGACGCCGGGGTCGCCCGCACCCGCTCGGAGGCGCTGGCCTGGTGCGTCCGGCTCGTCGGGCAGCACCAGCAGGACTGGATCGAGCAGCTGCGCGACGCGCTCGTGAACGTCGAACGCGCCCGCGCGGCCGGCCCGGCGTGAGCGTCGTCGAGTACCTCCGCTACGTGGTCGCCGCGGAGCAGGCCGCCGAGTTCGAGACCGCCTACGCCCGGGCCGGCGCCGTCCTCACCCGGGCACCCGAGTGCCTGGACTGGGAACTCGCCCGCCGCACCGACGCCGGCACCGGCGCGGGCGAGGACCCCGACCCGGCGGGCACGGTCCGCTACGTCCTGCGGATCCGGTGGACCTCCGCGAGCGAGCACCTGCAGGGTTTCCGGCAGGGACCGCTGTTCCGGGAGTTCTTCGCGGCGATCCGGCCCTACCTGCCGGGCGTCGCGGAGATGCGCCACTACGAGGTGACGCTCGAAGGCTGACCCGGTGGCTGCTCAGTCCTCCGCAGGCCCGGGAGTCCGGGACCGCCCGGCGGCGCTGAACCGGTGCCCGGCCAGGGCACCGAAGGCGAGCAGCAGGTCGGCCAGCGTCAGCAGCACCCGGGACCCCAGCACGACGACCGTCGCGGCCCCCGAGCCCGTGGCCAGCGCGACGACCGCACCGAGGACGAGTTCCCGTGCCCCGGCACCCGCCGGCGCGAGGACGACCAGGAAACCCACGATCCAGGCCAGCGCGTAGCCCCCGATCGCGAGCGCCAGCGCCGACCCCGTGGGCCAGGCCACCCCCACGGCCTGGGACAGCACGAACACCTGCAACCCGACGGCGACCCAGGACGCCATCGCCCACGCCGCGGCGGACAGCAGTCCGCGCCAGGTGACGGGGTGCTCGAGGGGGTCCTGGCGGGCGATCCGCAGCAGGAAGGTCAGGAGCGGGTTGATGACGCGGGGCACGAGCAGGACCAGCAGCAGCGGAGTGAGCCAGCGCAACCAGCCGGTCCACTCCCAGCCGCGGATGTCCCTGCCGTGCAGGGCGATCGGCAGCACCCCGGCGACGAGCAGCGACGCCGTGGTCATGGACACCAGCAGGGCCACCGCGAGGGCGGACCCGGTGCGACGCCGCGGAACTCCGTGGTCGCGGGCGAGTTCGGCCTGGGCGACGAACTGGAACACGGTCCCGGGGATGTAGCGGCCGAGCTGGCCGACGAAGAACACCCGGGCCGCGGCACGCCAGGGCAGGCGGGAGCCGAGGTCACCGAGGACGGCGCGCCAGGACGCCCCGGACAGCGCGACGTTCGCGAGGGAGAGGACACCGGCCAGCACGACGGAGCCCGCGTCGAGACGCGACCACGCGTCGGCGATCGCGGACCGGTCGCGCCAGACGTAGCCGACCGCGAGGACCAGCGCGAGGACGAGGAAACCCACCCGCAGGACGGGCGAGCGCAGCACCCCGAGCAGGCGGTTCAGCACCTCAGCGCCGGACGAAGGTCAGCAGCACGAACGTGTAGTCCAGGCCGGTCCGCGTCCAGTGCACCGGTCGCGCCGGGTGGGCCAGGACGTCGTCGGTGAGCTCCCCGACGAGTTCGAGGCCGAGCTGCTTCGCCGTCGCGACCAGGGCGCGGAGGTCGGCGGGGCCGAAGATCTTCACCTGCGCGCCGTAGGCCTCGATGCCGGTGGTGTCCGGCGGGTCCTGGTCGTAGTCGGTGGAGAGCGCCAGCACACCCCCGGACCGCAGGATGCGCGCGGTCTCGGCGAGGAACGGGGTGATGGGCACCCCGTGCTCGATGACCGACATGCAGGTCACGGCGTCCAGCGAGGCGTCGGCGAGGCCGGTGTCGGTGACGTCGCCGTGGCGGAACTCGACGCCGTCGCGGTGCACGGTCGCGCCGAACTCGAGGTTGATGCCGGCCAGCGCGCCGCGCTCGGCCCCGAGGCCGTAGAGGCGCAGCCAGGGCAGGACGGGCGAGTAGCGGGCGGAGCCGGCGTCGAGGACGCGGGCGGTGCGGGACCCGTCGTCGGCCAGGGTGAGGACGGCGGCCACCGCCCCGAGGGCGTCCCAGTTCTTGGGGGCGTCGGGGTGGGCGGGCAGACGCAACCGCTTCGTCTGCGCGACGGCGTCGGCGACCTCGTCGGCGTCGTGCAGGACACCGGTGCGCGGCACCCCGCTCGGCACCGGGCGGGCCGCGGGCGCGGCCCCGAGCCGACGGGCGGCGAGGCGCTCGCCGACGCGACGCTGGACCCCGACCCGGGTCCAGAGGGCGTGCTCCGCACCGCGCTTGGCGACGGCCAGCAGCCGGCCGCCCGGCGGGGCGGCGGCCGTCCCGCCCTGCGCGGCCTGCTCGAGGGCGCCGAGGTAGCGGTCCCAGGGTTCGTCGAGGTCCGGGGCTTCGACCCCGTCGCGCAGGCGCTCCAGCCCGCCGCCCGCGAGGCTCAGCACCCCGGCGACGAGGGCGTCGACGCTGCCGGGTTCGACGAGGATCCCGTCGACGCCGTCGCGGACCTGCGCGGGGAAGGACCCGACGCGGGTCGCGAGCACGGGCAGGCCGTGGGCGAAGGCGAGGACGGCGTTCTGCGAGGCCGTCGCCGAGCGGTAGGGCAGGACGACGGCGTCGTGGGCGGCCATCAGGTCCGGGAGCTCCCCCGCGGGGACGTAGCCCTCGCGCAGTTCCACGTGACCGCGCAGCCCGGGCGCGGCCGCCAGTTCGCGGACGCGGCGCCCGGCGTCACCCCAGAGTTCCCCGGCGATGGTGAGGCGGGCGTCGACCCCGCGCTGGTGGACCTCGCGCAGGGCCTCGAGCAGCAGGTCGACACCCTTGTAGTCGCGGACGACCCCGAGGCTCAGCAGACGGACTCCCCCGTCGCGCGGGACCCGCGAGCCGGCGGGCGCGTCGACCCTGGGGCCACCGGGCAGGTGCGGGGGCAGGTCGGCGACGACGACCCGGCGGGCGCCGTGGGCGTGGGCGAGGGCGGCCTGCTCCTCGGAGTGCACGACGACCCCGTCGACGGCGGCGAAGAGGCGTCCGACGAGCAGGGCGTCACCCGGGCGGGCTTCGTGCGGCAGGACGTTGTGCGCGACGACGACGGTCTGCGCGCTCGAGCGGGCGGTGCGCATCCCCGCGAGGACCCCGAGCAGCGCCGGGACCTGCAGCGGGACGACGTGGGTCAGGACGACGACGTCGGCGTCGGCGATGCGCCGGCCGGTGCGGACCCAGGACGCCGGCGAGTTCCAGGCCAGCGGCCGGATCGTCGGGTGGAACTCGGGGACCTCGGGCAGGCCGCCGGGCACGCGCAGTTCACCCGGGTAGAGCGCCGCCGGGTACTGCCGCTCCCAGGAGACGAGCTTGACCTCGGCCCCGGGGTCGGAGGCGAGGTGGCGCGCGAGCTCGGTGGTGTGGACGGCGGTGCCGCCCTTGGCGGGGTGCGCGGGCCCCACGACGACGACCTTGCGGGACTCGGTGGCGCTCACGCGCTGTCCCTCGAACGCACGACGAGGTCGGCGAGCAGCGCGACCGCCCCGATGAGCAATCCGGACACCAGCAGCAGCACGGTGTTCGCGGGGAAGTAGAAGAGGTGCCGGAACATGTCGGTGACCCCCTTGACGAACCCGAGGCCGAAGAGGAACAGCGCGAGCGGCATGAGCACCCGCAACGGCTCGAAGTACATGATCATCCGCAGCACCTGGAGGATGTAGCGGTAGGCGTCCTTGGTGAAGTGGAACTTCGAGGTCCCGGCGCGCTTGGCGTAGGTCGTCGGCACGAACTTGATGTCGTGCTGGTTGCACAGGAACGACAACGTGATCGTCGTGACGCAGGAGAACCCGGCCGGCAGCAGCCGCAGGTAGGGCAGCGACACCTCGCGGCGGAACGCGCGCAGACCCGAGTTCAGGTCCGGGATCCGTTCGCGGGCGAGCACCTCGGCGACCTTGCGGATGACGAACTTGGCGGGCACGCGCAACGCCTTGTGCGACCCCTCCTCCGTCGTGCGCGCCCCGACGACCTGGTCGTAGGAGTCGTCCTCGAGCAGGATCCGCACGAGTTCGGGGATGCGCTCGTTCTCGTAGGACATGTCCGCGTCGGTCCAGACGACGATCTCGCCGCGGGCCATCTGCGTCCCGATCCGGCGCACGGTGCCGGACCCGCCGTTGCGGCGGAACGCGACGACGCGCAGGTTCGGGTAGTCGGCCTCGACCGAGCGCAGGACCTTCAGGGTGTCGTCGGTGGAGCAGTCGTCGACCGCCAGCAGCTCGTACGGCATGCCGTCGTCGTCCATCACCTTCGTGATCCGCTGGATCTCCAGCAGGACGTGCGCCTCCTCGTTGTAGCAGGGCAGCACGATGGTGGCGGTGGGCGCGGGGGCGGTCACCGCGGCGGGAGGGGTGTCGTCGACAGGCATGGCGGGCAGAGCTTACCTACGGGTGGACCCGATGCCGGGGATCCGCGGGCCGCGCGGCACGATGGCGCCATGACCGGGCGCAGGACGCAGCACGGACCCGCGACCGACCGGGCGACCGACCGGGCGACATCGTTCGGTGCGGTCGCCGAGGCCTACGAACGGTCCCGGCCGAGCTACCCGGACGAAGCCCTCGACTGGCTGTTGCCACCCGGTGCACGCAGGGTGCTCGACCTGGGGGCCGGGACGGGCAAGCTGACCCGCTCGCTGGTCGCCCGCGGCCTCGAGGTCGTCGCCGTCGAGCCGACCCCGGGGATGCGCGGGCAGTTCGCGCGGGTGCTGCCCGACGTCGAGCTGCTCGACGGCACCGGCGAGGCGATCCCGCTGCCCGACGCCAGCGTCGACGCCGTCCTGATGGCCCAGGCCTGGCACTGGGTCGACCCCGACACCGCCTCCCCCGAGGTCGCCCGGGTGCTGCGCCCGGGCGGGCGACTCGGGCTGCTCTGGAACGTCCGCGACGCCGGCGTCGAGTGGATCGCGCAGCTGGACCGGCTGCTGCCCGGCCCGGGCGAGGAGCAGCTCGGCAGCCTCGCGCCCCGCGTCGCCGCCCCCTTCGGCCCGGTCGAGCGCTACGACGTGCGCTGGTCGGACCCGGTGACCGTGGAGTCGCTGCTGGACCTCACCCGCTCGCGCAGCTGGGTCATCGCCCTCGACGAGACGCACCGCGAGCGCGTGCTGGAGGACGTGCGCGCCCAGGCGCAGGCCCACCTCGAGGAGACCGGCACCCTCGCCCTGGAGTACGTCACCCGCTGCTCCCGCGCCCGCCGCCCCTGAGGACCCGGCGCGGGGTCCCGGGGTCGGGTCACGGGGTCGGGTCACGGGGTCGGGTCACGGGTCGGACCGTTGACGCTTCGGGCCAGTAGGTTCGGCCCGAAGCGTCAACGGTCCACCCCCGGTGCGTCACCGTCCGGGGTCAGGGGGCGTCGCCCGTGACCAGCCGGACGTCGATGCTCTGGGCGCCGTCGGGACGTTCCTCCAGCACCCGTTCGTCCTCGATCGTGCGGCGGTGGGTCACGAGGCGCGGCGAGGTCACCCCGAGCTCCTGCAGGACCTCGACGGGATCGGTGTCACCCCCGGCCGCGACGAGGACGGGGTTCCCGCCGGCGGCCCGGACGCGTTGCGCCGCACGGTCGACGGCCGCGCGCAGCGTCGTCCAGTACTCCGCCGTCCCGGCCCGCCCGGACGCGGTGGGCACGACGAGCGAGGCGCTGGGCACGTCGCAGGTCCCGCGCAGGACCTGCGGCCACTCGTTGCGCGAGCGCGGGTCCACGGCGAGCGCCACGTCGTTCGGCCCGAAGGAGGCGCAGGCCCGCGCGACGGCCTGCGGTTCGCCGGCCTCGGTGCGCTGGCCGGCGACCGGCGCGGTCGCGAGCGCCGCGGGGACGACGAGCAGGACCACGGCGATCGCGATCCGCAGCCCGGTGAGGCGCTGGTGGGCGTAGCGCTCGACCACCCAGCGGGCCGCGAGCACGGCGAGCACCACGACCGCCGGCAGGACGACGACGACGAAGCGGCGGTCGGCCCACGGGTGGTCGGGGGTGATGCCCGGGCGGTAGAGGGTGAGCAGCGTCGACCCCGTGGCCACGACGTAGGGCGCCGTCCACGCCGGCAGCGGGCTGACGCCCTGGATCCCGCGCACCAGCCGGGGCAGCGCCACGACGGCCGCCGCACCGGCGAGCACGACGGCGGGCCAGCCGAGGTACCAGGCGATCCAGTCGACCGAGTGCTCGGCGTAGGTGCGCCCGCCGTCGACCGCGAGTCCCTGCGCGAGTTGGAGGGCCGCGACGAGCTTGCTGCCGGAGTCCTCCGGGTCCTGGCGCACGACGAGCCAGAACGGGCGGCTGGCCAGCACCAGCAGCACGAGCGCGAGGAGGCCGGCGAGGACGTCCGGCAGTCGCGGGCTGGTCAGCCAGCGCTGCTGCGCGAGCCGGCCGGTGCGGGCGAGGCGGGCGAGCACCGCGCAGGCGAGCGCGAGCAGGACCAGACCCGCGACGAGCGGGAGCAGCGACCCGGCGATGGTGGCGAGGTAGGGCCGCGAGGTCAGCAGCGCGGCGGCCACGGCGAGCACCGAGGTCAGCGCCGTCCCCGCCAGCAGCGCCCGCGCCCCGGGGTGGCGCACCACGAGCAGGACCGCGACCACCGGGGCGAGCACCGCGATCTCGCGCAGGAAGTCGATGCGGACGAAACCGCACGCCCCGAACAGCAACCCGGCCCCGCCGCCGAGGCGGGCCGCCGTGCGTCCGGTCGCGGGGACGAGCGCGACGAGCAGCGACGCGGCGCCGACCAGGACGAGCAGCGCGGGCGGTTCGGAGTAGGTGGAGCGGTTCGCGTGCAGGACGGGCTGGGCCAGCGCGAAGGTCCCCGCGGCCAGGGGTGCCCAGCGGGCCCCCGCGAGGCGCGCGGTGAACCCGGCGACGGCCAGGACGCCGAAGGCCCCGAGGACGGCCGGCGCGACGAGCAGACCTGTCCAGCCGGCCGCCCACTCCCCCAGCGAGTACAGGGCCGGCGCCCCCAGCAGGAACTGCGGGACGACGTGGTCGCCGACCTCGTAGAAGGCCGGGGAGGCGAGCGTGAAGTTCGGGTCGGCGAGCGCGGCCGCACCCCCGAGCGCCGCCAGCGAGGGGTCGACGGGCAGGCCGTGGTGGGTGGCGAGCTGGTGGGCGTAGAGCGCCACGGACCCCGCGTCGCGGCGCAGCACGACGTGCGAGGCGTGCGTCAGCGCGGCCCAGACGCCGGCGCCGAGGGCGATCGCCAGCGAACCGCCCGCCGACCACCACCCCGCGGCGACGACGGGGACCCCCCACGCGAGCCGGCCCGCGAGGACGGCGACGACGACGCTGACGGGCACGGCGACGGGCGGGGTCCACAGGTCCAGCAGCACCAGCGGGACGGCGAACGCGGTGACGGCCGCGACGGCGGCGGCGAGGACGACCGGTACCCGGGTCAGCACGATCCCCGCGGTGGTGTCGGCGGTCGTCGGCGCAGGGGTGCTCACGCCGCGAGAACCTACCGTCGCGGAGGCCCCCGTCCCGGCACGCCTAAGGTGACCGCGTGCCCCCTGGTTCCTCCCGGTCGATCCCCGCGCTGCTGCGCCGGCTCATGGACGACGACCCGACGGCCCCGCGCCTGACGTTCTACGGCGAGCACTACGTGCAGACCGGTGAACGCGTCGAACTCTCCGCCCGGGTCCTCTCGACGTGGGTCGCCAAGACGGCGAACCTGCTCGAGGAGGAGTTCGAGGTCGGCCCCGGTTCCGTCGTGGCGATCGACCTGCCGACGCACTGGCGCACCCTGGTCTTCCAGCTGGCCACCTGGTCCACGGGGGCCGTCGTCCGCCTCGGCGCCGGCCGGCCCGCCGACGTGCTCGTCTCGACCGACGCGGACACCCTGGTCCAGGCGATGGCACGCAACGCCTCCGTCGAGCGCATCGCCGTCTCGCTGGCCCCGTTGGCGACGAACTTCGGCGCCCCCGTCCCGGACGGCGTCCTGGACTACTCCCGGGTGATCACCGGCTACGGCGACACCTACTCCCCCCTGCTGGAACCCGGCCCGGAGGACCCGGCCCTGGAGACCGCCGACGGGGGCACCCTGACCCACCCCGCCCTGCTGGCCCGCGCCGCGGAGGCCGGTGACGGCTGGCCCCTCGGGGTGCGCCTGCTCACCGACGTCGGCCCCGCCGACGTCGTCGCCGGGCCGCTGGCCGCGTGGGCCCGCACCGGGTCGCTCGTGGTGACCCCCGACCTGGGGACCCTGCCCGAGAGCGTGACCGCGGCGGAACTGAGCACCGTCACCCTCGCCCGGCCGTAACGCCCTGCCGGGCCGGTAGGGTGTCGATCAGGGGTGATCACCGGTGACCGTGTTCGTGGTGCTCGCCGTCGTGGGCTTCGGACTGTGCGTGCTCTCGTTCGTGTTCGACGGTCTCTTCGAAGCCCTCGACCTGGACATCGCGGGCGGGTTCCTGTCCCTCACGTCCCTCACCGGCGGCGTCGCCCTGTTCGGGCTCGGCGCGACCCTGGCCACCACGTCGTTCGGCTGGAACACGCTGCAGGCGACGGGTTTCGGTGCGGCCGCCGGGATCGTCACCCTGGTCGGGGTGGGGGTTCTCGTGCGCACGCTGCGCCGCGAGGAACCTGAGACCCACCGCAGCGTCGTCGGGACCCAGGGGTACGTGACGACCCCCGCGAACACCCCCGGTTCCTACGGCGAGGTGAACTTGAAGCTGCACGGCACGACGGTGAAGCG
Organism: Kineococcus sp. GCM10028916; assembly: GCF_042674865.1. NCBI lineage: Bacteria > Bacillati > Actinomycetota > Actinomycetes > Kineosporiales > Kineosporiaceae > Kineococcus > Kineococcus sp. GCM10028916. Next base: position 200,427 of record NZ_JBHTFM010000008.1, on the reverse strand, counting down.
CACCGCGGTCAGCGACGTCGCCCTCGTCCGCGGCACGGCCGTCGAGGTCGTCGCCGAGGTCTCCGCGACCGCCGTCCGGGTGAGACCGCTCGACTGAGACCCACCACCCACCCAGCCACGAGAGGACCTCCCGTGACGTTCCTGACCCCATCCGTGATCCTGGTCGCAGCCGCCGTCGTCGTCGTGCTGCTGCTCGCGGTCGCCATCGTCCGCCGCTACCGCATCGCCGGGCCGAGCGAGGCGTTCGTCGTCGTCGGCCAGAAGGGCAAACCCGTCACCAACCCCGAGACGGGGAAGGTCTCGACGGACCTCTCCGGCCAGAAGGTCGTGATGGGCGGCGGCATCTTCGTGCTGCCGTTCGTGCAGCAGGCCTACTCGCTCTCGCTGGCCTCGCGCCGCATCTCGGTGCAGATCCGCGGCGCCGTCTCCGCCAAGGGCATCCGGCTGAACCTCGACGGCGTCGCCATCATCAAGGTCGGTGGCACCGAGGACTCCGTCCGCGCTGCGGCGCAACGCTTCCTGCACCAGCAGGACGAGATCGAGTCCTTCACCCAGGAGGTGCTGGCCGGTTCGCTGCGCTCCATCGTCGGCACCCTGACCGTCGACGAGATCATCCGTGACCGCGCCGCCTTCGCCTCCCGCGTCGCGGAGGAGGCCGAGACCTCCCTCACCAACCAGGGTCTCGTGCTGGACACGTTCCAGATCCAGGACGTCACCGACGACGTGAACTACCTGCGCGACCTCGGCCGGCCCGAGGCGGCCATCGCGACGCAGAACGCGGCGATCGCCGAGGCGAACTCCCAGCAGGAGTCCCAGCAGGCCGAAGCCCGGGCGCAGGAGAAGATCTCCGGTTCCCAGCGCGACCTCTCGCTGCGCCAGGCGGAGTTCAAGGCCGAGACGGACACCGCCCAGGCCCGGGCCGCCGCGGCCGGTGTCCTGGCCAAGGCCGCCCGCGACCAGGAGGTCCTGCTCGAGCAGGAACGCGTCGCCGAACGCCAGGCCGCGCTGACCGAACGCCAGCTCGACACCGAGGTCCGCAAACCCGCCGACGCACGTCGCTACGACGCCGAGCAGCAGGCGCAGGCCCGCAGGAACTCCGAGATCTTCGAGGCCGAGGCGAAGAAGGCCTCCGACATCGCCAACGCCGAGGCCGACGCGCGCCGCGTCGAACTCTCCGCCACGGCGGAGAGCAACCGGATCAAACTCGCCGCCGAGGCCGACGCCCAGCGGGTCCGCCTCGCCGGGCAGGCCGAACTCGACCGGCGCACCGCGCTGGCCACGGCGACGAAGCTCGAGGGTGAGGCCGAGGCCGCCGCCATCCGCGCCCGCGGTGAGGCGGAGGCCGAGACCATGCAGCTGCGCGCCGAGGCCTTCGAACGCTACGGAGAAGCCGCTGTCGCGCAGATGGTCGTCGACGTCCTACCGCGCGTCGCGCACGAGCTCGCCGCGCCGATGGCGGCCATCAAGGACCTCACGGTCATCTCCACCGACGGCGCCTCGCAGCTCTCCCGCCAGGTCGGCACGAACCTCACCGAGACCCTCGAGATCGTGAAGCGCACGACCGGTCTGGACGTCCAGGCCCTGCTGAGCAACCTCACCCCCGCCCAGCAGGCCACGACCACCACCGTCGCCCCCGAGTGACCCTCCCGGGGGTGGACCGTTGACGCATCGGGTCGAACCTATTGGCCCGATGCGTCAACGGTCCGAACCCCCGGGACCGGCGGCGGCGATCCGGCCGGAACCGGAGATGGTGAGCGGGTGCTCGGCGGCGGTCACGAACACCGCCTGGCCCCGCGTGAGTTCCACCGACCCCGCCGAGGAACTCAGCACGACCGTCCCCTCCAGGCACAGCACCTCGCGCGGGACCGGGCGCTCCCACCGGGTCTCGGAGCGCACCGTCAGCACCGTCAGGGCGAAGTCGTCGACGTCGGGCGCGAACACCACCTCGTCCTGCGACAGCACCCGCGGGGCCAGCAGCGGCGGCGGGAGTTCCCGGAAGTCCAGGACGGCGAGGAGCTCGGGCACGTCGACGTGCTTGGGGGTCAGGCCACCGCGCAGGACGTTGTCGGAACTCGCCATGAGTTCCACCCCCGTCCCCTCGAGGTAGGCGTGGACGTTGCCGGCCGGGAGGTAGAGCGCCTCGCCGGCGACCAGGCGCACCTGGTTGAGCAGGACCGACACCAGGACCCCGGCGTCGCCCGGGTAGTGCCCGGCGAGTTCCACCACGCACCGGGCGGAGGGGTCCTCGGAGTCCGTGCAGGCCCCGGCCACGGCCTCGACGAGCGGCCCCACGACCGCGGCGTCCGCGGTCAGCAGCAACCGCGTCGCCTCCCGCAGCGCGTCCGCACCCCGCAACGCCGCGAGCAGCGCCTCGAACAGGTCCTGCGCGTCACCGGGCAGCGCGGGCAGTTCCAGCCCGGCCAGCAGCTCGCGGGCGGCCGCGGGCGAACGGAACCCCGCCATCGCCGCGAAGGGTTCCAGCGCGTACAGCAGTTCGGGTTTGTGCTCGGTGTCCTTGTAGAGGCGGTGCGGGGCGTCGCGCGGGACCCCCGCCGCCTCCTCCTCCGCGTAGCGGCGGGCCGCCGTCGCGCGGTCGGGGTGCGCCTGCAACGACAACGGCGCCCCCGCGGCGAGGACCTTGAGCAGGTACCCCAGCGTCGCCCCGTCACCCGCGGCGGCGCCGAGGAACTCCTCGGGGGACGCCGCGATCCTCTCGTCGAGGGCCACCCCCTCCGCGTCGGAGGGTGCGGAGGGGTGCGCGCCGATCCACACCTCCGCCTGCGGTGAGCCGTCCGGCTCCACCCCCAGGAACCGGGGGATCGCCGTCGTCGAACCCCACGCGTAGGGCTGAACGGTGTTGGTCAGTCTCAGCACACCACCGAGGCTACGGGGTGACAGCGCTGCCGGGGCCCGTGCGCACCTGGCTACAGTCGCTGGCATGAGCGTTCTCGTGACGGGCGGTGCCGGCTACATCGGATCCCACGTGGTGCGGCTGTTGCAACAGCGCGGTGAGCAGGTCGTCGTGGTCGACGACCTCTCCAACGGCCGGGCGGAGCGCGTCGGCGACGCGACCGTCGTCGAGGTCGACCTCGCCACCGACGCCGCCGCCCCGGCGCTCGCGGACGCGTTCGCCACGCACGGCGTCGACGCCGTCGTCCACTTCGCGGCCCGCAAGCAGGTCGGGGAGTCCGTGGCCCGGCCCGCGCACTACTGGTCGCAGAACGTCGGCGGCATGGCGAACCTGCTGCAGGCCATGGAGACCGCGGGAGTGGGCAAACTCGTCTTCTCCTCCTCCGCGGCCACCTACGGCGCCCCGCAGAGCGCCGTCGTGCGCGAGGACGGACCGGCCGAGCCGATCAACCCCTACGGCCAGACGAAACTCGTCGGCGAGTGGATGTCGCGCGCCGCCGGGGTCGCCTGGGGGCTGCGCGCGGCGAACCTGCGCTACTTCAACGTCGCCGGCGCCGGCTGGGACGACCTCGGCGACTCCGCCGTCATGAACCTCATCCCGATCGTCTTCACCGCCCTCGACGCGGGCGAGGTGCCGACGGTGTTCGGCGGCGACTACCCGACGCCGGACGGTTCCTGCATCCGCGACTACGTCCACGTCCTCGACCTGGCCCAGGCGCACCTCGCCGCGCTGGACCACCTCGGCACCGAGGAACGCCCGTTCGACACCTTCAACGTGGGCTCCGGGGCGGGGTCCTCGGTGTTCGAGGTCCTCGAGGTCATCCGCCGGGTCACCGGCGTCGACGTCGCACCCGACGTCCGCGAGCGCCGCGCGGGAGACCCGCCGCAGCTGGTGGCCGACGTCTCCCGCATCACCTCCACCCTCGGCTGGTCCACGACGAAGGACCTCGACGACATCGTCAGCAGCGCGTGGGCGGCGTGGAAGACCAACCGATGATCGAACCGCTGGTCAGTGCGGCAGCAGCACGCTGATCAGCAGCAGCACGGGCGCGACCAGGACCGTCGTCACCAGCACGGTGTCGCGGGCCAGGTCGCGCCCGACGCCGTAGCGCACGGCGTAGGTGAACACGTTCTGCGCGGTGGGCAGCGCCGCGACCACGGTGGCGGCGAAGACGGCGGCGTCGTCGAGGCCGAACGACCGGGCCGCGAGGTAGGTGACCGCGGGCTGCAGGAACGCCTTCAGCGCGCTCGCGATCAGCACCTGCGGGGTGCGCCAGCCCGCGAGGCTGCGCCCGTGCAGCGAGATCCCGAACGCGACCAGCGCCCCGGGGATCGCGAACCCGGCCAGCAGGTCCAGCGGCTGGGCCAGCGCCGTCGGCAGCGTCCAGCCGGTGACCGAGAGCAGGATCCCGACCGCGCTGGCGATGAGGACCGGGTTGGCCAGCGGGGTCAGCAGCTTCTTCGCCAGGGCCGCGCGGGAGCCGTCGCCCTGGTGGCGGCTCACGTCGAGGATCCCCAGCGCGACCGGTGAGAGCACGACCATCTGCAGCAGCATCGCGGGCAGCACCGCCGTGAGGTCCTGCAGGACGTAGGCCGCGACGGGCAGCCCGATGTTGGCCGCGTTGACGAAGGAGCTCGCGAGGCTGCCGATGACGAGGTCCTCGCGCGACAGCTTCAGCCGGTAGCGGGCGAGCAGGACCCAGACGACGACGCTGACGACCACCCCGCTGGAGGTGACCAGCAGCTGGCCCGAGAACAGGACGTGGACGTCGGCGTCGGCGAGGGTCTGCACGAGCAGGGCCGGAGAGCCCACGAAGAACACCAACCGGGACACCACCCCCTGTCCCGCGGGGCCGAGGACGCCCGTGCGCCCCAGGACGTAGCCGACGGCGACGAGCGTGGCGACCACGACGAACCCGGTGAGGACTCCGCTCACGCGACGTCGGGCGGGCGGTGGTGCGACGGGATCACCCGGGTGAGGGTATCCGCGGGACCGAGGTCACCGTCGCGCAACGATCGGGAGCGGTGCCGTCGTCTCGACAGGGAGCACCCGGACGGCGTTGCTAAGGTCGAGCCCTGTGATCGACGCCCTCGGGAACCCCCGCTCCGTCCTCCTCCTCGGGGGCACCTCCGACATCGGCCTCGCCATCGTCGAGCGCCTCAGCCCGGAACGACCGCTGCGGGTGACGCTGGCCGCTCGACCCGGCGCGCGCCGCGAGGCCGCCGTGGACCGGCTGCACCGGCGTGGGCACGAGGTCCGCACGGTCGACTTCGAGGCGACCGACCTCGACGGGCACGCCGAGGTCGTCGACGAGAGCTTCGACGGGTCCTTCGGTGACGTCGACGTGACCGTGCTCGCCTTCGGGGTCCTGGGCGACAACGAGGTGTCCTGGCAAGACGCCCCGGCGGCCGTGCAGGTCGCGACGGTCAACTACACGGCCCCGGTCAACCTCGGCGTGCACCTGGCCGCCAAGCTGCAGCTGCAGGGTCACGGCGTCCTCGTCGCGCTCTCCAGCGTCGCCGGTGAGCGGGCCCGCCGCTCGAACTTCGTCTACGGCTCCTCCAAGGCCGGCTTCGACGCCTTCTTCACCGGCCTGCGCGAGGCCCTGCGCCCCAGCGGCGTGCGCGTCGTCGTCGTGCGCCCCGGCTTCGTCACCACGAAGATGACCGAGGGGCTCAAGGCGGCCCCGTTGTCCGTGTCGGCCGAGCAGGTGGCGGAGGTGACCGTGGACGCGGTGCGCAGCGGCAAGGAGACCGTGTGGGCCCCCGAGCCGATGCGCTGGGTCATGTCGGCGTTGCGCCACGTGCCCGCGCCGGTCTTCCGCAAGCTGCCCTTCTGAGCGAGGTCGATCTGTCGAGCACGCACGCCCGCCCCGGTACCGGCGCGATCCCCGCGGCACGCGGCCGCGCCGCTGTGCCCAGCCTGCGCGAGACCGTCCCCCGCGGCCGGGTCGACGTCCTGATCGGCCTGCTCGCGGCCATCGCGGGAGCCGTCGTCTTCTCCTGGCGGCTGGGGACGCCGAGCCCGTGGCGCGACGAGGCCGTGACGATCGCCGTCGCCTCCCGCACCCCGGAGCAGATCTGGAGGCTCGTCCAGCACGTCGACCTCGTGCACGCGCCCTTCTACTTCCTGGCCCACGCGTTGTTCGGCTCCGGCGTCGACGTCGTCCAGGCCCGGTGGATCTCCGTCGTGGCGGCCTCGCTGACCGTGGCGGCGCTCTACGGGGTGGCGCGTCGCGCGGCGACCGGGGCCGTCGGGCCGGTCACGGCCCGGATCACGGGGGTCGCCGCGGCCGCCCTGTTCGTCTCGATGCCGTTCGTCAGCCGCTACGCGCAGGAGGCGCGGCCCTACGCGCTCGCCACCCTCGTCGCGACGCTGGGCACCTACCTGCTGCTGCGGGCGTGCGCGGCCCGGCGTGCGGGCTGGTGGATCGCGTACACGCTGACGATCCCGCTCCTCGTCGCGTTCAACACCGTCGCCGCGCTGGTGCTCGTCGCGCACGCCGGATGGGCCCTGACCGGGCCGCGCCGGGTCCGCTGGCGGGCCGCCGTGGCCGCCGGGACGGGCGTGGTCCTCGCGGTCCCGCTGCTGCTGGCCCAGAGCCGGCAGTCCGGTCAGGTCGCGTTCCTGCAGAAGCCGACGACGGCCGAGCTCGGTGCGCACGTCGACTTCGCCCTCGGCTCCTCCACCGTCGCGCTGGTCGTGGCGGGCCTCGCCACGCTGGTGGGGCTGCGCTGGGCGCGGGCCCGCCGGCTGCAGCTGCTCGGGTTCCTCTGGGGTGTCCTGCCGTGGCCGCTACTGTGGGCGATCTCGCAGGTCCACCCGCTGTGGACGACGCGCTACCTCGTCTTCGTCGCGCCGGGGACCTGCCTGTTCCTGGCCGTCGTGGTGACGGCCGCGATCCGCGTCCGCCGCGCCGCGGTCGTCGCCGGCGCCCTCGTCGCGGCGATGGCCCTGACCGGGCTGCACATGCAGTTCGTCTTCCGCTCCCCCACCATCGGGCACGCCGAGGACCTGAGGGGCACCGCCGAGTACGTCCGGGCCCACGCCCAGCCGGGCGACGGTCTGCTGTTCGTGCCCGACGGGGAGTACCGCTACCGCGTGCTGACCCAGCTCTACCCCGAGGCCTTCGCCGGCCTGGACGACATCGCGTTGGCCGAGCCCGCCGCCGGGTCCGCGACCCTGGTCGGCACGACCGTCGCGGCGCCGCACCTGTGGTCGGCGATGGCCGGCGTCGGGCGGATCTGGGTCATCGGCGGGGTCGGACCGGTGGTCACCAAGACCGCGGAGGACCGCGAGACGGTCCGCCTGCTGAACCGCGGCTACCGGCTGGTGTCGACGGAGGACAAGCGAGCGTTCAGCGTGAAGCTGTACGTCCTGGAGGACACCGGCGCGGCATCGCGCTGACGCGAACCCGAGGTGTCGACCTGATCACGATCCTCGGTCGTCACACCGGTCACTCCTGACCCTCCATTTACAACCTCTCCACTGATCACCTACGTTCCGTCACGAACCCTCGACGGACGGAGCGCCCTTCCCCATGCCCCTGCCCCTGCCCGTGACGCGCCGCACCACGCTGCTCGGGGTCGGTGGCGCCCTCGCAGTGCTCGCCGTCCCCGCGGTGCCCACCCCCGCCCGGGCCGCCCTCCCCTCCGGAGGCGTCACGTCGCTGGCCCTCTCCGACGTCGCGGGCCCGGCCCGCGCGCTCCTCACCTCGGGCGGGCTGCGCACCGTGTGCGTGCCCCTCGACGGCCTCGAGGGCGGCAGCATGCTCGGCGTCAGCTTCCCCGCCGGGACCCGTGCCACCTCGGTGTCGCTGCGGGTGACGCGCGCCGGCGTGGTCGGCCCGTGGATCGACCTGGCCCTCGGCGACAGCGCCCCCGACCCGGGGTCGTCCGAGCCGGAGGTCGTGGCCTGCGACCCGGTGTGGACGGGTGAGCTCGGTCCGGGTGCGGTCGTGGAGGTCCGGCTGCCGGCCGAGGACGCGGGGCACGCCCGCCTGGAGGTCGTCGACCCCGGACCCGCCGCCACGTCGCGGACCGCCGTGACGCTCGCGTCCTCCACCGGACCGGCCGTCCGCTCCCGCGCCGAGTGGGGTGCCGACGAGTCGCTGCGCCGCGGCGAGGTCGAGTACAGCGCGACGATCAGGGCCGCCGTGGTGCACCACACCGCTGACGGCGGCGACTACTCGGCGTCGCAGGTGCCGAGCGTCATCCGCGGGATGTACCGGTACCACACGCAGACGTTGGGCTGGAACGACCTCGGCTACAACTTCGTCGTCGACCGCTTCGGCGGGATCTGGGAGGGTCGCGCCGGCGGCACCACCCGACCCGTCGTCGGCGCGCACGCCGGCGGGTTCAACGCCGACACCTTCGGCGTCTCGATGATGGGCGACTTCACCTCGAAGGCCCCCAGCGACGCGTGCCTGCAGTCGGTCGCCGCGGTCATCGCCTGGAAGTTCGCGCTGCACGACCTGGACGCCGACGCCCCCACCCGGCTCACCTCCGCCGGCGGCGGGACCGCCCGCTACCCCGCGGGCGAGACGGTGTCGCTGCGCACGATCAACGGCCACCGCGACGTCGGGTACACGGCGTGCCCCGGCGACGTCGGCTACACCCGGATGGACGACGTGCGCGGCCGGGTCGCGGCGCTGCTGGCGGGCGGCTCGAAGGCCGCGGGTTCGCCGATCACCCGCAAGTACGGTGACGTCGGCGGCCGGAGCCTGCTCGGCGCCCCGACGAGCGACGAGGGCGACGCCCTGCGCGGCGGCCGGTTCCGGCACTACGAGAAGGGGTCGATCCTCTTCCGGCCGGGCCTCGGTGCGTTCGTCGTGCGCGGGACCCACCGGGCGAAGTTCGCGTCGATCGGCTGGGAGTGGTCCCCGCTGGGTTTCCCGACGATGGACACCACGGACTTCGCCGGCGGCAGCGGCAGCGTGACGCACTTCGAGAACGGCTCGATCTACCGGCGCGCCGGCGCCGGCCCGCACGTGGTGCTGGGGGCGATCCGGCAGACCTGGGCGGCGATGGGCTGGGAGACGTCCGCCCTGGGCTTCCCGACCAGCGACGAGTACGACGTGCCCGGCGGACGGGCCTCGAACTTCGAGGGAGGACGGCTGCGGTGGAACGCCTCGACCGGGAGGGTGCGGGTCGGGTGAGGCGGGCCCCCGGAACCGTGGCGTCGGGCGCCTGACCGAGGTCGTCGGGACCGGGAGCTCACTCGTTCGCCGGATCCAGGCAGCGGTCCCGAGCACCGATGGATCGATGACGCGACCATCTGCGGAGAGGTGCGACTCGAACTCGGGGGCGGTGTGCCGGACGGTAGGCGAGGCACGGGGTTGCGCCTGGCCGGCGCCGCGGTGGCCGGCGCCGCCCTGGCGGGGCTGGCCTGGTGGGCGCTGCCCGACGAGGCGGTGTACTCACCGTGGTGGACGCAGGTGATCGGCTGGCCGGCCGTCCTGCTCGTGCGCAGCGACCCGGTGCAACGCCGGCTCGGCGGAGGCCACCTGGACAACCGCCTCTGGCTCCGCCTCACGATCGCCGGTGCCCTCTTCGCCGCGACCATCGCCACGACCGGGGTCTCCTTCCTCTTCCCCGTCTTCGCCGCCCTGGTCGCCGGCGTGCACCTGCAGTGGAGCGGCGCACGGGCCTGGCGGCCCTGCGCGGTGATGGCGCTGGTGCCGAGCGTGGCGCTGCAGGCGTCGGTGCAGATCGGCTGGTTGCCCTCACACCTGCCCCGCTCCCTGGACCTGGTGGCTGCGGTGATCACCCTGGTGCTGTCCGTGGCCCTGATCGGCAACACCGCCCTGATCACCGCCCAGCGCGAGGCGCAGGGCGCTGCCCTGGACGTCGAGCGGCGCACCCGCCACGACGCGCTGCTGCACGCCGCGACCCACGACGCACTCACCGGACGGCTGAACCGCACCGGGCTGCAGGAGCACTTCACCCGGCACCTGGGCGACGCGGCCGTTCCCGAGGTGGACGCCGTGAGCGCGGTCGCGGTCATCTACGTCGACCTGGACCACTTCAAACCCGTCAACGACCGGTACGGTCACGCCGCCGGTGACCTGCTGCTGCGCCTGGCCGCGGACCGCATGGCCGGGCTCCTGCGTCCGGGCGACGGTCTGGCCCGTCTGGGCGGTGACGAGTTCGTCGTGGTGCTGGCCACCGGGGACGCTGCGGTCGTGGCGGAGGTGGCCGCTCGCACGGGCGCCGCGCTGCGGGCTCCGTACGACCTCGACGGGGCCGTGGTCCGCGTCTCGGCCAGCATCGGCACCGCCGTCAGCACCGAGCCGGCCACCCTCGACGAGCTGCTGCGCCGAGCGGACGCGGCGATGTACGCGGCCAAGGCCCGTCGCCACCGTGACCGCACCGACGGTGGTGCAGCCGCCCGGACCGCTCAGATCACCTGAACCCCTCCCCCGGGGAGGCGGGGTTCAGGACTCGCCCTCGCAGTCGAGTCCGTTCGCGATGAGGTAGCGGTAGTCCTCGACCTTGCGGCGCAGGACCTCCTCGTCGCGGCGCAGTTCGGCCATCCGCTGCGCGACGAGTTCCTGCTGCCGGAGCAGCACCTCGAGGCGCACGACGCTGTTCCCGGGCGTCCCCGGCCCGAGCTGCACGAACGTCCGCACCTGCGCGACGGGCATCCCGGTGCGGCGCAACGACTGGACGAGCTGCACGAAGCGCACGGCGCCGGGGCCGTAGACGCGGCGACCGTCGGCGCTGCGCCCGACGTGCGGGAGCAGCCCCTCCTTCTCGTACCAGCGCAGGGTGTCGACGCTGAGTCCGGTGGACTCGGAGACCTCACGGATCCCGAGCCCGGCGGCGTCCGGGGTGGTCACGGCCACGACGCTACGCCTGAGCCAGGGACGCGGTGTCCAGGACGAACCGCCACCGGACGTCACCGCGGGCCAGCCGTTCGAAGGCCGTCGTGATCTCCGCCGGGGTCACGACCTCGACGTCCGCGCTGATCCCGTGCGCGGCGGCGAAGTCCAGCATCTCCCGGGTCCGGGGGCGCCCGCCGCTGCCCGAGGCGGTCAGCCGCTTGAACCCCTGCATGAGGGCCATCGGGTCGGCCTCGTAGCGGTCGGGGATGCCGAGGACGCACAACGTGCCGTCCGCGCGCAGGCTGCGCAGGTACGGCGAGAGGTCGTGCTTGGCCGACGCGGTGTCCAGCACGACGTCGAACCGGCCGGCCACGGCGGCCATCGCGTCGGCGTCGCGGGAGACCACGACGTCCTCGACCCCGAGCGAACGGGCGTCCTCCACCTTCGCCTGCGAGGTCGTGAACACCGAGACCTCCGCCCCCATCGCCCGGGCGAACTTCACCGCGAGGTGACCCAGCCCACCGAGCCCGACGACCCCCACCCGGTCCCCCGCCCCCACCCCGAAGCGGCGCAACGGTTCGAAGACCGTCACCCCGGCGCACATCAGCGGGGCCGCGCCGGCGGGGTCCATCCCGGCGGGCAGGGCGTAGGCGAATCCCTCGCGCACGACGTACTCCCCCGCGTACGCACCCGACGTGGTGGAGCCGTCGACGCGGTCCCTCCCGCCGTAGGTCAGGGTCGGGAACTCGGCGCAGAACTGCTCGTCACCGGCGCGACAGGAGGCGCACGTCCCGCAGGAGTCGACGATGTTGCCGACCGCGACCGTGTCGCCGATGGCGAAGCGGGTGACCTGCGTCCCCACCTCGCTCACCACGCCCACGAACTCGTGCCCCGGGACGAGCGGGCCGCTGCTCGCGTCCTGCACCGCGTGCAGGTCGGTGCGGCAGACGCCGCACCACGTGACCCGCACCGCGAGGTCGTCCGGGCGCAGGTCCCGCCGTTCGATGGTCGAGGGCTGCAAGGTCCCGCCCGGCGCGAGCAGCGCCAGGCCTGTCGTCGTCCGCATGCCGGGGACGCTAGGCGCTGGAGCGCACTCCACCGCAAGGGGCGTTCCCGGAGCCGGGGCACCCGGTCGGCTCAAGCTTCGGAGATCCCCTGCCGAACAGGTCGCGTGCCTTCCTCCGCCGCCACCGTCACCCGAGGCCGCCGACGCCCCGCGGCGTCGCCGTTCGCGCACGAGAGCGCCGCCGACCGGCTGCACCTGCTGCGCCGCGCCAGCTGGGGCCCCACCCCGGCGTCCCTGGCCGAGGTCGCGAGGCTCGGCACCGCGGCCTGGCTGGACCGCCAGCTCAGCCCCGGCGCGGTCGACGACGCCGCGATGGACTCCTTCGCGGGCCGGATGAGCTTCTACTGGCGCAGCGCCCAGCAGCTCTACGCCGGCGGGTACGCGGCGACGGAGTGGAACGCGATGCTCGAGACGGGCCGCCTCACGCTGGCCCGCCAGATCTGGAGCAACCGGCAGCTGTTCGAGGTCGTCGTCGACGTCTTCAACAACGTCCTGCACGTCACCTGCCCGAGTTCCGACGCCTGGTACAGCCGGCAGGACTACGACCGCAACGTCGTCCGCCGGTTCGCGTTCGGGAGCTTCCCCGACATGCTGGTCGCCTCGGCCCGCCACCAGGCGATGCTGAACTACCTGGACAACGCGAGCTCGACCGCGGCGAAGCCGAACGAGAACTACGGCCGGGAACTGCTGGAACTGCACACCGTCGGCGTCGACGCCGGGTACACCGAGGCCGACGTCAAGAACTCCGCCCGGTTGCTGACCGGCCTGACGATCGCCGCGGACGGTTCCGCGGTCTACGACGCCGGTCGTCACGACGGCGGCGGCCGCACCGTCTTCGGCTTCGTCGTCCCGCCGCACGCCCCGGCGGACGGGAACGGCTGGATCGACGCCTACCTGCGCTGGCTGGCGGTCCACCCGGCCACCGCGCGCCGCCTCAGCACGAGGATCGCCACCCGGTTCGTCTCCGACAACCCCCCGGCGGCGCTGATCGACCGGATGGCCCAGACCTGGACCAGCACCGGTGGTCAGGTCGTCGCGGTGCTGCGCACGCTGTTCGACTCCGCCGAGTTCTGGTCCGCGGCGGGTCAGAAGGTCCGCACCCCGCAGGAGGACTACGTCGCGACCCTGCGGACCCTGGGCACCGGCATGGAGTCCAGCGGTACCGGTGGCATCACCAAGCTGTTCTGGCACGTGCTGGACCAGGGGCACGCGCCGATGGCCTGGGGCGCCCCGAACGGCTACCCCGACGTGGCCGCGGCCTGGATCTCCCCCAGCGGCACGCTCTCGCGCTGGAACCGGCACATGGACTTCGCCGCCGGCTGGTACCCGCCCGAGCTGCCCTTCGCCAAGGCGCCGGACCTGCTGGGCGACTTCCCCGGCACCTGGGGCGCGCTGGTCGACGCGCTGGGCGTCCGCCTCACGGGGAGCCCGTTGACCGCGGACGAGAAGGCGGCGCTGCTGATGTACGCGAACCGCCAGCCCGGAGCGCCGGTCTCGAGGAACGACCGGTGGGTCCAGGACAACCTGCGCTACGTCGTCGCGCTCACGCTCGACGGCCCGACGTTCACGATCCGCTGAGGAAGGACCCTGACGTGTCGAAGTTCGAGGACGCCGGCCGCTGCGGCTGCGACGAGGGTTCGAAGCTCGTCTCCCGCCGGACCGTGCTGCGCGCGGCGCTGGCCGCGGCGGCCGTGGGTGCGACCACCTACACCGTGGGCGACGTCTCCACCCAGGTCTCCTTCGCCGGGTCCGGCTGGAACGGCGAGACCCTGGTCGTGCTGAGCCTGCACGGGGGTTTCGACGGGTTGTCGGCCGTCGTGCCCGGCGGCGACGCGGGGTACTACGCGGCCCGCCCGAACATCGCCGTCCCGCGTTCCACGCTGCTCGGCCTGGACCAGACGTTCGGCCTGCACCCGGCGATGGCCCCGCTGATGCCGCTGTGGCGCAACGGCACCTTCGGGGTCGTGCACGCCGTCGGCCAGTCCGACCCGACGCGTTCGCACTTCGCCGCGATGGAGCAGATGGAACTCGCCGCCCCGGGTTCCTCGGTCCGCACCGGCTGGATCGACCGCACCCTCGGCTCGCTGGGCACGGGTTCGGTGCTGAACGTGGTCGGCATCTCCAACACCACCCCGCGCTCGTTCGCCGGGCCCGGTCAGGAGACGACGATGACGTCCCTGGAGGGTTTCAGCCTCATCGGCCCGGGCGACGACCGGCCGACGTGGCACGCGGCGCTGCGGCGCATGCACACGGGCGCCCGCCCCGAGGTCGCGGCCCCCGCGGGCACCCTCATCACCGCGATGGAGGGGGTCGCCGCGCTCAAGAGCACCGCGAGCGGTCCGGCGAACGGGGCGAGCTACCCCGACACCGACCTCGGCAAGGCGCTCGCCCAGGCCGCCGTGCTCAAGAAGTCCGGCGCCCCGGTCCAGGTGATCGCCCTGGACTACGGCGACTGGGACATGCACGCCGGCCTCGGCCGGGTCGACGGCGGGTGGATGAAGGAGAAGCTCACGGAGCTGTCCTCGTCGTTGGCGGCCTTCGCGACCGACCTCGGCGGCTCCTTCGCCTCCACCACCCTCGTGACGTTGTCGGAGTTCGGCCGCCGGGTCGGGGAGAACGCCTCGGGCGGTCTGGACCACGGTCACGGCAACGCCGTCCTGCTGCTCGGTGGCGGCGTCGTCGGCGGCAGGGTCCACGGCGTCTGGCCGGGCCTGGGGGCCGACCGGCTCGTCGACGGGGACCTCGCCGGGACGAGCGACTACCGCTCGATCATCGGCGAGGTGCTGCAGAAGCGGTGCGGGGCGGGTTCGCTCGCGACGATCTTCCCGGGGTTCTCGGGCACCCCTCTGGGGGTCGTCCGTCCGAAGTAGCCATCACTCTGCGTGACGTGCCCCTGAGTCTGAGAAGGGGCTGGACGAGCCCTCCGAGCCCCCTGCGGGCCGGGGGGCTTCGTCGTTCCCGAACGACTCGAACCCTTGGTGAAGACCACATCTCGGCCCTCAGAACTGGGGCTGGACGGACGATTGTGACGTAGAGTGAGTGAGTGACCACAGAGGTGTTACGCAGTTGTGCACTCACGCACCTTGTACACCACTGGCATCGTCACCTACTTTGCGTGACGGATGACGCACAGGACAGCAGCGACACGCTCAAGGTCCGCCGTGGGTCAGCCGATGCCGGAGCCGAGCGTTCACCCGTGTGGGTGTGACCCACGGGGTGATCGTCGCCCCACGCCAGAAGGAGGAACGAGCCCAGATGCGGTCCGTCACCACCCCCCTGTCCCGTCGCGCCCTCCTCGCCGGAGGTGCCGCCGGCGCCGCCCTGCTGTGCGGGCAGACCTCCGCGAGCGCCCTGGCCCCCGCGGCCCTCCAGGTCGGTGGCTCGACCCGCGCCTACCCGCTCGGTGGCCAGCGCAGCGCCGGTCTGCTCTCCACCGGTGGGCTGACCGTCGTCTCCGTCGACGTCGACGGCGGCCACATGCTCGGCGTGACCTTCCCCTCCGGCGCCTCCACGGACACCGTCTCGCTGCGCGTGCGCAAGGCCGGCGGCGACTGGACCGCCTGGAGCGACCTCCCCCTCAACGACTCCGAACCCGACCCGGACACCGCCGAAGGGCGACGCTCCGTGACGGCCTCGGACCCCACGTGGGTCGGCGCCCTCGGCGCCGGTGCCACCGTCCAGGTGCGCCTGCCCACGACCGACGTCGCCGACGCCCACCTGCAGCTCGTCGACGCCGGCGAGAGCTCCGCGCTCTCCCGCAGCACCCTCGCCTCGGAGGTCAAGGCCAGCCCGAAGGCCGTCCCGCAACCGAGGATCCGCTCCCGCGCGGACTGGGGCGCCGACGAGTCCCTGCGCAAGGGCGGCGCGAGCTACAGCGACACCATCAAGGCCTGCGTGGTGCACCACACCGCCGACGGCGGGACCTACAGCCTCGCCGAGGTCCCCTCGGTGATCCGCGGCATGTACCGCTACCACACGGTCTCCCTGGGCTGGGCCGACCTCGGGTACAACTTCGTCGTCGACCGCTTCGGCGGCATCTGGGAGGGTCGCGCCGGTGGGATCACCCAACCCGTCGTGGGCGCCCACGCCGGTGGTTTCAACGCCGACACCTTCGGCGTCTCGATGATGGGCGACTTCACCTCCGTCGCGCCGAGCGCCGAGTGCCTCGACTCCGTGGCGCAGGTCATCGCCTGGAAGCTGTCGATGTACGGCCTGCCCGCCGACGGGGTCACCTACCTCACCTCCGCCGGCGGCGGCACCGCGCGCTACTCCCCCGGCACGACCGTGAAGCTCCGGACGATCAACGCCCACCGCGACGTGGGTTTCACGGCCTGCCCCGGCAACGTCGGCTTCACCCGGATGGACAGCATCCGCGCCCGCGTCGCCCAGCTCATGGGTGCCGCCACCAGCACCGCGATCGACGCGAAGTACGCCGCCGTCGGCGGGGCCGCCGTGCTCGGCGCGCCGACCACCCCGGAGAACGACACCCCCGGCAGGAGCGGTTCCTACCGCTTCTACACCGGCGGCGCGATCTACTGGAACAGGACCACCGGTGCGCACACGGTGCGCGGCGCGATCCTGGCGGCCTGGGGGAACCTCGGCTGGGAGAACGGGCTCGGGTTCCCGACGACCGACGACTCCAAGGCCAAGGGCGGTGCCTACAACCACTTCCAGAACGGCTCGATCTACTGGTCCGCGGCCACCGGGGCGCACGACGTGCGCGGCGCGATCCGCAGCAAGTGGGCCGCGCTGGGCTGGGAGGGCGGCCCCGCCGGGTTCCCCGTGACGGGCGACTCGAAGGCCGCGGGCGGCTGGTTCACGCACTTCCAGGGCGGTTCCATCTACTACTCCGCGGCCACCGGAGCCCACTGGACCGCCGGGGACATCCGGGCCCGCTGGGCCGCCCTCGGCTGGGAACGTGGCATGGGTTTCCCCACGATCGACGACACCGCGACCCCGAACGGCAAGGGTTTCTACAACCACTTCCAGGGCGGCTCGATCTACTGGAGCCCCGCGACCGGCGCCCACGCCGTGCGCGGCGCGTTCCGCGAGACCTGGGCCGGTCTCGGTTGGGAGAACTCCTGGCTGGGTTTCCCGACCAAGGACGAGTACTCCGTCGACGGCGGGCTGCGGATGGACTTCGAGGGCGGAACCCTGACCTGGAACCGCTCCACCGGCAAGATCACCGCGAAGCAGAAGTGACGTGGGGCGTCGGCGGAACGTCGTGGCGGGGGTCCTCGCCGCGACGTTGACGGGCCTGCTGGCCCCGTCAGCGGTGCCGTCGGCGTCGGCGGCACCCCGCACCCCCGCGGGGGTTCCCGCCGACGTCGACGCGCTGCCCACGCGCTACCAGGCGCCGATCTCCTGCGCCGCACCCCGTCCGGGAACCCTGGCGCTCGCGCAGCTGATCAGGGACACCTACGGGAAGCAGACCGTGGGCACCTCCCGGGACTGCCCGGCGAACGGCGTCCCGGTCTCCGAGCACTCCGACGGCCGCGCGCTGGACTGGACGCTGGACGCCGCGGACCCGGCGCAGGCGGCCCTCGCCCAGGAGTTCGCCTCCTGGTTGCTGGCGCCGGACGAGCAGGGGAACACCGCCGTCAACGCCCGCCGGCTCGGGGTCATGTACGTCATCTGGAACCGTTCGGTGTGGAAGGCGTACGACCCCGCCGCCGGGTGGCAGCCGTACACCGGTCCCGACCCGCACACGAGTCACGTCCACCTGTCGTTGACGTTCTCCGGCGCGGCCCGCGAGACCTCGTGGTGGAGCGGGACGGCCGACCCGCTGACGGGCCACTGGATCGCCCTCGGCGGGGACCGCTCCGTCCTCGGCGCCGACGTCGGCGGCCGGCGCACGACGTCCGCGACGGGCGTCCAGCGCCGCGACTACCGCTACGGCAGCGTCTACTCCTCCCCCACGACGCCGGTGCACGAGGTGCACGGTGCCATCGCGGGCCGGTTCACCTCCCTCGGTGCCACGTCCGCGCTCGGTGCGCCGCTCACCGACGAACAGCGCACCCCGCAGCGCGTCGGCGCCTACAACCACTTCCAGGGCGGCTCGATCTACTGGTCCCCCGCGACGGGGGCCCACGAGGTCCGCGGGGCGGTCCGGGACCGCTGGGCCGCACTGGGGTGGGAGACCGGTCTCGGTTTCCCGACGACGGGCGACCAGCGGACGCCCACGAAACCGGGGACCTACACCCACTTCGAGGGCGGTTCCGTGTACTGGTCGCCGTCGACCGGTGCGCACGCCGTCCGCGGCGCGTTCCGCGACGCGTGGGCCGCCTCGGGCTGGGAGAACGGCCCGCTGGGTTTCCCGGTGGGCGAGGAGCACCCCCTTCCGGGGGGCTTGCGCCTGGACTTCCAGGGCGGTTACCTCGTGTGGGACGCCGTCCGCCGCAGCACCTCGATCTCGCTGAACCACTGAACCGCGCGAGTCCCCGGAGGACGACATGACACGCACCCCTCTCTCCCGCCTGGTCACCGGCCTCACCGGTGTCATCGCCGGAACCGCCCTGGCTCTCACGGCCGGAACCCTCACCGCGGGCCCGGCGGCCGCCGACGAGGTGCGCCCCGCCAGCGGGGGTTCCTTCACGTTCGTGGGCCACGGGTTCGGCCACGGGATCGGCATGTCGCAGTGGGGGGCCCAGTCGCGCGCCGTCGCCGGCCAGGGCTACCGCACGATCCTCGACTTCTACTACCCGGGCACCGACGTCGCCTCGCGCGAGAACCGGACGCTGCGGGTCGGACTGACGTCGTTCGCGAACGCCGCCGTCGCCGTCTACGCGCCCACGGGCCAGCAGCTGTCCATCTCCGGCACCGACCAGAAGGTCAGCGCCGGGCAGCGGCTGGTCGTCGCGCCGAGCGGCTCCGGGCTCTCCGGCACCGTCGACGGCGGCGGGAACCAGACGTGGGGCGGTTCCGTCACCATCAGCGGTCCCGACGGGGTGATGCTGCAGAAGGGCGACGGTTCCTTCGTCCGCTACGACGGGGTCATCCGCATCGTCACCGGTCCGACCCTGACCGTCGTCAACGACGTCCCGCTCGAGACCTACCTGCGCGGGGTCGTGCCCGCCGAGTCCCCCTCGTCCTGGAACGCCGAGGCGCTCAAGGCCCAGGCCGTGGCGGCCCGCAGCTACGCGCTGTCCGTGCTGAACGCGCAGGCGCAGACCGACATCTGCGACACGACCGCGTGCCAGGTGTACCGGGGTGCGGAGGCCCGGGACAGGAACGGGGCGCAGACCTGGACGACGCCGTCGTCGACGAACTCGGCGATCGCCGCGACCGCCGGTGAGATTCGCGCCTCCTCCGGCCAGGTCGCCTTCACCCAGTTCTCCTCCTCCAACGGAGGGTGGACGGTCGCGGGTTCCAAGCCGTACCTCGTCGCCAAGGAGGACCCGTTCTCCGCGCCGGGCCGCACCGCCCCCGGGGACAGCGTGGCCGCCTGGACGAACACCGTGTCCGCCGCCGCCTTCAACGCCGGGTGCGCCCCGGGTGGTGCCGCGACGGGGATCGTCGTCAAGGCCCGCGACGGTCGCGGCGACTACGGCGGCCGCGTCACCAGCGCGACCCTCGTCTGCACCAACGGCAGCGTCGCGGTGACGGGGACGAAACTGCGTCAGCTGGGAGCCCTGCGGTCGGACTACTTCGCCATCGTCAGCGCGGTGCAGCTGCAGTACAACGCCCTCGGCGGCGCGGGCGGCACGATGGGTGGGGCCACCACCGGTGAACTCAGCACCCCGAACGGCCAGGGTGCCTACCAGCACTACGCGGGCGGTTCGATCTACGCCTCCGCGGCGACCGGTGCGCACGAGGTCCGCGGCGCCATCCGCAGCAAGTGGGCCGCGATGGGCTGGGAGACCGGCCTCGGTTTCCCCACGACCGGGGACAACCGGGTTCCCGGCGGGAACGCCTACTACACCCACTTCCAGGGCGGTTCGATCTACTGGTCCGCCGCCACCGGCGCGCAGGCCGTCCGCGGGGACATCCTCCGCCGGTGGGCCTCCCTCGGGTGGGAGACGGGCCTGGGCCTGCCGTTGAGCAGCGACGCGCCCACGCCGAACGGGGCGGGCTGGTTCACCCGGTTCCAGGGCGGGTCGATCTACTGGTCCCCCGCGACCGGCGCCCACGAGGTCCGCGGCGCGATCCTGCAGAAGTACGGTCAGCTCGGCTGGGAGAACGGTCTGGGTTTCCCCACCTCCGGGGACGCCGCCCTGCCGAACGGACGGGGCTGGTTCACCCCCTTCCAGGGCGGGTCGATCTACTACTCCGCCGGGACCGGTGCGCACGCGGTGCGCGGGGCGATCCTCACCACCTGGGCCGCGCAGGGGTGGGAAGGCGGGTCCCTGGGCATGCCCACGGCCGACGAGCAGTGGAACGGCTCCCGCGTCTCGCAGACCTTCCAGGGCGGAACCCTGACCTACGACGCGACGACCCGCGCGGTCGCCCGCAGCTGAGGTCCCCGCCCGCACCGGACACGACTGCTGGCTCCATCTCCCGACACGCCGCTCGCGGTCACCGCGAACTCGGCGTGTCGGAAGCTGGAACCAGCAGTCGTGTCCGCCTCCGGAGTTGTCCACAGGCCTTCGCGCAGTCGGACCCTCGTTCCGGCAACCTGTCCGGCCATGAACCCCCTCGAAGCCCTCCACGAGTGCGGTGGCGCCGCGCGGTTCGAGCGTCTCCGACCCAGGACGTCGCGGCGCGCCCTCAGGTCCGCCGTGGCCGTCGGCGACGTCGTCCGGGCCGCCCGCGGGGTGTACGCCACCCGCGACGCCCACCCCGACCTCGTCGCCGCGGTCGCCCTCGGAGGTGTGCGCAGTTGCCACACCGCGGCCGCCGCTCTCGGACTCGACCTCGTCGACCCACCCTCGCGGCCGCACGTCACCAGTCCTCCCGGCTCCCGCGGCACCTGGCCGGGGACGGTGGTGCACCGCAGGAAGGTCCATGACCTCGACGGCTGCACCGATCCCCTGACCACCGTCCTGGACTGCCTGCGCTGCCTCCCCCGACGCTTCGCCCTCGTCCCCCTCGACCACGCCCTGCGCCGCGGCCTGGTCACGGTGACGGAACTCCAGGAGGCGGCCGCGCGGATGAACCGGAACGACCCCCGTCGTGAACTGGTGGCGATGGCCGACCCCGAGTGCGGTTCCGCCTTGGAGAGCGTCGCGCGCGTCGACCTCCTAGACGAGGGGTACCACCTGCGCAGCCAGCAGGTCCTGGAACCGGCCGGCCGGACGACTTCGTCGTCGACGAGTGGTTGGTCGTGGAGGTGGACGGTTTCACCTTCCACTCCGCGCGCGAACGACGCGACGACGACCTCCGTCGGGACGCCGAACTGCGGCGACGGGGTTTCGTCGTCCTGCGCTTCAGCTGGTCCCAGGTGGTGCGTCAACGGGAGTGGTGGCTCGGCGTCGTCCGCGACGTCCACACCGCGGGACGACCCGCCGCCTGAGCGGGACGAACGTCAGAGTCTTCGTGGGACCGTCGGTCGGGAGCAGCCGGCGGGCGCGAACGGGTAGCCCCTCTCGCAACGCCTCGTCCACGGCCCACCACCCGCTACCGTCGGCGCGTGACCGAGACGAGCGCCCGTGCCCGCCTGATCCCGATGCGGGCCCGCGACCCGGAGGAACCGGGACGGGTCGCGTCCTCGCTGGAACTGTTCTTCGACCTGGTCTTCGTGGTCGCCGTGAGCATCACGGCGGCCGAGTTTCACCACTCCCTCTCCGACGGCGACGTCGGGTACGCCCTCACGCACTACCTGTTGCTGTTCTTCGCCATCTGGTGGGCGTGGATGAACTTCACCTGGTTCGCCACCAGCTTCGCCACCGACGACTGGCTCTACCGCGTCCTCGCGATCCTCCAGATGGCCGGGGTCCTGATCCTCGCGGCCGGGGTGCAACCGGCGTTCGAGGACTCAGACTTCACGATCACCGTCGTCGGCTACGTCGTCATGCGCGTCGCGATGATCGCGCAGTGGCTGCGGGCCTCCCGCAGCGCAGGGCCGCGTCGGCGGACGACGGTCGTGTACGCGCTGGGCATCGCCGTCGTGCAGGTGTTCTGGATCGCGTTCCTCGCCCTGCCGGAGGACCTCGCGGTCCCCGCGTTCGTCGTCCTGGCCCTGGCCGAGATCGCCGTCCCCGTCGTCGCGGAACGCCAGGGCCGGACGCCGTGGCACACGCACCACATCACCGAGCGGTACGGCCTCTTCACCCTCATCCTGCTGGGCGAGAGCCTGCTCGGATCGGCGAACGCGGTCATCGAGGCCCTGCACGACGCCGAGGCGCTGCGACCGCTGATCTCCATCGCCGTCCTCACCCTCGTCGTGACGGCGGCGATGTGGTGGACCTACTTCTGGCCGCCGCACCACCGGGTGATCCGCGACCTCAGCAGTTCCCTCCGCTACGGCTACCTGCACTACTTCGTGTTCGCCGCCGCGGGCGCGTTCTCCGCCGGGATCGAGGTGGAGATCGAGCACCTCGCGGGGAAGGGCGAACTCGGCGACGTCGCCGCCTCGTTCACGGTGACCGTCCCCGTCGCGGTGTTCGTCCTCGGGATCTGGTTCCTCGCGATCCGGCAGAGCGCCGACCGCCTCGTCAACACCGTCGTCCCGGTCGGCGCGCTCCTCGTGCTGCTCGACCCCGTGCTGCCCGTCCCCGTGACCCTGACGGCCGTGGTCATGGCGGTCGTCGTCACGGTGCTGGTGATCCGTCCCCCGGTGGTGCCGGCGCACCGATGAGTCCTCGGGACCTCGTGAGTCCCAGCCGCATGAGAGTCACACGAACGATCAGGTGGGTGGTCCGGGTCCTCCTCGCCGCGGTGTTCCTCGCCGCGGGGGCGGGGAAGCTGGCGGGCGGTGCGGAGACGGTCGCGATGTTCGACGAGATCGGCGGCGGCCGGGCGCTGTCGCTCGTCGTCGGTGCCTGCGAGGTGGCCGGTGCGATCGGGCTGCTGGTCCCACGGCTGCACCGGCTCGCGGCCCTCGGCCTCGCCCTGCTGATGGTCGGCGCGACCGTCGTGAACGTCAGCGTGCTGGAGACGAACCCGCTGCCGACGATCGCGCTGTTCCTGGCCGCGGCGTTCGTCGCCGCACCAGCAGGACGACGAGCACCAGCAACGACACCGGCCGCGTCTCGCTGAGCACGGGCCCCCACTGCAGCACCGGTAGCAACCACGGGACACCGGCCAGCGCCACCAGCGGCCGGTACCGCCCGAGGGCGAACAGCACCACGACGGCGATCGGCGCGGCCAGCGCGTGGTGCGACCACGTCACCGGCGACACGAGGCACGTCACCAGGGAGACGAGCAGCCCGAACCGGATGCGGGCCGTCCGGTCCAGCCAGTCGCAGCGCCGCGCCACCACGGCGATGGTCACCAGCAACGGGACGCTGAGCACCAGCGACGGCCACGTCGGCCACCCGGCGTGGGCGAACGCCCCGGCCAGGGAGTTGTTCGTCGTCGTCCCCGGGGCGGCGACCCGGGCGGAGTCCCAGAGCAGGCCCCCGAAGTAGGACACCGCCGACCGGGGTGAGACGAGCACCCCGAGCAGGGTCAGGACGGCCCCGACCACGACGACGGGCAGCGCGAACCACCGTCGCGCCTGCCGGTTCAGCAGCGCCGCCACGACCAGCGCCGGGGTCACCTTCACCGCCGCCGACAACGCGGCGGGGATCGATCCGCCCCGCCCGCCGTAGAGGCACCCCAGCACCAGTCCGAGGACGACGAGCGGGCTGATCTGCCCGAGCACCAGCGCCTCCCGGAACGGGTCGCTCAGCAGGACGAACGCGACACCGAGGCCCGCGGAGAGCGCGGCGCCGAAGGACCGGAAGATCCGCCAGGTCCCCCACACCGTGACCCCGAGCAGCACCGCGTCCCACACGAGGAGGTCCGCGGAGGCCGGGAGGAGCAGCAACGGCAGGAAGAGGACCGCCGCGAAGGGCGGGTAGACGAACCAGTGCCCGCGGTAGGTCTCGCGCAGGTAGAGGTCGCGACCGGCCAGCAGGTCCCGTGCGCCGTCGCGGTAGACCGCGAGGTCGTAGCCGCGTTCCCACGACTCCTGGCCGACCCCGGAGAGGACGATCGCGACGGCCACCACGACCCCCAGCAGCGCGGGGACCAGGAAGCGACGGTCACGCACGGGTGACGGAGCGGTCCGGGAAGACGAACGTCCGGAAGGTCAGGAACCGGAACACCATCGCGATGGCCATCCCCACGACGTTGCCGGAGATGTTGTCGGCCAGCGCCGACGTCCAGCCGAGACCGTTGTGGGTGATCGCCAGGCAGAGCAGCTGCAGGCCCGCCGCGATCGCGGAGAACAGGAAGAACATCGCGTACTCGCGGCCCGGGTGCTCGCTGCGCCGGTCGCGCCACGTGTAGTAGCGGCTGCCCAGGAACGCGATGAAGATCGCGATGACGCTGGAGACCACCTTCGCCAGGATCGAGTCGACCCCGGCGAGCAGCAGCAGGTTGAAGACCAGGAGGTCGGCGAGGTAGGCGATCCCGCCCGAGATGAGGAAGCGGACGACCTCGCCCATGCGCTCGGAGCGCAGGAACTCGCGCATCAGAGCCACACCGCGAGCAGCAGCGAGCCGCACCACACCACGGCGAGGGCCAGCAGCACCCGGTCGTGCAGGGCGATCTCCTCGGGTTCCTCGGCGTTGCCCGCGTCCACGTCGACGGCGTAGCGCAGGACGGCGAGGATGAACGGGACGATGGTCAGGGTCGCGAGGTTCGTACCGGTCTGGGCGACGAGGACCTCGATCGCCCACAGCGCGTAGGTCGTGACGACGACCGTCGCCGCCAGAGTCCAGACGAACCGGAGGTAGGTGGTGGAGTACTTCTGCACGACCCGGCGCACCGGTTCACCGGTGAGTTCCCCACGACGGGCCTCGCCGTAGCGCTTGCCGGCCGCCATGAACAGCGAACCGAACGCCGTGGTGAGCAGGAACCACCCCGACAGCGGGATGTCCCCCGCGGTGCCGCCGGCGAGCATCCGCAGCAGGAAGCCCGACGCGACACAGGCGAGCTCGAGGACGGGTTCGTGCTTGACCCCGAAGCAGTACGCGAGCTGGATCGCGAAGTACACCCCGAGGACGACCCCGAGCATCGGCTGCCAGAAGGTGCCGAACCCCAGGGCGAGCACGGCGAGCACGATCGCGAGGACGACGGCGGTCCGGGCGGAGAGCTCCCCCGACGCGATCGGGCGGAACCGCTTGCGCGGGTGGGCACGGTCGGCCTCGACGTCCTTCGCGTCGTTGATGAGGTAGATCGAGCTCGACACGAGGCAGAACAGCACGAACGCGACGCCCACCCCGGTGAGCGTGTCCAGCCCGACCTGCTCGCCGGCCGGGAACACCGGCGCGAGGACGAGGACGTTCTTGACCCACTGCCGCGGGCGCATCGCCCGCAACCAGGCGGGCAGCCGGGACGTGGACGGGGTGATGGAGCGCTCCTGGGTGGTCACGAGGCGATCCGGCGGACCACGACCGTCGTCGCGGCACCGAGGAGGGCACCGGCGGTGACGTCGCTCGGGTAGTGCACGCCGAGCACGAGCCGGGACAGGGCCATCGCGGGGACCAGCGGCCACGTCGGGACCGGCAGCAGCGGCGCGAACGCGACCGCGGCGGCCGTCGTCGACGTCGCGTGCGAGGAGGGCATGCTCCAGCGGCTCGGGGTCCCTACCCGGACCTGGACGTGGTGGTCCAGCGGGCGGTGCCGGCGCGCGACGCGCTTGAGCACGACGGAGGCGCCGTGCGCGGCGACCACCGACCCCGTGGCGATCGCCCACTCCCGGCGGCGGGACCGGTCGAGCAGGAACCCGACGGTGCCGAGGCCGATCCAGGCGGCGGCGTGCTCCCCCGCGTGCGAGAGGGCCGTCGCCGTGGGGACGGCGCCGGGGAAGGTCACCGCGGACTGGACGCCGCGCAGGACGCGCAGGTCGGCCGCGGCGATCGAGGACAACGTGCTCACGCGCCACCCACCGGTTGCAGGACGATGTCGGAGGGGACCATGTCCCAGGTCGTGGTGATCGGCCAGGTCGGCAGCCCCTGCGCCGCGGGCGGTTCGGTCCCCCGGTCGTAGCGGAACAGCTCCCCCGCCACCGGGACGGGCGGTGCGGCCGCGTCGCGGTGGGTGAAGTTCCACTCCAGCAGCCGCTTCTCCAGGGGCGAGGCCTCGGCCTCGACCTGGTCGATCATCGGCTGCACCCGGGCCGGGTCGCCGAAGTAGTCGACGACGCAGTCGCACACGTAGGCCAGGTGCCCGACCTCACCGGGTGAGGTCACGTACTGCGGACCACCCTGCTGCTGGAGGATCGTCTTCACGTCCCGGGCGATCTCGGTGTAGCGGGCCGGGTGGGCCCAGTTCGTCTGGATCGGCGACAGCGCCCACGGGGTCCCGGCCCGCAGGTCGGAGCCGACGCTCGCCACGAGCAGGACGACGGCCGCCGCGCTCGCCCCGAGCGCGACGGGGCGCAGTTCCAGGCCGCGGAAGCAGGCACCGAGGGCCGCGGCCCCGACCATCGTCGACGCCGACACCAGCACCGCGTAGTACCAGTGGTACGGCGGCACGCCGAGGACGCTCAGCGCCACGTAGTGCGCGACGCCCGCGATGCCCAGCGCCAGCCACGGCCACACCCGCAGCTCGCTCGGGGCGCTCGTCGCCGACCGGCGACGGGTCCAGCCGAACCCCGCGAGCACGAACCAGCCGAGCCCGCCCAGCAGCACCGGCAGGAACGCGAGGACGGCCGTCAGCCCGTAGACCTCGACGTAGAGCTGCATGCCGTTGTGGACGTCGTACTGCTCCCACGCCTTCTGCAGCGTCTTGATGACGACGGTGTCCGGGACGGCGGAGCCCAGGGCGAACCAGCTCCACGCCATCCACGGGAGCACCACGACCAGGGCGGCGGGGACGGCGATCCAGACCCGCTTCAGCACGGCCGGGGTCAGCAGGGTGAGGACGACGACCACGACGGAGGCGTCCATCCGGGTCAGCACGACGGCGCCCGCGACCAGCCCGTAGGGCAGCGCGGCCCCGCGGACCGCGGTGAGCAGCAGCAACGACAGCAGCAGCACGAGGAACGCCGACTCGAGGCCGACGGAACTCAGCAGCAGCGGGTTGACCCCGATCGCGACGGCCGCGACCGGACCCACCCACGCCGGGAGTCCCGTGCGACGGGCCGCGGAGGTCAGGGACAACGTGAGGGCCACGGCCATGACGACGTGCAGGACGCCCAGCGCGACGACGGGCCGGCGCACGACGGCGGTGACCCCGGCGAGCAGCAGCACCCACAACGGTGACGTCGCGGTGTTGGACTCGACGTTCGACAGCAGCCCCCACGTCCCGTGCAGCGCGAGGTTCCGCGCGTAGGCGAGGGTGATGTAGGCGTCGTCGACCAGGGCCCGGTGGACGAGGACGAAGGTGGCGGCCGCGAGGACGCCGACCACGAGGGCGGGGACGAAGGTCCCGAAGCGGGAGGCGGCGGGTCCGGCCGTGCGCGGCCGCCCCGTCCCCGGTGTCGTCGTGGCGGTCACGCCTCACCGCGCATGCGGGCGACGACGCGGGTCGCGGTGTCGTCGGCCACGATGCGACCCTGCTCGAGCAGGATCCCGCGGGTGCAGAGGTTCGCGACCATGTCGAGGTCGTGGCTGACGATGACGAGCGTGCGGCCCTCGGCGCGCAGTTCCTCGATCCGGGCCAGGCACTTCTTCTGGAACGGCTCGTCGCCGACGGAGAGGATCTCGTCGATGAGGAAGACCTCGGGGTCGGTGTGCACCGCGACGGCGAAGGCGAGGCGCAGGAACATCCCGGAGGAGTAGAACTTCACCTCGGTGTCGATGAAGCGCTCGATCTCGCTGAACGCGACGATGTCGTCGAAGCGTTCGTTGATCGTCGCCTCGTCCATCCCGAGGATGGCGCCGTTGAGGTAGACGTTCTCCCGGCCCGTCAGGTCGGGGTGGAACCCGGCACCGACCTCGATGAGCCCGGCGATGCGGCCGCGGACCCCGATGGTGCCCTGGTCCGGGCGCATGACCCCGGAGATCAGCTTCAGCAGCGTCGACTTGCCCGACCCGTTGAACCCGAGCAGGGCCAGGGACTCGCCCTGGCGGACCTCGAGGTCGATGCTGTGCAGCGCGCGGAAGTTGTCCGAGATCGGACGCTTGCGGATCTTCGCCATCGCCAGCTCCTTGAGGGAGCGGTTGTGGCGGAGGGTGAAGTCCTTGACCAGGCCGTGGACCTCGATCGCGGTGGGCGCGTCGGCCGCGGCGGCGCCCGGCACCGGGGAGTCGGAGGAAGTCGTCACGCTCATCACAGCTCCTGCGCGAAACGGCCCTCGATGCGGCGGAACACGAACTGTCCCAGCGCGAGCATCACGAGAGCGATGAGGAGACCCCACAGACCCGACCACAGCAGGTGCGGCGGCAGCACGACCGGGGTCACGGCGTCACGGACGTCGCCGGTCGGGTACCAGAACGCCCAGTGGAACAGCTCGACGGCCGCCGTCACCGGGTTCAGCTGGTAGAGGGTCATGAACAGGGAGTTCGGACCGCCGGTCGCGGCGGCGACCTTCTGCCAGTCGTAGAGGACGGGCGAGGTCCAGGTCACGATCATCAGCAGCAGGTCCACGATGTTCTCGAAGTCCCGGTACAGCACGTTGACCGCACCGAAGAGCAGCCCCAGCCCCACCGACAGCACGGCCACGATCACGAAACCCAGCAGCCCGGCGAGGATCTGCACGACCCCGGGACGCCAGCCCGTGACGAAGCAGGCCACCAGCAGGACGATCAGCTGGGGCAGGAAGTGGATCGCCGCGACCCACGCCGAGGACACCGAGAACAGTTCCCGGGGCAGGAAGATCTTCTTGATCAGCGGGGCGTTGCCCACCACCGAGCGCGTCGCGTTGCCGAACGCCTCGGTGTAGAAGTTGATCACCACGATGCCGGAGAACAGGTAGACCGCGAAGTTGGGGACGCTCTCGTTGAGCTTGAGGAACTCCCCCATCGCGAAGTAGAAGACGGCGAACTGCACGCCCGGCTTCACGTAGGACCACAGCAGGCCCATGACGGAGCCGCGGTAGCGGACCCGCATCTCCTTGCGGACCAGCAGCTTCAGCAGGTACCGGTACCGGACGACGTCCAGGAGCCCCGAGCCGTGGCCCGGGGCTACCAGCGGCGACGTCGCCGTGACGGTCGTGGCCGTCGGCACGCTCAGCTCTCCTCGCGGGGGGCGTCGAGGTCGACGCCGAAGGTGTCCGCCCAGGCCTGCATCGAGGTGATCTCCGGCAGCGAGGCCTTGTACGCGGCCCGCAGCTGCGGCCAGGACGTCAGCATCCGACGGTGCAGGTCGGCCGACTCGGTGAGCAGCGACCGGAACTTCTTGGCGTCGCGGCGGTACCAGACCGCCCCCTTGCCGTCGGCCATCGAGACCACGGCGCTGTCGTAGAGGGACAGTTCCCACCACTTGCCCTCGCTGGCGGCGAGGGTCGCGTCGGGACGCTGCGCGGACTCCGGCTTCGGGGGTCGCAGCTGACGCAGTGCGGCCTGCGCGGCCCACGGCAGCAGCGTCGCCTTCTTCGGCGCCTGCGGTTCCTTGCCCTTGCGCGCGGGCTTGCCGCGCTTGGGGGTCGGGTAGGCGTCGGGTTCGGCGGCGACCTGCGCGTCGGGGTACTCCGAGCGCAGCGCCCGGACGGCCGGCAGCGTCGCGCCGAGCAGTTCGTGCAGGTGCTTCGGGCCCTTCAGCAGGTCGCTCAGCGCCCGGTTGCGCAGGGCCTGCGCGTAGTACTGCATCGAGATGAGGTGCTTGACGTCGGTGTAGCTGCTCTCGCGGAACAACCGGCCACCGCGCTCGTACGGCGAGTACAGCAGGGCCACCAGGAAGCGGTTGCGCTCGTGGTAGTAGGCCTGCCAGTCGATCGTGTCGTCCTTGTCGTTCCACGACACGTGCCACACGCAGGCGCCGGGCAGCGACACCGTCGAGTAGCCGTGCTCCATGGCGCGCAGGCCGTACTCGGCGTCGTCCCACTTGATGAACGCGGGCAGCGAGAGGCCGATGTCCTTGACGACCTCGACGGGGATGAGGCACATCCACCAGCCGTTGTAGTCGGTGTCGACGCGGCGGTGCATCCACGGGGTCTGGCGCAGGTTCGAGGCCGCCAGGTTGTGGCCGTGGTACAGCCCGCGGGCGGGGCCCCAGAAGAAGCGGTAGAGGTTCACCGACTCACCGAGGGTGTGCAGCACCGAACGGTCGTACATGTCGAACATGTGCCCACCGACGAGGGTGGGCTTGCGGCACGCGTCGCCGAACTGCACGGCGCGCACGATGCCCTCGGGTTCGATGTTCACGTCGTCGTCGAGGAGGAGGACGTACCTGGCCTTCTCCGAGCGGACGGCCTCGAACATCCCGCGGGCGAACCCACCGGACCCACCGAGGTTCGCCTGTTCGATGATGCGCAGCTTCGAGCCCAGCAGGGCCGCGACCTCGTCGAACCCGTCCTCGTCGCGCACCTTCTGGGTGCCCTGGTCGACGATGACGATCTCTTCGAGGACCTCGAGCACGGAGGCGTCGGAGGCCAGCGCGTTGAGGGTCTTCACGCAGTAGTCGGGCCGGTTGAACGTCGTGACCCCGATGGAGGCCTTGCCGGCGACGTGATCGGCGACGGGGGCGCTCCACGCGGCCTCGACCAGCGTCAGGTCGTCGGAACCGCCGGCGACGTCGATCCAGTACCAGCCGCCGTCGGCGAAGGGGGCGAGGCTGAGTTCCTCGCGCAGCTGCGCCTCGCCGTCCACGCGCCAGGACGTGACGCGCTGACGCGAGCCGCGGGCGTTGGACTTGAACAGCGTCACCGTGCCGAAACCGACGAACGTGCCCGCGAACCGGATCTTCTCGGCCCGGGTCCACTTGCGCCAGTAGGAGGCCGGGAAGGCGTTGAAGTAGGAACCCAGCGAGTACCGCTTGCCGGCGGGGACGGTGAGGCTGCGGCGGTCACCGGCGGCCTCGGTGTCGGAGTCACCGCTGCCCGTGCTGACGAACTCCATGCCGTCGGACTCCGCGGAGGCGAAACCCTCCGACTGGGAGAAGTCGACGTAGAGCGGCAGCACGTCGATGTCCGCGCGGGACGGGAAGACGATGCGGTGGACCTCGCGCCACGCACCGTCGTCGGGCGCCAGGCCCACGCCGGTGGCTGCGAGGTGCAGTTCCGAACCAGAAGTGACAGTGCTCATGCGTCCACCCCACCGGCCACGAGGGCCACGCCGTCCTTGAAGTGCGGGGTCAGCTTGTTGTCCACCATCGACAGGGCCGCCCCGATGGCCATGTGCATGTCGAGGTACTTGTAGGTGCCGAGCCGGCCCCCGAAGAGCACGCCCTTCTCCCGCGACGCGAGGTCGCGGTAGGCCAGCAGCTTCTGCCGGTCCTCGGGGGTGTTCACCGGGTAGTAGGGCTCGTCACCCTCGACCGCGAAGCGGGAGAACTCCCGCATGATGACGGTCTTGTCCTTGGGGTAGTCCCGCTCGGGGTGGAAGTGCCGGAACTCGTGGATCCGGGTGTAGGGCACGTCCTCGTCGGCGTAGTTCATGACCGGCGCCCCCTGGAAGTCCCCGACGTTCAGGACCTCCTGCTCGAAGTCGAGGGTGCGCCAGGACAGTTCGCCCTCGGCGTTGTCGAAGTAGGTGTCGACGGGACCGGTGTAGATGATCGGCACGTTCCCGGCGACGTTGCCCTTGCGGACCTCCTGGTCCGCGTCGAAGAAGTCGGTGTTCAGCCGCACCTCGATGTTGGGGTGGTCCGCGAGGCGCTCCAGCCACTTCGTGTACCCGTCGACGGGCAGGCCCTCGTGGGTGTCGTTGAAGTAGCGGTTGTCGTAGCCGTAACGCACCGGCAGGCGGGTGACCGTGGCCCCGGGCAGGTTGCGCGGGTCGGTCTGCCACTGCTTGGCGGTGTAGCCCTTGAAGAACGCCTCGTACAACGGACGGCCGATCAGCGAGATCGCCTTGTCCTCGAAGTTGTCGGCGGCGGCGGTGTCGATCTCGCCCGCCTGCTCGGCGACGAGCGCCTTCGCCTCGGCCGGCGAGAGCGCCTTGCCGAAGTACTGGTTGATCGTGTGCAGGTTGACCGGCATCGAGTAGACGCCGCCCTGGTACGTCGAGAAGACGCGGTGCACGTAGGGCGTGAACTTCGTGAACCGGTTGACGTGCTCCCACACCCGCTCGTTGGAGGTGTGGAACAGGTGCGCGCCGTAGCGGTGCACCTCGATGCCCGTCTCCGGTTCGGCCTCGGAGTAGGCGTTGCCGCCGATGTGGTGCCGGCGGTCGATGACGAGGACCTTCAGGCCCAGGTCCTCCGCGCACTGACGGGCGACCGTCAGCCCGAAGAAGCCCGATCCGACGACGACGAGGTCGATGTTCACGGTTGGCTCACCCTCGGTCGCTCCGTCTCTGGCGTCTTCTGCGTGGCATGTGCAGGGGCGTCACTGTGCTCGGGCATGGTGGCGTCAGCGTAGCCGTCCCGGACCCCCACCCACTTCAACGGCGCGCACGGCCCACCGCGCGCAGGCGGCGGCGGGCGGGTTCCTCGACGAACCTCCACAGGACCCACCCGAGCCCGATGGCGACGATGGGCAGGTTCGGCACCACGAAGCTCGTCCAGGGCCCGCCCGGCGCGATCTGCGGGACCTCCTTCTGGAAGGTCCAGAAGATCTCGTACACCGGCACGTGCACCAGGTAGACGCTGTAGGAGATCCGCCCGCCGAGCACGATCGCGGGCCGGGACAGGAAGGCCGAGGGGCCGGCGTCGGTGAGGGCCAGCGCCCCGACGAGCAGCGGGAAGAGGACCGCGACGACGGCGAAGCGGTCGTAGGGCCGGCCCACGGCCCAGCCGACGACGAGCACGCACTCGATCACCAGGATCCAGGCGACCCGCGGGGCCCAGCGGGCCGCGAGCTCGCCGGAGCGGGGACCCGCCTGCAGCTTGCGCACCGCGAGGCAGACCAGCGCCCCCGCGCCGAAGCAGGTGAAGATGCGCTCCAGCCAGCTGTAGTCCCAGTAGATGACCCCGGTCTGGTAGCTGCGCAGGGCGGCCGGGGCCATCAGCGCGACGGCGCCGGCGACGAGCACCCACCAGGGCAGCCGCTTCAGGCGGTACAGCACCAGCGCGAGCACCGGGAAGGCCACGTAGGCGGCCATCTCGGCCGAGACCGACCAGGTCGCGCCGACGAAGCTGGCCCCGTCGAAGTCGGGACGGTGCCAGAGCTGGACGAGCAGCAGCTGCTGGATCCAGCTCCACGGCCCGAGGTCGGGCTGGACGCCCTGGTAGGCGTAGAACGTCGGGTCGATGCTGCGCCGCCAGAGCAGCCAGATCCCGAACAGGACGACGACGACGGCGTAGGCGGGCCAGACCCGGCAGATCCGGGCCCACCAGAACCGCCACCAGCCGCGCAGGTCCGGTCGCCGGCCCATCTTCTCGACGTAGGTCAGCGTGATGACGAAGCCGGAGATCACGTAGAAGAGGTCGACGCCCAGGTGCCCGGAGTCGGTGACCGGCACGAGGAAGGCCCGCACCCGCTCCCAGTCCGGCAGCGGGGTGAACTTCCAGTGGAAGAGCAGCACCCAGACGGCCGCGACGATCCGCAGCCCGGTGATCGAGCGGACCTCGGGGAGGCGCTTGGTCGCCGTGGTGTCGGCGGGGGGCTGCGTGTCGGTGACGGCGGTCACCGGTCACCTCCTTGCTGGTGGGACGTCGCGATGAGCGCCCGGTAGGCGAGCGTGCGGATCCGGGTCGGGACGAAGCGGTAGCCGCCGCGCACGACGACGTTGCGGGCGGCCTGGACGGGACTCGTGAACCCCTCCCGCAGCAGGTGCCCCTGCAGGGTGAGCTCGGAGCGGAAGAGGCGCAGACCACCGCGGCGGGCGTAGGAGCCGGCGTCCGGGGACGCACCCACGCGGTACTTCACGAGCGGTTCGGCGAGGTTCTCGACGCGGGCACCCGCGCCGATCATCCGCGCGAACAGCCAGTAGTCCTCCATGAGGTCCAGGTCCCGGTAACCCCCCGCCGCGGCGACCGCGGAGCGGCGGTAGACCACCGTCGGGTGGTTGAAGGGATCGT
This sequence comes from Kineococcus sp. GCM10028916, assembly GCF_042674865.1. Lineage (NCBI taxonomy): Bacteria > Bacillati > Actinomycetota > Actinomycetes > Kineosporiales > Kineosporiaceae > Kineococcus > Kineococcus sp. GCM10028916. The sequence goes on along the minus strand of NZ_JBHTFM010000008.1, from coordinate 166,533 downwards.
GGAAGCGGGCGTAGCGGGCGATCGCGGCCGCGCCGGTCGGCGGGACGCGGCGGCCGACGACGTCGTCCTCGTCGGCGCCGATCTCCAGCAGACCCGCCCCCACGAGGTCGGCACCCGCGGCGATCAGCGGCAGCTGGCGGGCGAAGCGGTGCGGCAGGCTCACGTCGTCGGCGTCCATCCGGGCGACGACGTCGAAGGTGCAGTGCCGCAGACCCTCCTCCAGGGCCCGGGCGAGACCCACGTTCTCGGGCAGTTCCAGGACCCGGACACCCTGCAGGGCGTCGAGGGCCTCCTGCAGGTCGTCGGGGACGGGGCCGTCGCGGACGATGAGGACCTCGTCGGGCCGCAGTTCCTGGTCGCTCGTCACGCTCGCGACCGCGCGCTGCAGCTGCGCGACCTCGTCGCGTGCCCACACCGGCAGCAGCACCGAGAACCTCAGGTCCTGGAGCCGGCGTCCAGCCGTCTCCAGGAGGGGGGCACGGCCGGCGGCGGACTCCACGGCGCGGACGTCGTCGGAGACCTCGCCGAGGCCGGCGAGGACGGTGGCCGTGGGAGCGGGGCGGCGGACCCCCTGGCGCAGCCCGCTGGTCAGGCCCCTGAGCAGGACGTCGCGGCGCTGCGAGCGGGCGATGGTCCGGCCCCAGCGGCGCAGCGTCGCCCCGCCGTAGAGGACGGTGTCGCGGGCGTCGAGGGGTCGGGAGCGGGTGAAGGTCCACAGCTTGTTGCGGACCTCCAGCACGAACCGCTCGCCCGGGTCGGCGTCGGTGGAGCCGAACACCTTGGTGCGGTGCTCGACGACGCTGGCCGCGCAGGCGACCCCACGCCGGTGGCGCAGCAGCCGGGTCGTGTACTCGAAGTCGTCGTTCCAGAGGAAGAAGGCGGCCTCGGGCAGTCCGTCCTCGCGCACGGCCCGCGCGTCGAGCAGCAGCGCGACGAAGCTGGCCGAACGGATCGGCAGGCAGCCCGCGGCCCGGGCCGCCGCCCGCTCCTGCGCGCTGACCCCGGGGCGCTCGCGGGGGGTGTTCATCGGGTGGTCGCGGCCGTCGGTCCACACGACCCGGCTCGCCACGACGGCGGACCCGGTGCGCCGCAGGGCGGCCAGCGATTCCGCGAGCGCCGTCGGGGTCGGGACGGTGTCGTCGTCCATCAGCCAGACGGCGTCGGCGTCGTGGCGGTGCACCGCGCGGGCCAGACCGGCCGCGAACCCGCCGGCGCCGCCGGTGTTGCGGGGCAGGACGACCAGGTCGAGGGGCAGGTCGGTGCCGGTGCTCCACTCCCGGACGGCCTGCGGGGAGCCGTCGGAGGAGGCGTTGTCGACCACCACGACGAGGTCGGGGCGGCGGGTCTGGGCGGCGAGCGCGTCGAGCCCGGCGAGCAGCAGGTCGCGGCGGTCCCAGGCGACGACGACGGCGATGACACGTTCCCGGGGCACCGGGACAGGGTGCCAGGTCGCTCGCGGTGTCACGGCAGGGTCACCTGCCACACGCTCACCGTCCCGCTGGTGAAGACCTTGCGCAGTCCCTCGACCCCGTCGAGGCCGGTGAGCCCGGGCGGGACGTCGTAGCCGGGTTGGCCGAAGAACACGGCGTCGGCCGGTTTCAGCGGCAGGCCGGGGGCCACGGAGTCCACGACGACCCAGCCGATGTCGTACTTCGCGACCAGCGCCTGGACCTCGGGGTCGGTGGGCAGGTCGTGGAAGCGGGCCGTCAGCGTCCGCAGGTCGGGTAGCGGGGTCGTGGGCACGGCCGTCGTGGCGAGGATCGGGACGCCGTCGAGGACGTAGTCGTAGGTCGACCCGTCGTTGCCGGAGTTCATGACGCGCTGGCCGGGCTGCACGTGCGCGGCCAGGTAGCGGCCAGCGGCCTGGTCGTCGGCGTCGATGCGCTGGTAGGTGGGCTCGGCGTAGCGCTCGCGCAGGGCCTGCACCTCGATCGAGAACACGTCGAGCACGTTGGCGGTGAGCAGCACGGCGCCCAGGACGGTGGCCAGCACGGTGGCCAGCACGGGGGCCCACCGGCGGGCGAGCAGCGTCGAGAGCCGCAGGACACCGACCCCGACGAGCAGCCACGCCCAGGGACTGCCGTGCGCGACGACCCGGAAGTAGGAGTTCCACGCGGTGTCCCAGACCAGGTCGAGACCCGGGGCGTGCAGGTCGAGCAGGTAGGCGAGCGCGAGCGCGGACCAGACGACCCAGGTCAGGGCGATGGCCCCGGCCCGGCGCCCGGCGAGCGCGACGCCGAGCAGGACGGGGACCGCCAGCCACCACTGCTCGCGGGTGGCGGCGAGGTCGAGGCCGCCCTGGAAGGGCAGCGTGAACACGCGGTGCAGCGCGTCGGGCAGCGACTGCGCCGGGATGTCGCGGGCGAAGCGCGAGCTGGACCCGCCGCCTGCGGCCGCCGCCTGGGCGAGGGCGGTCCCGACGAGCGCGGCGACCAGGACCCCCGCCCCGGCGAGCCCCGCGAGCCACTTCCCCGCGGAAACAACACTTTCCGCCCTCGAACGTGCCCTGTGAGGGGCGGAGAGTGGTGTTTCCGCGCGGAGGACCAGGCCGAAGACGTAGGCACCGAGGAACCCGCCGCCGATGGTGAGAGCGGCGCTGGGGTGGACGGTGACGGCTCCGGCGCAGGCGAGGGCGATCGCGGGGAGGATCCCGACGACGCCCCGGCCGGGGGTCTGCGGTGGGGGCAGCAGCAGCGCGACCACCCCGGGGGCGAAGGCGATCGCGGCGGCGTTGGGCAGGGCGCCCGAGTCGTGGTGCATGGCCTGCAGCGGTTGGTAGGCCAGCACCGACGCGATCGCGGCGACCCCGCCGGCGGGCAGCCACTCCTTCGGCAGGGTCCGCGCCGCGAGGGCGAGGAGGCCGAGGGGCTGGACGACGGCGAGGACGACGACGCTGGTCGCGTTGAAGCCGGCGACGGCGCTGACGTCCCCGCTCTGGGCGACGAGCGCGGCCCACTGGTGCAGACCGTTCGGGTAGTACTGCGCGGGTGTCCCGGTGACGACGTCGAGGACCTGCCCGCGCCAGGGGGCCGCGTCACCGGTGCGCAGGATCCGGGCGGTGACGAGGGCGTGGGTGAGGGTGTCGTGTTCCTGCGACGGTGTCGCCAGCGCCCCCATCCCGCGGCGGAACAGCTCGAGGGCGGTGGCGGTCGCGGCGAGCAGCAGCGCGGCGGCGGCGAGCGCGGGCCCGCGCGGGACCCGTTCGGTCTCGAAGGCGCCGGCCCGGCCGCGGACGAGGGCGAGCACGGCGACGAGACCGGCGGTGGCCGCGAGCACGAGCCACCAGGAGAACCGCGTGCCGCTCAGCCCGCTGACCGTCGCGGCGAGGGTGGAGATCCCGACGGAGGTGGCCGGCGCGGCCCCCAGCAGCACGGGGACCTTCCGGACCCCGCCGGCCACCAGCACGAGACCGCCCGGAAGGAGGACCCAGAGGACGCCGAGCGCGATCGTGAGGGCGTCGGAGGCCGGACTGCCGCCGGTGATGACGGGGATCGGGGGGTTCACAGGAGTTCGAGGACCGCAGCGGCGGCCCGTCGCGCGGCGGAGGCCAGCGACCCGTGCTCCAGGGCCCACTCCCGCAGGCGTTCCCGGGTCGGCGGGGTCGGGGTCGTGACCTCGTGCAGGGCGTCGGCGACGGCGGTCGCGGAGTGCTCGACCACCCACCCCAGGGCGTGCTCGCGCACGAGGTCGGCACCGCCCCCGACCCCGGCGAAGAGGACGGGGGTCCCGCAGGCGGTGGCGGCGAAGATCTTGGTGGGCGACATGAGGTCGTAGCCGGTGTCCGGGACCAGCGAGGCGAGCGCGACGTCGGCGTGGGCCAGGAGCTCGGCCGCGCGTTCCGGGGCGACGGTGCCGGGCAGGTCCACGGCGTGCGGGGCGAGGTCGGCGGCCAGCGCCCGCAGCTTCGGGACGTCGACTCCCCCGCCGACCATGGTCAGCCGGGCGTCGGGGTTCGACCCGAGGAACCGCACGAACCCGCGGAGCAGGACCTCGGCCCCCTGCCACTCCGACATCGTGCCGCTGTAGACGACCCGCAGCCCCGGCCCCGCGACGCTCTCCTGGGGGCGGAACACGTCGACGTCGACGCCGTTGCCGACGACGCGGACCGTGTCGGGGTCGACCCCGCCGCGGATCACCTGCTGCGCCATCCCCTCGGTGACGGCGAGGACGCGCGCGGCCCCGCGCAGGGCGGCCTGCTCGGCGAGCTCGACGGCCCGGAGCACGGGCCTGGGCGCGCCGGCGGCGACGGCGCCCTGGGACCAGACGTCGGGGAGGTAGGAGACGTACGGGGTCCGGCGCAGCGTCGAGGTGATCCGGGTGACGACGCCGGTGGTGGGCGGCGGTTCGTGGACGACGACGTCGGGACGGCGACCGGTGAGCAGCCGCGCGGTGAGCGGGACGTCGAAGGAGAGGTACTGCAGGTACCCGCGCACGGCACCGTCACGGTCGCGCAGGACGGGGAAGCGCGAGGTGGCGACCCCGGGGTCACGGGTCTCCGGCGCGGTCGCGGTGGTCGTGACGACCTCGACGTCGCACCCGGTCTCGACCAGGGCGCGGGCGAGGGCGCGCAGCCGGAACGGCGCGGCACCCACGTCCGGCGGGTAGGTCCGCGTCGCGATGCGGACCAGGGACGACACGATCGGTGACCCTACCCAGCGATCTCGTGATCACTCGCCAGGCCCGAGAGCTGGGCCTGGCGCGCGAAGTCGGGGACCCGCGCGACGACCTCGTCGAACGTCCCCACGTCGACGACGCGCCCCTCCTCCAGCAGCACCACCGCGTCGCAGTCGCGCACCGTCGCGAGCCGGTGCGCGACCACCAGGACCGTCACCTCCGAACGCAGCGCGGCGACGGTCGCGGTCACCGCGGCCTCCGTCGAGGCGTCCAGCGCCGACGTCGCCTCGTCGAGGACGAGGACCTTCGGGTCGGCGTAGAGGGCCCGCGCGATCCCCAGCCGCTGCCGCTGCCCGCCGGAGAGCCGCAACCCGCGCTCCCCCACCGGCGTGTGCACGCCCTGGGGCAGGCCGGCGACGACGTCGCTGAGCTGCGCGGCCGCGAGGACCTGCTCGACCCGAGCGACGTCGACGTCCTCGTCGCGCCAGGACAGCGCGACGTTGCGGGCCACGTCGGCGTCGAGCAGCGCGACCTCCTGCGGCACGTAGCCGACCCGGGCACGCCACGCCGCGGCGACCTCCTCGAACGGCTTGCCGCCGACGAGGAGCTGCCCCGAGGAGGGGGTGAGCAGCCCCAGCACGAGGTCGACGAGGGTTGACTTCCCCGAGCCGGAGCGGCCGACGACGGCGACGCGGGACCCCGCGGGCACCGTGATCGACACCCCGTCCAGGGCCGGACGGTCGCTGCCGGGGTAGGTGAAGGTGACGTCGAGGAGGTCGATGGCCACGGCGCCGTCCGGCAGTCCGCGCGGGTCGACCGGGGCGAAGCGCGCCTCGCCGTGGGAGGCGCCGGTCTCGCGCAGCGCCTCCAGGACCTCCTGGGCGTTCGGCTCGTGGGCGTGCATCGTCGCGAAGACCGACTGCAGCCGGGTCAGGCACGGCACGACGCGGAACCCGGCGACGGCGAAGAGACCGATCGCCGACACCGCCTCGGTCACGCCCTGGGTGAGCACCGCGATCCCACCGACGACGAGGAACCCGCCCAGCAGGGCCGCCTCCAGGACGAAGCGCGGCCCGACGGAGTAGAAGAACGCCATCCCGCGCGCCCGGGCGCTGCCCGTGCGGACCTCGCGGGCGACGCCGGCGAGCTGGTCGCCGCGACCACGCAGGGTGATCTCCTTCGTCGTCGCGAACGACTCCTGCACGAGGCGGATCGTGTCGACGCTGGCGGCCGTGGCGGTGCGGCCCGCCGCGGCGGCCCGCTTGGCGATGACGGAGTAGAGCAGGACGGCGACGAGTCCGAAGTAGACGGCGGCGACGATCGCCGTCTGCCAGGCCGCGACGAGGACGACGATCCCCACCGCGAACAGCGAGGCGACCTCGGCGACGAGGCTGGAGAACGGCATGAGGAACCCGTTGAAGGACTGGTTCAGCGACTCGTCGACCGTGCGGACCGCGCGCGCCGAACTGGCCCGCAGCCGGTAGGCCCACGACGCCGACAGGTAGGAGCGCACGAGCCGGTCGGCGACGTCGACCTCGTGCTCGGCGAAGCGGATCACCCCCCAGCGCACCAGGGCGAGCTGGGTCAGCGACTTCAGCACCAGCAGCAGGCTCGCGACGCAGATCAGCACGATGAGCTGGGTCGTGGTGATGGCCGAGCCGAGGAAGGGGACCGCGATCGCCAGCTGCCCGTTCCCGCTGACCGCGGCGGGCAGCAGGACGGCCAGCAGACCGAGCGCGGCGACGTCGAAGACGGAGAGCAGGGCCTGGGCGGTGCAGTAGGCCGTCACGAACCGCGAACTCCCCGCCGGGAGGAGGGCGAGCAGGGCGCGGACGGTCGACAGCAGGGACTTCACGCGCGCCATCCTCGCCGATGCGCCGATCGGTGGCGGCGAGCAGCCATGATGGACGGGCCGTGAACACCTCATCGAACGTCCCCGCGACCGACTCCCCGGTCGATCCGTGCACGCCCGGGTTCCCCGGCACGTGGGTGGTCATCCCGCTGTTCTGCGAGGCCAGCGTCGTCGGCGACGTCGTGCGCGGGCTGCGCGAGCGGTTCGACCACGTGGTCTGCGTCGACGACGGCAGCACCGACGACTCCGCCGCCGCGGCGCAGGACGCGGGCGCCGTGGTCGTGCGGCACGCGGTGAACCTGGGCCAGGGCGCGGCCCTGCAGACGGGCATCGCCTACGCGCTGCGCGATCCGTCGACGCGCTCGGTCGTCACCTTCGACGCCGACGGCCAGCACCGCGTCGAGGACGCCGCGGCGATGGTCGCCCGCCTGGAGCGCGAGCACCTCGACGTCGTCTTCGGGTCGCGCTTCCTGGACCGGCGCACCGAGCTGGACCCGTTGCGGCGCTTGGTGTTGCGCGCCGCGGTCGTCTACACGAACCGCACGACGGGGATGCGCCTGACCGACGCGCACAACGGGTTGCGGGTGCTCTCGCGCACGGGCGCCGCGACGTTGCGCATCCGGCACAACCGGATGGCCCACGCCAGCGAGATCGTCCACCAGGTCGGGCGCAGCGACCTGCGCTGGGCCGAGCACCCCGTCCACGTGCTCTACACCGACTACTCCCGTTCCAAGGGTCAGTCGCTGCTGAACAGCATCAACATCCTCGTCGAAACGCTGCTGGGGTAGACCGCGTGCTCGCCATCCAGGTCCTGCTCATCGTCGTCGTGCTCGTCGTCGGCGTGGTCCTCGTCCGCTCCACCGCCGGAGCCCGCCACCAGGCGATCCGCCGGTTGCTGCTCGGGGCGCTGGTCGCGCTGGCCGTCGCCAGCATCCTCGTCCCGGGGGCCGTCACGGACGTCGCGAACGCCGTCGGCGTGGGCCGGGGTGCGGACCTGCTGCTCTACGGGCTGGTGATCGCGTTCCTCGGGTTCGTCGTCTCCTCCTACCGGCGCTCGCGCCACCTGGAGGAGACCATCACCCAGCTCGCCCGTCGCCTGGCCCTCGACGAGGCCGTGACCCCGGAACAGGCCCGGCGACAGGGACCGGCACGCGAACAGGCCCGCCGCGACGAGCGCGACGGGCCTGCCTGACGGGTCGTCGCCTCAGCCGACGGCGGAGACGATCGCGTCGTAGGCGCCGGCCGACACCGAGTTCTCGTCACCGAAGACGAGCACCTTCTGGATGGACGTGCCCTCGGTGGCCGCGTCGGCCTTGAGCGCGTCGATCGCGGACCGGGTGCTGGCGGGCAGCGAGCCCTTCGCGGTCAGCAGCATGGGGCCACCGCCGTAGGCGAGCAGCGCCGAGCCCGCGAGGGCGTCGGGCCAGTTCTCACCGGTGGCGACACCGATGATCTCGGTGGCGTCCTGGAAGTAGGCGGTGGAGGTGAACTGCTTGGCGACCAGCGACGCCGTCTCGTAGCGGTCGTTGCCGGCGAGCTGCGACCAGCCGGTCTGGTACTTGGTGACGGCGGTGACGGCGGTCCCGCCGACGGCGATCTTGGTGCTGAACCGGCGGGAGTCCAGGTAGCCCTGGGTGCTCGCGCCGAGGTTGTTGCCGTCGGAGAGCAGGACGGCGCCGATGCTGTGACCGGAGTCGGTGTCGACGACCCCCATGAGGGCACCGGCGGCGAGGCCGTCGGGGAAGTTCCAGCCGGTGACGACCGAGACGCTCGTGGCCGACGGCAGCTGCTTGGCGATCGCGACGGCGGTGCCGAAGCGGTCGGAACCGAAGAGGCGGACGGTCGGGAAGCCGAGGGCCTTGACGGAGTTCTCGACGTCGGCGGAGAGGGCGTTGGCGTCACCGAGGAGGTAGACGGTGCCACCGGGCTGGAGCTCGTCCTTGATCGCCGCGGCGACGCCGGGGTCGAGGCTGGTGCGGGGCGTCATGAGCAGCGGGCCGCCCTTGTCCGAGGCCAGCGGCGCACCCGCGAGGGCGTCGGCGAAGGTGTCGGAGCGGGTCAGGACGACCGCGGACGCCCCCTGTCCGGTGAAGGACTTCGAGGCGGCGACGGCGGTGCCGATGCGGTCGGCCCCGTAGACGCGGCTGGTCGCCGCCGCCTTCAGGTCGACTCCCGGGGAAGCCGTCGCGGGAGCGGCACCCGCCACGAGGGCCGAGCTGACCGCGAGGGCGGCCGCGAGGCCGAGGGTGCGAGGACGCAAGCGCATGGTGACCTTCCGGTGGGACGTGCCGTGGCTCCAGGCTTCGACCCCTGACGGCCGAATCTTGAGGCACAGAGTGTCACGCGCCGCCGTGACCTCCCTCACCACTCCTGCACGAACCCGCCTCCTGAGCCCCGCGGAGCGGGCACGCACACCGCCCCGGATGGAGTCAAGAGTTCTCTCCTCGCTCACGTATCGCTACTGTGCGCTCCATGCGGATGACTGTCATCGGGTGCGGATACCTCGGAGCCGTCCATGCGGCGTGCATGGCGGAGCTGGGACACGACGTCATCGGGATCGACGTGGACCCTGAGAAGATCGCGGCCCTCCAGGCCGCTCGTGCGCCGTTCTTCGAGCCGGGCCTGCCCGAACTGCTCGAGCGCACCATGGCCACCGGCCGACTGAAGTTCACCACCGACATGGCCGAGGCGGCCGGGTCGGCCGTGCACTTCGTGTGCGTGGGCACACCCCAGAAGAAGGGCGAGTTCGCGGCGGACATGAAGTACGTCGACGCCGCGGTCGACGGACTCCTCCCCTACGTCGCCGCCGGCGAACTCGTCATCGGCAAGTCCACCGTCCCCGTCGGCACGGCGACCCGCCTGGCCGCCAAGGTCCTCGACAAGGCCCCGGGCGCCGGCCTGGCCTGGAACCCCGAGTTCCTGCGCGAGGGTCACGCCGTCGAGGACACCCTGACCCCCGACCGCCTCGTCTACGGCGTCTCCGGCGGCCAGACCACGACCGAGGGCAAGGCCGCCAAGGCCCTCCTCGACGAGGTCTACGCCACGCCGCTGAAGCGGGGCACCCCGTTGATCGTCACCGACTACCAGACCGCCGAGCTGGTCAAGGTCGCCGCCAACTCCTTCCTCGCCACCAAGATCTCCTTCATCAACGCGATGGCCGAGCTCTGCGAGAAGGTCAACGCGGACGTCACCCAGCTCGCCGACGCCATCGGGCACGACGACCGGATCGGGCGCAAGTTCCTCAACGCCGGCCTCGGTTTCGGCGGTGGCTGCCTGCCCAAGGACATCCGCGCCTTCATGGCCCGCGCCGGCGAGCTCGGCGCCGACCAGACGCTGACGTTCCTGCGCGAGGTCGACTCCATCAACATGCGCCGCCGGATCCGCATGGTGGACCTGGCCCGCGAGGTCTGCGAGGGCTCGCTCATCGGCAAGCGCGTCGCCGTCCTCGGTGCGGCGTTCAAGCCGCTCTCCGACGACATCCGCGACAGCCCCGCCCTCAACGTGGCCGCGCAGATCCGCCTCCAGGGCGGCGACGTCGTCCTGACCGACCCCGCGGCCCTGGACAACGCCCGCAAGGCCGTCCCGGACATCTCCTACGCCGACACCGTCGAGGAGGCCGTCCGCGGCGCCGACGTCGTCCTGCTCCTGACGGAGTGGAAGGAGTACCGCGACCTGGAACCGGCCACCATCGCCGGGCTGGTCAAGGAGAAGCGCATCCTCGACGGCCGCAACGCCCTCGACCCGTCGCGCTGGCGCAACGCCGGCTGGACGTACCGCGCGCTGGGCCGCCCGCGCGCCTGACGCACCACCCGTGGGAAGAACCCTTCCCGCCCGGCGCAGCCCCCGTTCCGGGCGCTCGCGGGGTGGGGAGGGTTCTTCGCGTCGGGGGCCCGGATGTGAGCGAAGCGTGAGGCCCGCGTGCGGGCGTGTCGCGGGTCCCGGGTCCGGCGCACCGAGCGCCGTACGGTGGAGCAATGCCCGCCGAGCCGCCGAACGACGACACCGCCGACCGCGGCGAGCAGTGGCACTCCACGACCTACGGCCGCCCGTCGCGACGTCCCGCCCCCCCGAGGCCGGCGGCGCAGACCCCCGGGCGCGAGCAGCGCCTCCTCGACCTCCACGAACCCGCCGCGCCGGCCCCGCAGACCGCGCGCGAACCGCGTGAACTCCGGGAACCGCGAGAACCCCGAGACCCCCGGTCCCGGCCTCGCCGCAACGTCCGCCGCCGCCGCCGGGTCCTCGGGATCGTGGCCGTCCTCGTCGTCCTCGCGGTCGCCTACCCGCTGGCGCTGACGTGGCGCGGCTGGTCCGCGGTGAACCAGGTGGCCGCGGCCTCCACGGGGGCACGGCCGGCGGCGACCCCGGGGACGACCTACCTCATCGTCGGCAGCGACTCCCGCGACGGCCTGTCCCCGGAGGAGATCGCGGAGTACTCCGCGGGCGGTACGGACATCTCCGGTCAGCGCACCGACACGATCATGCTGCTGCACGTCCCCGACGGCGGCGGGCCCGCAGCGCTCATCAGCATCCCGCGCGACTCCTACGTGCCGATCCCGGGCCACGACAGCAACAAGATCAACGCGGCGTTCTCGATCGGGGGTGCTCCCCTGCTGATGCAGACGATCGAGAACGTCTCCGGGCTGCGCATCGACCACTACGTCGAGACGGGTTTCGGCGGGTTCGCCCAGATCGTCAACGCCGTCGGCGGGGTGCAGATGTGCCCGACGCAGGCCGTCGACGACGTGCGGGCCGGGTTGGACATCCAGGCCGGCTGCCAGCAGATGGACGGCAGGACCGCGCTGGGCTACGCCCGGTACCGCTACTCCGACGTCCAGGGCGACCTCGGTCGCGCCGTGCGTCAGCGCGAACTCCTCGCGGCGATCATCTCGAAGGCGGCCAGCCCGACGACGCTGCTGAACCCGTTCAAGGCCTTCCCGCTGGCCTCCTCCGGCGGTTCCGCGGTGACGCTGGACGAGGACGCCGGGATCGGGGACCTGGTGAAGTTCCTGCAGGGCATGCGCGGCGCGTCGAGCGCCTCGGGGATCTCGATGACGGTCCCCGTCTCCGACCCGAACCTGCGGACCTCGCACGGCCTGGCCGTGAAGTGGAACACCGACGAGGCGCTGGAGATGTTCGAGGACCTCAAGAAGGACGACACCACGGCCCTGAAGTCGCTGGCGGCCTGAGACCCGAAGACCCCGCCGACCGCGGGTGCGGTCGACGGGGTCCGGTTCGGTGGGTCTGGCTCAGAACGCGGAGACCGCGGTCTGGGCGTTCACGATCCCCTCGCCGTAGAAGCCGTTGTCGTCGGCCGGTCCGGCGCAGGTCGCGGTGGTCGTGCTCTCCCCCGCGGTCGCCGAGACGCGGCGGTAGGTGAACTCCGCCGGCACCGGGCACGGGGTGTCCGTGGCCGTCCCGAGCAGGATCGCCTGGGTGAGGTCCGGGTCCAGCGTCAGGGTTCCGGGGTGGGCCTTGTCGGGCTTGCCGTACTGGCTGACGATGAGGGCCGCGACACCGGCTGCGTGCGGGGACGCCATCGAGGTGCCCTGCAGGTACTGGTAGTAGGCGTTGCGGCCGTCCTTCGTGACCTCGCGGACCACGAACGGGCTGGTGGGTTCGCCGTTCTCGTCGACGTCACCGCTGGCGAGGGCGAGCGCCTCCGGGTAGGCCGCGAGGATCTCCCCGTCGGGGCTGACCCGCTGGTCGGGGGTGTCGTAGGCGTCGCCACCGGGGGCGGAGACGTCGGACTGCTCGGTGCCGAAGTTGGAGTAGTACGCCTTCCGGCCGGACGGGCCGGTCGAGTTCACGGTGACGACGCCGTCGTTCTCGGCGGGCACGTTGAGGCAGGTGGCGTTGTCGATCGTGCGGTCGCGGGCCTGGGTCGGGTTGCCGTCGGCGTCGACCGGGTAGTCGGGGCTGGTGGAGTCGACGCCGGGGGCGCCGAGGTCGGTCGCCTCGTTGCCGGACGCGGACACCGGCAGGACACCCTTGCTGCGGGCGTAGTCGATCGCGCGCTGGACGGCGGCGACGACGACGCGCTGCTGCTGCTGCTCGGCGGGCGAGTCGGCCGGGTTCGCCTGGCAGTTGTAGAGCCACGGGTCGACGTAGAAGCTCATGTTGACGACGTCGACGCCGGCGTCGCCGGCGTAGGTGAGCGCGTCGAGGGTGGGCTGGAGGAAGAAGTACCCGGAGTCCTGGCCCGCGCGGATGTTCACGAGGTTGACCTTCGGGGCGACACCGGCCATGCCGAGGCCGTTGATCGGGGCGCCGATGGTGCTGGCGACGTGGGTGCCGTGACCGTCGTCGTCGACGTCGACGGGGTCGACGCAGTTCGCGACCTCGCAGGGACCGTCGATGTCGGGCATGTCGGTGACGAAGTTGCGGCTGTCCGCGGCGTCGAAGTTCGGCGCGATGTCGGGGTGGGTGCCGTCGACGCCGGTGTCGATGATCCCGACGGTGACCTTCTTCGTGCCGGGCTGGGTCGCGTACGAGCCGTCGCTGGTGGCGCCGATGGCGGCCATGTCCCACTGCAGCGGGGCCAGCGGTTCGTCCTTGGGCTTGCGGGTGGCGAGGGACTTGAGGTCCACGTCCGCCTGCACCTGCGCGCGCTCGGACGCGGTGAGCTTCTCCACGACGGAGGCGGCGTCGGCGACGGTGTCGGCGGGCGCCTCACCGATGCTGCGGTTCTTCGCGGCTCCGACCAGGCCGAGGGCGGAACCGGCCTTCTCGACGAAGTCGGCGGCGTCGCTGGAGACCAGCGCGTAGCCGACCTCGGCGTTGCTGGAGAGCACGGTGCCCCCGGCCGCGGCGATCGAGGTGCGGGCCAGGGCGTCGCTGACGCCGGCGTCGTAGAGGACGACGTACTGGGCCGCGGTGGTGGTGGTCTTCGTCGTGCGGGTGGTGGCGGGGGTGGCGGACTGAGCCGACGATGACGACTGCGTCACCGCGAGCGTCGTCGCGAGGAGCGCGGTGCTCATCGCGGCCGACAGGACGATCTTGCGCACGGGGCCTCCAGATTCGGTGGACGAACGAGGCCGAGTTTGGTGCTCAGAGTGCTCACAGACAAGGGTTGAGTGTGAGCAACCTGAGACACGAGGGGCCAGAGTGACGGTCTCGGTCCCGCGGGATCCGCTGGGCGGTCAAGGACCACCGGCGGGACGTCGATGACTTCCGCGTGACCCGTCCTGTGCTGCGCCGGGCGTTGCGGCGGCCCGAAGGACTGATCGCCCGGACCCGCTGGCTCTTCTGCGGCTCGGCCCTGGTCTCGCTGGCCCTCACGTTGCCGGGTGCCGTGGTGGGCGAACGCGGGAGCACCCTGGTGGGTCTCGCGCTGGCGAGCGCCGCCCTCTGCGCGGTCTGGCTGCGCCGGTACCGCGCGGCCGGGGCCCACTGGTCCACCGACCTGCTCGAGGCCGCGGCGTCGGCCGCGTTCGCGGCCTGCGCGAGCTCCCCGCAGCTCGCCTTCGGGTTCGCCTTCACCGCCATGTGGCAACGCGCCGTCTACGGTTCGTGGCGGTGCGGGGTGGTCCACGCGGTCCTCGTCGCCGGTGCCCTGCTGACCTCGTTGGTCACCTGGCCGCTGCTGCCCGGCCACTCCGGGTCCGTCGTGGTCGGCGGTCTGCTCGGCCCGCTGCCGCTGACGCTGCTCATCAGCGCGGTGGCCCGCCACCTGGCCGGGAGCCTCTTCGCCCGGGAGCAGGCGACCGGACGCCAGGCGGCGCTGGCCGGTCTCAGCGCCGGCCTGCTGACCGCGAGCACCCGGGACGAGATCGTGCGTCTGGCCTGGGTCGCGACGGAAGCCGTCTGCTCCGCCACGCCGGGCAGCCACGCCCTCGGCGTCGAGGACGGCGCGGGGCGGACCGCGGTCTACGCCACCACGGGTCTGCAACTACCCGCCTCCACGCCGTGGGACCGCGACGCCCTCGCCGGCACCGACGAACCCGCTCCCGTGAGCGGTCCGCTGCTGCAGCGGTTGCAGCAGGTCGGCCACGCCGACCGCTGGATCAGCCTCGCCCTGCCCGCCCCGCGCGGACGACCGACGCGGTGGATCGTCGTCGGCGAGTCCTCGCGCACCTCCTCCGGCGAGGTGTCCACCGCCGTCCGGGCGGTCTCGCAGCAGGCGGTCCTGGCGCTGCGCGGTCGGGAGCAGCACGACGACCTCGTCCGGGCCGCCCGCACCGACGGGCTCACGGGTCTCGCGAACCGCTCGACGTTCACCCTGGCCCTGGAACAGGAGCTGCGCGCCGGCGCGGACGGCACGGCCGTGCTGTTCTGCGACCTCGACGGGTTCAAACCCGTCAACGACGAACTCGGCCACGCGGCGGGGGACGAACTCCTGTGCCGGGTCGCGGACCGCCTGCGCCGCACGCTGCGTCCGGGTGACCTCTGCGCCCGCCTGGGCGGCGACGAGTTCGTCGTCCTGCTGCGGATCCCCGAGGGCGACGTCCTCGAGGTCGCGACCGCCGTCGCGCACCGGGTGGTGGACCGGGTCAGCGAACCGATCGCCCTCGACGGCCGCACCGTGCAGGTGGGGATCAGCGTCGGGCTGGCGCTGGCCGGGCCGGACGTCGACGCGCACCGGCTGCTGCGCAACGCCGACCACGCCATGTACACCGCGAAGGTGGGCGGCAAGAACCGCCTCCACACCTTCGCCCCGGCGTCCTAGCGGCGGGCGAGACCGAACAGCACGTCCAGCAGCCGCCGCCCGTCCATACGCAGACCGTCGTGCTGGTACTCGTTGGTCACGAACGTGCGAGCACCCCGGATCGCCGCGGCGGTCGCCCGGGAGAACGCGTAGGGCACGAACATGTCCTCGACGTAGACCGCGGCCGCGACGGGGACGGTGTTCCCGGCCAGCACGTCGGCGTCGTAGAGCGGCGGGAGATCGGCGTCCGCGGCCAGCAGGTCGGCGGCCCCGCGCAACGGGACCAGCGCGGGGTCCTCCTCGAACTGCCAGGGGTAGACGTGCTCACCGGTGAACGCGAAACCTCCGGAGAGGTCGAACTCCGGGAACTCCGCCCGCACCCGCTGCGCCGCCCAGTTCGTCGCCGCCCCCTGGGCGTAGATGCTCTCGTGGACCACGGCGTAGAGCGGGTGCGCCGCGAACGACAACCGGTTCCCCATGGCCAGCAGGAACCGCTCCCGCAGCCGCCGCTGCCCACCCACCGTGGTGAACGGGTCCTCCAGCGCGAAGTGCAGGGCGTCGAAACCGGACACCTGACCCAGGGCGATGCCGATGGTCGCGAACCGCCGGGCGCTGAACCGCTCCCCGCTCGGCAGGAGTTCCTCCTGCTGCTCGAGGTGGTCGGCGACCGCCTGCGCCACACCCAGGTCGCGGGGGTAGCGGGCGAAGAACTCGGCGTTGCGCACGGCCGTCTGCGCGTACGTCGCGCGGTACACGTCGTCGGCGGTCGTGGCGATCCCCGGGAGGCCGGCGGTGATGAACACCTCTCGCAGACCCTGCGGGGCCTGCGAGAGGTAGGTCGTGAGGCAGAACCCGCCGTAGCTCTGGCCCAGCGCGGCCCAGGTGTCGTCGCCGAGCGCGAGGCGCAGCAGTTCGGCGTCGGCCACGATGGAGTCGGCGCGGAAGTGCCTCAGGTAGCGGGCCTGGTCGGCGGGGGAACCCACCTCGGCGAGGCTCTGGCGGTCCAGCGGCGTGGACCGGCCCGTGCCGCGCTGGTCCAGCAGCACCACGCGGAACTCCTCGAGCGCCCGCTCCAGCCAGCCACCGACCACCTCGGGCCGGTTCGCGGGGTTTCCCGGTCCGCCCTGGAAGAACACCAGCCGCGGGGCGTCGCGCTGCCCGTCGCGGACGTACTCGCGGGCGAACACCTCGATGCTCCCGAGGTCGGAACCCCGGTGGTCCAGGGGGACGGTGAGGACGTGCTCGTGGACGTCGTGACCGTCGACGCGGTGGGACTCGGTGTGCAGACTCACCGCCCGACCGTACCCACAGGGCGGCGCGACCCCGTCGACGCGTCGAGTGGAGCGGCGGTCAGCCGCCGAAACCCACTCCACCCCGGCGGGTCCGTGCGCGCAGCGCCGAACCCTTGTCGTAGGCGCTCTGGCGCAACGCGTCCTGGAACTGCACCATCCGGGCGCGCAGGTCGGTGTCGGTCGCCGCGAGGATCCGCACGGCCAGCAGACCCGCGTTGCGGGCGCCGCCGATGGACACCGTCGCGACGGGAACCCCGGCCGGCATCTGGACGATGGAGAGCAGCGAGTCCATGCCGTCGAGGTGACGCAACGGGACGGGGACGCCGATGACGGGCAGCGGCGTGACGCTGGCGAGCATGCCGGGCAGGTGGGCGGCCCCACCGGCCCCGGCGATGACGACCTGCAGGCCGCGCTCGGCGGCGGCGGAACCCCAGGCGATCATGTCCTGCGGCATCCGGTGCGCGGAGACGACGTCGGCCTCGTAGCCGACGGCGAACTCGTCGAGGGCCTTGGCGGCCTCCTCCATCACGGGCCAGTCGGAGTCGGAACCCATGACGAGTCCCACACGCACTGCGCTCATTCGTCGATCTCCCCAGCGATGAAGGCCGCCGCGTGCCGGGCACGCGCGCGGACGGTGTCGAGGTCGTCACCGTGGACGGTGACGTGGCCGAGCTTGCGACCGGCCCGTTGTTCCTTGCCGTACAGGTGCACCTTGACGCCCGGGTCGTGGGCCATGACGTGCAGGTAGGAGCGGTACAGGTCCTCGTGGCGGGACTCGATCTCCTGCGGTCCCAGCACGTTCACCATGACCGTCCACGGGTCGCGGGCCGCGGTGGACCCCAGCGGGAGGTCGAGCACGGCCCGCAGGTGGTTCTCGAACTGGCTCGTCTGCGACCCGTCGATGGTCCAGTGGCCCGAGTTGTGCGGGCGCATCGCGAGTTCGTTGACGAGGACGGTGGGCCGCCCGTCGCGCACGACCTCGAACACCTCGACGGCCAGCACCCCGGTGACGCCGAGGCCGCCCGCGATGCTCAGCGCGATCCCCGTGAGCCGGGCGGCGAGCTCGTCGTCGAGGTCGGGGGCCGGGGCGGTGACCTCGTGGCAGACGCCGTCGCGCTGGACGGTCTCGACGACGGGCCAGGCCGCGGCCTGCCCGGACGGGCTGCGCACGACGAGGGCCGCGAGCTCGCGGGTGAAGGGGACGTGTTCCTCGGCCAGCAGCGGACCACGCTCGGCCCAGTCCGCGAACCAGCCGTCGGCCGTGGTCCAGGCGGGGTCCTCCGGGGAGTCGAGGACGAGGACGCCCTTGCCGTCGTAGCCGCCCCGCGGGGTCTTCAGCACGACCGGCCAACCGGTCCGCGCGGCGAACTCCTCGACCTGCGCGCGGTCGCCGACGCGGGCCCAGCGGGGGCACGGGACCCCGAGCTCGGTGAGCTTCTCGCGCATGACGATCTTGTCCTGGGCGTGCACGAGGGCGTCGGCCCCGGGCTGCACGGAGGTCACCTCGGCCATCGCGCGCAGTCCCGCGGTGGGGACGTGCTCGTGGTCGAAGGTGACGGCGTCGCACTCGGAGGCGAACGCGACGAGCGCCTCGAGGTCGTCGGCCGCACCGATCGGGGCGGGGGTGATGACCTGCGCCGCGCTGACGTCGGGGCCTTCGGCCAGCACCCGCAGCCGCAGCCCGAGGGCGATGGCGGGGGGCTGCATCATCCGGGCCAGCTGGCCCCCGCCGACGACGCCGACGACGGGGAACCCACCGGGTCGGGCGTAGGGGGCGGGGTCGGGTCGCGAACCGAGGGTCGACACGTTCGCCGAGGGTAGGCCACCGGACCCGCTCAGCCGTACCCGACGGGTGCCGATGGACCTCTGGGATGCCACCTCTCGTGGGGTGAGTCACCCTGGTCGCACCGTTCCGCTGTCCTGCGGAGCGTGCCCACGGAGGGGGAAGTCCAGTTGTTCACCGTGATCGCCTGCGTGACGTTCGTCGTCATCGGGATCGTCGGAGCCATGAAGATGGAGGACCACCTCGAGCCGAGGTCGACCCCATCCGACACGCGGGCCCGCTCCGAACGCTGACCTGGAGCCGGTTCCCAGCCTGACCCGTCAGACTGCGTGGCCGCACCGGTGCACGGGCAACGGCCCGGGACGGGTGGCACGGACGAGCGAGAGGGCGGGAACAGCAGCGTGAGCAGGAACGACCAGGGGTTGGTGCGCCGTCTGCGCGACACCTACGAGGTGCTGGCGCGCGAGGCCGCGAAGTTCGGCATCGTCGGCGGGGTCGCCTTCGTCACCGACTTCGGGGTGTTCAACCTCCTCCGCTACGCGGGTGCCGACGGCGTCGGCGTCCTGCACGCGAAACCGCTGACGGCCAACGTCATCTCGACCGTCCTGAGCATCCTGGTCGCCTGGCTGGGCAACCGGTACTGGACGTTCCGGCACCGCCGCCGGGCCTCGGCCCCGCGGGAGCTGGTGCTGTTCTTCGTGATGAACGGCGTCGGTCTGCTCATCTCCCTGGTCTGCCTGGCCTTCACGTACTACGTCCTCGACCTGCGCGGTCCGGTCGCCTCCAACGTGTCCGCCAAGATCGTCGGGGTCGCGCTGGGGACGTTGTTCCGCTGGTGGGCCTACCGCCGCTTCGTCTTCGTCGAGGAGCTCGGCGAGGAGGGCTGGGAGGCCCACCCGCAGCAGCACGCGGGGTCAGCGTCGGCGCAGGTGGACGACGTCAGCCGCCGAGAGGCTCGTCCGGGCGCCGTCTGACCCCTCCACGACCAGCCGTCCGTCGTCGTCGACGTCGACGGCGAGGGCCTCCAGCGCCGACCCGTCGGGCAGGTGCGCCCGCACGTCCTGGCCGATGGTCGCGCTGAGCGCGCGGTAGTCGGCCAGCGGCGACTCCCCCGCGGCCCACGCGTCGACGCGGGTGCGCAGCGCCCGCAGGTAGCGCCGCAGGACGGTGTCGCGGTCGTGGCTGCGCGCCCCGGCCAGCACCAGCGACGTCGCGGTGTCGACGGGCAGTTCGTCGGTGCGCAGCGAGACGTTGATCCCGGCCCCGAGCACGACGCGCTCCTCCCGGACCTCGGCGAGGATCCCGCAGACCTTCCCCGGCCGGTCGGGACCCTCGACGAGGACGTCGTTGGGCCACTTCAGCCGGGCGCTCACCCCGAGGGCCCCCATCGCGTCGACGACGGCGAGGCCCGTGACGAGCGGCAGCAGCGACCAGTCCGCGACGGAACGTCGCGGGCGCAGCAGAACCGAGATGGCCAGGCCGGCACGCGGGGGTGCCGACCACACCCGGCCCAGGCGCCCGCGCCCGGCGGCCTGGTGGTCGGCGACCAGGACGGCCCCGTCGGGCGCGTCGGCGTCGGCGAGCAGGTCGGCGTTGGTGGAGCCGGTGGTGGCGACGAGGTCGAGACGGCTCCAGAGCCCGTCCCCCACCAGGGCTCGCCGCAGCGGCAGCGCCCGCAGCGGAGGTCGGTCCAGGTCGGTCCACGGCGTGTCCACGCCCCCACGCTACGCACCGGACTTCCCGGAACGGAGGGTTGTGTGTTTAGGTGAGCCTGACCTGACCACCGCTGTCCTCCTGGAGTCCCCGTGCGCCCCAGTCGCCGAACCCTGCTCGCCACCGCTCCCCTCGCCGCCCTCGTGACCGCCTGCGGCAGTGCGGAATCGACCCAGGACCCGGGCAGCACCCCGGCGGCCGCCGGCAGCTCCGCCTTCCCGGTGACGATCGAGCACGCCCTCGGCTCGACCACGATCGAGGCGACCCCGACCCGGATCGTCTGCCTCGGCTGGGGCTCGCAGGACGCGCTGTGGGCGCTGGGCCTGCAACCGGTGGGTGTCCCCGAGGTCACCTACGGCGGACTCGAGGACGGCACCTACCCCTGGTGGGAGGGCCACTTCGACGCCGCGCAGACCGAGTTCCTGCCCAACCCCACCTCGGGCGAGGTCCCCTTCGAGCAGATCACCGCCCTGGCCCCCGACCTGGTCCTCGCGGTGTACTCCGGCATCACCGCCGAGGACTGGGCCACCCTCAGCAGGATCGCTCCCACCGTGGCCTACCCCGACCAGCCGTGGCTGACGACCTGGCAGGACCAGGCCACCCTCATCGGCCGGGCCGTCGGCAGGACGGCGGAGGCGGCGACCCTGGTCGCGGACACCGAGGACGACCTCGCGAACAGCGCCGCCGCACACCCTGCGCTGCAGGGCAGGACGATCACCTACGTCTCGGCCGACCCGGGCACCCTCTACGTCTACCTCCCGGGCGACCCGCGCGTCGACATGCTGCACGAGCTGGGCCTGGTCGACTCCCCGGGCGTGCTGGCGCTGGCCGAGCAGGAGCAGACGTTCTACGCCGAGGTCGCCAAGGAACGCGTGCGCGACGTCGACTCCGACCTCGTCATCGGCTACGGCATGACCCGCGAGGAGCTCCGCGCGGACCCGGTCTACGCGACGATGCCGGCCGTCGCCGCCGACGCCGTCGCCTGGCTGGAGGACCAGTCCCTGGTCAGCGCGACGTCGGCGACGGTGCTGAACATCCCGTGGCAGCTGGAACGCCTGCTGCCGTTGCTGGACGCGGCCGCCGCGAACGCGCGGGAGTGATCACGCGGCTAGTCTCGCGGCGTGCAGAGAGCTGAACGACCCGCCACCGCCGTCGACGCGGTCGCCGAGGGGCACCTCGAGACGGTGCTGCGCCTGCAGCCGACGTTCGCCCTCACGCTCGGGGTGCCCGATCCCGCCCCCGGTCTCGGTGACCGTTCCCCGGCCGGTCTGGAGCAGCTCGCGGCGCTGAACCGCGCGACGCTCGCCGAGCTGGCCGCCACCCCGGTCGCGGACGAGGTCGACCGCGTCACGGTGGCCGCGATGAACGACCGGCTCGGGCTCGAGGTCGCCCTGCACGACGCGGGCGAGACCCTCGGCGACCTCAACGTCATCGCCTCCCCCGTCCAGGACCTGCGGATGGTCTTCGACCTGCTGCCGACGGAGTCCGACGCCGACTGGCAGGTCGTCGGTGAGCGCCTGGCCGCCGTCCCCGACGCGATCACCGGCTACGTCGAGAGCCTGCGCGCGGCCGCGGCGACCGGACGGGTCGCCGCGGTCCGCCAGGTGCGGGCGTGCATCGCCGAGGCCGGGTCCTACGCCGCCCCGGACGGGTTCTTCGCGACGTTCCCCGCGGGCCACGGCGCCGCGGTCGAGCGGGCCGGGGAGTCGGCCGCGCGGGCCTACGCGGGGCTGGCCGACGTCCTGCGCGAAGAACTCCTGCCCCAGGCCCCGGGCGTCGACGCGATCGGCCGCGAGCGGTACGGGTTGTGGTCGCGCTACCACGTCGGCGCCACCATCGACCTCGACGAGACCTACGCGTGGGGCCTGGAGGAGGTCGCCCGGTTGCGCTCGGAGATGGCCGACGTGGCCCGGCGCATCACCGGTTCCCGCGACGTCGCGGCCGCCGCGGCCGCGCTCGACGCCGACCCCGCCCTGGTGGTGGAGGGGGCCGCGAACTTCCGCGCGTGGATGCAGGACCGCTCCGACGAGACCATCGACGCCGTGCAGGGCAGGCACTTCGACATCCCGGCCGAGATCCTCCGCCTCGAGTGCCGGATCGCGCCGACGACGAGCGGCGGGATCTACTACACCGGCCCCAGCGAGGACTTCACCCGCCCGGGCCGGATGTGGTGGGCCGTCCCGACGGGCCAGACGACGTTCTCGACGTGGCGCGAGGCGACGACCGTGCACCACGAGGGCGTTCCCGGCCACCACCTGCAGGTCGGCCAGACGGCCGTGAACTCCGCGGTCCTGAACCGCTGGCGCCGGCAGGCCTGCTGGATCTCCGGGCACGGCGAGGGCTGGGCCCTCTACGCCGAACGGCTGATGCAGGACCTGGGGTTCCTGCGCTCCCCGGGCGAGGTCCTCGGGATGCTCGACGGGCAGTTGCTGCGCGCGGGCCGCGTGGTGCTCGACATCGGGATCCACTGCGGCCTGCCCGCGCCCGCCGAGGTCGGCGGCGGCGAGTGGACCTACGAGAAGGCGTGGGCGTTCCTGCAGGCGGTGTCCGGCAACCACGCCGACGTCCTGCGCTTCGAGCTCGACCGCTACCTCGGCTGGCCCGGTCAGGCCCCGAGCTACAAGGTCGGCGAGCGCCTCTGGACGGCCCTGCGCGACGACGTCGCCGCCCGCGACGGCGACTCCTTCGACCTGCGCACCTTCCACCACCAGGCCCTCGACGTCGGCTCGGTCGGCCTCGACGTCCTGCGCTCCGCCCTGCTCCCCGCCTGAGCGGGGGCCGGTCCGGGGTGTAGGGCGTGGAACCATGACGGCGTGACGTCGCTGCTCCTCGCCTCCGCCTCGCCCGCCCGGCTGGCCACCCTCCGCTCCGCCGGGGTCGACCCGCAGGTCATCGTGTCGGGGGTCGACGAACCCGCGGTGGTCGCGCACTACGGCGTCACCGACGCCGAGGACGTCTGCCTGGTCCTGGCCAAGGCGAAGGCCGAGGACGTGGCCGGGCACGACGACGTCGCCGAGGACGCGCTGGTCCTGGGCTGCGACTCCGTCCTCGCCTTCGACGGTCAGGTCCTCGGCAAACCGAGCGACGCCGCCGACGCGACGGCCCGCTGGCAGGCCATGCGGGGTCGCAGCGGGGTGCTGCACACGGGTCACTGGCTGATCGACACCCGGGACTCCGACGCGGGTGGCTCCGGCGCGACCATCGGCGGCGTCGCCAGCGTGACGGTGCACTTCGCCGACGTCTCCGACGCCGAGATCGAGGCCTACGTCGCGACGGGCGAACCGCTGCTCGTCGCGGGTGCCTTCACCCTCGACGGCCTCGGTGGGGCGTTCGTCCGCGGGGTCGAGGGCGACCCGCACGCCGTCGTGGGGGTGTCGCTGCCGCTGCTGCGGGACCTCGCGCGCGAAGCGGGCGTCCGGTGGACCGACTTGTGGGCGCCGCGCGGGTAGTCTCAGCCCTCGTCCCGCCACCCCCGCACCTCCCCACCCCCTCGATCTCCGGAGACGCCGCATGACCTCCCCCGAACCGTCCACCGAGTCGTCGACGACTGCGGTACGGGTGACGGGTCCGGTCACCAAGGTCCTCGTCGCCAACCGGGGCGAGATCGCGGTGCGCGTGGTGCGCGCCGCCCGCGACGCGGGTCTGCAGTCGGTCGCCGTGTACTCCGAGGGGGACCGCGACGCGCTGCACGTCCGGATGGCCGACGAGGCGTACTCCCTGAGCGGGACCAGCGCCAAGGAGACCTACCTCGACGGGGCCAAGCTCGTCGAGGTCGCGGTGCGTTCCGGCGCCGACGCCGTCCACCCGGGTTACGGGTTCCTCTCCGAGAACGCCGGGTTCGCCCAGCAGGTCATGGACGCCGGGCTCACCTGGATCGGCCCGCCGCCCAGCGCCATCGAGGCCCTCGGCGACAAGGTCTCGGCCCGTCACCTGGCCGCCCGCGCCGGGGCCCCGCTGGTCGCCGGCACCCCGGACCCGGTGAACGGACCCGAGGAAGTCATCGCCTTCGCCGACGAGCACGGTCTGCCGATCGCGATCAAGGCCGCCTTCGGCGGTGGCGGCCGCGGCCTCAAGGTCGCCCGCGACCGCGACAAGATCGCCGAGCTGTTCGCCTCCGCCGTCCGCGAGGCCGAGGCCGCCTTCGGCCGGGGCGAGTGCTTCGTCGAGCGCTACCTCGACCGTCCCCGCCACGTCGAGACCCAGGTCCTGGCCGACGCCCACGGCGGTGCGGTCGTGGTGTCCACGCGCGACTGCTCGCTGCAGCGCCGCCACCAGAAGCTCGTCGAGGAGGCGCCCGCGCCGTTCCTCAGCACCGAGCAGGACGCCGAGCTCCGCCGTGCGTCGCTGGCGATCGTGCGCGAGGCCGGCTACGTCGGGGCGGGGACCGTCGAGTTCCTCGTCGCGGCCGACGGGACGCTGGCCTTCCTCGAGGTCAACACCCGCCTGCAGGTGGAACACCCCGTCACCGAGGAGATCAGCGGTCTCGACCTCGTGGTCGAGCAGTTCCGCATCGCCCGCGGCGAGCACCTGGGCTACTCCGAGGTCGCCACCCGTGGCCACTCGATCGAGTTCCGCATCAACGGCGAGGACCCGACGGCGAACTTCCTGCCCCGTCCGGGGAAGCTCACGCGGTTCTCCATCCCCTCCGGTCCCGGGGTCCGCGTCGACACCGGGATCGACCCCCGCGCCGTGGCCGTCAACGGCGGCGTCGAGATCTCCCAGGACTTCGACTCCCTGCTGGCGAAGCTCATCGTGACCGGCGCGACCCGCGAGCAGGCCCTGGCCCGGGCGGCCCGCGCCCTGGGCGAGTTCGCCGTCGAAGGGGTCCCGACGGTCATCCCGTTCCACCGCGCGGTCGTGGCCGACCCCGCCTTCGCGGCCACGAAGAGCGAGGACTTCACGATCCACACCCGCTGGATCGAGACCGACTTCGACGCCTCGACCCTGCCGGGCGCCGGTGCGCTGGAGGCCGGTGGGGACGGTGCGCAGCACCGCGAGACGATCGTCGTCGAGGTTGCCGGGAAGCGCCTCGAGGTGTCCTTCCCCGTCGAGCAGTTCAACGCGCAGCTCTCCCGCGCCGGTCAGGAGATCTCCCGGGCCGGCGTCGCGACGGGTGCGGCCGTGGCCCGCGCCTACCGTTCCGCGACGCACCGCGGCGGCAAGGGCAAGACCAAGGCCGTCGGCGGTTCGACGCAGAACCCGAACGCGCTGGTCACCCCCATGCAGGGGACCATCGTCAAGATCGAGGTCGCCGAGGGTGACGTCGTCGCCGAGGGCCAGCTCGTCGCGGTCCTCGAGGCCATGAAGATGGAACAGCCGTTGCTGGCCCACAGGGCCGGGACGATCACCGGTCTGACCGCCGCCCAGGGCGACACGACGACCACCGGCACCGTGCTCTGCGAGATCCTCGACGCGTGAGCTGACTCCCACCGCGGAACTCCGCCCGCAGCGCCGGGGAGTTCCGCGGTGGGGTGCGTCCGCTACTCCCCCATCACGTGCAGCTGCCGCGCGGCCTCGGCGAGCGATCCCGTGAGCGAGGGGTAGATCGTGAAGGCGTGCGCGACGTCGTCGACGTTGAGCCGCTTCTCGACGGCGAGGGTCACCGGGAAGATCAGTTCGCTGGCCCGCGGCGCGACGACGACCCCGCCGATGACGGTGCCGGACCCGGTGCGGCAGAACAGCTTCACGAACCCGTCGTGGATCCCGAGCATCTTGGCGCGGGCGTTGGTGGCGAGCGGGAGCTTCACGATCTCGCCCTGCGCCTCCCCGGAGTCGATCTGCGCCTGGGTCCAGCCGACCGTCGCGATCTCCGGCGAGGTGAACACCGTGGAGGCGACCGAGCGGAGCTTCAGCGGGGCGACGGTGTCGCCGAGCGCGTGCCACATCGCGATGCGGCCCTGCATGGCCGCGACCGAGGCGAGCGGGAACACCCCGGTGCAGTCGCCGGCGGCGTAGACGCCGCGGGCCGAGGTGCGCGACACCTTGTCGACGTCGATGTGACCCGACTCGCTGGTCCAGACCCCGGCCTCCTCCAGCCCGAGCCCGGCGGTGTTCGGGATCGCCCCGACCGCGACGATGCAGTGCGACCCCTCGACGGTGCGGCCGTCGGCGAGGGTCACGGTCACGGAGTCGCCGTGACGTTCCACCTTCGCGGCCCGCGAGCGCGACATGACGTCCATGCCGCGGCGGCGGAACACGCTCTCGAGGACCTCGGCGGCGTCGGCGTCCTCCCCCGGCAGCACCCGGTCGCGGGAGGAGATGAGGGTGACGTGCGCCCCGAGGGCGTCGTAGGCGTTCGCGAACTCGGCGCCGGTGACCCCGGAGCCGACGACGATCAGGTGCTCGGGGAGTTCGGTGAGGTCGTAGACCTGCTTCCAGGTGAGGATCCGTTCCCCGTCGGGTTCGGCGTCGGGCAGCGTCCGCGGCCGGGCGCCGACGGAGACGAGCACGACGTCGGCCTCGACCCGCGCGCCCGCGTCCTCGCCGTCTCTCACGACCACCGCGTTCGGCCCGTCGAGGGCACCGGCGCCGGAGAGCAGCGTGACGCCCTCCTTCTCCAGCCGGGCCCGCACGTCCGCTGACTGCGCGGAGGCCAGCGCCTTGACGCGGGCGTGCACGCGGGCGAGGTCGACGGTCACCGCGCCGGCGGGTTCGGAGTCGGGGGTGCTGCCGCCGGGGAAGCGGACCCCGAGCTCGGCGGCGCCCGCGACGCTGGCCATCAGCTCGGCCGTGGCGATGAGCGTCTTGGAGGGCACGACGTCGGTGAGGACGGTGGAACCACCGAGGCCGTCGCGTTCGACGACGGTGACGTCGGCCCCCAGCTGGGCCGCGACGAGGGCCGCCTCGTAGCCGCCGGGACCGCCGCCGAGGATCGCGACGCGGGTCGCCTGGTTGATCGGGGACGCGCTGGTGGGACTCACGGACGCCATGGTCCCCTACCCTTTCACTCCGTGCCCGCCTACGCCGCGTACGCGACCAACCTCGATCCCGAAGCCATGATGCAGAAGGCTCCGCACTCCCCCCTGCGTTCCACGGGGTGGCTGCTGGACTGGCGTCTGACCTTCGGCGGCGACGACCGCAGCTGGGAGGGACCGCTCGCGACGGTCGTCGAAGCCCCCGGGGACCAGGTCTACGTCGCCCTCTACGACGTGACCGACGCCGACGAGGCCCGTCTCGACGCCAAGGAGGGGATGGACCTGGGTCTCTTCCGCAAGATCCGCGTCCGGGTCAAGACCCTCGACGGGGACGTCGTCGCCTGGACCTACGCGATCGACGACTACGAGGGCGGGCTGCCGACGGCGCGCTACCTCGGGCGCCTCGCCGACGCCGCGGAGGCCGGCGGTGCCCCGCACGACTACGTCCTCAGCCTGCGTGCGCGCCCCTGCCGGTCCAACGACGCCTGACCCTAGGGTGGGGCGCGTGACCTCGATCGCCGCCCCTGACGCCGCTGAGCACGACCCCTTCGCCCTCGCGGAGGAGACGGCCGCGACCCTGGCCGAGCTCAGCGGGGTCGGACGCCACGACGTGGCCCTGATCCTCGGATCGGGCTGGTCGGCCGCGGCGGACCAGCTGGGTGAGGTCGTGGCGACGTTGCCCGCCACCGACCTCCCCGGGTTCCTGCCGCCGGCCGTGGTCGGCCACGCGGGGACGGTCCGCTCGGTGTCGGTCGCCCGCCCCGGGGGGACCCCGCTGCGGGCCCTGGTCCTGCCCCGGTCGCACTTCTACGAGGGTCACGGGGTGCGCGCCGTCGCCCACGGTGTCCGGGTCGCCGCGGCTGCGGGCTGCCGCACGATCGTGCTCACCAACGGTTGCGGGGGGCTCGACCCGGCGATCCCGGCCGGTTCGCCGGTCCTGATCTCGGACCACCTGAACTTCACCGGCGCCTCGCCGCTGGAGGGCCCGACGTTCGTCGACATGACGGACCTCTACTCCGCCCGGCTGCGCGGGGTCGCGCGCACGGTCGACCCGGACCTCGCCGAGGGTGTCTACGCCCAGTTCCGCGGGCCGCAGTACGAGACGCCCGCGGAGGTGCGGATGGCGGGGGTCCTCGGGGCGCAACTGGTCGGCATGTCCACGGCGCTGGAGGCCATCGCGGCCCGGCACGTGGGGATGGAGGTCCTGGGCCTCTCCCTGGTCACCAACCTCGCCGCGGGGGTCTCCGACCAGCCGCTCTCGCACGAGGAGGTGCTGCAGGCCGGGCGGGACGCCGCCGGTCGCTGCGCCGCCCTGCTGGCCGGGGTCGTGCCGCTGCTCTGACCCCCTCCCGGCGCGGGGACCGCGTGGGTTCCGTGGACCTCGGGTGCAGACCCGCGCGGGCACCCCTCGCGCCGGCGGGAGTCGGGAGGATCAGGGGGTGCTCCCGTCCTGCCCCGTCCTCGTCCGCGCCCGCCGCCTCGGTTCGGCCTCCGCGCTGGCGGCCCTCCTGCTGGTGGCGGGGTGCGGCGGCGGCGGTGGGACCGGTCGTCCGGACCCGGCGGGCTCGCCGTCGGCCTCCCCCACCGCTCCTGCGGCGAGTGCCCCGGCGAACCCCCACGTGGCCGACGCGCAGCGGTTCACCGGCAAGGACTTCGGCGACGGCCAGGTCCGCCAGACCGTCCTGGAGGGCGCGAGGTCCGGGGTGACGATGACGGTGTGGGTGTGGACCCCACCGCAGTACGACGACCCCCGCTACGCCCACTCCGACTTCCCGGTGCTGTTCCTCTACCCGGGGGGTGATGGCGCCTCCTACAACAACTGGACCGACCGCTCGTACTCGGCGCTGGACGTCGTCCGGGCGGGGTCGGCGAACGGTTCCGTCCTGCCGTTCGTCCTCGTCATGCCGGAGATGCAGGTCTCGAAGGACCTCGACACCGAGTGCACCGACCTGCCGGGTGAGCCCGCCGTCGGGACGTTCCTCGACACCGACGTCCCGACCATGGTGCGCGACGACTTCCGCGTCACGGCCCCGGGTCGCGGGTGGGGCACGGCGGGCGCGTCGTCGGGGGCCTACTGCGCCGCGGCCATCGCGTTGCGCCACCCGGAGGAGTACGGGGCCGTCGTCAGCATCGCCGGGTACTTCGACATGGAGACGAACCTGCCCCAGCGCAAGGACCCCGCCGTCCGGGCGCTCTACCCCACCGCCCTCGCCGCGCAGGGCAGGGCGGGTTTCCCGGTGCTGCTGCTGGCCGGGACCGCCAGCCCGGACGACGTCACCCGGGCCCAGCGGTTCGCGCAGCTCCTCCGCCCGCCCGCCACCGCCGAGGTCTCCCTGCAGCAGGGCGGTCAGCACCTGACCACGTCGTTCAAGGCCGTGATGCCCCAGGTCTTCGCGTTCTTCAGCCGGCACCTGAGCGGACCCACGCCGTCCTGAGCGTCAGCGCGCGGCGGCCCGCTTGTACTGGCGCGTCGCCAGCGGGACGAACACGACGAGGATGACGACGATCCAGGCCAGGGTGTAGAGCTCCGCGTGCTGCAGTGCCCACGACGAGGGTTCCGCGCCGGGCCCCACGTTGCCGAACCGCTCACGCGCCGACTGCACCAACGTCGACACCGGGTTCCACTCGGCGATGTGGCGCAGGACCGGGGGGTAGCTCTCGATGGGCACGAAGCCGTTGGTGAGGAAGGTGACCGGGAAGATCGTGATGAACGTCAGGTTGTTGAACGCCTCGGGGGTGCGGATCAGCAACCCGAGCATGGCCATGCACCACGAGATCGCGTAGGCGAACAGCAGGAGCAGCGCGTACCCGACCACGGCGTCCAGGAACGACGTCCGGATCCGCCAGCCGATGATCAATCCCGTCAGGGACATGATGACGGTGACGATCACGTTGGTCACCACGTCGGAGGACGTCCGCCCCACCAGCACGGCCGACTGGGCCATGGGCAGTGAGCGGAACCGTTCGATGATCCCCTTCTGCATGTCGTCGGCCAACCCGGCGCCGGTGATGGTGGCCCCGAAGATGACCGTCTGGGCGAAGATGCCGGGGACGAGGAACTCCCGGTAGTTGATGCCCGGGACCTCGATCGCCCCACCGAAGACGTACCCGAACAGCAGGATGAACATGATCGGGGAGATGAGGGTCCCGACCAGCAGGTCGGGGATCCGCTTGATCTTGATGAGGTTGCGCTTGGCGACGACGGACCCGTCGGCGAGCGCCATGCCCAGCGAGCTCATGCGTTCTGCTCCTCGTGCTCGTCGGCGAGTTCCTCGGCGGGTTTGCCGGTGAGGGTGAGGAAGACGTCGTCCAGGGTCGGCCGGCGCAGCCCGGCGTCGAGCGGGACGATCCCCACCTCCTCGAGCCGTCGCAGCGCGTCCACGAGAGCGGGGGTGCCCCCGCTGACCGGGACGGTCACCCGGCGGGCGCGGCGCTCGACCTGGATCTCCCCCACCGCGACCGGCCGCAGGATCTCCACCGCGGTCTCGACCTCGGCGTCGACCGCGACGACGACCTCGACCCGCTGACCGCCGACCTGCGTCTTGAGCTCGTCCGCCGTGCCGCGGGCGATGACGCGGCCGTGGTCGATGACCACGATGTCGTCGGCGAGGCGTTCGGCCTCCTCCAGGTACTGCGTGGTCAGCAGCAGGGTCGTCCCGCCCTGGACCATCTGGGTCAGCAGCTCCCACATGTCGTTGCGCGAGCGCGGGTCCAGACCTGTCGTCGGCTCGTCGAGGAAGAGCACCGGGGGTTGCGCGACGAGCGCCCCGGCGAGGTCGAGGCGACGACGCATCCCACCGGAGTAGGTCTTGGCCACCCGGTTCGCCGCGTCGCTCAGCCGGAACTGGTCGAGGAGTTCGTGCGCCCGTTCGCGGGACCGCTTGCGGCCCAGGTGGTAGAGTCGGCCCACCATGTCCAGGTTCTCGAACCCGGTCAGGTTCTCGTCGACCGCCGCGTACTGCCCGGACAGCCCGATGCGGCGGCGGACCTCGCGCGGGTCGCGCAGGACGTCCACCCCGGCCACGGTGGCGCTCCCCTCGTCGGGGACGAGCAGCGTCGTGAGGACGCGCACCGTCGTCGTCTTGCCGGCGCCGTTCGGCCCCAGCAGCGCGAGGACCGTGCCCTCGGGCACGTCGAGGTCCACCCCCGCCAGTGCCGTGACGTCCCCGTACCGCTTGACCAGGCCGCGGGCGCTGACCGCTGACCCCGTGACTGCTGCTGGACCGCTCACCGACATGTCCTCGACCCTAGGAGAGACCACCGACACCACGCCCGTCCTTTCCCTCACCATTCCGATCCGTCCGACGTGGAGACCCGGGCCGCGGCGAGAACTCATCGCCCGACCACCCCCGTTCCAGCAACGTCTCCCCCGCCCGCCACGCCGCGATCGCCGCCGCGACGTGGTCCACGGTGTCGTCGGGCAGGTCGTCGACGTCGGCCCAGCGCAGCTCGTCGCACGTGTCCGGTTCGCCGATCCTCGGCTCCCCCGACCAGCGGCGGACCGCGAAGAACGTGTGCAGGTACTCCCGGTCCCCCGGGCGTTCCGGGGCCAGGTGCGCGGTGAGGACCAGCCGGGCGTCCGCGGGGTCGACCCGCAGGCAGACCTCCTCGGCCACCTCGCGGACCAGCGCGGCCCGCAGCGGTTCACCGCCGTCGACGTGGCCGGCGGGCAGCCCGAGCTCGCCGTCGTGGTACCCCGAACCGCGCCGCCGCGCGAGAAGCACCCGGGCTCCGTCGAGCACCAGGGCCTGCACGGCGAGCGGCACGCTGAACCTGCCACGGAGATCGTCGACCACGGCGGCGACCCTCCCACCGGCCTCCGACACGACCCCGGGGCCTCCGCTACACCCCCTCGGTGTCCCGCAGGACACCCATCATCGCCATCTCGTCGTCGAGCGGCGGCCCGTCGTGCACGCACGCCTGCAACTCGGCCAGCAGGGCATCGGCGTCCAACCCCGCACCGATGAGCACGAGTTCGCTCGCCCGGTCCGAGCCCCTCGGCCAGCCGCCCCGTTCGAACCGCACCGCCGCCCCGACGGTGTGCAGCAGGTAGCGCTGCGGGAAACCCTCGACGGCGAACCGCAGGAAACCCTTCATCCGGAAGACCCCGGAGGGGCGAGCGGCGAGGAACTCCACGAACCGGCGCGGGTCCAGCGGGGCGGTGCTGCGGAACTCCAGGGTGTCGTACATCGTGTGCAGGTGGTCGGTGTGCTCGTGCTCCCCGACGAGTTCCCCGAGGGTCAGCTGCCGCTGTTCCCGGGGGCGCTGCTCGAAGAGCAACCGGGCGTCCATCCGGCCGCGCGCGGCGGGGACGACGGGGGCCCAGGCGTTGAGCCCCCGGCACACCTCGGCGACCCGCGCCGCCGCCTCCGGGGACACCAGGTCGGTCTTGGTGAGCAGCACGACGTCCGCCATCGCGACGTGGTCGTCGAGTTCGGGGTGCCGCAGCCGGGTGGCCTCGAACTCCACGGCGTCGACCACGACGACGAGCCCGCCGTAGCTCACCCCGGGCACGGAACTGCTCAGCACCTGGCGGACCATCGCGGCGGGTTCCGCGACCCCGCTCGCCTCGATGACGACGGCGTCCAACTCCGCCCCCCGACGCGCGGTCGTCAGCCGGGTCAGCAGCTCGTCGATGGTCCCGTCGTCGGTGGAGCAGCACAGGCAGCCGTTCTCCAGCGACACCGTGCTGTCGGCCCAGCCGGCCACGAGGAGGGCGTCGATGCCGACGGCGCCGAAGTCGTTGACGACGACCCCGAGCCGGACGTCGGTGGCCGAGCGCAGCAACTGGTTGAGGACCGTGGTCTTGCCCGCTCCGAGGAACCCGGCGAGGACGACCACGGGAGTGCTCACCCGGCCATCGTCGCACGGGGTCCTCGTAGGGTGAGGGGGTGAACGCCGACCCGTCGCAGACCCTGCACGACCGCGTCCGGACCTGGATCGAGGACGATCCCGAACCCCGCGACCGCGCCGCCCTGGAGACGTTGCTGAGCGCGGCGACGGCCGGGGACGCCGGGGCCGGGC
The DNA here is from genome assembly GCF_042674865.1 of Kineococcus sp. GCM10028916. NCBI lineage: Bacteria > Bacillati > Actinomycetota > Actinomycetes > Kineosporiales > Kineosporiaceae > Kineococcus > Kineococcus sp. GCM10028916. Next base: position 133,697 of record NZ_JBHTFM010000008.1, on the reverse strand, counting down.
AGGAACTCGCGGACCGGTTCAGCGGGCCCCTGGAGTTCGGGACCGCCGGACTGCGCGGGGTCGTCGCCGCCGGGGAGCACCGGATGAACCGGGCCGTGGTGCAGCGGGCGGCCGCGGGCCTCGGGGCCTGGTTGACCCAGCGCTTCGAGCGCCCCCGCGTCGTGATCGGGCTCGACGCCCGCCACGGCTCGCGCGAGTTCGCCGACGACTCCGCCGCCGTCCTCACCGCGGCCGGCTGCGAGGTCCTGCTGCTGCCCCGGCCGCTGCCGACGCCGCTGCTGGCCTTCGCGGTGCGCCGCGTCGACGCCGACGCCGGCGTCATGGTCACGGCGAGCCACAACCCCGCCCGGGACAACGGCTACAAGGTCTACCTCGGCGGTCGGGCCGCCCCCGAGGAGGGTCGGGGGGTGCAGATCGTGCCGCCGGCCGACGCCGAGATCGCCGCCTGCATCGCCGCCGTCGGACCGTTGCGCGACCTCCCCCTGGCCACGCAGGGGTGGACGGTGCTCGGCGAGGAGGTCGTCGAGGACTACCTCGCCGCGATCACCGACGCGGTGCGGCCGGCGACGGGGCGGGACCCGAAGGTCGTCGTCACCCCGATGCACGGCGTCGGTGGACCGGTGCTGCTGGAGGCTCTGCGGCGCAACGGCTTCCGCGACGTCCACGTGGTCCCGGAGCAGGCCGACCCCGATCCAGAGTTCCCGACCGTGCCCTTCCCCAACCCCGAGGAGGCCGGCGCGCTCGACCGCGCGGTCGCCCTGGCGCAGCGGCTGGGCGCGGACGTCGTGCTGGCGGTGGACCCCGACGCCGACCGCTGCTGCGTGGCCGTCCCCGGACCCGAGGGGTTCACGACGCTGAGCGGCGACGACCTCGGCCGGGTGCTGGGGGACGAACTCGCCGTCCCCGGCGCGGTCCTGGCCTGCTCGGTCGTGAGTTCACAGGCCCTGGCCGCCGTCGCGGAACGCCACGGCGCGCGCTTCGCGTCCGCCCTCACGGGGTTCAAGTGGATCGCCCGCGTCCCGGACCTCACTTTCGGCTACGAGGAGGCGATCGGCTACTGCGTCGCCCCGGAGGTCGTCCGGGACAAGGACGGGATCTCCGCCTCGCTGCTCGTCGCCGGGATCGTCCGCCGCGAGCTCGCGGCGGGCCGGACCCTGCACGACGTCCTGGCCGACCTCGACCGCGCCGACGGGGTCCACCTGACCGCTCCGGTGACGATCCGCGTCGAGGACCTCTCCCTCATCCCGGCCACCATGGCGAGGCTGCGCGCCGCGCCGCCCACGAGCCTCGGCGGTTCGCCGGTGACCAGCGTCGAAGACCTCGCGGACGGCCTGGACGGACTGCCACCCACGGACGGGCTGCGCTTCCGCACCGCCGACGGCACCCGGGTCGTGGTGCGCCCGAGCGGGACCGAGCCGAAGCTCAAGGGGTACTGCGAGGTCGTGGCTGCCGTGACGGACGGGGACGCCGGGGAACTCACCGTGGTCCGCACTGCCGCCCGCGAGCGCCTGTCCGCGGTGACGGCGGACGTGCGGGCGGTCGTCGCGATCGCCTGACACATCGATCATCGATGTGCCACGCTCACGGCGTGACGTATCGACTGTCGATGGCCCCACGGGTGGCGCAGCGCTTCGGGGTGCACCTGCGACCGCACGTGATCCGGCTCTTCGCGTTCTTCGCCCAGCGGATCGGCCTGCTGTGCGTGGTGTTCGGCCTGCTGGGGGTGCTCAGCGCGTTCGGCAGCGGGCCGGGGCAGGAGTCCTTCCCGATCCGGGTGGAGCGGTCGGACTCGGCAACGGCCGCCGACGGTGCCCTGATCAACCCCACCACGGTCCGCACCGGGATGACGGTCGACGCCACCTCCACCGGGACGGGGTGGACCGCCACCGTCCAGCTCACCCGCGTCGAGCGCGGCCTGGTCACCGCTCGGGAGGACCTGCTCACGGTCTGCGTGGGCTTCGGCGCGCTGTGGGGTGCGTTCCTGCTGCGCGCGTTCGCCGACGGGAACCCCTTCCACAGCAAGAACCCCCGGTGGTTGCGCCGGATGGCCCTCGCCCTCCTGGTCTCGACCCACGTCGTCCCGCTGCTGCCGCCGTTGGCCCTCGACCTCGCACTGCACCGCCTCAGGGCCAACGCCGACTTCGGCCCGTCGTGGGGCTGGCCACTCCACTCCTCCCTCCTGTTCGTGGCGCTCCTGCTGCTGCTGGCCGGGGCCCTGCGCCAGGGCCGTTCCCTGCAGGACGACGTGGCCGGCCTGGTGTGAGCGAGGCGCAGCACAGCGAGGAGCAGAACCACCGCGTCGTCTGCCACCTCGACCGCCTCCTCGCCGAGCGCGGGATGACGCTCGCCGAACTCGCCGCGCGGGTCGGGGTGACCGTGGTGAACCTCTCGGTCCTCAAGAACGACCGGGCCCGCGCGGTCCGGTTCTCCACCCTCACCGCGATCTGCGACGTCCTGCGCTGCCAGCCCGGCGACGTCTTCAGCGTCCGGACCCCGTGAGGAGTCAGCGCCCGAGCGCGGACCGCACCAGAGCCGCCACCGCGAGGGAGGAACTGTGCGCGGGCCACGCGATGTGGGTCCCGACCACCGGCGCGTCCACGACGGGAACCGCCCGGTGCTCGGCCCACAACCACGACCGCGCCGACTCCGGGAACACCGCGACGGTCCGGCCGAGGGCGATCAGCTGGGCGAGCTGGGACACGTCGCTGATCGCCGGCCCCGGACCGGGGAGGAACGAACCGTCGCGCTGCGGCCAGCGGGCCATCGGCAGGCCGGGGAGGTCGGAGACCTCGGCCACCGTGACCGAACTCCGCGACGCGAGGGGGTGCGTGGCGGGGAGGATCGCGACCTGCCCCTCGGTCGAGAGCTGCTCGCTGTCGAAACCCGCGAGGGAGTTGAACGGGGTGTGCAGCAACGCCACGTCGGCGCGGCCGTCGCGCAGCATCTGCGCCTGGTCGCACAACCCGCTCGGCAGGACCTCGACGGCGACGGCGCCCGGTTCGGCCGCGTAGGCGTCGAGGACCTTCCGCAGCAGTTCGTGCGAACCGGCGGCCTTGACCGTGAGGACGAGCGTCCCCCGCTGCGCGACCGCCCGCCGCGTCCGGCGGGCCGCGGCGCTCGCGGCCTCCAGCGTCGCGCGGCCCTCGACCAGCAGCACCGACCCGGCGTCGGTCAGGTTGACCCCCTGCCGGTCGCGTTCCAGCAGGAGGACCCCGAGTCGGCGTTCGAGCTGCTGGATGGCCCGGGAGAGCGGCGGTTGCGCGATGCCGAGGCGTTGCGCGGCCCGGCTGAAGTGCAGGTCCTCCGCCACGGCGACGAAGTACCGCAACTCCCGGGTCTCCAGCGTGTCCACCCCGACAGCCTACGACCGTGATACCCGGAAGGTATGACGGACCACCCGATCGGTGTTGGACCGGCACGGGAACCCCGACCGACCATCGAGCACATGAGCGAGAAGAAGACCGCGCTGGTCACCGGCGCGAACAAGGGCATCGGCTACGAGATCGCGGCCGGGCTGGGCGCCCTCGGCTTTCGGGTGGGCGTCGGGGCCCGGGACCCGGAACGCCTCGAGACGGCCGTGGCGAAGCTCCGGGCCGACGGCGTGGACGCGTTCGGCGTTCCCCTGGACGTCACCGACGACGCGAGCGTCGCCGCGGCGGCGGACCTCCTGCAACGGCAGGAGGGCCGCCTCGACGTCCTCGTGAACAACTCCGGGATCTCCGGTCCGTACGCCCCCGACTGGACCCAGGACCCGACGACGCTCGACCTCGACGCCGTCCGGGCCGTGGTCGACGTGAACGTCTACGGCACCGTCCGGGTGACGAACGCCCTGCTGCCCCTGCTGCGCCGGGCCCCGTCCGCCCGGATCGTGAACACCTCCAGCAGCATGGGTTCGCTGACGCGCCGGACCGGACCGGTGATGGCCGCCTACGCGCCGTCGAAGAGCTTCCTGAACGCGATCACCGTGCAGTACGCCCGGCAGCTGGAGGGCACCGGGATCCTGATCAACGCCGCCTGCCCGGGGCTGGTCGCGACCGACTTCACGGGTTTCCACGGCCGCAGCCCCGCCGAGGGGGCCGCCACCCCGGTCCGGCTCGCGACCCTGCCCGACGGCGGCCCGAGCGGTGGGTTCTTCGACGACGAGAGCGAGGTCCCCTGGTGAGTCAGCGCACGTCGACGAACACCGGGTTCGTGTAGCACCACAGGTCGTCCCACGGGTCGGAGTCCCCGATCCGGTCGACCAGCGGGTGCCCGTCGGCGGCCTGGTGGCGACCGTCGCTGCCGCGGAAGCGGACGTACAACGGGTCCGCGACCCCGCGCAGGACGGTGCGGAACACCTGGCGGCCGGTCGCGGAGGCCGGGACCTCGAAACTCTCGACCACCCGGGTCCCGGGGGCCTCGAACAGGTCCCGGTCGACGTCGGCCACCCGGCCGGTGACGGTTCCCACGATGACGTCCCAGCGGGCCGAGCGCGGGACCGCGCCGCTGCCGTTGGCCTGCGTCGCGGGGTCGACGACGAGTTCGACCTCGACGTCGCCGCCGCGGTCGACGGTCGTCCGCGCCCCGAACGTCACCCCCGGGCCGGCGCCCGTCCGGACCCGTCCCTCGACGGCCTTCACCAACCCGCCGTGCACGACGAAGACCCGCCCGGACCGCAGCGCGCCCATCACCGACCGGTAGTCCCGGGACGCGGAACCCACGCAGGTCCGGGAGTAGAAACCCGGCGCGAAGTCGACGTAGCCGTGCTGCACGACCCCGGTCTCGACGGGTTCCCCACGGGAACCGTGTGCGCGGTAGTGCTCCAGCGACAGGTTCCCGACCCGGACGGTGTCGCCGATGTCGAAGTGGTTGTCGGAGTTCGCGGTGATCCACCACGGCAGTCCCTCGGCCAGCAGCGAGTCCCACAACCCGCCCATCCGGGCGGTCGCGGCGTCGAACCCGCCCCACGTGCGGTACTGGTCGAGGTCGTAGCCGGGGAAGGACCACTTCCCGGGACGTTCGTCGTACTGACCGCGGCCCCGCCCGCGGCCCAGCGGGGCGGGCAGCGCCGCGGCCTGGTGACCGGGCGCCCCCTCCCAGCCGATGAACACCCCGGGCGCCGCGTCGCGCCAGCCGCGCACCTTCGACGGGGTGACCCGACCGGTCCGCATGGGGTGGTTCGAGAGCACGAGGGCCTCGCCGACGGTCCCCGTCCGCAGTTCCTCGACGAGCCAGGCGAGGGCGTCGAGACCGACCTGTTCCGCCTCCGGGCCGGGGTGGACGGAGTCCTCGATCAGCCGTGGGCCGCCGGGGTTCTGCCGCGCTCCGAGGACGTCGCCGTCGAAGGCGCGTTCGAAGCGCTGCAGCAGGTCGGGGGTGTCCACGTGCTCGGGGGCGATGAACGTCGCGTGCTCGGCGCCCGGGATGTTCCACTCCATGCCCTGGAAGACCAGGACGGGGTGGCGGCGGCGGGCCTGCGCGATCAGCGGGGTCTGCAGCGCGACCGACTGCTTGGCGTGGTCGGGGCCGCCGTGGTCGGTGATGACCATCCAGTCCAGCCCGCACTCGTGCGCCCGGCGGACCTGGTCGTCCACGGAGTACATGGCGTCGCGGGAGAAGGTGGTGTGGATGTGGTGGTCCCCGGCGTACCAGGCGAAGTCCCGGTCGTCGCCGTCGGAACTGACCGGATCGGGCGGTAGCGGGGACGGCGCGTGGGAGTGCGGTTCGTCGGAGAGCACGGGCCCCAGCCTGCCAGTCGGGGGACGGAGTGCTCGAACGACCCTCTCCCGGCACAGGAACCTCAGTAGACTCACTGATCGTGAGCACTTCGCTACCGGATGCTGTCGTGGGACTGGGTGCCCCACGGGAGTCCCCGTTGCGGGTGTCCACCGCCGGAGCGGCGTTCCCGACGGGCCTGCGGATGACCACGGGGTCCCCCACCGGACCCTCCACCCCGCGCTCCGGCGAGCCGTCGACCGACCTGCCCGACGTCGTCCCCGACCTCGTCGTCGCCGACGGCCCCGTCGGGGGTTCCGGCACCGGTCCCCTGCTCGAGGTGCTCGCCCCGACCACCGGGGAACGCCTGCTCTCGGTCGAGGACACCCCACCGGACCTGGTGCAGCGCATCGTCTCCGACACGGCCGCGACCAGCCGCAGCGACTGGGCCTGGTTGTCGGCGGAGGACCGGGCGCGCTTCCTCTTCGCCATCGCCGACGTCCTCGCCGACCACGTCCGCGCGCTCGCCGTGACCGCGGCCCTCACCACGGGGCGTCCCGTCGCGGCCGGGTACACCCTCGACGCCCCGGCCGCGCACGCCGCCGCCTTCTCCGCCGCCGGCTGGGCGGACAAGCTGGAGGCCGTCGGCGCCGCCCACCGTCCCGGCGGGGGTGTCGTCGGGGTGCTGACGACCTGGCGGACCAGCACCGCCGACGCCCTGACCGCGATCGTGGCGGGGCTGGCGACCGGCTGCGGTGTCGTCCTGCGGGCACGGCCGGCCGCGGCGGCGAGCGCCCGGCAGCTCGTCCGGCTCGTGGAGGAGGCGGGTGTCCCGCACGGTCTGGTCCGGGTCGCGCCCGGGGCGGACCAGGCCACCGACGCCCGGTTGTGGGCGCACGAGGACCTCGTGGCGGTCCGCGCCGACGGCTCCCTCGACGACCTGCGCAGCGTGGGCATCGCCCTCGCCCACGCCGGAACGCCTCTGCTGCAACGGCTCGACGCGCCGCACGTCGACGTCGTCCTGCCGGAGGCGGACCTGGAGGAGGTGACGGCCGCGCTCGTCGCCGCGTCCGTCGGCGGCGCCCACGAACGGTCCGGCGGGTCGCGGGTGGTCGTGGCCCGCACCGTGGCCGACGCGCTGGTGGCCCGGGTAGCACCCGTCGTCGCACGACTGCGCACCGGGCACCCGCTGGACCGGGCGACGGCGGTCGGCCCCGTCCCGAGCCCGCACCTCGCCCGCGCCGGTCACGAGGCCCTGGACAGCGCCCTGCCGTCCGGGCTGCCCGAGGCCGGCTGGTGGACGCCGCCGGGGGTCGTCACGCTCGGCCGGCACAGCGCGTGGCCACCGCCGGGGCCCGTCCTGGGGGTGCGGACCATCCGCTCGCCCGCCGACGTGCTGCCCCACCTCGAAGGGGCCGGCTCCGTCACCGTGTGGGGCGGCTCCCTGGGCACCGACGTCCCGGCCCCGCCGGATCCGCGGCGGGACGCGCTGGACCTCCTCCGGGCCTGCCGTGGGTGAAGCGCCGTTCAGCCCTGACCCCTCCCACAGCGCCGCTCGTCGCGGGCGCGCCCTGCTGGCCGCCGCGGCCGAGGTCGAGGCCGGGCGGACCACGTTCGTCGAGCGGGTCCGGCGGGCGCACCGGTGCGGGATCTCCGAGGCGGTCGCCCAGGTCGACGGCTGCGTGGACACGATCGTGCGCTGGGCCGGGTGGGCCGACAAGCTCGACCTGCTGCTGCCCGTCGCCATCGACCGCCGGCCACCGCCGGTGGCGATCCTGGCGCCGGAGGAGTTCCTCGGCGCCGCCCGCGCGATCTGCTCGGCCCTGGCGGCGGGTGCGCGCTGCGTCGTCGCGCACGAGTCGGCGGCCGTCGGGGCGCTGGTCGACGTGGTCGCGGCGGAGTTCCCCGCGGGCGCGGTGACCGTCGTCGCCCGGGACCCCGACACGGTGCGCCGGCTGGCGACGACGGTGACGCTGCTGGACGCCCGGGCGGCCGCCGCCGACTACGACGCGGACCTGCGCCTGGCCTGCGCCGAGGCCGGGACCCGGGTCCTCCCGCCGCTGTCCCCGGCGGCGCTGGCCGACCTGGCCGACCTGGACCTCGTCGCGGCCCTCTTCTCGGGGGCCACCGTTCCGGTGTGACCCTGAGCGGACCCTGAAGTTCCCGGCGGAAGGGCGACGGCGGCGACCTCCCGTGCCTACCGTCGGCGCGTGGACACCACCCCCGAACGCCTCGTACCCCTCCTCGCCGCGCTCCTCGCCGTGGTCCTCGTCGTGCTCGCCGCCCGGTCGGGGTGGCGCCGGGGCGCCTCCCGCCCGGTCCTCGCCCTGCTCGGCGTGGCGGTCGGCGCCGTCACCGGCGTCGAGGTGGCCGCCCGGGTCCAGGCGAACTGGCCGCAGACCGGTGGGGACGCCGTGGTCATCGCGGTGGGCGTGGTGCTCGTGCTGGCCGTCGTCGGAGCCTCGCTGGGTGCCGCCGTCGGTGCCGGAGTGGCGCGGGTCCTGGGCGCGGTGCACCTGCGGGTCCTGGACCGGGTGGCCGGGGCCGTGGTGCGTGGCGGGCTGGCCGTCGTGCTCTGCGCCGTGCTCCTCCCGCTCCTCCCGCTCCTCCCGCTGGTGCCCGGTCACGGGACGCCGTGGACCGGCGGTCCCGGGTCACCCGGTGACGGTCTGCGCCAGTCGCTCGAGCAGGTGGGCCGACACGTGCTCGACCCCGTCGTCACCGCGGTCGGCGCCACGCTGGGCGGACCGGGTCCCCGCTGACCGCAGCGGTCACCCCCGTCCGCGACGGGACCGCGCCGAACGGGGCGGAGCCTGCCGCAGCCGGTCGCGGACGGGGCCGAGGACGCGCTGGAGGGCGTCGAGGTCGCGTTGCGGGACGTCCTCGAAGAGGAGGCCGCGCACGACGTCGACGTGGCCGGGCATGACCGTCGCGAGCACGTCGCGCCCGGCGGCGGTGAGGGTGACGACGGTGCTGCGCTCGTCGTGGGGCGAGGGTTTCCGCTCGATGAGACCGCGCTTCTCGAGCTGCCCGGCCTGGTAGGTGAACCCGCTGCGGCTGTAGACGATCCGGTCGGCGAGGTCGGTCATGCGGTGATCCGTCGACGGGCTGGTGCCGAGGGTCGCGAGGATCTGGAACTGGACGGGGCTGAGGTCCCCGTCGACGCGGAGCTGGGACGTGACGGCCTGCTCGAGCAGGTTCCCGACCTCGGTCAGGGCGAGGTACGTCGCCAGTTGCTGCTCGCTCAGTCCGCGGTCCACCCCCTCAGGGTACTTGCGTCGAATTCGAAGCAGTCGTACGCTCGACAGGTGCTTCGAATTCGGAGCACTCGTTGATGGAGGAGAGACCATGCGCGCCGTTCGCATCACCCGGTACGGAACCGCCGACACCCTGCGGGTCGAGGAGGTCGACCGCCCCGTCCCCGCCGACGGCGAGGTCCTCGTCCGGGTCGCCGCCACCACGTTCAACGCCGTCGACGGCGCGATCCGGGCCGGGTACATGACCGAGCTGATCCCCGTGGACCTGCCGTACACCCCGGGGCTCGACCTCGCCGGCACCGTCGAGGACACCGGCCAGGACGTCATCGCCTTCCTCGGCGTCCCCGTCGGCGGCGGCGCGGCGGAGTTCGCGGCCGTCCCCGAGGACCTGCTGGTCCCGGCGCCGCGCTCGATCCCGCTGACCGACGCCGCCGCCCTGCCCGTCGCCGGGCTCACCGCGTTCCAGGGCCTGTTCGACCACGGCGGCCTGCAGGCCGGGCAGCGGGTGCTGGTCAACGGGGCCGGCGGCGGGGTCGGCGGGTTCGCGGTCCAGCTCGCGAAGCGGGCCGGGGCCCACGTGATCGCCACCGCGAGCCCCCGCAGCCGGGCCGCCGTGCTCGCCGCCGGTGCGGACGAGGTGATCGACTACACGACCACATCCCTCGCCGACGGCCTCACCGGTCCCGTCGACCTGGTGTTCAACAACGTCTCCGGCGACCCCGCGGAACTCAGCCGGCTGACCGACCTCGTCCGCGACGGCGGGCGGGCCGTCAGCGCTCCCCCGCTGCCTCTCACCGACGACGAGGCCCGCGACGTGCACTGGCGGATCCTCTACGTCCGCAACGACACCGCCCAGCTGGCCGAACTCGTGCGGGCCGTCGACGCCGGGGAACTCTCCGTCGACGTCTCCACCCGTCGCCCGCTGGCCGAACTGGCCGCCGTGCACGCCGACGGCGAGGCCGGGAGGTTGCGCGGTCGCGCCGTCGTCACCCTCTGAGGAACCCTCCGAAAACCCGTCGCCGCCCCCGGGCCGCGGAACCTAGCCTGCTCGCGTGCCCGAACCCGACGAACACCCCGGCGACCCCCTCGCCCGCCTCGGCTGGGACGAGGACTGGGACGACCGGTGGAACTCCTTCCGCGCGGCGACCACCCACGACGGGCAGCACCTGCTGCCCGCCCGTGTCGTCCGCGTGCACCGCGGCGCCTGCGACGTCGAGACCCCGCTCGGCCCGCAACGGGTGGAAACTCCCCCGGGGCACCTGGTCCCGGCCCCGACGACCGGCGACTGGGTGGGGTTGGTGCTGGACGCCCCGGAGGGCCCCCGGGTGCTGGGCGTCCTCCCGCGGCGCACCGTGCTCGCCCGCGCTTCGGTCACCGGACGGTCGGTCGACCACCAGCTCGCCGCGAACGTCGACACCGTCGTGGTCGCCATCGGCGCCGACTCCCGCCTCTCCCTCGGCCGGGTGGAACGTTTCCTCGCCCTCGCGTGGAACTCCGGGGCACGCCCCGTCGTCGCCCTCACCAAGTCCGACCTCCTGGCCCGGGACGAGCTCGAGGAGACCCTCGCCACCGTCCGCGGCGACGCCGTGGGCGCCGACGTCGTCGCGGTGAGTTCCACCGACCCGGCCAGCGTCGAGGCCCTGCGCGACCACCTCCGGGGAACCGTCGTCCTCCTCGGGTCCTCCGGCGCGGGGAAGTCGACCCTGGCCAACGCCCTGCTCGGTGAGGAACGGTTCGCGGTGGGGGCCGTCCGGTCCGTGGACGGCAAGGGACGGCACACGACGGTGACCCGGGAACTCGTCCCGCTGCCCGGGGGTCTCGTCCTCGTCGACACCCCCGGGTTGCGCACCCTCGGCGTCGCGGAACTCGGCGACGGGCTGGAACGGACGTTCGCCGACCTCGACGAGGTCGCGGTCGACTGCCGGTTCTCCGACTGCTCGCACACGAACGAACCCGGCTGCGCGGTGCTGTCGGCGATCGACGCGGGGGTGTTCGAGCAGCGGCGGCTCGACAGCTACCGCAGGCTGGAGCGGGAGCAGGCGTGGTTCGCCTCCCGGACCGACCACCGCCTCGCCGCGGAACGCCGCAAGGAGTGGAAGAAGCTCGTCAAGGCCACCCGCGACCGCCACCACTCCTGACCTCAGCCCCGACCGAGCCAGGCGGCGAGACGGACGTGGGCCGGGGCGTCGGCGGGAACCTCGACGGGTCCCCGAACGGGAAACCCGTCCGGTCGCGGGGCACGGGGCGCATCGAGTCCGCCGGGGCCGTCTCCGCCGGTTCCTCGTCGAGCAGGTCGGCGCGCCCGATCGCGACGGCCAGGTCGCCGGCGTGGGTCGCGAACTCCTGGACCCTCGATCCCCTCGGCCTGGTCGCCAAGGGTGTGGTCTGGTACCTGGTGGGAAAGGGGGCGGACGGGGAACGGTTGTTCCGGGTGGACCGGGTCCTCGACGTCGAGCTCCTCGACGACACCGTCGCCGACGACCTGCCGGAACTCGCGGCGGTCTGGGCGCGGCTGCGCGCCGAGGTCGAGCGACCCGACACCTCGGGAACGGTGGTCCGGATGCGGGTCGCCGCCGGGGACGCCGGCCTGCTGCTGCGCATCGCCGACGCCCAGCTGCTCGACGAACCCCGGGTCGGCGCCCACGGCGAGGAGGTCGAGATCACCGCGACCTTCCGGGCCCTGCCGGCCGCCCGGGCGGTCCTGCTGGGACTCGGGACGACGGTGCACGTGCTGGAACCCGCCGAACTCGTCGCGGACCTCGTGCGGACGGCCCGCGACGTGCTCGAACGCTACGGCGACCCGGGAGTTCAGGCCGAGTAGGCGGGGCGGATCACGTCGCTCGCGATCGCGAGACGTTCCGGGAAGGGCAGGAAGGAGGCGGACAGCGCCGTGATCGTGGCGCGTTCCACGTCGGCGAGGTCCCAGCCGGCCTCGTCGACGAGCAGGGAGAACTCCTTCGACAGGGACGTCCCGGACATCAGCCGGTTGTCGGTGTTCACGCTGATCGAGAACCCGAGGTCCTTGAGCACGGTGACGGGGTGGTCCGCGACGCTGGTCGCGGCCCCCGTCTGCACGTTGGAGGACGGGCAGAGTTCCAGGACGATCCCGCGGTCGCGGACCCAGGTCGCGAGGCGGCCGAGCTTCGCCACGGGCAGGCCGAACCGGTCGCGTCCCTCCCCGAGTTCGACGTCCTCGATGATCCGGACCCCGTGCCCGATGCGTTCGGCGCCGCAGGGGTGGACCGCGTCGGCGATGCTCGGCAGGCCGAACGCCTCACCGGCGTGGATGGTGACGGGGAAGTTCTCGGCGTGCAGCCGGTCGAAGGCCGCGAGGTGGTTCGAGGGCGGGAACCCGATCTCCGCCCCGGCGATGTCGAAACCGACGACACCGGCGTCGCGGTGGCGCAGCGCGAGTTCGGCGATCTCGAGGCCGCGGTCGGCGTGCCGCATGGCGGTGACGAGGGTGCCGACCCGGATCGGCGTGCCCGCCTCGGCGGCGAGCTGCTCACCGCGGCGCATGCCCTCCTCGACGGCGACGACGACCTCGTCGAGGCTGAGGCCACCCTGCAGGTGCTGCTCGGGGGCGTAGCGCAGCTCGCCGTAGACGATGCCGTCGGCGGCGAGGTCGAGGACGGCCTCGGTCGCGACCCGGGCCAGCGACTCGGCGTCCTGCATGACGGCGACGGTGTGGTCGAAGGTCTCGAGGTAGCGGACCAGCGTCCCGGAGTCCGCGGCGTCGCGGAACCAGGCGCCGAGCTCCTCGGGGTCGGTGGTCGGCAGCCGGTGCCCGTTCGCGGCGGCGATCTCGACGATGGTCGCGGGCCGCAGACCGCCGTCGAGGTGGTCGTGCAGCGACACCTTCGGCAGGGCGCGGAGGCGCTCGATGGTCGGGGGGGTGGTGCTCTCGGGAGTGCTCACCCCCCGATCGTGCCAGTCACGCGCGGACCAGGCAGACCAGGTAGCGGCACGCGTCGTCGGAGTCGTTGACGTAGGCGCAGTCCTGTGCCGGCCCGAGCCGCAGGCAGTCCCCGGGGCCGAGGTCGTGGACCTGAGGACCCTCCTCGAACCGCAACCGGCCGGCGAGGACCCAGACCTGGTGGTGGGTGCCGGCGTAGGTGGCGGCCGGGAACCCGATCCGCGCCCCTGCCGGCAGGTCCACCTCGATGAGTTCCAGCGGTCCGCCCGTACCGGGGGTGACCGCGCGCCGGACGTAGCCGGTGGCCGGGTCCGTCCAGACCGGTTGCTCCGCACGGCGCGCGACCTGGCGCTCCTCCCCCTCCGCGCGGGCGACCAGTTGCGACAGCGTCAGCCCCAGCGCCCCCGCCAGTCGCCCCAGCAGGACCGCGGTCGGTTGTGCCGCACCGCGTTCCACCTTCGCGATCATCGCGCGGGAGACCCCGGACGCGTCCGCGAGCGCCGCGACCGAGAGCCCGCGGGCGCTTCGGACCGAGCTGACCGTCCGGGCCAGGGAGTCCGCGAGGGACGTCGAGGGGTCAGCCATGCTGGACACCATAGTCATTGATGTGCGTACGATCGTCACATGCCTGAGCGCGTGATCCGCCCTGCGAGCGTCGCCGACGCGGCGGCCTGCGCCGCCGTCTACGCGCCCTACGTCCGCGACACCGCGATCACCTTCGAGCGGGAACCCCCCGACGCGGCCGAGGTGGCGCACCGGATCGAGAGCTACCGGGAGCGCCACGCGTGGCTGGTCCTCGAGGACGCGGGGGTGGTGACCGGCTACGCCTACGCCTCCCCCTACGCCGCCCGGGCCGCCTACGACTGGTCGTGCGAGGTGAGCGTCTACCTCGCGCCCGGTCTGCGCCGCAGCGGCGCCGGCCGGGCGCTCTACGGCGAGCTGTTCGCGACGCTGCGGGCCCGGGGTTTCCGGATGCTCGTGGCCGGCGTGACGCTGCCCAACGAGGCGAGCCTCGGCCTGCACCGGGCGCTGGGCTTCGAGGAGGTGGGCACGTTCCGGGGCATCGGGTTCAAGCTCGACCGCTGGTGGGACGTGGTCCGTCTGCAGCGACCACTGGGTGCGGGCCCGGCGGGGGTTCCGGAACCGCTGTCCTGACCCGGGCGAGGCGTTCCACGCGCTGACCCCAGGCCGTCCCGGCGAGGATGAGCACCGCCCCGAGCGCGCCGAGCGGGCCGAGCAGTTCCCCCCCGAGCAGGACCCCCACGAGCACGGCGAACAGGGGCTCGGTGCCGAGCAGCAGGCTCGCCCGCGCCGCCGACGTGCGGTGCACGGCCCAGCTCTGGGCCAGGAAGGCGAACACGCTGCAGCCCAGGGCGAGGTAGGCGATCCCCGCCCACTGCCCGGGCGAGGCGTGCGCCACCGCGCGGGACACCCCGCCCGGGTCCAACACCGTGAACAGCGCCGCCCCGAGCGCGGTCTGGACGAAGGTCAGCCCCCGCAGGTCCAGGTCGCGGGTGCGGGTGACCCGACCGATGGCCGTCACGTGCCCGGCCCGGACGACGGCCGCCGCGAGGACCAGCAGGTCGCCGTGGTTGGGGACCCGGAACACCAGACGACCCCCGGAGGCGCTGACGAGCAGGGCGACCCCCACGACGGCCACCAGGGCCGCGGCGAAGAACGCCGGCGGCAGCCAGGAACGGCGCACGATCCCCTCGAACCCCGGGGTGAGCAGGATCGTCAGCGAGATCAGCAGACCGGCGTTGGTCGCGCTCGTCCCGGCGACGCCGTAGGTCTCGAGGGCGAGGATCGCCGCCTGCGAGAGGCCGAGGAGGACGCCGCAGCGCAGCTCCTCGCGCCCCACCCGCGCGCGGGTCACGGCGACGACGGCGGCGAGCGCCACCGCGGCGCCGGCGTAGCGCAGCGCGAGCAGGGGCAGGACCCCGACGACGTCGAGGAGGACCTTGGCGGCGAGGTAGCTGGAGCCCCAGACGACGGCCACCCCCAGCAGGAGCAGGTCGACCCGGCGATCACGTGTCACGTCTCGATGGTCGGTGGTCGCAACCGTTCAGTCCAGACACCAGTTGCTCACGCCAGGATTTAGCATCGCTTCATGGACGTGCGTCAGCTGACGATCCTGCGCGAGCTCTTCGAGCGGGGCAGCCTGGTGGCGGTGGCTCGCGCGCTGCACGTCACCCCCTCGGCGGTCTCGCAGCACCTGACGGCGCTGCAACGCACCTGCCCGACACCCCTGACCGAGAAGCGCGGACGTCGACTGGCCCTGACCCCCGCGGGCGAGGCGCTCGCGGCGGCCGCGGTGGACGTCGCCGCGGCCCTGGACCGGGCGAACCGCGCCGTCGAGGCCCACCTGGAGTCCCTCGACACCCCGGTCGCCGTCTGTGCGTTCAACTCCGTGGGCCTGGCCTGGTTCGGCCCGTTGCTGCGGGAGCTGAACGGCGCCCCGCCCCTGCGCTGCACCGATGAGGACGTCGCCCAGCAGGACTTCCCAGGCCTCGTCGCCGACTACGACGTCGTGATCGCCCACCGCCCCGAGGCCGGTCCGCCGTGGCCGACCCGGCGGCTGCGCGTGGTGCCGCTGCTCACCGAACCGCTGCACGTCGCGCTCGCGGCGGACCACCCGCTCGCCGGGCGCGAGCGGCTCACCGTCGCCGACGTCGCGGACGAACGGTGGATCTCGGTCCACGAGGGATTCCCGCTGGCCGGCGCGCTCGACGTCGTCGCCGCGGCGGCCCGCCGACCCCTCGACGTCGTCCACCGCATCAACGAGTTCTTCGTGTCGGCCGCCGTCGTGGCCTCGGGCGACGCGCTGGCCCTGCTGCCGGCCCTGACCTCGCGGGCCGAACCCGGGGTGGTCCTGCGTCCCCTGGCCGACCTCACGCTCAACCGGCGCATCGACGCGCTGCTGCGCCCGGAGGCCCTGGCCCGTCGCGGGGTCGGGACCGTGCTCGACGCCCTGCGCGGACTGGCCGCCCGGAGCGCTTGAGCTCCAGTGCGCTGGAGCACCTAACGTGACGACGTGACCACGAGCACCACCGCCACCCCGACCGCCGGGATCTTCTCCCGCACCTACCTGATCACCACCCTCGGGACGACGGCACTGGTGTTCCTGTCCGCCTTCGAGAGCCTCGCGGTGACCACCGTGATGCCCGTCGTCAGCGCCGACCTGGGCGGTCGCGGCGAGTACGCGACGGCGTTCGCCGCGACGCTCGCGGCGAGCGTCCTGGGGATGGTCGCCGCCGGGGGCTGGGCCGACCGGCGTGGCCCGGGGAAGCCGCTGCTGGCGGCGATCACGGTGTTCGCCGCCGGGCTGCTGGCCGCCTCCCTGGCGCCGACCATGGAGTTCTTCGTCGCGGCCCGGTTCCTGCAGGGGCTCGGGTCGGGCGGGATCAGCGTGACCCTGTACGTGACGGTCGCCCTGGTGTTCCCCCCGGCGTTGCGGCCGGCGGTGTTCGGGGCGTTCGCCTCGGCGTGGGTGCTGCCCTCCCTCGTCGGCCCGTTCCTGGCCGCGCTGGTGGCGCAGACGTTCGGCTGGCCGTGGGTGTTCTCCGGCGTCCTCGTCCTCGTGCTGATCGCCGCCTCCGCGGTGCTGCCCGCCCTGCTGCGGGTCCCGGCCGCGGAAGGGTCCCGGGAGCCGTTGCCGCGCAGTCGTTTCGTTGCCGCCACCGGGGTGGCGGTGGCTGTCGTGGCGGTGAGTTCCGCGGGGGCCACCGGTCCCTGGCGGTGGCTGGTCGCCGCGGTCGCCCTCGGCGTGCTGGTCGTCGCGGTCCGCCCGCTGCTGCCGCCGGGAACCCTCACGGCCCACCGGGGACTCCCCGCGACGGTGCTGCTGCGCGGTCTGCTGGCCGCGACGTTCTTCAGCACCGAGGTCTACCTGCCGCTGATGCTGCACGAGAGGTTCGGGCTCCCGCTCTGGCTCGCGGGGGCGACGCTGACCGCCGCCGCGATCGCCTGGGCCTCGGCCTCGGCCGTCCAGGGCCGCCTCGGGCCGCGGCTCCCGCACGCGCGCGCCGTCCGGATCGGCACCGTCCTGCTGCTCGTCGGCGTCGTCGTCCAGGCCGTCGTAGCCGCGCTCACCCCCGGGGACGTCGTCGCCGCCCTGGCCTCCGCCCTGGGCTGGGCCTGCGCCGGGGCCGGGATGGGGCTGGGTTTCCCCCGCACCACCGTCCTCGTGCTGGAGCAGTCGCCCGCCGGGCAGGAGGGTGCGGGGTCGGCGGCGCTGACGATCTCCGACGCCGCCGGCGGCGGCACGGCGATGGCCTTGACCGGACTGGTCTTCGCCGCCCTGGGCGCCGTCTCGGCGTGGGCGGGGTTCGCCGGGACCCTGCCCGTGTGCGTCGTCTTCGCCGTCGTGGCCCTGCTCGTCGCCCGCCGGGTGCACGGTTCACAGGAAGCGCACTGACGCAGCACCGGATCCTCCTCGGTGGCTCCCCGACGGTGGAGGCATGAAGAACAACCTCCCCAGCTACGAGGGTCGTCCGCTCCCCCGCCCCGACGAGGACGTCGACGACCAGGGCCTCGCCTTCGACATCACGACGATGATCGGCCGTCGTCGCGCGCTGGGGCTGCTGGGCCTCGGGGCCACCGGGCTCACCCTCGCCGCCTGCGGGAGCGACGACACCGCCGCGGCCGACACCACCACGAGCTCCTCGAGCGCCGCCTCCGGCACGCTCACCGAGATCCCCGACGAGACCGCCGGCCCTTACCCGGGCGACGGCTCGAACGGCCCGGACGTCCTCGAGCAGAGCGGGGTAGTGCGCAGCGACATCCGGTCCAGCTTCGGGTCGAGCACGACCACCGCCGAGGGGGTGCCGATGACCCTGACCCTCAGCGTCGTCGACCTGGCCGGCGGGAACGTCCCGTTCGAGGGGGTGGCGGTCTACGTCTGGCACTGCGACCGCGACGGCGAGTACTCCCTCTACGCCGACTCCCTCACCGACGAGAACTACCTGCGCGGGGTCCAGGTCGCCGACGCCGACGGGAACGTGACCTTCACCAGCGTCTACCCGGCCTGCTACTCCGGGCGCTGGCCGCACGTCCACTTCGAGGTCTACCCGAGCGTCGACGACATCACGGACGTGGCGAACTGCATCGCCACCTCCCAGGTCGCGATGCCCACCGGGGCCAACGAGGCGGTCTACGCCACCACCGGCTACGAGCAGTCGGTGAGCAACCTCGCCCAGGTGAGCCTGGCCACCGACAACGTCTTCGGCGACGACAGCGCCGCGACCCAGACGCCGACCGTCAGCGGGGACGTCACCAGCGGGTACGCCATCGCGCTGACCGTCGGCGTCGACACCACGACCGAGCCCACGGCGGGGACGATGGCCGGCAACGGGTCGGACACCTCCGGTCACCCCGACGGGTCCGGTGGCGGGACCCCGCCCTCCGGCACCGCCTGAGCCCCCCGCGTCAGGCGGGGGTCCGCCGCAGCAGGGCCCGGGCGAGCAGCTGCTGCCCCGCCGACCAGGCTCCCGACGCCGCCCAGTAGACGAGGACACCGATCGGGAAGTGCGCGGCCGAGACCACCACGACGACGGGCAGGACCACGAGCAGGGCGGTCGGGGTGGCCACCCCGGACGTGCCTGCGCGCAGCGTGACCACCTGCAGCGCGGCGATCGCGAGGAGGAGGAAGCCGGCGACGAGGACCGTCGCCGGATCACCGCCGTGGGTGAGGACCCCGGACAGCGGCGCGCCCGCGAGGGTCGCCGCACCGAAGGCGGCCAGGGTGGCGCCGGACTGCAGGGTCAGGGTCAGCGCGAGGAACACGGGCGACTGCAGCAGCCCGGGCAGGCAGCCGCCGAGGGGGTTCACCCCGGCGTCGCGGTGCAGGGCCGCGACCTCCTCCTGCATCGCCCGCCGGCCGGCCGGGTCGCTGCGGTGGCGCTGCTGGACGGCGAGGACCTGCGGTCTCAGCGCGGCGGCGCGGACGACCGAACGTTGCTGGGCGAGGAACAACGGCAGCAGCAGGGTCCGGGCCAGGACGACGAGTCCCACGATCGCCAGCGGCCAGGGGGCGCCGAGGTCGTGCAGGTGGAGGAGGACGAAGGTGACGGCGTCCGCGACGGGACGCAGGATCGAGTGCAGGGTTTCGAGCACGGGGAACTCCGGAGGTCGCGGGAACGGGAGGCGTCGACTCCCGTGCGCGCGTCAGCTCAGCACGGGAGCGCGAGGACTCCGGGTGCCCGGGGCTGCGGGTTCCCCACCGCGGCCGGTGCGTTCTGCGGCAACGTGTCCGCGGGTTCGAAACGGGCTACCGGCGGCGACGGGGCCACGGCGGCCAGCAGTTCCGCCACGACCCCCCGCAGGGCGAGGAGGCCGACCACGACGCTCGAGGCGACCGCGACCGCGGTCCCCAGCAGCAACTGCTCGGACCCGCCCGCGAGGAGCAGGGCCGAGAGCAGCAGGGGCAGCACGAGCAGCGCGGTCGAGAACCGCGCCGTCAGCTCCTGCTGCCCACCCACGCTCGCCACCCTACCCACGGCAGGGTCAGGCGGTGATGCGTTCGTGGACCAGCGGAACCGTCGCGGGTTCGGCGACCGAGACCGTGAAACCCCCGTCGAGGGCCTGCGTGGCCCAGTCGAAGCGGTCCGGGGTGTCGGTGTGCAGGGTCATGAGGCGCTGACCGGTGCGCACCCGGTCCCCCCGCACGGCGTGCAGCTCCACACCGGCGCCGGCCTGCACGGCCTCCTCCCGGCGCGAGCGTCCCGCGCCCAACCGCCAGGCGGCGACCCCGACGGCCAGCGCGTCGACGTCGAGGAAACCGTCGGCCGGCGCCAGCACGTCCTGGGTGTGCGCGGCGACCGGGAGGGGCGCGTCCGGGTCGCCGCCCTGGGCCGCGATCATCCGCCGCCAGGCGTCCATCGCGCGGCCGTCGGCGAGGGCGTCCGCGGGGTCCACCGCGTCGAGCCCGACGGCGGCGAGCATCTCGCGCGCCAGCACCAGGGTGAGCTCGACGAGGTCGGCCGGTCCTCCCCCGGCGAGCACTTCGAGGGACTCCCGGACCTCCAGCGCGTTGCCCGCCGTGCGGCCGAGGACCGTCGACATGTCGGTGACCACGGCGACCGTCCGCACCCCGGCGTCGGTGCCGAGCTCGACCATCGTGCGGGCCAGTTCGAGCGACTGCCCGAGTTCCTTCATGAAGGCGCCGGAGCCGGTCTTCACGTCCAGGACGAGGGCGCTGGTCCCCTCGGCGATCTTCTTGCTCATGATGGAGCTGGCGATGAGCGGGATCGCCTCGACGGTGCTGGTGACGTCGCGCAGGGCGTAGAGCTTCTTGTCCGCCGGGGCCAGGTCGCCCGTCGCCGCGCAGATCACGGCGCCGACGTCGACGAGCTGGTCACGGATCTCGGCCAGGGTGAGCGAGGCCCGCCAGCCGGGGATCGCCTCGAGCTTGTCCAGGGTCCCGCCGGTGTGGCCGAGCCCACGACCGGACAACTGCGGGACGGCCGCGCCGCAGGCCGCGACGAGCGGCGCCAACGGCAACGTGACCTTGTCGCCGACCCCGCCCGTGGAGTGCTTGTCGACGCTGGGTCGGGGCAGGTCGGTGAAGTCGAGCCGGCTGCCCGAGTCGATCATCGCGTTCGTCCAGCGCGAGACCTCGGCGCGGTTCATCCCGTTGAGCAGGATCGCCATCGCCAGCGCGGACATCTGCTCCTCCGCGACCACCCCGTGGGTGTAGGCGTCGACGACCCAGTCGATCTGCGCGTCGGAGAGCACGCCCTTGTCGCGCTTGGTGCGGATGACGTCGACGGCGGCGAACTGCTGCTGGCTCACGGCTGGGCCTTCCGGGCGGGGTCGGTCAGGTCGTGCGGGCCGAACGCGTCGGGCAGCACCTGGGTCATCGGGACCACCCCGCGCGGGGAGTCGACGAGGAGGTCCGGTCCGCCGAACTCGTAGAGCAGCTGCCGGCACCGTCCGCACGGCATGAGGACGTTGCCCGCACCGTCGACGCAGGCGAAGGCGACGAGCGTGCCGCCCCCCGTCATCTGCAACTGCCCGACCAGCGTGCACTCGGCGCACAACGTGACGCCGTAGGAGGCGTTCTCGACGTTGGCCCCGGACACGATCCGCCCGTCGTCGACGAGGGCGGCCGCGCCGACGGGGAAGTTCGAGTACGGCGAGTAGGAGTGCGCGAGGGCTTCGCGCGCGGCGGCGCGCAGGACGTCGAAGTCAGGGTTCACGACGGGTACGGCTCCCCGGAGGCGGCGGGCGGGCGGACACGGCCGACGAAACCGGCGACGGCCAGGATCGTGGCGAGGTAGGGCAGCATCGAGAGGAAGCTCGAGGGCACGGTCCCCGGCGCGGTGATGATCCCGACGAGGGTCTGCAGGGCGGCGAAGAACCCGAACAGCAACGACGCACCGACGGCCCCCTTGGGGCTCCACCGGCCGAAGATGACGGCGGCCAGGGCGATGAACCCCTTGCCGGCCGACATGTTCTCGGTGAACGGCCCGATCGTCCCGATGGAGAGGTAGGCCCCGGCGAGACCGGCGATGCCCCCCGCCACCACGACGTTGACGTAGCGGACCCGCAGCACCGGGATGCCGACCGTGGCGGCCGCCTTGGGGTGCTCACCCACGGCCCGGGTGCGCAGCCCCCAGCGGGTGCGGAACAGGACGACCTGCAGCGCGACGATGACGACGTACATCGCGTAGACGAGGACGTTGGCCTGGAACAGCAGCGGCCCGAGCACGGGGATCTCGGCCAGGCCGGGGATCCGGACCGGCGAGAGCACCCCCGGGGAGTTGAAGCGCTGCGCGTCGGTCTGCATGAGCGCCTTGTACGCCCACCCCGTGAAACCGAGGGCGGCCGCGTTCAGCACGACCCCGAGGATCACCTGGTTCACCCGGTAGCGGATGGCGAAGACCGCCAGCAGCCACCCGACGACGGCCCCGGCCAGCACCGCACCGACGACCCCGGCACCGAGGTTGCCGGCCATCGAACCGACGAGGGCACCGGCGAAGGCGCCGGTCAGCATCTGCCCCTCGATGGCCACGTTCACGACACCGCTGCGCTCGCCGAGCACCCCGGCGAGGGCGCCGAGGATGAGCGGGGTGGCGAGGAAGACCGTCTGCTGGAGCAGCTTGACGACGTCCATCGACTGCGAGGACGCCCCGGACATGACCCAGCAGAGGAACGCGAGCACGAAGCACAGCAACGTGACGGCGATGACGACGGGACTGCGCCGCGCCCGGAAACCCCGCGCGAGCTGGTACAGCCCGAGCAGGACGACGACGACGCCCAGGACGACCGGCGTCAGCGTCCCGGGGACGGTGAGGTCGGGGAGTTCGACGGCCGAGCCGCCACCGAAGCGGAAGGTCGCGTCGGCCGCACCGGAACCGACCCCCCAGCCGAGGACCGTCACCAGCCCGACGAGCACGAGCAGGGCTCCGGTGAGGACCCGTCGGCGCAGGCTGACGGGGGGTTCGACGCGCGCCAGTTCGACGACGGGCGCGGGGATCTCGACGCTCACCGGGTCCACCCTCCGGCCAGTTCCGAACCGACCCCGGCGCCACCGCCGGACTTCAGGCGGAACACCGCCCGGACCAGCGCCGGCGCGGCGATGAAGAGCACGACGAGGGCCTGCAGCACGCCGACGAGGTCGACGGGGACGCCGGTCGAGGACTGCATCTGCACCGACCCGGCCCGCAGACCGCCGAACAGGACGCCGGCCGCGATGACGCCGTAGGGGTTGTTGCGTCCCAGCAGCGCGACGGTGATGGCGTCGAAGCCGATGTTCCCGGCGACGCTGCTGGTCACGCTCCCCGTGACGCCGAGGACCTGCGTCGCGCCGGCGAGGCCCGCGAGGCCACCGGCCAGCGCCATGGACACGATCTGCAACCGACCCACGGGCATCCCGGCCGTGCGGGCCGCGTTGGGGTTGGCCCCCACCGCGCGCAGGCGGAACCCGAGCCGGGACCGCTCGAAGAGCCACCACACGAAGACGGACGCGAGGACCGCGAGGACCAGGCCCAGGTTCACCCGCAGCGAGGAACCCAGCAGCGGCGGCAGTTCCGCGTTCGCGGCGACCTGCTCGGAGATGGCCTGCCCGTAGGGCGGGCGCTGGAAGCCGTGGACGCTGAGCAGGTAGTTCAGCAGGTTGATGGCGACGTAGTTCAGCATGATCGTCGTGATGACCTCGTGGGCGCCGGTCCGGGCCTTGAGCAGACCGACGACCCCACCCCAGACCAGTCCCCCGACGATCCCGCCCACCAGCGCGACGACCAGGTGCAGAACCACCGGCAGGTCCAGGGTGAAGCCCAACCAGGCGGCGAGGACCGCACCGAGGATGATCTGGCCCTGGGCGCCGATGTTGAACAACCCGACCCGGAAGGACAGCGCGACGGCGAGTCCGGCCAGGATCAGCGGGGTGGCGTTGACGAGCGTCTCGGAGAGCGGCCGCAACGCCGCGATCCCGGAGAAGCTCGGGTTGTAGACGGCGCCCTGCAGCAGCGCGACGTAGGCGTCGCGGACGGAGTACCAGACGTTGGAGAACAGGTCCCAGGGGTAGCTGAAGAAGTACCCCGCGCTGGCCCGGGTCGCTTCGTCGCCGATGGCGATCAGCACCGCCCCGACGAGCAGGGCACCGACGACGGCGAACACCGTCACCAGCCAGCTGCCACCCCAGTACGGGCGCCGTCGCCGTACCGGACCGCCGTCCCGGACGGTTTCCTTCTCCAACGTCACGACTGCCCTCCGGCGGGTTCGATGTGGGCGCCGGCCATCAGCAGACCCAGTTCCTCCTGCGTGGCCTCGGGGCCGACCTCGCCCGCGATCCGGCCGCGGTAGAGCACGACGATGCGGTCGGCCAGCGCCCGCACCTCGTCGAGTTCGGTCGAGACCAGCACGACGGCCGCACCGCGGTCGCGTTCGGCCACGATCCGCTGGTGCACGAACTCCTGGCTCCCGACGTCGACCCCGCGGGTCGGCTGCGCGACGACGAGCAGCTTCAGCTCGCGCGACATCTCCCGGGCCAGGACCACCTTCTGCTGGTTCCCGCCCGACAGCGTCGAGGCCGCGGCCTGCGGCGAGGGGGTCCGGATGTCGAACTCGCTGATCCGGTCGTCCGCGTTGCGCCGCACCGCGTCCCGGTCGACGGAGGGCCCGCTGGCGAAGGCGGGTGAGTCGACGAGGTCGAGGACGAGGTTCTCGGCGATGCTGAACGACCCGACGAGACCGTCGTGCAGGCGGTCCTCGGGGACGTAGCCGACCCCGAGGGCCAGGACGTCGGCGATGTCGCGTCCGGTGGTGTCGACCCCGGCGATGCGCAGCGACCCGGACTCGATGCGCTGCAGGCCGACGATGCTGCGGGTCAGTTCGGTCTGCCCGTTCCCGTCGACACCGGCGATCGCGAGGACCTCCCCCGCGCGCACGTCGAGGTCGATGCCGTCCAGCAGGACCGTCCCGGACGGGTCGACGACCCGCACCGAGGACATCGTCAGGACGCTCTCCCCGGGTTCGGCCGTGGCCTTCTCCACCCGCAGGCGCACCTCGCGGCCCACCATCAGCGCGGCGAGCTCCTCCGGCGACGCGCTGGGCGACGCCTCCCCGACGACCTTGCCGCGGCGGATGACGGTGATGCGGTCGGCGACGGCCTTGACCTCGCGCAGCTTGTGGGTGATGAAGACGATCGACGTCCCGGCGTCGGCGAGCTCGCGCATGACGCGCATGAGGTCGTCGGTCTCGGCCGGGGTGAGCACGGCGGTGGGTTCGTCGAGGACGAGGACCTTCGCGTCGCGCAGCAGGGCCTTGACGATCTCGACGCGTTGCTGGACGCCGACGGCGAGGTCGGCGACGAGGGTGTCGGCGGGGATCGCCAACCCGAACCGCTGCGAGGTCTCCTCGACGCGCTCGCGGGCCCGGCGCCGGTCCAGGAAACCCCCGCCGGTGGTGAGCTCCGCACCGAGGACGATGTTCTCGGTGGCCGTGAACGTCGGGACGAGCATGAAGTGCTGGTGCACCATGCCGATCCCGGCGGCCATGGCGTCGCCCGGGGAGGTGAACTCCACGGGTTCGCCGTCGACGAGGATCTGGCCCTCGTCCGGGGTGTAGAGGCCGTAGAGCACGTTCATCAACGTGCTCTTGCCGGCCCCGTTCTCGCCCAGCAGGGCGTGGATCTCGCCCTCGCGGACGACGAGGTCGATCGAGTCGTTGGCGACGAGGGGCCCGAAGCGCTTCGTGATGCCCTTGAGTTCCAGTTGCACCTGCGGGTCGTTCCCCTCGTCAGCCGTCGACTCGTGTTGGAACTCGCTGTCAGCCGGCCTTGATGGCGTTCGGCGAGGTGATCTCGATGCTGCCGTCGATGATGCCCTTCTTGACCGTGTCCAGCTCGGACTTCAGGTCCGCCGGGACCTGCGCGTCCCACTGGTTGAACGGCGCCAGGCCCGTGCCGTCGTTCTTCAGGTTCCCGACGTAGGCACCGGTCGGGACGGACCCGGAGGCCGACTTCGTGACGTAGTCGTTCACCGCGTCGGTGAGGTTCTTCGTCACCGAGGAGATGAAGTACTTGCAGTACTGCTCGGCGCTGACGCAGCCGTCGGTGTCGACCCAGATGAGGTTCAGCGAGCCGCCCGCGGCCTCGGCGGCCGCCCCCGCACCCAGACCGGACTGGCCGGCGACGGGCATGACGATGTCGGCGCCCTGGGCGGCCATCGTCTCGGTGATGGACCGGCCCGCGGCCTGGTCGACGAAGGAGTTCGAGAAGGTACCGGCGGAGGGGTTCTTCTCGTCCCAGCCGATGACCTTGACGGACTTCCCCTTCTGCTGGTTGTAGTACTGCACGCCTTCCCAGAAGCCGTCCATGTAGATGGTGACCGGCGGGATGTTCAGGCCGCCCCAGGTGCCGACGGTGCCCGTCTTGGTCATGCCGGCGGCGAGGTAACCACCGAGGAACCCGCCCTCGGCGGTGTTGTACTCGAACCCGTAGACGTTGTCGGCGACGGGCGCGGAGTCGATCTCGGCGAACTTCTGGTCGGGGTTCTGCTCCGCGACCTCCTTGACGGCGTCCGACATGAGACCGCCGACGGCGACGATCGAGTCGCACTTGTTGCCGACCTCGGTGGTCAGGTTCGGGACGTAGTCGGCGTCGCTGTTGGAGGCGACGTAGCCGATCTCGATGTCCGGGTTCGCCTTGTTGGCGGCCTTGAAGCCGTCGTAGGAGGACTGGTTGAACGAGCGGTCGTCCACGCCACCGGTGTCGAGCACCATGCAGGCCTTGAACTTGGCGCCGCCGGCGCTGCTCGCGTCACCCGATCCCGTCGCGGCGTCCGGCCGGCTGCCGCAGGAGGCCAGCATCAGGGCGGCTGCGCCCAGGGCGGCCACCGGCGCGAGGCGGTGCAACGTCTTCATGGGGGTAGTCCTCCAGGTCGGGGTGTGACTCACGGGGGTGAGGCGGACGCCCGGAGCAGGACCGGCGAACGCGCGGCCATCGTAGTGGCCGAAATCCCCCTCCCCGTGCGCGCGAGCACGCAGGTTGTCCAGATCGAGACCTTTCAACCCGACAGACCGGCGGGCAGCGCCCGCTCCGAGGCCGCGGTGGTCGCCAGCACGCCGATCCCGACGGCGAGCGCCGCCTCGTCGGGCGCGTAGTCCCCGCGGTGCAGGTCGAACGTCGTGCCGCCGGGGGTGCGCGTCCCGAGGCGCACCATCGCGCCGGGGACGTGGTGCAGGTACCAGGCGAAGTCCTCGCCGCCCAGCGACTGCCGGGTGGGCAGGACGGCGTCGGTTCCGAGCAGGATCCGGGCGGCCTCGTCGAGGGCGGCCGTGGAGTGCACCTCGTTGTCGACGGGCGGGACGCCTCGGACGAGTTCGACCTCGGCGCGCACCGAGTAGGGGCGGACGAGGTCGGCGACGACGGACTCGACGAGTTCCCCGGCGTGCTGCCAGGCCTCGGTCTCCATGCAGCGCAACGTCCCTGCGGCGTAGCCCGCGGAGGGGACGGCGTTGGCGACGTCGCCGGCGTGCACGGCTCCCCAGGTGAGGTTCACGCCGGCGCGGGGGTCGACGCGGCGGGCGATGACGGCGGGGAGCTGCGTGACGACCTGACCGAGGGCGAAGACGAGGTCACCCGCGAGGTGGGGGCGGGAGGTGTGCCCGCCCGTGCCGTGCAGGCGGACGGTGACGTGGTCGCTGGCGGAGGTGATGGGCCCGGCCTTGAGACCGACGGTGCCGGCGTCCAGCGTGGGGTCGCAGTGCAGGCTGTAGATGGCCGAGACGCCCTCCAGCACACCGGTCCCGATGACCCCGAGGGCGCCGCCGGGCATGACCTCCTCGGCGGGCTGGAAGACGAGGCGCACCCCGTGCCGCAGATCACCCGTCCGGGCGAGGTCGGCGAGGACCAGTCCGGCGCCGAGCACCGACGCGGTGTGCACGTCGTGCCCGCAGGCGTGGGCCACGCCGGGCACGGTGGAGGCGTAGGGCAGACCGGTGGCCTCGGGGACGGGCAGGGCGTCCAGGTCGGCCCGCACGGCGAGCATCGGGCCGCTCGGGCCGATGTCGGCGATCAGCCCCGTCCCGGGCAGCAGCCGGACGGCGGCGCCGGCGGCCGTGAGGACCTCGGCGAGGCGGGCGGTCGTGCGGTGTTCCTGGTGGGCCAGCTCGGGGTGGGCGTGGATCTCGCGTCGCACCGCCCGCGCCGTGGGTTCGTGGGCGAGCACGAGGTCGGCGATGCGCACCGCGAGCCCCTCGGTCCGCCGGGTCGCGGAACCCGCGTCACTCGTGGCTTCGGTGTCGCTGGTCACGTCGGTCGACGCTACCCGCCGCCCCCCGACCCCGCGTACCCCAGCCCCGCTCAGACGATGTGGTCGAGGCCGAGGTGCTTGGCCCGGGCCACGAGCTTCTTGACCTCCTGCGCCCGGGCGCGGGTGGTCACGAGCAACGCGTCCGGGGTGTCGACGACGACGAGGTCGTCGACGCCGAGCAGCGCCACGACGCGGCCGTTGGCGGGCACGACGAGACCGCCCGCGACGCCCTCGGTGATGACGAGGTCGGGGTCGCCCAGGACCTTCGGCATGTCGACGTCGGCCGGCAGCAGTTCGGCGAGGGAGGAGAAGTCGCCGACGTCGTCCCAGCCGAAGGTGGCGGGCACGACGGCGACGCGGCCCGCCTCGGCGGCCGGCTCGGCCACGGCGTTGTCGATGGCGATGGAGGGCAGGGCCGCCCACTGCTCCTCGAGGACGGCGTCGCGCTGCGGGGTGTCCCACGCGTCGGCGATGCGCATCAGCCCGGAGTGCAGGGCGGGGGTGTGCGTGGCGAGGAGCTCCAGCAGGACGTCGGCGCGGGTCACGAACATCCCGCCGTTCCAGCGGTAGTCCCCGGTGGAGAGGTAGGCCGCGGCGGTGCGTGCGTCCGGCTTCTCCTTGAACTGCACGACGCGGCGCGCGTTGGGTGCGCCCTGCAGGCGCAGTCGCTTGCCGAGGCGGATGTAGCCGAAGCCGGTGGCCGGGTGCGAGGGCGCGATCCCGATGGTGACGACGAACCCGCGCCGGGCGGTGACCACGGCCTCCTCGACGGAGCTCTCGAAGTCGTCGCGACCGGAGATGTTGTGGTCGGCGGCGAACGAGCCGAGGACGGCGTCGGGGTTCCGGCGGACGAGGACGGCCGCGGCGAGACCGATGGCGGCGGCGGAGTCGCGCTGCATCGGTTCGCGCAGGATGTTCTCGGCCGGCAGGTCGGGCAGCTGCTCGGCGACGGCGTCGGCGTGGGAGCGGCCGGTGACGACGAGG
Organism: Kineococcus sp. GCM10028916; assembly: GCF_042674865.1. NCBI lineage: Bacteria > Bacillati > Actinomycetota > Actinomycetes > Kineosporiales > Kineosporiaceae > Kineococcus > Kineococcus sp. GCM10028916. The sequence goes on along the minus strand of NZ_JBHTFM010000008.1, from coordinate 105,090 downwards.
GTGCGCGAGGCGTCGGTGAGCGGCAGCAACCGGTCCCAGGTCGACTGCAGCAGCGTGCGCCCGCGACCGGTCAGGTCGAGGAGGAACTTCGGCCGGTCACTGCGCGAGAGGGGCCACAACCGCGTGCCCGCCCCACCCGCCGGGACGACGGCGTGGAAGTCGGAGAGGTCGATCTGGCCGTCCTCGAGGTCGTCCTCCGACCACGACGCCGACCAGTTGGTGCCTGCTGTGCCCTGTCCCCCGTCAGTCATGGTCGGGAACCTACCGGTGCGCTCCGTCCGTCCACGCCGGAGAGCGGCGAACGGGTGAGGTCGTCCCCCGACAGGGCGCAGGAGGTCGACGGGACGCCCACCGCACCGCTAAGGTCAGGCTTTCCTCCGTGACCTGCGCCTCACGATGCTGTGAGTCCTTCGTCACAAAAGCTCCGCGAGTGCTCCGCCGAGCAGTCGCTGCGGGGCGGCGCGCCTACAGTGGGTGGCAGGACGCCGCCGCCCGAGCGCCGAAGCCCGGGTGATCCGGCGTCGAGGAGCACTCGAGGAGGACGCTGGTGGCCACGAGCCTCACCCCACCCGGACAGGGCACGCCCACGGGGAGCAGGAAACCCGCAGGGACCCTCTACCGCGGCCGCGAAGGCATGTGGTCGTGGGTGATGCACCGGATCTCCGGTGTCCTCATCTTCTTCTTCCTCTTCGTGCACGTGCTCGACACCGCGACCGTGCGGGTCTCCCCCGAGGTCTACAACGGCGTGATCGGGCAGTACAAGAACCCCGTGATGGGCCTCGGCGAGGCCGGTCTCGTCGGCGCGGTCGTCTTCCACGCGCTCAACGGGATCCGCATCATCCTCGTGGACTTCTGGTCCGGCGGCACCAAGCACCAGCGGAAGCTGTTCTGGGGCGTCGTCGTGGTCTGGGTCCTGCTGATGGCCGGGTTCCTGCCCCGCCACCTGATCAACGTCTTCTCGCACTGAGGGATCGAACCGTGAGCGCAGAGCAGACCCCGGGTGGCAGCTACGCCCCCGCCCTGGAAACCCCCCGTTCCCCGTACAAGCGCAACAAGGCGACCCGGACCAACTGGGAGCTGTACGGCTGGCTGTTCATGCGGATGTCGGGCGTCGTCCTCATCGTCCTGGTGTTCGGCCACCTGTTCGTCAACCTCATGACCGGCAACGGGATCCACCAGATCGACTGGGGTTTCGTCGCCGGCAAGTGGTCGAGCCCCTTCTGGCAGGTCTGGGACCTGCTGATGCTGTGGCTCGCGCAGCTGCACGGGACCAACGGGGTCCGGACCGTCATCAACGACTACGCCGAGCGGGACGCGACGCGCTTCTGGCTCAAGATGGCGCTCTACCTCGCGACGGTCATCGTCATCGTCGTCGGGACCCTCGTCATCTTCACGTTCGACCCCTGCGCCGACCCGAGCTCGACGCTCGACGTCTGCCGACCGGCCATCGACAACGTCCCCACCGTCACCAGCCCGAACACCTGACCCGAACGAGGAGCAGAGATGCAGACGCACCAGTTCGACGTGGTCATCGTCGGCGCCGGCGGCGCCGGGATGCGCGCGGCCCTCGAGTCCGGGCAGCGGGCCCGCACCGCCGTGCTCACCAAGCTCTACCCGACGCGCTCGCACACCGGTGCGGCCCAGGGCGGCATGTGCGCCGCGCTGGCCAACGTCGAGGAGGACAACTGGGAGTGGCACACCTTCGACACCGTCAAGGGCGGTGACTACCTCGTCGACCAGGACGCGGCCGAGGTGATGTGCAAGGAGGCCATCGACGCGGTCCTCGACCTCGAGAAGATGGGCCTGCCCTTCAACCGCACGCCCGAGGGCAAGATCGACCAGCGCCGCTTCGGCGGGCACACCCGCGACCACGGCAAGTCCCCCGTGCGTCGCAGCTGCTTCGCCGCCGACCGCACCGGTCACATGATCCTGCAGACGTTGTACCAGCAGTGCGTGAAGCACGAGGTCGAGTTCTTCAACGAGTTCTACGTCCTCGACCTGCTGCTCGTCGACGCCGACGAGGCGAAGACCGGCAGCGAGATCGAGGGCGCGGCCGAACAGCGCGGGTTGCAGACCCCGCCGACCATCGGCGTCCCGGGCGACAAGCGCATCGCCGGCGTCGTGGCCTACGAGCTCTCCACCGGCGAGATCCACGTGTTCCAGGCGAAGTCAGTCGTCCTCGCGACCGGCGGCGCGGGCAAGGTCTACAAGACGACCTCGAACGCGCACACCCTGACGGGTGACGGGATGGGCATCGCCTACCGCAGCGGTCTGCCGCTGGAGGACATGGAGTTCTTCCAGTTCCACCCGACCGGCCTCGCCGGTCTCGGGATCCTGCTCTCCGAGGCGGCCCGCGGTGAGGGCGGGATCCTCCGCAACGCCGACGGCGAGCGGTTCATGGAGCGCTACGCCCCCACCATCAAGGACCTCGCGCCCCGCGACATCGTCGCCCGCGCGATGGCCAACGAGGTGCGCGAGGGCCGCGGGGCCGGTCCGAACAAGGACTACGTCTACCTCGACCTGACCCACCTCGAACCCGCGCACATCGACGCGAAGCTGCCCGACATCACCGAGTTCGCCCGCACCTACCTCGGGGTCGAGCCCTACACCGAACCCGTTCCGGTCTACCCCACGGCGCACTACGCCATGGGCGGGGTGCCGACCAACGTCGACACCGAGGTGCTGCAGGACAACACCCGCGTCGTCCCGGGCCTCTACGCGGCCGGCGAGGTCGCGTGCGTCTCGGTGCACGGCTCGAACCGTCTCGGCACGAACTCGCTGCTGGACATCAACGTGTTCGGCAAGCGCGCGGGCATCGCCGCGGCCGAGTACGCGACGAAGGCCGAGTGGATCGCCGTCCCCGCCGGTTCGGAACTCCCGGTCATCAACTGGATGTCGGAGATGCGCGACCGCGCCCAGGGCGAACGCGTCTCGGACATCCGTCGTGAGCTGCAGGACACGATGGACGCCAACGCCCAGGTGTTCCGCACCGAGGCGACGCTGAAGCAGGCCCTCACCGACATCGACCGCCTGAAGGAGCGCTACTCGCGCGCCTCGGTGCAGGACAAGGGCAAGCGGTTCAACCTCGACCTGCTCGAGGGCCTCGAGCTCGGGTTCCTGCTCGACCTCGCCGAGGCCATGTGCCTCGGGGCGCTGGAGCGCAAGGAGTCCCGCGGCGGTCACTTCCGTGAGGACTACCCCAACCGCGACGACGTGAACTACATGCGGCACACCATGGTCTACCGCGAGTACGCCGCCGACGGTTCCTACTCGACGCGACTGGACTTCAAGCCCGTGGTCCAGACCCGCTACCAGCCGATGGAGCGCAAGTACTGATGTCGACCTTCGAGACCAGCCCCGCCGAGACCAACGGCGAAGCGGGTCCGGCGAAGTCCGCCGAGACCGCACGCAGCGGTGGCGACCGCCGGTCGCCCGTCGAGGGGCAGGGCGGGGCGGGCGAGGTCCCCTCGTTCTCCGTGACGGTCAAGATCCGCCGCTACGACCCGGACCTCGACGCGGAACCGCACTGGGAGTCCTACGACCTGACGATGCACGGCACCGACCGCGTGCTCGACGCCCTGCACAAGGTCAAGTGGGAGCAGGACGGCCGGTTGTCCTTCCGCCGCTCCTGCGCCCACGGGGTCTGCGGCTCCGACGCCATGCGCATCAACGGCCGCAACCGGCTGGCGTGCAAGACGTTGCTGAAGGACCTGAACATCGACAAGCCCATCCTGATCGAGCCGATCAAGGGCCTGCCGGTGGAGAAGGACCTCATCGTCGACATGGAGCCGTTCTTCGCGGCCTACCGCGAGGTCATGCCGTTCCTCATCACCAACGGGGCCGAGCCGACCCGGGAACGCATCCAGTCCCAGGCCGACCGCGAACGCTTCGACGACACCACCAAGTGCATCCTCTGCGCCGCGTGCACGTCGAGCTGCCCGGTGTTCTGGAACGACGGCCAGTACTTCGGGCCCGCCGCGATCGTCAACGCGCACCGCTTCATCTTCGACAGCCGCGACTCCGCCTCGGACCTGCGTCTGGAGATCCTCAACGACAAGGAGGGGGTGTGGCGCTGCCGCACCACCTTCAACTGCTCCGAGGCCTGCCCCCGGGGCATCCAGGTCACCAAGGCCATCGCCGAGGTCAAGCAGGCGCTCATCTCGCGCAAGCTCTGACCTGCACGACGAAGGGCCCGTCCGCCGCTGCGGACGGGCCCTTCGTCGTCGGTGCGCGCAGCTCCTCGTCGGCCCCCGATCGACGCCACGTAGAGTGCCGCGCAGGGCCACCCCGGGGGAGAGACCGAATGCGGCACCAGGACCGATACCTGCAGATCAGCCGGATCCTGTCCCGGCACGGTCTGGGGTACTTCATCGACGCGCTCGGCCTCGAGCGGTGGGTGCGCACCGACTGGGACCTCTTCGGGGGCCGCGCCCAGGAGCGCGAGCGGCACACCCGGGCCGCGCACGTCCGCCTCGTCATGGAGGAACTGGGACCGACCGCGGTGAAGATCGGCCAGATCCTCTCCACCCGTCCCGACCTGCTCTCCCCCGGCTTCCAACACGAGCTGGAGAAGCTGCAGGACAGCGCCACCCCGGTCCCCTACGAGACGGTCCGCGACGCCGTGGAGGAGGAACTCGGGGCGCCGCCCGAGGAGCTGTTCGTGAACTTCAGCCGCGAACCGCTCGCCAGCGCCTCGATCGGGCAGGCCCACACCGCGGTCCTGGAGGACGGGACGCAGGTCGTGGTGAAGGTCCGTCGGCCCGGGGTGGTCGAGGAGGTCGAGGGCGACCTCGAGATCCTGCGCACCCTCGCCGTGCAGGCCTCGCGGCGGTGGACGGTGGCGGCCGACTACGACGTCGTCGGACTGGCGACGGACTTCGCCGACACCCTGCGCGCCGAACTCGACTACCTCGCCGAGGGCCACAACGCGGAACGGTTCGCCCGCAACTTCGAGGGCGATCCCGACATCCGGGTCCCGGCGGTCTACTGGGACACGACGACGTCGCGGGTCCTCACCCTCGAACGCCTGCACGGGGTCAAGATCAACGACGACGCCGCGCTCGCCGAGCACGGCATCGACCGGACGGAACTCGCCGCCCGCGCGACGCGCCTGCTCGCCGACATGGTCTTCGAGCACGGGTTCTTCCACGCCGACCCGCACCCGGGGAACTTCCTCATCGAACCCTCCGGACGCATCGGGCTGCTCGACTACGGGATGGTCGGCGAGGTCGACGAACGCTCCCGGGAACAGCTGGCGATGTTGCTGGCGGCGTTCTCCCGGCGCGACCCCTCGCGCATCGCGGCGGCCTTCGCGACGATCGGCGTCACCGAGCACCGCGTCGACCGCGTCCGGCTGACCGCCGACTGCGCGCACCTGCTGCGGACCTACGAGGGTCTGCCGCTGGGGCGCATCTCCGTCAGCGACATCGTGCGCGACGTGCTGGAGATCCTCCGTCGCCACCACCTGGCGTTGCCGCGCAACCTCGCCCTCGTCGTGAAGATGATCGTGATGACCGAGGGGCTGGGGTCGAGCCTGGACCCCGACTTCCAGCTCGGGCGGGTCCTCAACCCCTACGCGCGCAGGCTCGTGGCCCGCCACTTCGACCCGCTGGCGATGGCGAAGCGGGTGCGCCAGGCCGGTCTGGACGTCGCCCAGCTCGGGGTGGAACTGCCCGGGCAGCTCGGCCGGCTGCTCGACGTCCTGGACCGGGACGGGATCTCGGTCTCGTTGCGCACCGACGAGCTGGACCCCCTGGTGGCGAGGCTCGAACGCATCGGCAACCGCGTCGTCGCCGGCCTCGTCGTCTCCGCCGGGATCGGGGCGCTGGCGACCGTCGGCTCCACCGACCCCGAACGCTTCAAACCCCACGAGACGAAGGTCGTCGCCGTGGGGGTGGCGGCCCTGGGCGCGCTGACGGGGTACCTCGGCTGGACCGCGAGGGGTCACCGCTCCCGACGACGCTGAGCCGTCCCGTCCCCGGTCCCGGACCGGGGACCCCCGTCGCACCCTCGCGGAGCCCCGCTCCGCACCGACCACGAAGGAGTTGACCGTGCGCGCAGTGCGCTTCCACCGCTACGGCGGACCCGAGGTCCTGCAGGTCGAGGAACTCCCGACCCCGCAACCCGGCCCCGGCGAGGTGGTCGTCGAGGTCCGGGCCGCTGGGATCAACCCGGGCGAGACCGCGATCCGCAGCGGGGCGACGAAGGACCTCTTCCCGGCGACGTTCCCGTCCGGCCAGGGCAGTGACCTCGCCGGCGTCGTCAGCGCCGTGGGCCCGGACGCGACCTGGTCGCTCGGCGAGGAGGTCATGGGCTGGTCCTGGGCCCGTTCCAGCCAGGCGAGCCACGTCCTCGTGCCCGGTGACCAGCTGATCCCCAAACCCGCCGGGCTGAGCTGGGAGGTCGCGGGTTCCCTCTACGTGGCCGGGGTGACGGCCTTCGCCGCGGTGCGCGCCGTGGACCCGCAGCCGGGTGAGACGGTGGCGGTCTCCGCGGCGGCCGGCGGGGTCGGATCGCTCGTCGTGCAGCTCCTCACCCGCCGCGGCGCGAAGGTCCTGGGGATCGCGGGCCCGGCCAACGCCGACTGGTTGCGCACCCACGGCGCCGAACCCGTGGAGTACGGGGAGGGTCTGGCCGAGCGTCTGGAGGAGGACGTCCCCGACGCCTTCATCGACCTCTTCGGTCCCGACTACGTCCAGCTCGCCGTCGACCTGGGGATCCCGAAGCACCGCATCGAGACGATCATCTCCTTCGCCCTGGCCGCGGAACTCGGCGTCAAGGCCGAGGGCAGCGAGGGCGCCACGACGACGGGCATCCTCGGCGAGATCGCCGAACTCGTCGCCACCGGGAAGCTCGAGGTGGAGATCGCCGCGAGCTACCCCCTGGAGGAGGTGGGCGCCGCGTTCACCGAGCTGGAACACCGGCACACCCGCGGCAAGATCGTCCTCCTCCCCTGACCTCCCCCTCCCAACTCCTGGGAGACTTTCCACCCTTCGCGGCCTCCGGAAGAGTGGAAAATCTCCCAGGAGTCGTCAGGAGAAGCTGGCCTGCACGACGCGGTGGCCGCCGGGGCGGGCGAAGCGCGAGCGACGCAGGTCGCGGACGACGAAACCCCGGCTGATGAAGCGGTCGGTCCCGTCGAAGCGGGGGGTGAACGGCGAGCGACCGTGCATCGCGCGCAGGTTGTCGAGCATCAGCACGTCACCGGGCTGCAGGACGACGGCGTGCCGGTGCGCGACGTAGATCTCCAGGACCCGTTCGAGCAGCGCCTGCGCGCGCTTGGTGATGCCGTGCATGAGGTCCTGGTCCACGAGCATCGTCGGGTCGTCGACGTCACCGGTGAGGATCGAGAACGGGCCGCGGACCTCGCGGGTGTCGAGGAAGTCGGCGAACGACTCGTCGACCAGCGTCGTCCAGAGCGGACGGAAGAGTTCCATGACGTCGGTCGGGTCGACGTGCTCGAGCAGGTCGAGGGCGCGGAACGCGTAGGTCGCGGCGTCGGCGTCCCCGCGCAGGCAGCCGAGGACGACGTAGTCGGGACGCAGGCCGGAGAAGCACTGCTCGGTGTGCGCCTCGAGCTCCACCCGGGAGCCCTGCGACTGCTGCGTCGCGGCGAGCCTGGCGTTGGGGACCATGTCCTGCAGCAGGTGCCCGTGGCCTTCGGCGGCGTAGCCGACCATGTGCCCCAGGGCGTGGCTGACGATCGCCTGCTGCTTGGCGAGCAGCGTCCGACCGCCGACACCGCCGGTGTTGTCGGCGGGGGTGGCCGGCAGGTCGCCGACCTCGAGGCCGCGCAGGACGAGGACCCCAGAGTCGGAGCCGCGCTCCTCGAAGGCCCACAGCGTCTCGGCGACCTCCTGGGGCAGTTCCCGGGCCAGCAGGCGGGCCTGGCGGCCGAAGGCCTCGGGCTCGGTCACGGGGTCGGCGCTCAGGCGCGACCCCAGCGCGGCCATCGCCGCCCGCTGCGCCGCCGGCAGCTCGAGGAAGGTCGGCACGGTGGCCGAGGAGTCGAGGAACAACGAGGACACGGTGGAGCTCCCATCATCGGCGCACTACGTGGTCACACCGTAGCGCGCCGATGACGGGCAGTCTGCCTAGTTCACCTGCGTAGCACTGGACAGATTGTCAGCGCTTGATCATGCCGTGCGGGTCGATGACGAACTTCTGCGGCGCACCCGCGTCGAACTTCGCGTAGGCGTCGGGCGCCTCGTCCAACGAGATCGCCGTCGCACCGACGGCCTTCGCGATCTGCACCTTGTCGTGCAGGATCGCCATCATCAACCCCCGGTGGTACTTCATCACCGGGCACTGCCCCGTGGTGAAGGCCAGCGACTTCGCCCAGCCGGTGCCGAGGTCCAGCGACAGCGACCCCTTCTTGGCCGCCTCGTCGACCCCGCCCGGGTCACCCGTGACGTAGAGCCCCGGGATGCCGAGCGACCCGCCCGCCGCGGTGACCTCCATGAGCGAGTTGAGCACCGTCGCGGGCGCCTCGGTGCCCGAACCGGCGCCGTGGCCGCGCGCCTCGAAACCGACGGCGTCGATGCCGGAGTCGACCTCGGGGACGCCGAGGATCTGTTCGATCTGGTCCCGCGGGTCCCCCTTCGAGACGTCGACGGTCTCGCAGCCGAAGCTGCGGGCCCGTTCCAGCCGTTCGGGGTTGAGGTCGGCGACGATGACGACGGCCGCGCCCAGCAGCTGCGCGCCGACGGCGGCCGCGAGGCCCACCGGACCGGCACCCGCGACGTAGACCGTCGACCCGACCCCCACCCCGGCGCTGACCGCGCCGTGGAAACCGGTCGGGAAGATGTCGGAGAGCATGGTCAGGTCGAGGATCTTCTCCATCGCCTGGTCCTTGTCGGGGAACTTCAGGCAGTTGAAGTCCGCGTAGGGCACCAGGACGTAGTCGGCCTGCCCGCCGACCCAGCCGCCCATGTCGACGTAGCCGTAGGCCGATCCCGGGCGGTCCGGGTTCACGTTGAGGCAGATGCCCGTCTTGCGTTCCTTGCAGTTGCGGCAGCGACCGCAGGCGATGTTGAACGGGACGGACACCAGGTCGCCGACCTCGAGGAACTCGACGTCGCGGCCCTTCTCGACGATCTCGCCGGTGATCTCGTGGCCGAGGACGAGGTTCGGCGGGGCGGTGGTGCGCCCGCGGACCATGTGCTGGTCGGAGCCGCAGATGTTGGTCGCGACGAGCTTCAGGATGACGCCGTGGTCGACCTTGCGCCCGACGTTGGCGGGGTTGACCCCGGGGCCGTCCTTCAGCTCGAAGGTCGGGTAGTCGATGGTCTGCACCTCGACCCGGCCGGGGCCGAGGTAGGCCACGGCACGGTTGCCGGTCGGAGCAGGTGCGCTGGTACCAGCAGAACTGTCGGTCGTGGTCACGGACTGAGCCCTTCTCACCGGCGCCGACATCGGTGTCGACGCGCTGCCCTCACCCAACCCCGGCAGGGGTGCGCCGCGCAAGGGTCCGGTCCCCCACCGCCAGCGCCAGGGCCCCGAGGCAGGACAGCGCGACGACCCCGCCCATGAGGTGCAGGCCGGCGTCGGTGGGCCGCTGCCCGAACACGAGACCGACGAGGGCGGAGGAGCCGATGGCCGCCAGGTAGACGAACGTGCGGGACAGCCCGGACGCGGCACCCGTCGTCTCCGGCGGCGCCTGCCGGTACATCGCCGCCTGGTTGGATACCGAGGCCAGTCCCTGCGCGATCCCGAAGCAGCCCGCGACGACGAGGAGGAAACCCACGGGCGAGCCCGCGTCGGTCAGCACGAGGAGCGCTCCCCCCAGCGTCGGGAGCACGCCGGCCGCGACGAGCGGCGCCCGCAACCGGGTGCTCCGGGCGACCAGCACCGAGGCCAGCCCCGCCAGCACCGCGGAGGGCAGCTGGAGCAGCCCCGCACGTTCGCTGGAGAAACCCGCCACGTCCTGCAGCCACTGGCTGTACCCGTAGGTCATCGAGTAGAAGCCGAAGTACAGCAGCATCATCCGCAGGTAGGTGCGGGTGAGAGCGCCGTTGCGGCGCAGCATCCGCAGGTCGATGAACGGCGCCGTGCGACGGAGTTCCCAGCGGACCGTCAGCGCGCCCACGAGGACGGAACCCGCCAGCAGCCACCAGTACCCCGAGGCCAGGTCGAGCAGGAACACCAGCACCGCCGTGGTGGTGACGGCGAAACCCGCCATGCCCACGACGTCGAGGCGACCGGGATCGGCGAGGAGCCGGGAGGCCGGGCGGGTGTCGTCGCCCGGCAACCAGAGCCAGGACAGCACCAGCGCGAGGCCCGCGAGCGGCACGTTGACGACGAAGATGGCCGGCCAGCCGAAGGAACCGACGAGGAAGCCCCCGAGGACGGGACCGACGGCCGTGGTCGCGAGCGCCGCGATCGACACCGCCGAGAGCAGGGCCGGCGGGGTCGCGACCCCGGCGCGGGCGGACTGGTCGCGGATCATCGTCATGGCGCTCGGGTAGGCGGCCGAGGTCCCGATCCCGATGAGGACGCGGGAGACGAGGACCCCCGCGAACGTCGCCGACACCAGCGGCACGACTCCCGCGACCACGACGACCGCGAGGCCGAACAGGTAGGTGCGGCGTGGCCCGAACCGGTCGGCCAGCGTGCCCATGGTCGGCTGGGCGATGGAGCTCGCGAGGTAGAGACCGGCGACGAGCCAGACGACGGTGCTGGAGCCGACCCCGAGCGCGGCGGAGATGGGGACCAGCGCCACCGAGACCATGGTGGTGTTGACGGGGTTGAGGACGGGACCGATGAGCAGCGGGACGACGAACCGGGCGCCGAACGGCGGGGTCGTGCTCGCCCTCACGCGCCGACCAGCGGTTCGTCGAGGGTTCCGCCGAGGTCCTCGACGAGGCGGGCGAGCACGGGGACGGCACGGGCCAGCGCCTCCAGGTCGGCGGGGGGCAGCCCGGCCGCCAGCCCGTCGGCGATCCGGCGCACCCGGCCGTCGCGGTCGGCGAGGACCGCCGCCCGCCCCTGCCCGGTGAGGTCGAGGAGGATCTTGCGGCCGTCGACGGGGTGCGGGGTCGTCGTCAGGTACCCCGCCTCGAGGAGTTCCTTGACCGTGACGGCCATCGTCTGCGGCCGGACCCGACGCCGGGCCGCGAGGTCGGAGGACGTCATCGCTCCCTGCCGGGCGAGCAGACCGAGGACGGCACCGGTGATGGGCGGCAACGTGTTCCCGCCCTCGACGGAGCGGATGAGGGCCCCGGTGACGAGCCGGAGGTCGTGGGCGAGGTCCTCCACGTCGGGGTTCATGGCCTCGAGGCTACCTCAGGTCTTCAGTACAACCTGAACAGGTTGTGCTGTAGGTTTCGGGCATGGAGCTCACCAAGCACACCCACGCCACGGTCGTCCTCGGCAAGGACGGCTCCGCGCTGCTCATCGACCCGGGTGCCTACACCCCGAACACCCCGGAACTCCTCGCGGCCGCCGACGCGGTGCTCTACACCCACGACCACCCCGACCACGTCGACGCGGACGCCCTGAAGACGGCGCTCGCCGCCCGTCCCGAGCTGCCCGTGTTCGGCCCGGCCAGCGTGCGCGAGTTCGTCGGCGACGACCGCGTCCGGGTCGTCTCCGCCGGCGACACCTTCACGGCGGCGGGTTTCGAGGTCACCGTGTTCGGCGGGCAGCACGCCGTCATCCACGCGGACGTGCCGGTCATGGAGAACGTCGCCTTCCTCGTCGACGGCGACGTCTTCCACCCCGGCGACGCCTACGAGGTGCCGAACGTCCCGGTGAAGACGCTGCTGCTCCCCACCAGCGGCCCGTGGTCGAAGGTCGGCGAGGGCGTCGACTACCTGCGGGCCGTGAAGCCGCAGCGCGCCATCCAGATCCACGACCTCATGCTGTCCGAGACCGGTCAGCACAGCACCGCCCAGTTCATCGGTGACCTGGGCGGGCTGCCCCTGGAGACCGTCCCGCTGGGAACCACCGTCACCCTCTGAGGTCCCGCGGGGTCCCGGCTCAGCCGGCCGCGGTCGGCACCGCGTTGCGGCGCACGACCGCGGCGTACCAGCGGGCGCTGTCCTTGACCGTGCGCACCTGCGTCGCGTAGTCGACGTGGACGACGCCGAACCGCTTCGAGAACCCGTAGCCCCACTCGAAGTTGTCCAGGAAGGACCACAGGTAGTAACCGGTGACGGGGGCACCCGCCGCCACGGCGTCGAGCACGGCCGCGAGGTGGTCGCGCAGGTAGCGGGTGCGCTCGACGTCGTGGACCCGCCCGTCCACGACCTCGTCGTCGTAGGCGGCCCCGTTCTCGGTGACCAGCAGTTCCAGACCCGGGTGCTCGCGGTGCAGGCGCAGCAGCAGTTCCGTCAGGCCGCGCGGGTCGACGCTCCAGCCCATGGCCGTCTTCTCCCCGGGCAGCTCGGGGAACTCGACGTCCCCGGCGGCCACCCACGGGCTGTGCGTGCTGGCGCCGTGCCCGTCGTTCTCGGCCCGGGGCGAGCTCCCGTCCCAGGCCTGCACGACGGTCGGGCTGTAGTAGTTGACGCCCAGCACGTCCAGCGGCTGGTGGATGAGCGCGAGGTCGCCCTCGCGCACGAAGGACCAGTCGGTGACCGACGCGGTGTCGAGCAGCACGTCGGCCGGGTAGCGGCCCCGCAGCACGGGGTCCAGGAACACCCGGTTCTGCAGGCCGTCGACGCGGCGCACGGCGTCGGCGTCGGCCCGGCGCGAGCCCTCGGTCCGGACCCAGGCCAGGTTCAGGGTGAGGGCGACACGCGCCCCGGGGGCGGCCCGGCGCACCGCGGCGGCCCCGAGGCCGTGGGCGAGGTTCAGGTGGTGCACCGCGGCCAGCGCGGCGGCGGGTTCGGTGCGTCCCGGGGCGTGCACGCCGGAGGCGTAGCCGAGGTAGGCCGAGCACCAGGGTTCGTTGAGGGTGATGAAGGTCCGCACCCGGTCCCCCAGCGCCCCCGCGACGACCTCGGCGTACTCCGCGAAGCGTTCGGCGGTCCGGCGCGAGGTCCAGCCGCCGGCGTCCTCCAGCGCCTGCGGCAGGTCCCAGTGGTACAGGGTGACGGCGGGTTCGATCCCCGCGGCGAGGAGTTCGTCGACCAGGGTCGAGTAGAACGCGAGCCCGGCCTCGTTGACGGGGCCGAGTCCCTCGGCGTCCACCTGCGGGGTGATGCGCGGCCAGGCCACGGAGAAGCGGTAGGAGGCCATCCCGAGCTGCTTCATGATCGCGATGTCCTCGCGGAAGCGGTGGTAGTGGTCGTCGGCGACGTCCCCGGTGTCCCCGCCGGCCACCCGGCCGGGGGTGTGGCTGAAGGTGTCCCAGATCGACGGCGTCCGGCCGTCCTCAGCGACGGCCCCCTCGACCTGGTAGGACGCGGTGGCGGTGCCCCAGACGAACCCGGGGGGGAAACCCCGTTCGGTGCCGGCGGTGGTGGGGCGTTCCTCGGTGGTGGTCACGGGGGCCTTCCTGGAGGTGGGCGGGGATGGAGGGGCGGTCAGCCCTTGACGGCTCCGGCGATGATCCCGCCGACGATCTGACGACCGAGCAGCAGGAACACCACGATGACCGGCAGGGTGCCGACGAGCGTCCCCGCCATGATGATCGAGGTGTCGGGGACGTAGCCGCTGCCGAGGTTGTTCAGCGCGACCTGGACGGTGGGCATCGTGGAGTTCAGGGCGATGACGGGCCAGAAGAAGTCGTTCCAGGACGTCATGAACGTCAGCATCCCCAGCACGGCCATGCCCGGGCGGGCGATGGGCAGCACGATGGCGACGAACGTCCGGGTCGTGGAGGCGCCGTCGACCCGGGCGGCCTCGAGGAGTTCGTCCGGCATGGTCTGGACGAGGTACTGGCGCATGAAGAACACCCCGAAGGCGGTGACCAGCGAGGGCAGGATCACCGATTCCAGACGACCGGCCAGACCCCAGTCCGACATGATCTTGTACAGCGGCACGACGCCCAGCGACGGCGGGATCATCAGGGTGCCGATGGTGATCGCGAACAGCGCGTTCCTGCCGCGGAACCGGAGCTTCGCGAAGGCGAAACCGGCGAGGGTGCAGAACAGCAGCGTCCCGATCGTGGTGACCCCGGAGACGAGCAGGGAGTTCACGATCGACAGGCCGATCGCCTGCTGCTGCACGGCGGTGGTGATGTTCTGCCAGAGGTCCGGACCGGGCAGGAACGGCGGCGGCGACTGGTTCATCTCCGCCATCGGCCGGCTGGCCGCGACGATCATGTAGTAGAAGGGCACGATGAAGATCAGCGCGGTCACGCCCAGCAGCACGTAGGTCAGCGGACCCGCGGCGTCGGGCGCGCGGTAGCGCCGGGCCCGTCCCGGGGAGGGTTGCGGTGCGGCGAGGGCGGCCTCGCGGACGGTGGTCGCGCTCATCGCCGGGCTCCTTCGGGGTCACGGTCGCGCCACCGGGCCAGCGCGGTGTTGATCAGGACGAGGACGATGATGAGGACGAAGGTCACCCAGGCCACGGTGGCGGCCCGGCCCAGGGCGCCGAACCCCCAGCCCTGCTGGTACATGAACAACCCCAGCGTCTGGTACTGGTTCAGGGCTCCCCCGTCGACCCCGCCGAACAGCAGTGGCTCGCCGAACAACTGGGTGGCCCCGATCGTGGAGACCACCACGGTGAACAGGATCGTGGGGCGCAGCCCGGGCAGGGTGACGTGCAGGAACTGCTGCCACCGGTTGGCCCCGTCCAGGGCCGCGGCCTCGTAGAGGTCGGCGGAGATGGACTGCATCCCGGCCAGGTAGATCAGGGCGTTGTACCCCGTCCAGCGCCAGGTGACGATGACGGCGATGGCGATCTGGGCGCTGAGGTCGCCGTTGCGCCAGTCCAGCCCGTCGAGTCCGACGAGGGAGAGGATCCAGTTCGCCAGGCCGTTGTCGCGCCCGAAGATCTGGGCGAACACCAGCGTGGAGGCGGCGACCGAGGTCGCGTACGGCATGATCATCGAGACCCGGAAGAAGTTCCGGCCCCGCATCCGGTAGTTCAGCAGGTGCGCGAGCCCGAGGGCCAGCAGCAGTTGCGGCACGGTGGAGAGGATCCCGATGGTGATCGTCTTCAGCAGCGCGTTGTAGAACTTCGGGTTCGTGAACAGCCAGGTGTAGTTGTCCAGGCCCGTCCACTCCGGCTGCGAACCCAGTTCGTAGGAGTGGAAGCTGATCCACATCGTGTAGACGAGCGGGAACAGCCCGAACGCGAGGAACAGCAGGAAGAACGGGGCGATGTAGGCGTAGGGGGCGGCGACGCCCTCGAAGCGGAACAACCGCGACCGCAGGCTCAGGTGCGGTTCGACGGCCGTGCGCGCGCCCGGCCCGGAGGGGGCCGGGGGTGCGGTCGTGCTCGGTGTGCTCACGGTTCTCCTCGCGAGGTCGGGGCGGTCCGGGGCGGCCGCGGGTGGCGGCCGCCCCGGTCGGTCTCAGCTGATCTGGTTCGCGAGGTCCTTCGAGGCGGCGTTCCAGGCGTCGGCCGGGCTGACGCCGTTGGTCTCCACCGACAGCAGCGACTGCACGAGGGAGGACTTCACGACGGCGTCCTCCTCACCGAGGACCTGGGTGGGGGCGGCCTTGGCCGCACCGGAGAAGATCTGTCCGATCGGGGCACCCTGGAAGTAGTCGTCGGTGGTGTCCGCGACGAGGTCGATGGCACCGGTGTTGGACGGGAAGTTCCCGCCGACCTCGAACACCTTGGCCTGCTGCTCGGGGTCGGTCAGCCACTTGACGAGCTTGGCCGCCTCCTCGGGGTGCTTGGCGGACTTGGGGATGCCCAGGTAGGAACCACCCCAGTTCCCGCCGGCCCCGCCGGGCAGGGAGGTGATGTTCCACTTGCCGGAACCGGCGTCGCCGGCCTTGCCCTTGATGTAGCCGACCATCCAGGCGGGGCAGGCGATGGTGGCGAACGCGCCGCCGCCGAAACCCTTGTCCCAGGCCGGGTCCTCGAACTGCTCCAGCTTCGCCGTCAGGTCCTCGTCGGCGGCGGTGGCGGCGGTGTCGAAGGCCTTCTTGACCGCGGGGTTGCTGTCCCAGACGAGTTTCCCGGAACCGTCGTAGTAGATCTCCTGCTCGGTGGAGACGATCGCGTTGTAGAACCCGCCCGCGGAGTCCATCCAGGCGGTTCCCGCGGGCGCCTTGCCCTTGAACTCCCGACCCAGGGCCAGGTAGTCGTCCCAGCTGCCCATCCGGGCGGCGAGCTGCGCGGGGTCGGTCGGCAGGCCGGCCTGCCCCAGCAGGTCGCTGCGGTAGCACAGGCCCATCGGGCCGATGTCGGTGCCGAGGGCGAGGACCTTCCCGTCCTTCGTGGTGGCCGCGGCCGACTTCCAGTCCAGGTAGTTGGGGATCTGCTCCCCCGCCGGGGTGGAGGTGAGGTCGGTCCACTTGTCGCCCTGGTTGGCGACGACGTCGGCGATGCGACCGACCTCGATGCCCTGGACGTCGGCGGCGCCGTTGCCGGAGGCGAGCTTGGTCTGCAGGGCGGGCCAGTAGTTGTTCTCGCCCTGGGTGGACTCGTACTGGATCGTGACGCCGGGGTTGAGCTTCTCGTACTCGTCGAAGAGCCCCGCCTCCTCGTAGCCGAAGGTCCCGAAGAGGCTGACGGTGACGGCCTTCCCCCCGTCGGCGGCGGCCTGGTCACCGGAACCGGACTGGGCGGTGCTGCAGGAGGTGACCAGCAGGGCACCGGTGATGGTCGTCGCCAGGGCGGCGAGGGTCTTCGCGCGGACAGTGGACATGGGGGAACTCCTCGGGCCTCGCCGGGTCGGCGGATCGACGGTGATCGCGGGTCCGTGAGAGCGCTCTCAAAGGTGAGCCGGGAATCCGTGAGAGCGCTCTCAGGGGTCCCCACAGGTTGTACCCAGGAGGTACCCGGTGTCAACGCCTCAGGACGTGGCGCGTTCGACGAGTTCCGTCGGGGCGATGACGTCCCCGACCTCGGGCTCGCCGTCGACGAGGGCCAGCAGCATCCGGGCCAGTTCGCGCCCCATCTCCACCACCGGCTGACGGACCGTCGTCAGCGGCGGTGTCGCCGCGGCCGCCAGGGGGGCGTCGTCGAACCCGACGACGCGCACCTGCCCCGGAACCGCGCGGTCCGCCGCCGCCAGCGCCTGCAGGACACCCGCGGCCATGAGGTCGTTGGCCGCGAACACGCCGTCGAGGTCGGGCCAGCGGGCGAGCAGCCCCTCCGTCGCGGCGCGACCGCCCTCCACGGTGAAGTCCCCCACCGCGGCCAGCCCGGCGCTGAAGCGGCGTCGCTGGGCGCGCAGCTCCGCCCGGAAACCCTCCAGCCGTTCCTGACCCACCCGCATGTCCATCGGGCCCGCGACCGTCACGATCCGTCGGCAGCCGCGCTCGATCAGGTGGCGGGTCGCCGACCGGGCCCCGGCGACGTTGTCGGCCGAGACGAACGGCACGGTGGACGTCTCGTCGTAGGGGCGCCCGGACATCACCACCGGGATGCCGGCGTCGCGCAGGTGCTGCGGCAGCGGGTCCGGCCCGTGCACCGAGACGAGGATCGCCCCGTCGACGTGGCCGCCACGGGCGTAGCGCTCGAAGCGTTCGCGCTCGCGCTGGGTCGAGAGCACCACCAGGACGAGCTGCACCTCGCGCTCGGCGAGCTGGGCCTGGGCCCCGCTGAGCACGAGGGGGAAGTAGGAGTCGGCGAAGAACCGCTCGACGGGCTCGACGACGACCAGGGCCACCGACCCGCTGCGCCGGGTCACCAGCGACCGCGCCGCCTGGTTGGGCACGTAGGACAGCTCCGACGCCGCGCGCAGGACGGCCTCGCGCGCCGCGTCGCTGACCCGGGCGTAGCCCGCCAGCACCCGCCCGGCGGTCGCCCGCGAGACGCCCGCACGCGCGGCGACGGAGTCCAGGGTCGGGGCGCTCGGGCTCGGCACGGCTCCTCCAGGGGTCAGCGGTCCGCGCGGACGGGGCGGGCCGATCCTCGCAGGCCCCGGACGCCCAGCGCACCGATGGCCGTGCCCAGCACCAGGCTCACCACGACGAGCACCAGGTGGACGAGGAAGAACGGCTGGGCACCGTCGTCGAAGGACCGCGGGTCCGCCCAGATGTTCTTGAGGAACGTGGGCCAGATGATCCAGCTCCAGACGCCGAAGAGGACGAGGAACCAGCTGGAACGCTTGGACAGGACCACGTCCCGATCATCCCACCCGGTCAGCGCCCCCGGCGCACGACCTTGAGGGCGGTGGCCCCGATCGCCCCGACGACGAGACCGGAGACGAAGGGCATCCGGCCCTTGTGGCCGGCCGGTGCCTCCGGTGCCTCCGGGCCGAGCGGGACCTGCAGACGCGCCTGCGCCATCAGGTCCGGGTGCAGGGAACCCTTGTCCTCGGCCACGGTCGCGGCCCAGGCCGCGGCGAGCAGGACGACCCGGGCGATCAGCTGCATGAGGACGAGCAGCACGACGAACGTCGCGGCCGCCCCGAGGAACGCGTTACCGGAAGCGCTGCGTCCCGCGATGGCCGTCCCGAACTGCTTGAGCAGACCGATCCCGACCCCGCCGATCACCGCGCCCTGCACCAGGTCACGCAGGGGGAGGTTCGCCCCGGGCAGGATCCGGAACACCGCGAGGAAGGTCAGGGTGTCGATCGCGAGGGAGACCACGAAACCCACGATCGCAAGCAGCCAGCGCGACCACGTCGAGGGTTCGAAACCGAACGCGTCGAGGAGCACCCCGCCCGCGCCGTTCGTGCCGACGACGGAGACGACGGAGAGCAGGACGCCGAACCCGATGACGACCATGCCCCCGAGGTCGCGCAACTTCACGATCAGGAAGTTGCCTCCGCCGGAGTCCTCGCCGTAGATGGCCCGGACCCCCTGGCGCATGCCGTCGATCCAGCCGAGACCGGTGAAGAGGGCCGTCACGGTCGAGATGACCAGACCCCAGGTCAGGGCACTGCCGGAGAGGTAGTCGTCGATGTAGATGCCCTTGGCCCCGCCCGGCGTCGCCGCGGCGGCCTCGGCGGTCCCGGTGTGGATGAGCCCCGGGAGGTAGCTGTCGAGCCCGCTCACGAGGTTCGAGGTGATGAAGTCCCGGAACTCCGGCACCCCGGTCATCACGAGCCCGATGACCGTCAGCGCGACCGCGAGCGCCGGGAAGATGGAGAAGAACGCGAAGTACGCGATCCCGCCCGCCAGCACGTTCCCCCGGGCGTCGCCGTACTTCTTGTAGACCCGCGCCGGCAGCGACCGCTGGACGGTGCTGACCGCGCTCTTGGCCTGATCGACAGCGCCGCTCACCGGGAGGGACCCCTCACTGCTGGGACGTGACGTCCTCCCGCAGCGGCCGCACGCCACCGGCGCCGTCCTCGGGGAGGCTGAACCCCCTCACGGTGGTGGTCACCACCCGCTCGCGCAACACGAGTCGCAGCGGAAGGGCCCTACTGCGGGAAGGTGAAGTCCTCGCGCGGGCGCCAGACGCCGTCGGCGCCGTGCTCGTAGAGGCTGAACCCCTTCACGGTGAAGGTCGCCTCCCAGTCGCGCAGCACGAGTTCGGCGCGGTCGAGGGAGGACTCCTCGACGTCGTGGGCGACGGTGACGTGAGGGTGGAAGGGGAAGGCGATCTCGTGGCGCAGCGGGCCGGTGCGGATCGCGGCCTGGAGCAGTTCGCACTCGGAGATGCCGCGGGCGAGCTGGACGAAGACGACGGGCGAGACGGGGCGGAAGGTCGCGGTGCCCCGCAGGTGCACCTCGAAGGGGGCGCCGGTGGCGGCGGTCGACGCGAGGTGGTCGCGGGCGGCGTCGAGGTCGGTGCAGGAGAGCTCGAAGGGCGGCAGCAGCGTGATGTGCGGCGGGATGGCGTGCGCGAGGGGGTCCCCGAACTTCTCCCGCCAGGCCGTCAGCTCGGCGGCGTGCGGTGCGGGGACGGGGATCGAGACCCCGATGGTCGCCACGTCACCACGCTGCGCTGCGTCGTCCCGTGCTGATCCGCTCACCGGCGCCGACCCACCAGGCCGACCCGGTCGTAGACCGTGGCCAGCGTGTCCTCGGCGATCTCGTTCGCGCGCGCAGCGCCGGAGGCGAGCAGTTCGTCGAGGGCGCCGGCGTCGGCCATGAGCTCCTGCGCGCGGGTCCGGACCGGGCCCAGCACGTCGGTGACGACCTCGGCCAGCTCCTTCTTGAGGTCGCCGTAGCCGCGGCCGGCGAAGTCGGCCTCGAGCTCGGGGATCGACTTCCCGGACAGGGCGGAGTGGATCGAGAGCAGGTTGGAGACGCCGGCCTTCTCGACGGGGTCGAAGAGGACCTCGCGGCCGGTGTCGGTGACGGCGGAGCGGATCTTCTTCGCGGTGACCTTGGGGTCGTCCATGACGTCGACGATCCCGTTGGGCGAGGACGAGGACTTGCTCATCTTCGCGCCGGGTTCCTGCAGGTCGAAGATCTTCGCGGTCTCCTTCGGGATGAAGGGTTCCGGCACGGTGAACGTCTCGCCGAAGCGGGAGTTGAAGCGCTGGGCCAGGTTGCGGGTCAGCTCCAGGTGCTGGCGCTGGTCCTCACCGACGGGGACCTCCGCGGCCTGGTAGAGCAGGATGTCCGCGGCCATGAGGACCGGGTAGGTGAACAGCCCGACGGTGGTGCTGTCGGAGCCCTGCTTGGCCGACTTGTCCTTGAACTGCGTCATCCGCCCGGCCTCGCCGAAACCGGTGATGCACGACAGCACCCAGGCGAGCTGGGCGTGGGCGGGGACGTGGCTCTGGACGAAGAGGGCCGAGCGTTCGGGGTCGACGCCCGCGGCGATGTACTGGGCGGCCGTCCAGCGGGTCCGCTCGCGCAGCGCGGCCGGGTCCGGCCCGACGGTGAGGGCGTGCAGGTCGACGACGCAGTAGAGCGCGTCGTGGGTCTCCTGCAGGGCCACCCACTGCTTGAGGGCACCGAGGTAGTTGCCGAGGTGGAGCGACCCTGAGGTCGGCTGCATCCCCGACAGCAGTCGCGGGCGCGTACCTGCCATGACGGACATGACTCCATCCTGCCAGCCGCCGGGTGCCGCCCCGTCCCCCCCACCCCCGTCCCCCACACGGAGGCTCGTGTGCGGTTGTGTGCGGTTCTGGTTGACCCGGGGTCGAGCGGGCGGGCATCCTCGGCGGGTGAAGCGATGGAGCGAGGGACCGTCCGGGCTGGTGTTCGGGTCCGACTACAACCCCGAGCAGTGGCCCGCCGAGGTCCGCGCCGAGGACGTGCGGCTCATGCGGGAGGCCGGGGTGAACCTCGTCTCGGTCGGCATCTTCTCCTGGGGCCTGCTCGAGCCCGAACCGGACCGCTTCGACTTCGACTGGTTCGACGACGTCCTCGACGACCTGCACGCCGGCGGGATCGGCGTCTCCCTGGCGACCGCCACGGCCTCTCCCCCGGCCTGGCTGACCCAGCAGCACCCCGAGGTGCTCCCGGTGGACGCCGACGGCCGTCGCGTCACCTTCGGCAGCCGGCAGAGCTGGTGCCCCAGCTCGCCGGTCTACCGCGAACGGTCGCTGAAGCTGGTGCGGGCGCTGGCCGAGCGCTACGGCGAGCACCCGGCGCTGCGGTTGTGGCACGTCAGCAACGAACTCGGCTGCCACAACGCCCGGTGCTACTGCGCCGTCAGCGCGACGGCGTTCCGGGGCTGGCTCGCCACCCGCTACGCCGACGTCGCCGCGCTGAACGCGGCCTGGGCGACGGCGTTCTGGAGCCAGCACTACACCTCCCTCGATCAGGTCCAGGTCCCCGCGCACACCTCCTCCTTCCCCAACCCGGCCCAGGCCCTGGACTTCGCCCGGTTCTGCTCCGACGAACTCCTCGGCCAGCACCTCGCCGAGAAGGAGGTCCTGCGCCAGATCACGCCGGACGTCCCCGTCACGACCAACTTCATGGTCGGTTCCCAGCTCAACCCGCTGGACTACGGGCGCTGGGCGCGCGAGCAGGACGTCGTCTCCAACGACCACTACCTGGTCCACGGCGCCTACGACGACCCGCGCGGGGAACTCGCCTACGCCGCCGACCTGACCCGCGGCGCGGCGTCGGGGAACCCGTGGCTGCTCATGGAGCACTCGACCTCGGCCGTGAACTGGCAGCCGGTGAACGTCGCCAAGGCCGCCGGGGAGATGCTGCAGGACAGCCTGTCCCACGTCGCCCGCGGTGCGGACGGGATCTGCTTCTTCCAGTGGCGCCAGTCCGCGGGCGGGGCCGAGCAGTGGCACTCGGCCCTCGTCCCGCACGCGGGCGAGGACAGCGAACGGTTCCGCGAGGTCGTCGAGCTCGGTGCCGTCCTGGGCCGGCTCGGGGAACTGCGCGACTCCACCGTGACCAACGACGTGGCGATCCTCGTCGACTGGCAGAACGCCTGGGCCATGGAGTCGCCGACCCTGCCCTCGCAGCGGGTCGGGCACGCGGACCTCGCCCTGCGGGTCCACGGGTTGCTCCGGGCGGCCCACACGGGGGCCGACGTCGTCCCCGTGACCGCGCACCCCGACGACCTCGCCGCGGTGCTCTCGGGCTACCGGGTCCTCGTCGTCCCCACGCTCTACCTGTGCGACGACACCACGGCGGCCGCCGTGACCGCGGCCGCGGAGTCCGGGACCCACGTCCTGGTCACCTACTTCTCCGGGATCGTCGACGACTCCGTCCGGGTCCGCCTCGGTGGCTACCCCGGGGCGTTCCGGGACCTGCTCGGCGTCCGGGTCGAGGAGTTCCACCCGCTCTCCGACGGGGTCGCCGGTGAACTCGACGACGGCACCGTCGGTGACGTCTGGGCCGAGATCGCGAGCGCGCACGACGACACCGAGGTCCTGGTCCGCTACGCCGACGGCGCCGCCGCGGGTTGCCCCGCCCTGACCCGTCGCGACCTGCCCTCGGGCGCGCACGCCTGGTACCTGGGCACCTCCCTCGACGACGAAGCCCTCGCCGGGCTGCTGCGGACCGTCTGCACCGCGGCCGGGGTCACGCCCGTCGCCGAGGCCAGCGGGCCCGTCGACGTCGTCCGCCGGTCCTCCGCGGACGGCAGCTGGTTGTTCGCGCTGAACCACGGCGAGGAGGACGCGACGGTCGCCGTCCGGGGTTTCGACCTCGTCGGCGAGGTCGAGGTCGAGGTCCTGCACCTCGAACCCGGCCAGAGCGCCGTGGTCCGGGAAACCGCGCGGGAGGACTGAGTGCTCGCCCACCAGCGCCAGGAACTCATCCTCGACGCCGTCCGCACCCACGGCGGCGTCCGGGTGGCGGACCTCGTCGAACGCCTCGGCGTCTCGGAGATGACGGTGCGCCGCGACATCGGGGAGCTGTCGCGGCGCGGGCTCGTCGCCCGCGTGCACGGCGGCGCCGCCGCGATCGGCCGGACCAGCGAGGAACCGGGTTTCGCGGCCAAGTCGAACCTGCGGCCGGACGCGAAGCGGGCCATCGCCCGGGCCGCCGCCGACCTCGTGCCCGACGGCGCCTCGGTGGGGCTGTCGGCGGGGACGACGACGGCCGAGGTCGCCCGCGAACTGCGTGACGTCTCCGACCTCACCGTCGTGACGAACTCCCCGCGGGTGGCCGACCTGCTGCACGACCCGGCCGACCACTCCCGCACGGTCATCCTGTCCGGCGGCACCCGCACCCCCTCCGACGCGCTCGTCGGCCCCGTCGCCCGCGCGGGTCTGCGCGGGTTGCACGTCGACGTGCTGTTCCTGGGGGTGCACGGCCTCGACGCCGCGGCCGGCCTGAGCACCCCGAACCTGACCGAGGCCGACACCAACCGGGCGCTGATGGACTGCGCCGCACGGGTGGTGGTCGTCGCCGACGCCTCGAAGTGGGGGGTCGTCGGTCTGACGTCGTTCGCCGCGCTCTCCGCGGTCGACGTCCTCGTCACCGACGACACCCTGGACCCCTCGGCCCGTCCCGTCATCTCAGAACTCGTCGGCGAACTCGTGATCGCCGGCATCCCCCAGGAGGAGGACCAGTGAGCCACCCGTTCCGCAAGACGTCGACCACGATGGCCGACGGACGCGAACTCATCTACTTCGACGACACCGAACCGTGGTTGTCGGGGGAACGGGTGCGCGACGCCGTCGACCACCGGCCCCTGCCCCCCGCCGAGGAGACCGTGCGCGGCGGTTCCCAGGTGCGTTTCGACCCCCTGACGGGTGACTGGATCGCGATGGCCTCCCACCGCAACGACCGCACCCTCATGCCCCCGCCGGACCAGGACCCGTTGGCCCCCACCGTGCCCGGTGGTTTCCCCACCGAGATCGCCGACTCCAGCTACGACGTCGTCGCCTTCGAGAACCGGTTCCCGTCGTTCTCCAACCGGATCGGCGGCGAGAGCGGGTTCCTCGACGGGGAGGCCCTGTGGCCGACCCGTCCGGCGGCCGGACGCTGCGAGGTCGTCTGCTTCAGCTCCGACACCCACGGCTCGTTCGGCACCCTCGACCCGCGCCGGGCGCGCACGGTCCTCGAGGCGTGGATCGACCGCACCGAGGCCCTCAACGCGACCGAGGGCGTCGAGCAGGTGTTCGTCTTCGAGAACCGCGGCGAGGAGATCGGCGTCACGCTGCCGCACCCGCACGGTCAGATCTACGGCTACCCCTACCTGGCGCCGAAGATGGAGACCATGCTGCGCCGGGCCCGCGAGCACCGCGCGGCCACCGGCGGCAACCTGTTCCGCGACGTCCTCGACGCCGAACGTCGCGCCGGGTCGCGGGTCGTGTTCGAGACCGAGCACTTCACCGCCTACGTCCCCGCCGCGGCCCGCTGGCCCGTCGAGGTCCACCTCGCACCGCACCGCGACGTCCCCGACCTCCCGGCCCTGACCGAGGAGGAACGCGACGACCTGGTCGCCGCGTACCTCGACCTGCTGGGTCGGCTCGACCGCTACTACCCCGACGACCACCCGCTGCCCTACATCGCGGGCTGGTACCAGGCTCCCGCGAGCGAGGGGCGCGACGAGATGCGCCTGCACCTGCAGGTCTTCAGCGTGCTGCGCGGCCCCTCGAAGGTGAAGTTCCTCGCCGGGTCCGAATCGGCGATGGCGGCCTGGATCAACGACACGACGCCCGAGAAGGTGGCGGCCCGACTCCGTGAGGTTTCCCGATGAGCACCCCTGAGTTCTTCGACGCCGCCGACCGCCCGAGCACGGCGACCGCCCTGGCCAAGGAGTTCCGCGACGTCTTCGGCGAGGAGCCCGAGGGCGTCTGGTCCGCCCCGGGCCGGGTGAACCTCATCGGCGAGCACGTCGACTACACCGGTGGTCTGTGCCTGCCGCTGGCCCTGCCGCACCGCACCTTCGTCGCGCTGCGTCCGCGGACCGACGGCGTCGTCCGGCTGCGTTCCCGGCAGGAGGACACCGTCGTCGAGCTCCCGCTCGCCGAGGTCGGCGCCGGGTCCCCGCAGGGCTGGGCGGCCTACGTCGCCGGGGTCCCGTGGGCGCTGGCGCAGAAGGAGTTCGCCGGGGACCTGCTGACCGGGGGTTTCGACGCCCTGGTCGACGGCCACGTCCCCTACGGTTCGGGGTTGTCGTCCTCGGCCGCGCTGGAGTGCGCCGTCGCGGTGGCGCTCGGGGACCTGATCGGGGCCCCGCTGGACGACGCGGGACGGGCCGCACTGGCCGGCGCCTGCATGCTGGCCGAGAACGTCGTGGCCGGCGCGAACACCGGCGGGATGGACCAGGCCGCGTCGCTGCGCTGCCACGAGGGCGGCGCGATCCTGCTCGACACCCGCGACGACACCGTCTCCCAGGTCGCCCTCGACCTCGCCGGGGCGGGGCTCGCGCTGCTCGTCGTCGACACCCGCGCCGAGCACTCCCACGCGGGCGGTGAGTACGGCAAGCGCCGCGCCAACGTCGAGCACGCGGCGGAACTCCTCGGCGTCCCCACGCTGCGCGAGGTCGACCCCGCCGAGCTGGGCGCCGCGCTCGAGCGCGTCGGCTCCGAACCTGACGGTGACGTGCTGCGCCGCCGGGTGAAGCACGCCGTCACCGAGATCGACCGGGTGCGCCGCACGGCGGAACTCCTGCACGAGGGGCGGGCCGGCGAGATCGGTGACCTGCTGAACGCGTCGCACGACTCCCTGCGCGACGACTACGAGGTCTCCTGCCGCGAACTCGACCTCACCGTCGACGTCGCCCGCGCCCACGGCGCCCTCGGCGCCCGCATGACCGGCGGCGGTTTCGGCGGGTCCGCGATCGCGCTCGTCGCGGCCGGGCGCGTGCAGGCCGTCGCGGAGGCCGTGGCCGCCGCGTTCGCCGAGCAGGGTCTGCGCGCCCCCCGGTTCCTCACCGCGCTCCCCTCCGAAGGCGCCGGTCGCGACCTCTGACCCCCTGGCCCGCGGAAGGAGTTCCTTCCGCGGGCGGGGCGGTGTTCACACCGCGTTCACCCACGGCGACGGTGCGACGGCCAAGCTGTGCGGGTGCTGTTCTGGTTGCTGCTGAGCGGACTCGCCGCGGGCGGGGTGCTGTGGGTGTCGTGGTGGCTCAACCGCCGTGCGTGGCGGAGTGAGCAGGCCCGGTCCCGGCACTGGCTGCTGACCAACGGCATCGACCCCGGTTCGGCGCCGGTCGACCCGGCGGCCTGGCGCCTCGTCCTGACCCCCGACCTCTCGGCCACCGGGCGGTTCGTCCACGAGGTCGCCGCAGGCCCCACCCGGACCTGGCAGCCGGAGGCCTGACCTCAGACCAGCCCGGTGCGGTGCGCGTAGGCGACGGCCTGCGCGCGGTCGCGCGACCCGGTCTTGGCGAAGAGGTGGTTCACGTGGGTCTTGACCGTCGCCACCGACACGACGAGTTCCCGGGCGATGTCGTGGTTGGACAACCCCTTGGCGATGAGGCGCAGCACGTCGGCCTCGCGCTCGGTCAGCCCGTCCGGTAGTTCCGCCGGCGCGCTCGGGGCCGGGTTCCCCGCCGCGGAGAGCAACCGCGCCTGGACGTCGGCGTCCAGCACGACCTGGTTCGCGGCCGCCGCGTGCAGGGCCCGGGCGATGTCCGCGCGGCCGGCGCTCTTGGTGAGGTAGCCGCGCGCCCCCGCCTGCAGCGCACGGAGGATCGACGCGTCGTCGACGTAGGTCGTCAGCACGACGACGGCCACGTCGGGCTGGGCGGCGACGATCCGCCGGGTCGCCTCGACCCCGTCGACGTTCGGCATCCCGAGGTCCATCAGGACCACGTCGGGGGCGTGCTCCCGCGCCCGCTCGACGGCCTGGGCCCCGTCGGAGGCGGTCGCCACGACCTCGAGGTCCGGCATCAGGTCCAGCAGGGCGACGAGGCCGTCGCGGACGATGGTCTGGTCGTCGGCGACGACCACACGCAGGGGGGAGCTCACCCGAACATCCTCCTCACCATCCGCCTCACTGCGGCACCCGGGCCGTGACCCGCCACCCGCGCTCGTGCGGTCCCGCGGCCAGCGACCCGCCGGTGAGTTCGAGACGCTCGCGCAGACCGGCCAGGCCGAAACCCCCGTCGACGCTGCCCGGTCGGCGCGCGTCGGGGTCCAGCGCACCGCGATCGGTGATGCGCAGCGTGGTGTCCTCCTCGCCGTAGTCGAGGTCCAGCACCACCGGGGACCCCGGCGCGTGCTTCGCGGCGTTGACCAGGGCCTCCTGCGCCGTCCGCAGCAGAGCCACCTCCCCCGCCCCCAGCGGTCGGGGGCGGCCCTGCACGTCCAGCGTCACCTCGCTGCCGTTCTCGCGCGCCCCGGCGGCCAGGGTCGCCAGCGAGTCCGGCAGCGGCGGGGAGTCGACGCGCAACGCGTGCACGGCCTCGCGGGTCTCCTGCAGTCCCCGCGTCGCGAGCTGGTGCGCGGTCCGGACCCGGTGCAGCGCAGCGTCCCGGGTCGCCGCGTCGAGGTCCCCGGAGAGCAGGGCGTCGGCGACCTCCAGCTGGATCGCGAGCCCGCCCAGGGAGTGCGCGAGGACGTCGTGGACCTCGCGGGCGATGCGGGCCCGCTCGGCCAGCGCCGCCGCCCGGGCCTGTTCGCTGCGCGCCTGCTCGGAGGTGCGCAGCAGGTGCCGGGTCTGCTCCTCCTGGTCGCGACGGCCGGCCCGGATCACCCCGCCGAGGACCGCCGACAGCAGACCGGCCGGGTAGCCGAGCACGGCCGAGAGCGGGAAACCCCCGCCCGCGAGCAACCCGAACTGGATGCCCGCCGTCCCGGCCAGGAACGCCGCGACCGCGCCGCCCACCCCGGTGTCGCGCCCCGCGGCGAGACCCGCGATGGCGGCCAGCGCGAAGATCCAGCCGGCCTCGGTGCGCGCCGCGGCGTAGCCCGCCGCGGCCGCGATGACCGCGAGCAGGACGGCCACGACCACGGCCTGGCGACCCGCGAGCCCGGTGGTGCCGCGCATCGACAGCGGCTCGACGACCATCCACGCGATCCACGCCAGCGAGGTGAGCACCAGGGCGGTGACGACGTCGCCCGAGAAGGTCCAGTCCGTGCTCGGGAACGCCACGAGCAGAGCCAGGACGAGCAGGAGTTCCACGGTCCGCAGGGGGACGGTGGTGCGCCTCCACACCGCTCGCAGACCAGCCATGCCCGCGACCCTAGGCCCCGCAGTGGAACTCGTCGTCAGCCCGTCCTCCACCCGGTCTCCACCCGGATCTCCACCCCGGCTCGACTCCCGGGCCGATCCGTCACGGGTCTCCGCCGAGCACCGTGGAGGACATGCCCACCACGGTCCTCACCGTCCTCGTGTCCCTCGCCGTCGTCGTCCTGGTCGTCGCCCGGCGGGCCCGTCCGCGCCCGGTCGCCGAGGAGGCGCTGCGCCGACCGCTGATCCTCAGCGCCGTCGGGCTGTTCCTCCTGCGCGGCACCACCCTCGACGCAGCGGGGATCGCGTTCCTGCTGCTGACGGCCGTCCTCGCCCTCGGGCTCGGCGCAGCCCGCGGAGCGGTCGTGCGCCTCTCCGAGCAGGGCGGCCGGCTGTTCACCAGCTGGGGCCCCGCCTGCTTCGGTCTGCTGGCCGCGCTGATCGTCGTCCGTCTGGGGGTCGACGCCGGCGCCGTGGCCCTCGGGGTGACCTCGACGACCGTCGGGCGGTCGGTGCTCTTCGCCCTCGGCCTCAGCCTGCTCGCCGAGTCGGCCGTCGTGGCCCACCGCACCGGCCGTCCCGCCCTCGCGCTGCGCTGACGTCAGCCGACGTCCATCTTCTGCAACCGCCAGCCCGCGAGGGCCACCGCGACGACGGCGATCCCCGCCAGCACCAGCGCCGAGGCCGTCACCCCACCGGAGGCGACGGTACCCAGGGGCACGTCACCGGGGATGGCCAGCGAGGCCACCCGGCGTCCGTAGGACCCGATGGACAACCCCCGCAGGGCGGGGGCCAGACCGGCCAGGAACGTCTCCCAGAGCACGACGTAGGCCAGCCCCGCGAGCAACCCGCGCCGGGTCAGCAGCGACAGCAGCACGAAGACCCCGCAGTAGGCGGCGGACGTCAGGACCGTCGCCAGCAGGACCCCGCCGAGGACGCGCCCGACGGGCTGGTTCACCGAGATCCCCAGCACGACGCAGGCGATCACCGCCGGCAGGCAGACCACGACGGTCGAGGTCCACGCGGCCGCGAACCGGGCCAGGACGATCTGCCACCGCGGACGGGCGATCGCCCGCAGCAGCGGGAGCGTGCGCCCGTCCCGTTCGTCGCCGAAGGCACCGATCGCCAGCACCAGCGCCACGATCGGCACCACCAGACCGGTGAGCAGGTTCCCGGTGAAGGTGTTCTGCACGCCGTAGCGGGACGGGACGCTGGTGATGCCGATGACGACGAACGCCACGACCGCCACCACCAGCGGCAGCGAGGCGAACCCCGCGGTCCGGCCGCGGAAGAGGATCCCCCGCAGGGAGAACCCGTAGAGACTGGTCGAGAAGTTCATCGTCCCGCTCCCCTCGCGGCCCGCACCAGGTGCGCGAACACGCTCTCCAGGTCCTCTCCGACCCCTTCGACCCGACGCAACGTCGTGCCCGACTCCCGGGCGAGACGCGGTACCGCCTCGGCCAGCGCCACCGCCCGCGGCGCCTCGACGAGGACCCCGGTGCGACCGGCGCCCTCCCGGCGCACCGACTCCACCAGACCCGCCGCGAGCAGCATCCCCGCGAGCTCCAGCACGCGGTCCCCCTCGAGGCGGACCGTGCGCGGCCGGTCGACGAGCAGTTCCCGGATCCCCGCGGGTTCCCCCTCGGCGACGAGCCGGCCGTTGACGACGACCAGCACGCGGTGCGCCATCCGTTCGACCTCGGAGAGGACGTGCGAACTCACCAGCACCGTCCGCCCCTCGGCGCCGAGCGCCGCGAGGAGGTCGACGTCGGCCCGGCGCTGCGCCGGGTCCAGGCCGTTCAGCGGTTCGTCGAGCAGCAGCACCTGCGGGTCGTGCACGAGCGCCTGGGCGAGCTTCACGCGCTGGCGCATCCCCTTGGAGAACCCCCCGACCCGCCGGTCCGCGGCCTCGGTCAACCCGACGCGGTGCAGGACGTCCTGCGTGGCGGAGCGGGGGTTCCCCACCCCGCGCTGCCGGGCGAGGAACTCGACCTGGGTGCGGGCGCTGGCGTGGGCCCAGGTGGCCTCGCCGTCGGCGACGATCCCCAGCCCGCGGTGGACCTCGGGATCACGGTGCGGGTCGCGGCCGAGGACCCGCACGGTCCCCTGGCTCGGCCGGGTCCCCCCGGCCAGCACCTGCAGCGCGGTCGACTTGCCGGCCCCGTTGTGCCCGAGCAGCCCCGTGACGCCCGCGTCGATGTGCACGGTGACGTCGGAGAGGGCCACGGTGTCGCCGAACCACTTGCTGACCCCGTCGAACTCGATGGCGCTCACGCGTCGCTCCCCCGTGCGTAGCGGCCGGCGAGGACGGACAGCCCACCGACCACGACGACGAACCAGACGACCCAGGCCAGGACGCCCGGGTCCCCCAGCCCACCGCCGATGAAGGTGGTCGCCAACCGGATCGGGCCGCTGGAGGGGTCCAACGAGAACGGCCACTCCTCGCCGGTCACGGTCGCCACGACCCCCGTCAACGCGGGACCGACGAGCACCACCGCGAGGTACCCACCGACGGCGAACACGCGACGGGAGGTGAGCGACCCGATGGCCAGCCCCAGGCTGGTGTGGAACAACGCCACCAGGAGACCGGCTCCGACGATCCGGGGCAGGTCGGCGACGTGGTCGGTGAACCAGGCACCGGGGGCGTCCGCGGTGGCGATGGACCCGACGAAGAGCACGAGCATCGGTCCCAGCACGATGAGCACCAGGAGGAAGAGCGCGGCGAGGAACACCCCCACGACGTACTCGAACCACGAGAACGCGGTGGCGAAGTACAACGACAGCACCCGGTCGCGCCGGTCGCGGGTCAGCATCGAGGGGATCGACGTCGCCACGAAGGCCAGCAGCACGACCGAGTTCGTCGTCAGCAGTTGCGGGTAGCCGATGAGGTCGGTGGGCTGCACGTTGACGGCCGGGACGAGCAACGGGACGGCGACGACGGCCAGCGCCGGCAGGTAGGCCACGGCCAGCAGCAGGAACGGCCAGATCTTCGCACTCGCACTGCGCCGCAACCCGAGCGGACGGCGGATCCCGCTCGCCACGAAACTCCCCACCGCGGAGCTGCGGGGCTTCAGGGCTCCGGAGTACCGCGAATACCTGATGTCGTGCAGGACGGCACGTGGTGTCTCGTCGACGACGGCACGCGGTTCAGCCACGGGGTCCCCCGCCCATCGCGTCGACGACGAGGTCCTCGAGACCCCGCGAGGCGGGCACCAGCCGTTCCACGCCCACCCCGAGTTCCGCGGCGAGGTCCCGCACCTGGTCCAGGGCCGCGTCCGGGCTGGAACTCATGCCGATGTCTCCTGTCGTGGTGGGGGCCAGTCGCACCCCGTGCTGCGCGACCCGGGGTTCCAGGGCCGCGGCGAACGCGCCGACGTCACCGCTCACCCGCAGTTCCACCGCGCCCGACGGGTCGTGCCCGACGACGACGAGCCGTTGCGCGGCCAGGGTTCCCGAGCGCAGCACCACGACCTCGTCGCAGGTCCGTTCGATGTCGTCGAGGACGTGCGAGCTGGCGATGACCCGGATGCCGAGTTCGAGCGACAACCGGCGCACGATGGCGAGCATCTCCTCGCGACCGGCCGGGTCGAGGCCGGAGGTGGGTTCGTCGAGCAGGACGAGGTCGGGTCCGTGGACGAGGGCCTGGGCGAGTTTCGTGCGCTGCTGCATGCCGAGGGAGTACGAACCGACCGGACGACGGCGTTCCTCCTCCAACCCCACCGCGAAGAGGACCTCGCTGGTGCGGCGGACCGCGTCCCGACGACCCAGACCCCGCATCCGGGCGAGCTGGACGCAGACGTCCTGGGCGGACATGTCGGCCGGCAGGCAGGGGTGCTCGGGCATGAACCCCACCCGGCGGCGGACCTCGTCGCGCTGGCGGACCGCGTCGAGGCCCAGCACCCGCACCGTCCCCGTGTCCGGGCGCGTCAGCCCGAGGGCGGTGCGCAGCAGCGTCGACTTCCCGGCCCCGTTGGCGCCCAGCAACCCGGTGGCCCCCGCGGTCAGCGACATCGTCAGACCGTCGAGGGCCTGGACGGTGCCGAACCGCTTGCCGACGTCGAGGCACTCCAGTCCCGGTGAACCCTGATCACTCACGCGCCCATCAGAGCACTCACAGCCACGCCGTGCGTCCCTCCTTCGACGCGCGGCGCGTCAATCCTTCGGGAACCATCACGAGGTGTTCACCAGCAAAGCGGACGTCTGCGTCGTCGGTTCCGGGTCGGGCGGGAAGATGGTCGCCCAGCAACTGGCGCAGGCGGGGCGACGGGTCGTCCTGGTCGACGGGGGGTTCATCGGCGGTTTCTGCCCCTACGTCGCCTGCGTCCCGGCGAAGTCGCTGCTGCTGTCGGCCCGCGCCGCCCTGTCGTGGACCGCCGCCCGGGCCGTGCGGGACGAAGCCGCGTCCCAACGGGACGACACCGCCGCGGCGGCGGAACTGGAGGCCGACGGCGTCGAGGTGGTGCGGGGGTACGCGCGCTCGCTCGGTCCGGGACGGGTCGAGCTGGACGACCGCGCGGTCGAGGCGGGGGTGGTCGTCGTCGCGACCGGGAGTTCCGCCGTGCTGCCGCCGCTCCCCGGTCTCGCCGGGGCCCCGACGTGGACCTCCGAGGAGGCGCTGAGCGCGGCGGACCTGCCCGAGCGCCTCGTGGTGCTCGGCGGCGGGCCGGTCGCCTGCGAACTCGCGCAGGCCTACCGCGGGGTCGGCAGCGAGGTCACCCTCGTGCAGCGCGGACCGCACCTGCTCTCGCGCGAACCGGCGTGGGTCGGTGACGTGCTCGCCGACGCCCTCGCCGCCGACGGGGTGGACGTGCGCCGCGGCGACCCGGCCACCGCGGTGGAGCAGCACGACGGCTGGCGGCTGCGGCTGGAGTCCGGGGCGCTGATCCCGTTCGACCGCCTGCTGGTCGCGACCGGCCGCGCACCGGTCACCGAGGGTCTCGGCCTGGACGAGGAGTGGCTGAGCGACTCGGGGCACGTGCGCACGAATGCCCGGTGCCGGGTGGTCGACGCGTCCGGGACGGTCGTCGAGGGTCTGTTCGCCGTCGGCGACGTCACCGGCATCTCGGACTACACGCACACCGCGAACCACCAGGCCCGCACGGTCGTGGGCGAGGTGCTCGGCCGCGGGCGCGACGCGGACTACTCCGCGGTCCCCCGCGCCGTCTACACCGACCCGACCGTGTTCTGCACCGGGGACACCTCGGGCGGGGAGGGGGTCCGTTCGGCCCGGTTCCCGCTGCGCGACGTCGAACGCTCCGCCCTCGTCGAACTCTCCCGCCCCCGCCAGGTCACCGGTGGGGTCGAGCTCTTCGCCCGCGACGGTGTCCTCGTGGGGGCGGCCTGCGTCGGCCCGGACGCCGACTCGTGGGGTGCGGAACTCTCCCTCGCCGTCCGGGCCCGGCTCACCGTCGACCTCCTCGCCCACCACGTCCGGGCGTTCCCGACCTGGTCGGAGGCGATCTTCCCGGCGCTGGAGGAACTGCAGGGCTGAACCGGCGCGGGGACGCTCAGTCGGGCAGGTCGAGGCTGGACCCGGCGAAGCGGTCGGTGAGGAACAACCCGTTGACCACCAGGCCGGAGGCGTCCTCGAGCACCGCCGCGTCGTGCAGGCGGGTGACGGCCTCGAGCAGGACCCCGAGCTGGTCCAGCAGGAGCTGCTCGGCCGTTCCCGCACCCGGCAGGACGTGGCTGCGGGCCCACTCCCGCGGCAGGACCGCGAAGGCCCGCAACGTGTCCGGCAGGTAGTCCACCGCCGCGCTCCGCACCGCCAGCCGGGCCGGATCGACACCCCCGCCCGCGACGCGCGGCACGGTGTCCAGCAGGCGGTCCACGAGAGCCTGGACCAGCGGGAGCGCCGCGTCGGGCACCAGCCCCCGGGCCCGGGCGGGCAGGGACCGCAGACTGCCGGTGACGTCCGCAGGGTCGACGAGCAACGCGTCGGCCGCCGGCGCCAGACCGAGCGCGGCGAGCGCGCGGGCCGCGGCGGCGGAACCACCCGCCGTGCTCGCCGCGAGGTCGGCCACGCCGGCGGCCAGCAGTTCGAGGAACTCCCCCACCGGGACGTCGCGGCGCGCGATCGTCACCCCCCGCACCACCCGCTGCGCCGTCGCCGTCAACCCCGGACCGCCGACCTGCACGCTCAGCAGCGCGGACGGCAGGGTGAGCCGGAGCGAGCGCACCGCACCCGCTCGCCCGGCCACCCGGTCGCCCAGCGAGCGGTGCCGTTGCACGACGAGGGTGCCCGCGGCTGCGGGCCCCAGCACCCGGGACAGGGAGACGGCCAGGCGTTCCAGGAACTCCGCGGCGTCCTCCGGGGTCGTGGGCGCGGCGAACGCAGGACTCACCGCGGCCCGTCCGTGAGGGGCAGCACCAGCGACGGTCTGGCGATGGTGTGGTCCGCACGCAACGGGCGGACCGCGGTGCCGATGGCGAAGAACTCCGTGGTGTGCCCACCCCAGCGGTGCGGCAACGACAGGAGCTGGACGCCGACGATGCCCTCGGCCTGCAGCGCCTCGGCCTCGGCCTGCATGCGGCTCATCGCGAGCTCACGGGCTTCGTAGAGGGCTTCGGTGTACTGCTCGATCTCGACGTTGCTGCCGACGGTGCTCATCGAGGCGAGGACCCCGCGGTGGGCGATGTGGTAGACGCAGGTACCCATCACCAGGCCGAGCGGGGCGTACCCGGCCTGCACGAGGGTCCAGAAGTCCTGTCCGGACAGGTCGGAGGTGAAGGGCAGCCCGTGCACGGTGCGCCAGGTCCCGCTGGGCGGCGGTTCGTCGGCGACGACGGCGGTGCCGATGGCCAGGAACTCCGCGAGGTCGTTGCCGTACTCCTTGAACTCGATCTCCAGGCGCACCCCGACGATGCCGTCGGCGCCGAGTTCCGCGGCCTCGGCCTCCATCCTCGTCATCGCGAGTTCCCGTGCGTGGTACATCGCCTGGGTGAGCTTGTCGAGTTCCATGTTCTTGCTCCAGCGTCCGACCTGCAGCCCGACGTGGTAGACGCTGGAACCCAGCACGAGCCCGACGGGACGGAACCCGGCCTCGCGCACGAGCAGGAACTCGTTGACGCTGAGGTCGGAGGTGAACAGGGCCCGGCCGTGGTCACCGCGCATCCCCTCGAGGCGTTCACG
Source organism: Kineococcus sp. GCM10028916 (assembly GCF_042674865.1). Taxonomy (NCBI): domain Bacteria; kingdom Bacillati; phylum Actinomycetota; class Actinomycetes; order Kineosporiales; family Kineosporiaceae; genus Kineococcus; species Kineococcus sp. GCM10028916. The sequence continues at coordinate 69,501 of NZ_JBHTFM010000008.1, read as the reverse complement.
CGCGTCGGGGGGCAGGTGGACGTCGGCCAGCGGGGGGACGTCGGATCCGGTGCTCACGGGGTGCTCCTCAACGGTTCAGGGGTAGGACGGTCAGGACGGCGGGGGCCCGCCCGGCGCCGGGGGATCCCACCTCGGTGAGCAGGGTTCCGGTGAAGGAAGCCTCGGCGTGCAGGTCCTTCCCGTCGCCGCACGGGGTCTCGAAGGTCCCGAGGCGGACGTCGTCGACCACCACGTGGCCGCTCCCGTGCCGACGGGCGTCAGACCGCGGCGGGCGTCGGCGCGGGCGCGGGTGAGCAGTTCCGTCAGCCCGTCGACCTCGTTGCCGCTCCAGCTGCTCCGCTGCTGCACCATCAACGGGTCCTCGTGCTTCGTGGCGACCGAGAGGCCCCGCACCAGCGCCCGGGGGGCGAAGCCCGACCCCATCGCGGCGGCGACGTCCTCGGCGCTGAGTCCGGCGCACCAGAGCGTTCCCGGGGCCGTGCGGTCGAGTTCGCGGACCGCTGTCCCTCGTGCGGTGAACTCCACGGCGGTGCCGTCGAGGTGGGCGCGGGTGGTGCGGACCCCCACGACACCGTCGGCCCCGAGGGCGCGCGCCTCCGCCAGCATCCGGTCCAGCGCCCCGTGCCAGGCGGCGTCGACGGCGCGCACGTAGGGGCCCGAGCCGTTCCGGAGTCCGCCGGGGTCGCCGGTGGTCACGACCGGGCTCGTCCACCCCCAGGCCCCGGGACCGGAGGTGGTCGCCCACGCACCGCAGAAACCCCGCTCCAGCCGAGGTTCATGACCAGGCACCCGAACACCTCCCCCACCGGGGCCAGGCCCGCCGCCGCGACGGCCGCGGCGCCGGGTGCGGAGAGGAACGAGCCGGTGGCCCCGCCGGCCCGTTGCCGGGTGACGCGGGCCAGGGCCGCCGGGGGCAGGCCACCCGCCCAAGGACTCACGTGTTCGCCGTACCGGGCCGGAGGACCATCCACCCAGCCTAGGCAGGCGCCCGGCGAGGGCAAGCGTTTCCGCGGAACTCCCAGCCGATGCGCAGGAAACCCGCGGTCAGAGCGGCAGGTGCCGCTCGGCGGGACCGTCGTAGGCGGAGAGCGGCCGGATGAGGGAGTTCGCCGCCCGTTGCTCCACCACGTGCGCGGTCCAGCCGACGACCCGCGCGGCGACGAAGATCGGCGTGAACAGCGCGGTGTCGAAACCCATGAGGTGGTAGGCCGGTCCCGAGGGGTAGTCCAGGTTCGGCAGGATGTTCTTCGCCGAGGTCATGGCCTCCTCGAGCGCGTCGTAGAGGTCGAGGACGTCCTGGCGTCCCATGTCCCCCGCCAGCACCTGCAGCGCGGCGTGCATGCTGGGCACCCGGGAGTCCCCGGACCGGTAGACCCGGTGGCCAAAACCCATGATCTTGCGGCGTTGCGCCAGCGCGGCGTCCAGCCACCGCCGGGCCCGCTCGGCGGAACCCTCGCCCAGGCCGATCTCCTCGAACACCTGCCAGACGGCCTCGTTCGCACCACCGTGCAGCGGACCCTTGAGCGCGCCGATCGCGGCGACCACCGCGGAGTGCAGGTCGGACAACGTCGACGTCACGACCCGGGCCGTGAACGTCGAGGCGTTGAAGGAGTGCTCGGCGTAGAGGACGAGGGACACCTCGAAGGCGCGGACCACGCCCGCGTCGGGTTCCTCGCCGAACGTCATCCAGAGGAAGTTCGCCGCGTAGCCCAGGTCGTCGCGCGGCGGGACGGGTTCCAGACCGCGGGTGCGGCGCTGGGCGTGGGCGACGACGGCCGGCAGCGCCGCGAACAACCGTTGCGCCTTGGCGAACTCGACGTCGGGGGCCGAGTCCCCGGCCTGCGGGTCGAGGGCGCCGAGGACGCTGACCGCGGTCCGCAGGACGTCCATGGGGTGCGCGGCGAGCGGGAGTTCGTCGACGACGCGGCGGACCCGTGCGTCCAGGGCCCGTCCCGCGCGTTCGGAGGCCGTGAAGGCCGCGAGTTCCTCACGGTCGGGCAGGTCACCGCGCCACAGCAACCAGGCGACCTGTTCGAACGAGCAGTGCTCGGCGAGTTCCTGGACGGGGTAGCCCCGGTAGAGCAACGAGTTCGTCGCGGGGTTCACCTTGGAGATCGCGGTCGTGTCGGCGACGACACCGGCGAGCCCCTTGTGGATCTCGGGCGGGGTGGGATCGGGATCGGGTGTGGTCGTCATGGTCGGTTCCTCCGCGTCATCGCGATCGGTTGCCTTCGAGACTGAAGTCGTAGACGCCGGAGTCGAAGTCGCCGTAGCCGGCGTAGTCGACGAGGTCGTACAGCTCGGCCCGGGTCTGCATGCCGGGAACCTGTCCCGCCAGCGAACCGATCGCGAGGAGGTCGTCGAGGGCCCGGTCCGCCGTGCCCATCGCCAGGCGCAGCAACGAGACCGGGTGGATGACGATCCGCACGCCGACGTCGCGCAGCTGCTCGTGGGTGAAGAGGTCGCTGCGGCCGAACTCCGTCATGTTCGCGAGGATCGGGACGTCGACGGCCGCGCAGATCGCCTCGAACTCGGCGAGGTCCGCCATGGCCTCGGCGAAGATCGCGTCGGCCCCCGCGTCCGCGAGCTGCTTCGCCCGCTGCACGGCCGCGTCCATCCCCTCGACCCCGCGCACGTCGGTGCGGGCGACGACGAGGAAGTCGGGGTCGCGCCGGGCGTCGACGGCGGCCCGGATCCGGCGCAACGCCGTCGCCTCGTCGACGACGGCCTTGCCCTCGAGGTGGCCGCAGCGCTTCGGGTTCACCTGGTCCTCGACGTGCATCCCGGCGACCCCGGCGTCCTCCATGGTCTGGACGGTGCGGGCGACGTTGAGGGGTTCGCCGAAACCGGTGTCGGCGTCGACGAGGACGGGGAGGTCGGTGACCCGGGCGATCTGCGCGGACCTGCCCGCGACCTCGGTGAGCGTCGTGAGCCCGATGTCGGGCAACCCGAGATCCGCGGCGAGCACGGCCCCGGACACGTACACCCCCTCGAAACCCTTGCGCTGGATCAGCCGGGCGGACAGGGGGTTGAACGCCCCCGGCAGGCGGAGGAGCTCACCCGAGGCGAGCGCCGCCCGGAACGTGGCACGTTTCGCGGTGGGGGTGGTGGTGGAGAACAGCACGGGGCCTCCTCAGAACAGACCGGTGGGGAGCGGGACCCGGGCGAGGTAGCTCGCCGGGGCGGTGACGTTCAGCGCCCGGACCCCGGCGGCGTCGAGGCCCGGGAGTTCGGTGACGAGACGGGTGACCCGCTCGACCTCGGAGGGGTCGAGGACCCCCTCGGCCAGGGTCGCGAACTTCGCGCTGTACTGCTCCCAGGTGAAGGGGTGCGCCCCGAGCGGGTGCGCGTCGGCGACGGCGATCTCGGCGACGACGGTCGAACCGTCGGTGAGCGTCGCGACGAGGCGACCGCCGAACGCCTTCTCCGCCGGGTCGGTGGAGTGGTAGCGGGCGGTCCACGCAGGGTCCTCCGTCGTCGACACCTTGCGCCACAGGGCGACCGTGTCCGGGCGCTGGGCCCGCTCGGGGGCGTAGGAGTCGGCGTGGTGCCAGGTCCCGTCCTGCAGGGCGACGGTGAAGATGTAGGGCACCGAGTGGTCCAGCGTCTCCCGGCTGGCCGTCGGGTCGTACTTCTGCGGGTCGTTCGCGCCGGAGCCGATGACGACGTGGGTGTGGTGGCTGGTGTGCAGCACCATCGAGACCACGTTCGCCGGGTCGACCAGTTCGGGGTGCTCGCGGTGCAACCGGCGGGCGAGGTCGATGATCGCCTGCGCCTGGTACTCCGCGGAGTGCTCCTTGGTGTAGGTGTCGAGGATCGCGCGCTTCGCCTCACCGGGTTCCGGCAGCGGCACCTCGTAGACCGCGTCCGGTCCGTCCAGCAGCCAGGCGATCACCCCGTCCTCGCCCTCGTAGATCGGCGCCGGGCTCGTCTGCCCGCGCATCGCGCGGTCCACCGCCTCGACGGCGACCTTGCCCGCGAACGCCGGGGCGTGGGCCTTCCACGTCGAGATCGCGCCCTTGCGGGACTGCCGCGTGGCCGTCGTCGTGTGCAGCGCCTGACCGATCGCCTGGTGGACGACCTCCTGGGACAACCCCAGCATCGTGCCGAGACCCGCCGCGACGGACGGCCCGAGGTGCGCGACGTGGTCGATCTTGTGGCGGTGCAACGAGATCGCCCGCACCAGGTCCACCTGCACCTCGTAGCCCGTGACGATCCCCCGCAGCAGGGCCGCCCCGTCGAGGCCGAGGTGCTGGGCCACCGCGACGAGGGCGGGGACGTTGTCGCCGGGGTGGGAGTACTCCGCGGCGAGGAACGTGTCGTGGAAGTCGAGTTCGCGGACCGCGACCCCGTTGGCCCAGGCCGCCCACTCCGGGGACACGGCCTCACCGGTCCCCACGACGAGCGCCCCGCGCCCCCCGCGCGAGGGCGGGTGGGCCAGCGCCTGGGACCGGGCCGCGACGACCGGCGCCCGCAGCAGCGAGGCCGCGGACACGGCCGCGTTGTCGAGGACCCGGTTCACGACCATCTCGGCCACGTCGTCCTCGACCGCGACCGGGTCGGTGGCGACCCGGGCCAACTGCCAGGCGAGTTCGTCCTCGCGGGCGAAGTCCTCGTCGCTGCGGTGGACCCTGACCTCGTGCTGCTTCACGCACTGACCTCTTCCTCGATGGATCCGTGCCGGAGCGCGGAGCTGAAGTGGGACCTGCTGCGGTGCAGGTGGACGTGCACGGCGTGGGCGGCGAGGTCGGCGTCCCCGAGGGCGATCGCCTCGGCGATGAGCTGGTGCTCGGCGGCCGCGGCCGACAACCGCGCCGGGTCGTGGCGGGCGAGGCGGCGGATGCGCACCAGGTGGGTGCGCACCGCGGCGAGCGCCTGCTGCAACCAGGGGTTCGCGACGGCGGCGTCGATGGCCTCGTCGAAGCGGGCCGTCAGCTCGTAGTAGCGGTCGAGACCCGCTTCGCCCGCCCCGAGCAGTTCGGGCGCCCGGGCGAACCCGCGGGCGAACTCCGCGAACTCCGCGGCGTCCCGGCGCTGGGCCGCGAGCCGCGCGGCCTTGACCTCCAGGGCCTCGCGCACGTCGTAGAGCTGCTCGACCGCCCCCGGGTCGAGAGGGGCCACGACGAGACCGCGACCCGGCAGGGGCTGCGCGAGACCGTCGGCGACGAGGCGGGCGAAGGCCTCGCGGACCGGGGTGCGCGACACCTCGAGGCGGACGCTCTGGTCCACCTCGGCGAGCGGCGCCCCCGGCGCCAGGACCCCGTCGAGGACGTCCTGACGGAGCCGGCCGTAGACCCGCTCCGTCGTCCCTCCCCGCCGCTGTGCATGCACACGAGCACCATGGACCGCCGATCTACGGTCGTCAAGCGCTCAGTGCATGCAGAAGCAGGCGTCAGGGCCCGTAGGTGGCGACGACCGGGGCGTGGTCGGAGAACCGCTCGGCGTAGGTCGCCGCGCGGTCGGTCTCGACGGAGGTCAGCCGCACTGCGAGACCGGGGGTGACGAGCTGGTAGTCGATGCGCCAGCCGGTGTCGTTGTCGAAGGCCTGCCCGCGCCAGGACCACCAGGCGTACGGGCCGTCGACGTCACCGGCGACGCTGCGCTGGGTGTCGACCCAGCCGAGGGTGTCGAACCAGTGGTCGAAGTGGGCGCGCTCGTCCTCGAGGAACCCGGCCTTGTTCCGGTTGCCCTTCCAGTTCTTGATGTCGCGTTCGGTGTGCCCGACGTTCAGGTCACCCGCGACGAGGGCCTCGCGGCCGGTCTCCTGCGCGATCCGGCCGAGTTCGGCGAAGCGGACGTCCATGGCGTCGAGGAAGCGGTACTTGTCGTCCTGCTGCGGGGTTCCGACCTCGCCGGAGTGGACGTAGGCGCTGACGAAGGTCATCGGCCCGACGGCGGTGTCGACGTCGACCTCGATCCAGCGGCCGGAGGTCTCGAAGTGGGGGTCGTGGGCGAACCCGATGCGCACGGCGGAGAACTCCGCCCTCGACGCGATCGCCACCCCGGCCCGCCCCTTCGCGGCCGCCTCGGTGTGCGCGACGTGCACGAAGCCCGGCAGGGCCTTGCGCAGTTCCTCGTCGGGGGCGCGGACCTCCTGGAGCAGCACGACGTCGGGGTCGCGCACGTCCAGCCAGGGGTGCATCCCGCGCCGGACGGCGGCGCGGACACCGTTGACGTTGATCGTCGCGACGGTGATCGACTTCTTCTTCCGAGGCACGCCGCGGACCCTACCCGCCCCCTCCGACACCAACTCCTGGGGAGCTTTCCACCCTTCCGAAGGCCGGGAAGGGTGGAAAGACTCCCAGGAGTGGCGGTCAGCGGAGGCCGGCGGCGCGTTCGGCGGACTCGACCACGTTCGTCAGCAGCAGCGCCCGGGTCATCGGGCCGACACCACCGGGGTTGGGGGCCATGAACCCCGCGACCTCGGCGACGTCCAGGGCGATGTCACCGGTCAGCCTGCTCTTGCCCGTCTCGGGGTCGAGCACGCGGGAGACGCCGACGTCGAGCACCGCGGCACCCGGCTTCACGTTCTCCTTCGTGACCAGACCCGGCACCCCGGCGGCGGCGACGATGACGTCGGCCCGCTTCAGGTGGCTCGCCAGGTCCCTGGTCCCGGTGTGGCACAACGTGACCGTCGCGTTGGGGTGGCGACGGGTCAGCAGCAGCCCGATGGGGCGACCGACCGTGACCCCGCGACCCACGACGACGACCTCGGCCCCGTCGAGCGGGACGTCGTGGCGCAGCAGCAGATCGATGACCCCGCGCGGGGTGCACGGCAGCGGGGAGGTGATCTCCTCGCGCACCCGCAGCACCAGTCGGCCGAGGTTCGTCGGGTGCAGCCCGTCGGCGTCCTTGTCCGGGTCGACCATCTCGAGCACGCGGTTCGCGTCGATGCCGTCCGGCAGCGGCAGCTGGACGATGAACCCCGTGCACTCCGGGTTCGCGTTCAGCTGGGCGATCTCGGACTCGATCTCGGCCTGCGTCGCCGTCGCCGGCAGCTGGACCTGGATCGAGGCGATGCCGACCTCGGCGCAGTCGCGGTGCTTGCCGCGGACGTAGCTGGCCGACCCCGGGTCGTCGCCGACCAGGACCGTGCCCAGGCCGGGGACGATGCCGTGCTCGCGCAGCACGGCGACGCGTTCGGCGAGGTCCGCCTTCACCGCCGCCGCGGCGGCCTTGCCGTCGAGGATCGTCGCCGTCACAGGAAGCCCTTGTTCGACGGGTACAGCGGGAACTCCGCGGTCAGCTTCGCGACCCGGGCGCGCAGGGCGTCCGCGTCGAACTCCGGCTTGAGCGCGAGCGCGATGACGTCGGCCACCTCGGTGAACTCCGCCGCCCCGAAACCGCGGGTCGCGAGCGCCGGGGTGCCGATCCGCAGGCCGGAGGTGACCATCGGCGGACGCGGGTCGAAGGGCACCGCGTTGCGGTTGACGGTGATGCCGACCTCGTGGAGGCGGTCCTCGGCCTGCTGGCCGTCGAGCTGGGAGTCGCGCAGGTCGACGAGCACGAGGTGGACGTCGGTGCCGCCGGTGAGGACGGACACGCCGGCCTCCTTCGCGTCGGCCGCGGTGAGGCGCTCGGCGACGATCTTGGCGCCCTCGAGGGTGCGGCGCTGACGCTCGGCGAACTCCTCGGAGCCCGCGACCTTGAAGGCGACGGCCTTCGCGGCGATGACGTGCATCAGCGGGCCACCCTGCTGGCCCGGGAAGACCGCGGAGTCGATCTTCTTCGCGAACTCCTGCTTGGTCAGGATCAGGCCCGAGCGGGGCCCGGCGAGGGTCTTGTGCACCGTGGAGGTGACGACGTCGGCGTACGGGACGGGGCTGGGATGCAGACCGGCCGCGACGAGCCCGGCGAAGTGCGCCATGTCGACCATGAGGTGGGCGCCGACCTCGTCGGCGATGGAGCGGAAGGCCGCGAAGTCGAGCTGGCGGGGGTAGGCCGACCAGCCGGCGATGATGAGCTTGGGACGCGACTCCAACGCGACGGCGCGCACGACGTCCATGTCGACGCGGAACGTCGTCGGGTCCACCCCGTAGGACGAGACGTCGTACATGCGGCCCGAGAAGTTGATCTTCATGCCGTGCGTGAGGTGACCGCCGTGGGCCAGCTCGAGGCCGAGGATGCCGTCGCCGCCGCGGATGAAGGCGTGCATGGCGGCCGCGTTGGCGGTGGCGCCGGAGTGCGGCTGGACGTTGGCGTGCTCGGCGCCGAAGAGGGCCTTGGCGCGGTCGCGCGCGAGGTCCTCGGCGACGTCGACGTGCTCGCAGCCGCCGTAGTAGCGCTTGCCGGGGTAGCCCTCGGCGTACTTGTTGGTGAGGACGGACCCCTGCGCCTCGAGGACGGAGCGCGGGGCGAAGTTCTCGCTGGCGATCATCTCGAGGGTGTCGCGCTGACGGCCGAGTTCGGCGTCGAGCACTGCGGCGATCTCGGGGTCGACCTCCGACAACGGTCGGTCGGTGACACCGGAGCCACTGCCGGAGGTGGAAGTCGGGTTGGTGGGCTGGACGTCGGTCACGTTCGCTCCTCGGACGGCGGCGTTGGTGGCGACGCGAGGCCCAGGCGGACGACCCCGTGAACGGCGGGACCCGCCCGTTCGGACGGTGCCCGTGGCCGCTCCCCGGTGGTGACCCACCCAGCGCCAGTCGCGGCCGAGCTCAGGTTAGCCCAGGAAGGACCCTGCCCGGGCCCCGGAGAGGGGTCAGCGCGGGATGGCGGAGTCGAGGACGGTGCGCATCTTGGCGGCGGTCTCCGCGACCTCGAGGTCGGGGTCGGAGCCCTGCACGATCCCGGCGCCGCCGAAGACCCGCAGCCGACGCCCGCTGACCTCGGCGCAGCGCACGGCGACGACCCACTCGCCGTCCCCGTGCACGTCCTGCCAGCCGACGGCCCCGGCGTAGCACCCGCGGTCCAGACCCTCGACCTCGTCGATCACCCGCATGGCCGCCGCCCGCGGGGACCCACCCACCGCGGGGGTGGGGTGCAGGGCCGAGACGAGGTCGACGGAGGTGGTGGCGGTGTCGGTGAGCAGCGCGCTGATCCGCGTCGCGAGGTGCCACACGGCCGGGGTGGCCATGAGCTCCGGCTCGGGGGTGGTGATGGTCCGGCAGAACGGCGTCAGCGCCTCGACGATGGCGTCGACGACGAAGGCGTGCTCGCGGCGGTCCTTGTCGGAGACCATCAGGGCGTCGGCCCGACGCACGTCCTCGTCGGGTTCCGGGGAGCGCGGGATCGACCCCGCCAGCGGGCGCAGCAGCACGCTCGGGCCCCGGCGCCGCAGCAACAGCTCCGGACTGGCGCCGACGAGCCACCGGGCCTGGCTGTCGGCGGGGTCGTCGAGGGGGACGGCGAGCGTCGTGGCGGCGGGGTTGCGGGCGACGAGCTCGGCGACGAGTTCGGGCACCGACCAGTCGTCGAGGGCTTCGAGTTCGAGGGTCCGGGCCAGGACGACCTTGTCGACCTCACCGCTGGCGATGCGCCCCAGGGCGGTCCGCACGGCGTCGGCGTAGCCGGAGGGTGAGGGACGGGGACGGCTGCGCGCGACGGTGACCTTCCGGCGGCCACCGGTGAGCGGCAGCTGCAGCGGGCCCGGGGTCGTCTCCCCGACGCCGAGGCGCAGGGCCCCGGGCGTGCGCAGGTCGAAGGGGACGGCGCCGGCGACGATGACCCCGGCGGGAGCGCCCTCGAGGGCCGCGACGGTGCGCCGGAGCTGTTCCAGTCCGCTGACGCCGGGGACGAGCGGCCGGGGTCCGTTCTGGACCAGGGTGGACTTCTCGCCGGAGAAGACGGTGGCCCCTGCGCGCACCGCGAGAGCTGCCGCCTCGGGTTCTGACACGTCTGCAGCCTAGGCTCACGTGTCGTGAGCACGCGCCCGAGGGTCCTGACCCTGTCCTGCCCCGACCGCCCCGGCATCGTCCACGCCGTGACGGGAGCCCTCGTCGCCCTCGACGCCAACATCACCGAGAGCCAGCAGTACGGGGACCCCGACACGGGCCTGTTCAACATGCGGGTGGCCTTCGACGCCGCCGCCGGTGAGGAGGCGCTGCGCGCCAACCTCGAGGTGGTCGCGGCGCGGTTCGGGCTGACCTGGAAGCTCTCGGCCGCCGACGAGCCGATGCGCACGCTGGTGATGTGCTCCAAGCAGGGCCACTGCCTCAACGACCTGCTCTTCCGCCACCGTTCGGGCGGTCTGCCCATCGAGATCGCGGCGGTCGTCTCCAACCACACCGACCTGGCCCCGCTGGCGGAGTTCTACGGGATCCCGTTCGTGCACGTCCCGGTCACCACGGGCGACCCGGCCTCGAAGGAGGCGGGCGAGGCGCGGCTGCTGGAGCTGGTCGAGGAGCTCGACGTGGAACTCGTCGTGCTGGCCCGGTACATGCAGATCCTGTCGGACAACCTGTGCCGCAACCTCTCCGGCAAGGCCATCAACATCCACCACTCGTTCCTGCCGAGCTTCAAGGGCGCCAGGCCGTACCACCAGGCGCACGCCCGGGGCGTGAAGATCATCGGGGCGACGGCGCACTACGTGACGGCCGACCTCGACGAGGGCCCGATCATCGAGCAGGAGATCGAGCGCGTCGACCACCGCCACTCCGCGAACGAGCTGGTGCGGCAGGGGCAGGACGTCGAGGCGCGGACGCTGGCCCGCGCGGTGCGCTGGCACGCCGAGCACCGCGTGCTGATGGACGGCAACCGGACCGTGGTCTTCCGCTAGGACTGCGGAGCCCGCCGAGTCAGCGCCCCCGGCCGCCGAAGCGGAAGGGGATGGGGATCGGGCCGATGCAGCAGACGCCGCTGGTCTCCATCGGGGCGAGCAGCGCCACGGCGCGGTAGCAGGCGAGGAAGCGGACCGCGCTCGGCAGGACCGCGCGCAGCACCCCGTCGCGGTGCACGTGCTCGCGCACGGCCACCGAGCAGGAGGCGCCGCCGTGGGCGAGGCGGTGCGCGCAGGAGTAGCCCTTGCGCGGCGACAGGCTGCGCTGGTACCTCCCGATGGCGGTCTCGACGAGTCGTCGGGGGGCGTTCGACAGCTCCATGGCGCCACGCTAGGACGGTTCGCCGCGGGCGGCACGTCCACCGGGAGGCGGTTCCCGGCGACCTGCGGCACCTTGGGTCCGTGAGCGGAACCGCGACCTCCCCACCGTCCTCCCGAGTGCGCCGCGCGGCGTGGCTCGGGGTCCTCGTGGGCGGGGTCGTGGCCTACGTCGTCCTGCTCGACGTCATGGTCCGCACCCGGAACCTGAACTACTTCCCCTCCCTGCTGCTCGTCGGCGCGATCACCGTCCCCATGACGGTGCTCGTCTTCGCCGAGAGCGGGGGCCGTCGCATCCCCGTCCGCGGTGGAGTGGTCGCGGCGACCGCGATCGCCGGCGGCATCGTGGGCACGGTGGCGGCAGGGGTCCTGGAGTACCGGGCGGAGCGCGAGCTCGGCGCGGGGGCGATGCTCCTGGTGGGCTTCATCGAGGAGGCCGCGAAGCTCGTCGTCCCCCTCCTCGTGCTGCTGGTGACCCGCCCGCGCGACCCCCGCGGCGGGATCGTGGTGGGCGTGGCCTCCGGGATGGGCTTCGCCGCGCTGGAGACCATGGGGTACGGGTTCCAGGAACTGCTGCGGGCCGGGAACCTCGCCGCCGTCGAGGACACCCTGCTGCTGCGGGCCCTGCTCTCCCCCGCCGGGCACGTGGCCTGGACCGGGCTCACGGTCGCGATGCTGTGGCGCGTGCCGACGGCCGCGCACCGGGGCCGGGCCCTCGTGAAGTTCGTCGGGGCCTACCTCGCGGCCGTCGTCCTGCACACCGTCTGGGACGACTCCAGCGCCCTGTCCGTCCACGTCGTCGTCGTGGTGGTGAGCGTCACCGTGCTGCTGGTCCTCACCCACCGGGCCCACGTCGACCGGGCCCCGCGGGACCGCCTCACAGCCAGCCGCGCCGCTTGAAGATCGTGTAGAGGGTGACGCTGAGCGCCAGCATCAGCAGCAGCGCCAAGGGGTAGCCGAGGACCCAGTTCAGCTCCGGCATGTGTGTGAAGTTCATGCCGTAGACGCCGCCGACGAGACTGGGCGCGAACAGGATCGCCGCCCACGAGGAGATCTTCTTGACCTCCTCGCTCTGGGCGTAGCTGGCCTCGGTGAGCGAGCGCATCTCCTCGTTCTGGCGCTGTCCGACGAGGGTCGCGTTGACGGTGAGGATGTCGCGCAACTGGCTGCGGTAGTTCTCCAGCCGCTCCACGGCGACGGTCACGTGGTCGGCCACGTCGCGCAGGTAGCGCTGCAGCTCCTCGTCGACGCGGTACTTCTGGAACCCGCCGCTGAGCCCGGCCAGGATCGCCGGCAACGGGGTGACCGCGCGCTGGAAGTCCGAGACCTCCTGGGACAGCTCGTAGATGCGCCGGGACACGGTCGGGTCGCCCGTGAAGACCTGGGTCTCGATCTCGTCGATGTCGTTCTCCAGGCCGTGCAGCACCGGCCCGTAGCCGTCGACGACGGCGTCGAGGATCGCGTAGAGGACCGCCTCCGTCCCCCGGCCCAGCAGTTCCGGGTCGGCCTCCATGCGGCGGCGCACGTCGGACAGGCTCGGGGACTCGCTGTGGCGCACGGTGATGAGGAAGTCGCGGCCGATGAAGAGGTGCAGTTCACCGAACTCCACCTCCTCGCGCTCGTCGAGGTAACGGGCGGCGCGCAGCACGACGAACAACGTCGCGCCGTAGCGCTCCAGCTTGGGCCGCTGGTGGGCCAGGACGGCGTCCTCGACGGCGAGTTCGTGCAGGTCGAACTCCGCGGCGAGGGTGTTCAGCTCCTCCTCGGCGGGGCGGTAGAGCCCCATCCAGGCGATGCGCCCCTCCTCCTCGCGCAACGAGGTCAGGGTGTCGGCGAGGTCGCGCGGCGAGGCCACCCGCTCGCCGTGGAGGTAGACGCCGCTGTCGACGAGGCTGCTGCCCCGGGTCTCGGCCTTGGCGGGGATCGCCCCGTCGAGGGAGAGGTTGCGTGAGGGAGGGGCCATCCCACGACGTCCCATCGACGGCAACGACAGTCGGCGCTTGGCCATGGGCGGACCTCCGGCGTTCCCCCGGCCTCGCGACCGGGACGTGTGGTGCAGCAGCAGCCAGTGTGCCGCCCCCCGTGCTCCCGCGGTTCCAGACCCTGAACTGATTCGTACTGTGGTGAGGCTAACCTCTTAAGCATGACTCTCCCTCCCTCGATGAGCCGTCGGGCGCTGCTGGGTGCCGGCGGCGGGGTCGCCGGGCTGTGGGCGCTCGCGGGCTGCAGCACCGACGGGTCGAGCGCCGCCCCTTCCGCCCCCGCGTCGACCGCCTCCGCGAGGGTGGGGACCTGGGTGACCCCCCGCGTCCTGCCCGACGGCTGGGGCAGCGGCGAGGACGACGGGGTGTTCCCGCGCACCGTCGTCCACGTCCTGGGGTCGACGGTCGTCGCGACCGCCCCCACCCGGGTCGCCGTCCTCTCGACCGGGCAGGTGGACGCGGCGCTGACCCTCGGGGTCGTCCCCGCCGGTTCGACCGCGGGCGACGGTGCGGACCGGGTCCCGGACTACCTGCTCGACCTCTTCCCGGACGACCGGGCGGCGCTCGAGCAGGTCGCGGACCTCGGGGAGCGCACCGAACCGAACCTGGAGGCGCTGGCCGCCCTCGCCCCGGACCTGATCCTCGTGAACTCCGCGGCCAAGGACGCCGAGCAGCTCCTGGGCACGCTGTCGGCGATCGCCCCGACGGTCGTCACCCGGGGCACCGGGCTGTACTGGAAGCAGGACTTCCAGCTGCTCGCCGACGCCCTCGGCCGGCGACAGCAGGCGCAGCGCTGGCTCACCGACCACCAGGAGCGGGCCGCCGGGCTCGGGGCCCGTCTCTCCCCCGTCCCCACCGTCTCCTTCCTGCGCAGGAACGGGGACCGGACCCGGGTGTTCGGCGTCGCCTCGTTCAGCGGATCGGTGGCCGAGGACGCGGGCCTGGGACGGCCGCCGACGCAGAGCTTCACCGACGACACGTCCCGCGACCTCAGTCCCGAGCAGCTGCCCCTCGCCGACGCGGACTGGTTGTTCTTCGGCGTGCAGGGCGGCGACGTGACGGAACTGACCTCGCTGCCGTTGTGGGACCCGCTGCCCGTCGTGACCGCCGGGAGGGCCGTCGAGGTCGACGACGACGCGTTCTACCTCAACACCGGCCCCACGGCCGCGCGGCTGGTGCTGGACGAGCTCGAGGCCACCCTCCCGGCGTGACCCTCAGGCCAGCAGCCGTTCCCGCAGCCGGTCGAGCAGGTCGCCGGCCGCGCCGTGCGCCAGGGCCCAGCCCGCGGTGCCGCCCGCGTGCGCGTCCCACACGTCGAGGACCGCCGCCAGCGCCTCCACGGGGGCCGTGAAGTACTCCGCCGGCAGCGGCGAGAGGTCGGCCCCCGCGGGCAGCGGTGAGCTCGCCAGCAGCCGCCGCACCACCTCGGGCATCGCCTGGGTGGTCAGGGCGAAGTCGGCCAGCACGGCCTCGCGGGGCACGTCGAGCAACCGCAGCACCAGTGCGACCACCAGTCCGGTGCGGTCCTTGCCCGCGGCGCAGTGCACGAGCACCGGAGCGGGCCCGGAGGCGACGAGCGCCACGGCCCGCAGCAGCCCGGTCCCGGGTTCCAGCATCGAGCGGTAGACCTCGACCAGGGGGCGGCGGCGCTGCGCGTTGGCGCCCGGGTCCCCCGCGTGGTCGAGCAGCGCGACGTGGTGCACCCCCGCCCCGGGCAGCGGGTGCGGGCCGGCGGGGATCTCCGCGGCCGAGCGCAGATCGAGCACGGTCGCCGGGGGCCAGGTCGTCACCTCACGCGGCGGACCGTCCCCCGCCAGGGGCTGGGCGCTGCGCCACAGCACGTCCGGGCGCAGCCGCGCGTCGGCGTGGGCGACGTCGCGCAGGTTCGCGACCTGCTCGCTCACCGGGCGACCCCGTGCGCCAGCCCGGTGACGAACTCGGCGAGGAAGGCGTCGCGGTCCACGTCGGTGACCGCCGTCGCCGGGGCGAGGGCGAGGTCCCGGGGCAGCGCGGGCGGTGTCCCGTCGGGGAGTTCGAGCAGGCGCGCACGGGTCGCGAACCCGTTGCTGGTCACCGCAGCGGGCGCGGTGACCCGACGCGTGACGAGCTCCGGGTGGACGAGGACGGCGGCGGCCAGCGGGTCGTGGACCGGCGCGACCCGACGGCCCCACTCGTGGACGTAGAAGCGGTAGTAGGCGTCGAGGACGTCGGCCGCGAAGGTGCCCCACGCGGTACCGGCGTGCCGCAACGACGAGGTCATCGCCTCGTCGAGGACGACCGTGCCGGTCACGTCGACGCCGACCATCGTGACGGTGTCGTCGGCGGGACGGGCGGCGCTGAACAGGACGCGCGCGGCGTCGCCGTCGTTCTGGATGTTCGCGTCGATCATCAGCGAGCGGCCGAGCGGCTGGTACGGACCGGAACCGCCCATGATCGTGACGCTGCGGACCTTGGACAACAGGTCGGGGTCCTCGCGCAGGGCGAGGGCGAGGTTGGTCAGCGGCCCGAGGGCGAGGACGTCGTAGCGGCCGGGGGCGTCGTTGGCGAGCGCCACGATCTGCTGCGCCGCAGTCCGTTGCGTGGTCTGCGGGTCGGGACGCTCGAAGCCGAGGTCGCCGAGGCCGTCGTCGCCGTGGACGTAGCCGGCGATGTGCGCCTCGCCCCGCAAGGGTCCCGCCGCGCCCCGGGAGAGCGGGACGTCCGCCAGGCCCGCCAGCCGCAGGACGTGGGCGGCGTTGCGCAGGGAGTCCTCGACGTGGCAGTTGCCGTAGACGGTCGTGACCGCGGCGATGTCGGCCCGCGGCGACCCCGCGAGGTGCAGCAGGGCCAGGGCGTCGTCGAGGCCGGTGTCGGTGTCGACGATCACCTGGCGGCGTTCGGGGGTCTCGGTCACCGGCCGAGTCTCCCAGAACGACTTCTGGGGAGCTCTCCACCCTTCCCGTGGTGCGGAAGGGTGGAGAGCTCCCCAGAAGTTGAGAGGCGGGACTCAGGCGAGGCGGGACGCGAGGTTCTCGTCGAGCGAACCGAGGAACTCCTCGGTCGTCTGCCAGGCCTGCTCGGGGCCGACGAGGGCCGCGAGGTCCTTGGTCATCTTGCCGCTCTCGACGGTCTTGATGACGACGTCCTCGAGGGTCTCGGAGAACCCGATGAGCTCGGGGGTCGAGTCCAGCAGACCGCGGTGCGCGAGGCCCCGGGTCCAGGCGTAGATCGACGCGATCGGGTTCGTCGACGTCGGCTTGCCCTGCTGGTGCTGGCGGTAGTGGCGGGTCACGGTGCCGTGCGCCGCTTCGGCCTCGACGACGGAGCCGTCCGGGGTCGAGAGGACCGACGTCATGAGCCCGAGCGAACCGAAACCCTGTGCGACGGTGTCGGACTGGACGTCACCGTCGTAGTTCTTGCAGGCCCAGACGTAGCCACCCTCCCACTTCAGGGACGCGGCGACCATGTCGTCGATGAGGCGGTGTTCGTAGGTGATGCCCGCCGCGGCGAACTTGTCCTTGAACTCGTTCTGGAAGACCTCTTCGAAGATGTCCTTGAACCGGCCGTCGTAGGCCTTGAGGATCGTGTTCTTCGTCGAGAGGTACACCGGGTAGTTGCGCGAGAGCCCGTAGTTCAGCGACGCGCGGGCGAAGTCGACGATCGAGGCGTCGAGGTTGTACATCGAGAGCGAGACGCCGGCCCCGGGGGCCTGGAAGACCTCGTGCTCGATGGGCTCCGAGCCGTCCGTGGGCGTGAAGGTCACCGTCAGGGTGCCCGCGCTCGGGAACGTGAAGTCGGTGGCGCGGTACTGGTCGCCGTAGGCGTGACGGCCGATGATGATCGGCTTCGTCCAGCCCGGCACCAGGCGCGGGATGTTGGAGATGATGATCGGCTCGCGGAAGATGACCCCGCCGAGGATGTTGCGGATCGTCCCGTTCGGGGACCGCCACATCTTCTTGAGGCCGAACTCCTCCACGCGCGCCTCGTCCGGCGTGATCGTCGCGCACTTCACGCCGACGCCCGCCTTCTGGATGGCGTGGGCCGCGTCGATCGTCACCTGGTCGTCGGTCGCGTCGCGGTGCTCGACGCCGAGGTCGTAGTACTCCAGGTCGACGTCGAGGTACGGGTGGATCAGGCGGTCCTTGATGAACTGCCAGATGATCCGGGTCATCTCGTCGCCGTCGAGCTCGACGACCGGTCCCTGAACCTTGATCTTGGCCACTGTGCTGTCCCCTCCGACTTCACCCGGCTGCATGGAGCTCTTTCTCGACGTCAAGCTACCGGTCCCCGCCCGCGTTCCTGCCACGGCACCCCCGCGGTCCCGTACGCTGCCGCCCCGTGAGCAGTCTCGAGACCCCCCACGACCTGCGGACGACGGCGGGTCAGGTCGCGGCGCTGCACGACCGGACCGACGCGGCCGTGCACGCCGCCGACGAACGTGCCGCCGCGAAGCAGCACCCGCGGGGCAAGAAGACCGCCCGCGAGCGCATCGCGGCGCTGGTGGACGAGGACTCCTTCGTCGAGCGCGGCGGCTTCGTCCGCAGCCGCTCGACGGCCTTCGGGATGGCGGCCAAGCACGTCGACGGCGACGGGGTCGTGACCGGCTACGCGACGGTCGACGGTCGTCCCGTCTGCGTCTACGCCCAGGACTTCACGGCCTTCGGCGGCTCGCTGGGCGAGGAGCACGGCGCCAAGATCGCCGAGCTGCAGGACTTCGCCGCGACGACGGGCTGCCCCGTCATCGGCATCAACGACGGCGGCGGCGCGCGCATCCAGGAGGGGGTCGCCTCCCTGGTGCAGTACGCCCGGATCTTCCGCCGCAACGTGCACGCCTCGGGCGTCGTCCCGCAGATCTCGCTCATCCTCGGTCCCTCGGCCGGCGGCGCCGTCTACTCCCCCGCCCTCACCGACATCACCGTGATGGTCGAGGAGACCTCGCACATGTTCGTGACCGGCCCGGACGTGATCCGCACGGTCACCGGCGAGGACGTCGGCTTCGAGGAGCTCGGCGGCGGGCGCACCCACGCGACCCGTTCCGGCGTCGCGCACCACCTGGCGGAGTCCGAGGACGACGCGATCGCCTACGTCCGCGAGCTCCTGTCCTTCCTGCCCTCGAACAACCTCTCCGAGGCGCCGCTGCTGCCGGCCGAGCACGTCCGCGGCCTGCACGTCGACGAGGAGGACCTGTTCCTGGACGAGATCGTCCCGAACTCCCCCAACCAGCCCTACGACATGACGGCGGTGCTGGCCGCCGTCCTCGACGACGGCGAGTTCCTCCAGGTCCACGAGCTCTTCGCCCCCAACGTCCTCACCGGTTTCGGCCGGGTCGAGGGCCGTCCCGTCGGCATCGTCGCGAACCAGCCCTCCCAGCTCGCGGGGACCCTGGACATCGACGCCTCCGAGAAGGCCGCCCGGTTCGTCCGGTTGTGCGACGCGTTCAACGTCCCCGTCCTCACCTTCGTCGACGTCCCGGGCTTCCTGCCCGGCACCGACCAGGAGTGGAACGGCATCATCCGCCGCGGTGCGAAACTCCTCTACGCCTACGCCGAGGCGACGGTCCCGCTGGTCACGGTCATCACCCGCAAGGCCTACGGCGGCGCGTACATCGTGATGGGCAGCAAGGAGATGGGCGCCGACGTGTGCCTGGCCTGGCCGAGCGCGCAGATCGCCGTGATGGGCGCCCAGGGCGCGGTGAACATCCTGCACCGCAGCACCTTGAAGGAGACCGCGGAGGCCGGTGGGGACGTCGAGGCGAAGCGCCGCGAACTCGTCGACGACTACGAGCTGCAGCTGGCCAACCCCTACGTCGCCGCCGAACGCGGCTACGTCGACGGGGTGATCGCACCGAGCGAGACGCGGGTCCAGGTCGTCCGGGCCCTGCGGGCGCTGGCCACGAAGCGCGCGACGCTGCCGGCCAAGAAGCACGGGAACATCCCGCTGTGACCGGCGACGACCCGCAGGCCGTCCGGGAACTGCTGACCGCGCTGCGCATCGAACGCGGCCACCCCGAGCCGGAGGAGCTCGCGGCGCTGACCGTCGTCCTGACGTCGCGGTTGTCGCAGCCGTCGGCACCGGACGGGATCCCCCCGGTCCCGGCCCCGCGCTCGCGCTGGGCCGACCCGCGTCACGTGCTCGGTCTGCCGCCGGTGCCCGGCCGGGGCAGCTGGCGGGCCAGCGCCCTCCCCCGCTGAGGGGTGGCGGTGCGTCTGCGGGAGCGTGTCGGAGCTCTGACCTACCGTCGTGCCCATGGCGTCGAACGGGAGCTCGAACCGCGGGGTCGGGGTGGGCGCGGTGCGTGAGGTGCGCTTCGTGCACACCGCGGACTGGCAGCTGGGCATGACCCGGCACTTCCTCGACGCCGACGCCCAGCCCCGCTACACCGCCGCCCGCATCGACGCCCTGCACCGCATCGCCGAGGTGGCCCGCGAGCACGGGGCCGAGTTCGTCGTCGTCTGCGGTGACGTCCTGGAGTCCAACGCCGTCGGGCCGCGGGTCCTGTCCCGCACGCTGGAGGCCCTGCGCGCGTTCAGCGACGTCGGGGTCCCCGTCTACCTCCTCCCCGGCAACCACGACCCGCTCGACGCGAGCTCGCTGCTCGCCTCCCCCGCCGTCCGCGACACCCCCGGCGTGCACGTCCTCGACACCGCCGGCCCGCACGAGGTCCGCCCGGGCGTCGAGCTCGTCGCGGCCCCGTGGACCTCCAAGCACCCGACCGGGGACCTGCTCGCGCAGGCCACCGAGGGCCTCGTCGCCGACGGCACCCTGCGCATCGTCGTCGGGCACGGCGCGGTCGACGAGCTCTCCCCCGACCGCGACGACCCGGCGCGCATCGCGCTGGCCCCCCTCGAGGAGGCGATCGCGGACGGGCGCATCCACTACGTCGCCCTGGGCGACCGGCACTCCACGACGCAGGTCGGACGGTCCGGGGCGGTCTGGTACGCGGGCACCCAGGAGGTCACCGACCGGCTGGAGACCGACCCGGGCAACGTCCTCGTCGTCGAGGTCGGCGACGCCTCCCCGCCCAAGGTCGAACCCGTCCGGGTGGGGCGCTGGGCGTTCCCCCACGTCCGCGCGGAACTGGACTCCGCGAGCGACGTCGAGGCCCTGCGCCGGCAGCTGGAGTCGTTGCCCGCCAAGGACCGCACCGTCGTCACCCTCAGCCTCACGGGCACGCTCACCGTGGGGGCGAAGGCGACGCTGGACGACCTGCTGGCCGTGCAGGGTGACCTGCTGGCCGGGGTGCAGCACTGGGAGCGCCACAGCGACCTCGTCGTGCGGGCCGACGCCGACGAGCTCGCCGACCTCGGCATCGGCGGGTTCGCCGACGCGGCGGTCGCGGAGCTCTCCGCGCTCGCCCAGGGCGACGGCCCGGACGCCGAGGCCGCGCGCGACGCGTTGTCGCTGGTGTTCCGCCTGGCCGGTGGAGGGACCCGCGCGTGAGGCTCCACCGCCTGGTGCTCGACGACTTCCGCGGTGTCCGGCACCGCGAACTGACCCTGCCCGACACCGGGGTCGTCGTCCTCGAGGGCGCGAACGAGGTCGGGAAGTCCTCGATGCTCGAGGCGCTCGACATGCTGCTCACCGAGAAGCACTCCTCGAAGAAGGCGTCCGTCCTCGCGGTGAAGCCCGTGCACCGCGACGCCCCGAGCGCCGTCGAGGCCGAGATCAGCACCGGCCCCTACCGGTTCACCCTGCGCAAGCAGTGGCACAGCCGGCCCGCGACCACGCTCACCGTCCACCGCCCGCGGCTGGAGCAGCTGACGGGGGACGACGCGCACCGCCGCGTCCGCGACATCCTCACCGAGACCCTGGACACGCGGCTCTGGGACGCGCTGCGGATGCTGCAGGGCGCCTCCCTCGACGCGAGCCTCAGCGGCAGCTCCGCGCTCGCCGCCGCCCTCGACGCGGCCGCCGGTTCCGGCGAGGACCACGACGGGGACGGTGCGCAGACCCTGCTCGACGCTATCGGCGAGCGCTACGCGGAGTTCTGGACGAGCACGGGGCGTCCGACCTCCCGGCACCGCACGTGCGCGGAGGAGCTCGCCGAGGCGCGCGTGGCGGCCACGCACGCCCGGGAGGCCCTCGACCTCCTCGCCGAGGACTCGCGCGAGCACGCCGAACTCAGCGCCGCCCGCCGGACGCTCCAGATCGAGGTGGAGGCCACGACCGCGGAGGCGGAGTCGCTGGTGCAGCTCGTCGCCGACCTCGGCGACCGGCGCTCGAAGCTCCTCGAGGCCCGCACCCGCGCCGAGCACACCCGCCGCGCCCGGGCCGAGGTCGCCGGCGCGCAGGAGCGTCGCTCGCGTGCGGTCGCGGACGTGCACGCCCGGGCGCTCGCGGTCGAGCAGGAGACCACCCGTCTCGCCACCCTGACCCGGGAGGCCGAGCGCGCCCGGGCGGTCGCGACCACCGCCGCGAGCGCCGCCACCGAGGCCGCGCAGGCCGCCGACGACGCCCAGGACGCCGCCGACGGGGCCCAGGACACGCTGCGTCGCAGTCAGGACGGCGCGACGCTGCGGCAGGTGCGCCGGCGGCTCGCCGCCGTCACCACCGCCGCGGAGGAGGTCCGGGCGGCCACCGAGGCGCTCGCCCGGCACCGGGTCGACGCCGCCGCTGTGCGCGCCGTCGAGGTCGCCGCCGACACGGCCGGCGGGTTGCGCGCCCGCGCCGAGGCCGTCGCCGCCCGGGTCGTCGTCGAGGCCACCGCCGTCGAGGTCCTCGTGGACGGCGTCCCCGTCCCGGCCGGCACCGTGGCCGAGCTCTCCGCGACGCGGCCGCTGGAGATCGACGTCGCGGGTTTCGCCGCCGTCCGGGTGCTGCCCGGTGCGGACACCGGTCCCCTGGCCGAGGACCTGGAACGCGCCGAGCGGGACCTCGCGGCGCGGCTGGAGGACGCCGGTGTCGAGGACGTCGCCGCCGCCCGGGCCGCCCACGAGGAGCGCCGCAGCGCGCAGAGCGCCCTCGACCTGGCCCGCGCGCACCTGACCCAGCTGAGCGCGGAGGCCGGTGCGGACGAGCTGCGCGCCGAGGTCGACCGGCTCGCGGCCGACCTGGTGATCGGCGACGGTGAGGTCCCCGACCTGGCTGCGGCCCGGACGCGGGAGGCCGAGACCCGGGAGACGTCGCTGCGCAGCCGCCGCGGGGCCCGTGAGGCGGCCACGACGGCGGCCGCGGCCGCCCGGCACGCCGACGCCCTCGCCGGCGAGCTCGCCACCCGCACGGCCGCTCTCGAGGTCGCCCGCACCGAGGTCGAGGGGGCCGCGCTCCGGCTCGAGCAGTCCCGTGCCGAGCAGGACGACGACGCGCTGGCCCGCGCCCTGACCGCCGCGGACACCGCGGCGGACACCGCCGCGGCGGAGGTCGCCGACCTCGAGGCCGACCTCGCGGCCCGCGACGCCGACGCGACCCTGCGGCGGGCGCAGCAGGTCCAGTCCAGGCTCACCGAGCTGGTGGGACGGCGCGACGGGCTCACCAGCGACCTGCTGCGGCTGGAGGCCCGGCTCTCCGTCATGGGCGGTGAGGCCCGCCAGGAGGTCTGGGACGAGGCGGAGTCCCGCGTCGCCCGCCTCGAGGGGGAACTCGAGAGCCTCACCCGGCGGGCGGCCGCGGCCCGGTTGCTGCGCGACACCCTGGAACGTCACCGCGGGGTGTTGCGGCGCCGCTACGTGTCACCGTTCGCGGACCGGCTCGAGGAACTCGGCCGCACCGTCTACGGCGAGAGCTTCCGCATCGGCCTGGACGACGAACTGCGCATCCTCGACCGCACGCTGGAGGGTCGCACCGTCCCTTACGAGCAGTTGTCGACGGGCGCGCGCGAACAGCTCGCCGTGCTGACCCGGTTGGCGTGCGCGACGCTCGTCGACCCCGCCGACGGGGTCCCCGTCGTCCTCGACGACGCCCTCGGCCACTCCGATCCGCTACGGCTGCAACGACTCGGGGTGGTCTTCGAACGGGTCGCACCCTCGACCCAGGTCCTGCTGCTCACCCCCGGCCCGGGGGTGCACACGTCGATCGCGGGGGCGACCGTCATCCGCCTGGACCCGGAGGTCAGCGGGGGAACTGCTCCCACTGCCACAACATCCACGGACTGAACGGCGAGGGGTCCGCGGCGATCTGCTCGCGGAGCTCGTCGAGGTGGACCCAGCGGAACTCGTCGACCTCGCTCGGGTCGGGGACCAGTTCCCCCGACCCGGTGGCGATGCGCGCGGTGAAGACGGGGCAGACCTCGTTCTCGACGGTGCCGTCCGCCATGACCGCGCGGTAGCGGAAGCTCGGCAGCAGCGACGTCACGCCCTCCACCTCGATCCCGAGCTCCTGGACGGAGCGGCGGACCACGGCGTCCGCGGGCTCCTCCCCCGGACCGGGGTGGCCGCAGAAGGAGTTGGTCCAGACCCCCGGCCAGGTGCGCTTCGTCGCCGCCCGTCGGGTCAGCAGGGTGCGGCCGGCGTCGTCGAGCAGCCAGCACGAGAAGGCCAGGTGCAACGGCGTCGAGGTGTGGTGGACCTGGGACTTCAGCGCGGTCCCGCACGGTGTGCCGTCCTCGGTCAGCAGGACCACGAGTTCGGTCAGATCGGCGGTCGGTGCGAGGGTCACCCCCGAACGGTAAACGGTCTCAGGACCCGTCGCGCGCGAGGAAGGCCGTGACACCGTCGGCGATTCCCCGGGCGGCGGTGGCCCGGAAGTCCGGGTCCGAGACGAGGGCGGCCTCCTCGGCGTTGCGCATGTTGGCCGACTCCAGCAGCACCGACGGCGTCCGCGCGAGGTTGAGCCCGGCGAGGTCGGAACGCCGGGTCAGCCCCGGTTCGACGAGGTCGCCGAGGTAGTCGGCCCGGGGCAGGCCGGTGGCCGTCCCGAAGGACGCGAGCAGGTCCCGCGCCGCGACGTCGGAGACGGCCAGCACGGCCGCGTTGCCGCCGTCGGGGGCGAGCGCGGGTTCGACGACGTGGAACCCGCGGGCGCTCGCCGCGGCCCCGTCGGCGTGGATGGAGACCGTGAGCGCCGCACCGGCGGCGTCGGCGATGGCGGCACGGGCGTCGACGCAGGGCCCGACCCCGGTGTCGTCGTCGCGGGTCAGCACGACGGTGACGCCCCGGGCCCGCAGCAGGTCAGCGGTGCGCAGGGCGACGTCGAAGGCGTAGGCGTGCTCGGGGTAGCCGGCGTCGGTGCTGGTCCCCGTCGTGTTGCAGGGCTTCTCGAAGCCGCCCGCGGGCACCAGTGCGTCGATCGCTGCGGGGTTCGCGGCGTTCCCGCCGTTGTGGCCGGGGTCGAGCACGACGACGGGCGCAGGGGTGCTCGGCGAGGGGGCCGCCACCCGGACCTCGGCGCTCGCGGCGGGCGTCGGTGCGGGGGCCGGTGAGGCGGCGGGCGAGCACGCGGCCAGGAGCGCCGCGAGGGTGATCACGAGGAGTCCCGGTCCGCACCGCACGCACCCAGGGTGCCACGGGCGGGCTGGGTGGTCTTCCGCCACGGCGGTGCACGAGGTGAGCTTCCACCCCCGCGAGTGGGCGCAGCGTCAGGCGGGGACCGGGGTGGTCGCCGCGACGACGGCCTCGTCGAGTTCCGCGCCGAGGTCCAGGTCCTCGCCCGCGACGAGGCGGGCCTCGAGTTCGCGCACCTTCGGGATGACGAGCTCGCCGAACGCCTCGACCTCCTCCTTGACGTGCAGGAAGCCGAGCAGCAGCAGGTCCACCCCGACCAGGCGGTAGGCCAGGATGCGGCGAGCGACCTCGTCGGGCGTCCCGACGAGACCGGTGCGGAAACCGTCGTTGTACTGGACGAGGTCGCGGAACTCGCTGTCGGCCCACATGCCCTTGCCGTCCCTGGTGGAGTTCCCGGCCTCCTGGACGGCGGCGCCGAAACCTTCGACCTTGGTGCGGTCGGCCTTGGCGATGATCTCCTCGAGGACAGCCTCGGCCTCGTCCCGGGTGTCGCGGACGACGGCGAAACCGTTGAGCCCGAACCGCACCGAGCGGCCGTTGCCGGCGGCGAGGGCGCTGACCTCGCGCACCCCGGCGGCGGCGGCGGCGATCGACTTGCCGTTCATGAAGTACCAGTCGCTGACCCGGCCGGCCATCGCCTGCGCAGCCGTCGAGTTGCCACCCTGGAACAGTTCCGGCTGCACCTTGGGCTGCGGGCGGAACGTGATGTCCTCGGCGCTGAAGAACTCACCCTGCTGGCTGTAACCGTCCTCGGTCCACACCCCGCGCAGCAGGGCGATGAACTCCTCGGACTGGCGGTAGCGGTCGTCGTGCTCGTGCCAGGTGACCCCGAGCTGGGTCGCCTCGTTCTTGAACCAGCCGGAGACGACGTTCAGCGCGAGGCGGTTGTCGGTGAGTTCCTGGGTGGTCGCGGCGAACTTCGCGAGGACCCCGGGGTGCCAGAAGAAGGGGTGCACCGCGGCGATGACCTTGAGCTTCTGCGTCGCCAGCAGCAGGGCCAGCGAGAACGACGTCGACTCGTGCTGCGCGTCCGCCCCGTAGGAGGCGAGGTAGCGGACCTGGGTCAGGGCGTACTCGAAACCCACGCGTTCGGCGGCCTGGGCGACGGCGACGTTGTAGGCCGGGTCGTGGCTGGTGCGCTGCTCGATCGTGGAGACGACCAGACCGCCCGACACGTTCGGGACCCAGTAGGCGAACTTCAGCGGCTCGTTCACGGACATGGTGGTGCTCCTCCATCGGTCCTGGCGGTAGCACCCGGGCTCGGGTTGCTGCGGCGTCGTCGAGCCAGATCTCTCGGCCGCTCTGGATGGTCCTGCGAACTGTAACGCCTCGCCGGCGGCCCCGCAGCGACTCGGGCCGGCCCGGCACCGGAGGGGTCCGGCGCAAGCCGTTGCGCACGAACGATTTCGAAGCCGGGTGCGGATATCCGGTACCTTCCCGAACCGCTTGACGGACCCCGGTTCGACTGTCACTGTCGGATCAGGTCATGAGTACCAGCGCGAAGCCCCGGCTCGCTGGTCGGCAACCCTCCTTCCGTCGTGGGGTGCTCCGGGTGATGACCCGACCCGCGGGTGTCGCGGGTAAGGACGTTGAAGGAGACGCACGTGTCCCACCAGACCTGTCGACGCTGAGCGTCCGCACTCCCCGCTGAACACCCCGGGCCACCCCGTCCGGCGGTCCCCCCTGCGCCGGTCCGCCCGACGCTCCCCCGCCGCGCCCTCGCGCGCCCCACGCCGCCCTGGAGACGACGTGATCGAGCCATGATCGAGCTGAGACAGCTCACCAAGACCTACGGGAGCACCACCGTCCTGGACCGCCTCGACCTGCTCGTCCCCGCCGGCAGCATCACCGCCGTCGTCGGGCCGAGCGGGGCCGGCAAGAGCACCCTCGCCCAGTGCGTGACCCTGCTGACCCGGCCCACGTCGGGTTCCGTGCTCGTCGGCGGCCAGGACCTCACCCACCTCGGGGAGGGACGGCTGCGCGAAGCCCGTCGCCGCATCGGCACGATCTTCCAGTCCGACGGGCTGCAGACCCGGCGCACCGCCGCCCAGAACGTCGAACTCCCGTTGCGCTACCTCGGGGTCGTCCCCCGCGAGCGGCGCGCCCGGGTCGCCGAACTGCTGGAACGGGTGGGCCTGGCCGACCTGGCCGGCCGCTACCCGCACGAACTCTCCGGCGGTCAGCGCCAGCGCGTCGGGATCGCCCGCGCCCTGGCCCTGCGCCCGAGCGTCCTGCTCTCCGACGAGGCGACCTCCGGGCTGGACCCGCGCTCGACGGCCTCGATCGTGGCCTTGCTGCGCGAACTGCGCGACGACCTGGGGCTGTCCATCCTGTTCATCACCCACGAGATGGACACGGTCGTCGAGGTCGCGGACTCCGTGGCCCGCCTCGAGCAGGGCCGCATCGTCGAGTCGGCGCCCCTGCTGGACGTCCTGCGCGACCCGGGGTCGCCGGTCGGGGCGGCGCTGCTGCCCCGGCGGGCCGTCGCCACCGATCCCCGGCTCGTCACCTGGACGGTGCACTACCGCGGTGACGACGTGCCGGCGGACTGGCTGACCAGCACGGCCCGCGAACTCGGCCACGACCTCGCCCTGCTCGGCGCCTCCGTGAGTGCCGTCACGGGACGGACCGTCGGGCACGCCACCCTCGGGGTCCCGGCCTCGCTCGACCCCGCGCTGCTGATCGCCGCCCTCGAGCGACGAGGGCTGCACGCCCGCGCCGCCGAAGTGCCCTCGACCCTGGAGCTGGTCCCGTGAGCCCCGCCGCCCTCCCGCTGGCCTCGAACCTGGACACGCCCCTGCCGGAGATACCGGCGCTGGTCCTGCCCGCCCTCGGCGACACCCTGCTGATGGTCGGCATCGTCATGGCCCTGGTCGTGCTGCTCGGGCTCCCGCTGGGGGTCCTGCTGCACAACCTCGCACCGGACGGGTTGCTGGAGAACCGCCCGGCCCACCGCGTCCTCGGCTGGGTGGTCAGCACCGGGCGCTCGTTGCCGTTCCTCGTGCTGATGGCGGCGCTCGTGCCGTTCACCCGGTTCGTCACGGGCACG
The DNA here is from genome assembly GCF_042674865.1 of Kineococcus sp. GCM10028916. Lineage (NCBI taxonomy): Bacteria > Bacillati > Actinomycetota > Actinomycetes > Kineosporiales > Kineosporiaceae > Kineococcus > Kineococcus sp. GCM10028916. The sequence goes on along the minus strand of NZ_JBHTFM010000008.1, from coordinate 42,018 downwards.
AACATCGGCATCCGGGCGGCCGTCGTGCCGATGGTCCTGGCCGGCACGGCGTTCTTCGCCCGCATCGTGGAGAACTCGCTGCGCTCGGTGCCCCCGTCGGTGGTCGCCGTCGCGAAGGCCTCGGGCGCCTCTCCGCTGCAGGTCATCACGAGCGTGCAACTGTCCGAGGCGCTGCCCTCGATCATCGGCGGCCTCACCATCAACACCATCGCGATGATCGAGTACTCGGCCATCGCCGGGACGATCGGCGCCCCCGGGGTCGGCTACCTCGCCATCACCTACGGGTACCAGCGCTTCGACCACGCCGTGATGATCGCGACCATCGTCGTCCTCGTCGCCCTGGTCGCCTCCGTGCAACTCCTCGGCGACGCCCTGGCCCGCCTCGCGGACCCGCGGACCCGTCGCCGCAGCGACACCCCCACGAACTCCCCCACCGCAGACCTGGAGAACTCCCTTGTCCACTGAGACCCGCCCCGACGCCAAGCCCGCCGACGACCACGGTTTCGAGGTCCGCCGCCGACGCCTGTGGCCGTTCGTGGCCGGCGGTGCCGTCGTCCTGCTCGGAATCGCCGCCGCGGTCGTCGTGCCCCGTCTCGGCGGTGAGGACACCGCCAACACCCAGGCCGGTGCCACCCTCTACGTCGCGACCGCCGAGGGCAACGCCCGCGAAGAGGCCCTCATCGACTACATCGCGAAGGACGTCGCCCCGGCGCACGGCATCCACGTCGAGTTCAAGGCGCTGGCCGACAGCAACACCATCAACCGCGCGGTGAACGACGGCGAGGTCGCGGGCACGATCTACCAGCACAAGCTGTGGCTGGGTCAGGTCCTGCAGGCCAACCCGGGGTTCCAGGAGACCGCGGCGACGCCGGTCTTCCGGTGGGGTTTCGGCCTGTGGTCCTCGAAGTGGAAGACGCCGGCGGAGATCCCCCAGGGCGGCACGATCTCGTTGTACTCCGACCCGGCGAACGAGTCGCAGGGGTTGTTCGTCCTCGAGAAGGCGGGACTCATCACCCTCAAGCCCGGGACGGACATCGGGACGGCGACCGTCGACGACATCGCCGAGAACCCCAAGGGCCTGCAGTTCACGCTGCTGGACTTCGGCGCGCAGTCCCGCGCGCTGCCCGACCTCGACGCCGCCGTCGGCTACACCGAGTACTACCTCGCGGCCAAGATCCCGATCGAGCAGCAGATCTTCGCCCCCGCCGCCCCGGACGAGTTCGCCGGTCAGCTGACGGTGGGCACGAAGTGGATCGACACCGACAACGTCAAGGCGCTCATCGCGACGTTCCAGGACCCGAAGGTCCAGGAGTACCTCTCGAACGACGCCGACGTGAAGGGTGTCCTGCTGCCCCTCGACGCCAGCTGAGGCAGACCCGCAGCGGTGATGCACCCTTGCGACGACACGCCGACGGCCACCGCCTGGACGTCGGCGTGTCGACGCGAGGCTGCAGAACTACTGCGGGGTCGGCACCAGTCCGGCCAGCACGAGGCAGGCCACCGCCAGCACCAGCAGGATGGCGACGTCCACCGGGCGGGAGCGGACCGCGAGCGATCCGGCCACCCGCACCGGCAGGACGAGGCGCAGCACGGCGGCGACCGCGAGGTCGGCGCCGAGCAGCATCCCGCCCGACGTCGGCCCCGCGAGCAGGGTCAGCCCCAGGGCCAGCACGACCCCGCCGACGAGGGTCAGCAGGACCGCGTTGCCCGGGGTGGGAACCCGCTCGGGGGCCTGGGTCATGGGCCGACGCTACCGGGGTCGCTCAGTGGGCGAAGTGGCGCGCGCCGGTGAAGTACATGGTGATCCCGGCCTTCGTGGCGGCCTCGACGACCTCGGCGTCCCGGATCGACCCGCCGGGCTGCACGATGGCGCGCACCCCGGCGTCGAGGAGGATCTGCGCCCCGTCGGCGAAGGGGAAGAACGCGTCGGACGCGGCGACGGAACCGGTGGCCCGCTCCACGCCGGCGCGTTCCACGGCCAGCTTGCAGGAGTCGACGCGGTTGACCTGACCCATGCCGACGCCGACGGAGGCGCCGTCCTTGGCCAGCAGGATCGCGTTCGAGCGCACCGAACGCACTGCGCGCCAGGCGAACTCGAGGTCGGCCAGGACCTCGGGCGAGGCGGCCTCACCGGCGGCGAGGGTCCAGTTCGCGGGGGCGTCGCCCTCGGCGTCGACGAGGTCGAGGCTCTGCACGAGCACCCCGCCGGACACCATGCGCCACTCCTGCGGGCGGCGGCCGTAGCCCTCCGGCAGCTGCAGCAGCCGGACGTTCTTCTTGGCCTGCAGCACCTCCAGCGCCTCGGGTTCGAAGCCCGGGGCGATGACGACCTCGGTGAACACCGGCGCGACCTGCGCGGCCATGGCCGCGGTCACGACGCGGTTGGCGGCGATCACCCCGCCGTAGGCGGAGACCGGGTCGCAGGCGTGCGCTTTGGCGTGGGCGTCGGCGACGTCGGAACCGGTCGCGATGCCGCACGGGTTGGCGTGCTTGATCACGGCGACGGCGGGACCGGCGAAGTCGAACGCGGCGCGCAGGGCGGCGTCGGCGTCGACGTAGTTGTTGTAGGACATGGCCTTGCCGTGCAGCTGGACGGCCTGCGCGATGCCCGGTTCGGCGGTCGGGTCGGCGTAGACGGCGGCCTGCTGGTGCGGGTTCTCGCCGTAGCGCAGGACCGCGCTGCGTTCCAGCGCCATCCCCGTCACCGCGGGCCAGCCCTCGTCGTCGGCGGCCAGCGTCTGCTGCGCGAACCAGCCGGCCACGGCCGTGTCGTAGGCGGCGGTGTGCGCGAACGCGGCCGCGGCCAGGCGCTTGCGGTCGCTCAGGTCGAAGCCCCCGTCGCCGACGGCCTTCAGCACGTCGGCGTAGCGGGCGGGGTCGACGACGACGGCGACGCTGGGGTAGTTCTTCGCGGCCGCGCGGACCATCGACGGGCCGCCGATGTCGATCTGCTCGACGACCTCGTCGTAGCCGGCGCCCGAGGCGACGGTCGCGGCGAAGGGGTAGAGGTTCACGACGACGAGGTCGAAGGGTTCGACGTCGAGCTCGGCCAGCTGGCGCACGTGGTCGGGCAGCCGGCGGTCGGCGAGGATCCCCGCGTGCACCCGCGGGTGCAGGGTCTTGACCCGCCCGTCGAGGCACTCGGGGAACCCGGTGAGCTCCTCCACGGGGGTGACGGGCACGCCGGCGGCGGCGATGCGCGAGGCCGTCGAACCGGTGGAGACGATCGCGACACCCGCGGCGTGCAGCCCCTGGGCGAGTTCCTCCAGGCCGCTCTTGTCGTAGACGCTGACCAGCGCGCGCTTGACGGGGACCTGGCGTGCCTCGCGGGTTTCCGGTGCCATCGGCGGGATGCCGTCCTCTCAGGGGTGGGTGGTGCTGAGCGTGCGGGCCAGTCGGCCCACGACGTCGACGAGCAGCTCGCGCTCGTGGCTCTTGATGCGTTCGTGCAGGGAGTGCTCGTCGTCGCCGTCCAGGACGCGGACCGCGACCTGGTCGAGGATGGGGCCGGTGTCCACGCCGGAGTCGACGAGGTGCACGGTGCACCCGGTGACCTTCACCCCGTGCGCGAGGGCGTCCCGGACGCCGTGGGCGCCGGGGAAGGACGGCAGCAGCGCGGGGTGGGTGTTCACCATGCGCCCGCCGAACGCCTCGACCATGGGCGCTCCGAGGATGCGCATGAACCCGGCGAGCACGACGAGGTCGGGTGCGCGACGGGCGACCTCGGCGGTCAGCGCCGCGTCCCAGGCCGGGCGGTCGGCGAAGTCGGCGGGGGCGACGGTGAACGTGTCGGCACCGGCGGCGGCGGCCCGCTCCAGCGCGGGCACCCCGGGCTTGTCCGAGCCCACCGCGACGATCTCGTAGGCGGGGTCGCCGGCGTCGAGGAGCGCCTGCAGGGTCGAGCCCGATCCGGAGGCGAGGACGACCACTCGTACGGGCACGTGGCGAGACTCTAGCCGTCGCGGTCGCCGGGGAAGAAACTCGTGGCATGACCCTGCGCACGCACCCCTGGCCCGCCGGCGTCCCGGCCCGGGCGGACCTCGCGACCGACGACCCCGGGGCGGCGGCGACCTTCTACGGGGCGGTCCTCGGGTGGACCGTCGTCGGGCGCGGTCCCGACGGCTCCCTGCTGCTCGGGGTGGACGGCGCCGTCGCCGCGGAAGCCGGCCCGGCACCACCTCCGGCTGGACGCTGTCGATCGCGACCACGGACCTCGACGCGACCCTGGCCGTCGTCACGGCCGCGGGCGGGTCGGTCCTGAGCGGGCCGGGCGACGTCGACGACGCGGGGCGCTCGGCGGTGGTCGCCGATCCCACCGGGGCCGTCGTCGGGTTGTGGGAGGCCGGGACCCGCGTCGGCGCGAGCTGGGTGAACGCCCCGGGCGGCCTGACCTGGGAGGACCTGCGCTCGTCCGACCCGGTTCTCTCCCGGGAGTTCTACGCCGCCGTGTTCGGCTGGACCTTCCGGGAGCTCTTCGAGGGCTACGCCGTCGCGGCCAACGTCGACGCGCCGCACCCCATCGGCGGCGTCGGCCCGCTCTGGGGCTCGGCGCCCGGGTGGCTGGTGCACTTCGGCGTCCCCGACGTCGACGCCACCCTGCGGGCCGCGCTCGAGCGGGGCGGTGAGGTCGTGCACGCGGCCCACGACAGCGACTTCGGCCGGATGGCGCAGGTGCGCGACCCGTGGGGTGCGGGGTTCGCCGTCTTCACCCCGCTCCCCGGTGCGCCGCAGCCGAACCGCTGATCAGAGCAGCTTGCGGGGTGCCCCACCGCCGGCGTCGGGCATCGTCACGACGACCTTCGTCCCGCGCCAGGCCGTCCAGGCGCGGGACAGCAGGACGGCGATCAGGGCCCCGGCGGCGACCTCACCGCCGGCCGCGGCTCCGGTGAGCAGGGCGTCGGGTCCGAGGTCGGCCATGCGGCCGTGACCGAGCGCTCCCCCGGCGAAGAACCCCAGGCCGGCGACCAGGACCCCCGTCCCCGCACCGGTCAGCAGCGCGGCGCCGCAGCGGGTCAGGAGTCCGTGGACGGGACGCCCGCGACGGCTCTGCAGCACCCAGGCGGCGGCACCGACGAGGACCGGCACCGCGACGACGGCCCACGCCCACGCCGGGGTGACGCCGGGGGTCGGCAGGGCGCCGAGGACGGGCACGGTCGGCAGGGTGTCGAGCGTCGTCCCCCCCGGCGCGACCGACGTCCCGGTCCCGACGGCGAAGCCGACGCCGGTGGCCCAGGACAGGCCCCAGACCGCGAACGTGGGCAGCAGCAGGGCCTGCGCGAGGGTCAGGAGCAACCCGCCGAACACCCCCGGGTCCAGCGCCGCGTGCAGGGCGAGGACCTCGCTGCGACCGTGCACGAGGGCCACGGCGACGAGCAGCGCCCCGGTCCCGACGAGCCCCGCGCACGCGGCCACGGCCGGACGCAGGGCGGCCACCACGACGGCGGGGACGGCCGCGGGCAGAGCGGGTCGGTGCGCCCACAGGGCGACGAGCGCGCCGAGCGCAGCGACGAGGAACCCACCGAGCAGCGACATCGACAGCGACGCCGCCCCGACCCCGCTGCGCGAGACCAGGGCCAGCAGGACGGCGAACACGGCGTAGCCGCCGGCGAAGACCCCGAGACCCCGCCAGAACGGGACGTCACGTTCGGCCTCGAGCTGGTCGCGCAGCCACATCCGGACCGCACGCCGGGAGGAGAGGACCGCGAGCACGGTGAGTCCCAGCGGGGCGATCCCGACGCTGCCCCCGACGATCGCGACGGAACTGCCGTGCGCGAGCAGCCAGAGGTCGACCCCGACCCGGGCCACGGCGGCCAGGGAGGAGGTGGAGCGCACCGAGGCGATCCACCCCAGGACGCACAGCGCCACCATCGGCACGAGCAGGGTCAGCACCGCGCGCACGGACGCGGTGAGCAGGGGCAGCAGGTCCGCCGGGGTGGTCCGGGGGACCTTGGCGGAGCGGCGAGCGGCGGAGGTGTCGGTGGGCGTGGACATCACCACCGATGCTCCCCCGGCGGGGGGTCGAACCGCGGGACCGACACCCGCGGGGTCCGGATCGTCGGCTCCCCGCCCCCGATCGGGCGGAGCGCGGAGCCGACGGTCCGTGCGGAGGCCTCAGAGGGCCTTGAAGATCTCCCGGGCCAGGTTGGCGGTCTCGGACGGGGTCTTCCCGACCTTCACCCCGGCCGCCTCGAGGGCGTCCTGCTTGGCCTGGGCGGTACCCGCGGAGCCGGAGACGATGGCGCCCGCGTGGCCCATCGTCTTGCCCTCGGGCGCGGTGAAACCGGCGACGTAGCCGACGACCGGCTTCGTCACGTTGGCCTCGATGAACTTCGCGGCGCGTTCCTCGGCGTCGCCACCGATCTCACCGATCATCACGATGACGTCGGTGTCCGGGTCGTCCTGGAACGCCTGGAGGGCGTCGATGTGCGTGGTCCCGATGACCGGGTCGCCCCCGATGCCGACGGCGGAGGAGAAGCCGATGTCGCGCAGCTCGTACATCATCTGGTAGGTCAGCGTCCCCGACTTCGAGACCAGCCCGATGCGCCCGGGCGGGGTGATGTCGGCCGGGATGATGCCGACGTTCGACTTGCCGGGGCTGATGAGGCCGGGGCAGTTCGGCCCGATCAGCCGCGTCGTGCCCGAGGCGGCCGCGAGCGCGTAGAACTCGGCCGAGTCGTGCACCGGGACACCCTCGGTGATGACGACGACGAGCGGGGTCTCGGCCTCGATGGCCTCGACCACGGCGCCCTTGGTGAACTTCGCCGGGACGAAGATGACGGTGACGTCGGCGCCGGTGGCCTCGCGGGCCTCACCGACGGAGGAGAACACCGGGATCTGGACGGGCGAGCCGTCCGCCCCGGTGAACTCGACGGACTGACCGCCCTTGCCGGGGGTCACCCCGCCGACGATCTGCGTGCCGGAGGTCAGCATCCGCTGGGTGTGCTTGCGTCCCTCGGACCCGGTCATCCCCTGCACGAGGACCTTGGAGTCGGAGTTGATGAAGATCGACATCGTTCAGGCCCCCACGTTCGCCAGCTCGGCGGCCTTGTCGGCCGCACCGTCCATCGTGTCCACGACCGTCACGAGGGGGTGGGCCGCCTCCGCGAGGATGCGGCGCCCCTCCTCGACGTTGTTGCCGTCGAGGCGGACGACGAGGGGTTTGGTGGCCTCGTCGCCGAGGATCCCCAGCGCCGAGACGATGCCCTTGGCGACCTCGTCGCAGGCCGTGATGCCGCCGAAGACGTTGACGAACACGCTCTTGACCTGCGTGTCGTTGAGGATGACGTCGAGGCCGCTGGCCATGACCTGCGCGGAGGCACCGCCGCCGATGTCGAGGAAGTTCGCCGGCTTCACCCCGCCGTGCTCCTCCCCCGCGTAGGCGACGACGTCGAGGGTCGACATGACCAGCCCGGCGCCGTTGCCGATGATGCCGACCTCACCGTCGAGCTTGACGTAGTTGAGGTTGAGCGCCTTCGCCTTGGCCTCCAACGGGTCCGCCGCGGCGGCGTCGACCAGTTCGAGGTGGGCGGGGTGGCGGAAGTCGGCGTTCTCGTCCAGCGTCACCTTGCCGTCGAGGGCGACGATGTCGCCGGACTCGGTGCGCACCAGCGGGTTCACCTCGACGAGCGTGGCGTCCTCGGCGGTGAAGACCGCCCAGAGCTTCACGAACACGTCGGCGACCTTCGCCCGCAGCTCCTCCGGGAACCCGGCGGCCTCCGCGATCTCGGCGGCCTTCGCGGCGTCGATGCCCGTCAGCGCGTCGACGGCGACCCGGGCCAGCGCCTCGGGGCGCTCCACCGCGAGCTGCTCGATCTCCATGCCGCCCTCGACGCTGGCCATCGCCAGGTACGTGCGGTTGGACCGGTCGAGCAGCACCGAGAAGTAGAACTCCTCGGCGATCTTCGCGCCCTCGGCGATCATCACCTGGTGGACGGTGTGTCCCTTGATGTCCATCCCGAGGATCTCGCCGGCCTTCTCGGCCGTCTCCTCGGGGCTGTGGGCGAGCTTGACGCCGCCGGCCTTGCCGCGGCCGCCGACCTTCACCTGCGCCTTCACCACGACCGTGCCGCCACCCATCGCCTCGGCGGCCGCCCGGGCCTCCTCGGGGGTGGTGGCGACCTTGCCGTCCAGCACGGGTACGCCGTGCGCCGCGAAGAGGTCGCGCGCCTGGTACTCGAAGAGGTCCACCAGTGTTCTCCGTCTTCCTCGTCTTCGGTCGGAAGTTGAACTGACGTGCCGGACGGGCACCTCTCCAGGGTCACTGGTCGGGCGTCCTTCGTCGGCCGGCACCGGGCGCTCAGCACCCTAGCCCCGGGGCCGGGAACGCTCGCGACCAGGGCGGGAGACCCCCGTCACAGCGGTGATCGACCTCCGCCGGACGGGGCGCGGACGCCCCCGACGTCGTGGTGAGCCGCAGGAGGACCGCGAGCAGCGACCAGGAGCCGACCCCCGAGCAGGGTCACCACGGCGAGCGCCGACGCAGGGTCACCACGGCGAGCGCCGACGCAGGGTCGCCACGACCGTGCCGTCACGCCCGCGTCGGGTGCGGACCCCGTTCGCGGCGCTCCGACGACCGCGCCAGGATGGCGACACCATGGACACCACAGCTGCCGACCTCGAAACCGTGCTCGCCACCGCCGCCGCCGCACGACGTCCGCTGGCCCGCACCACCCCCGCCTGGCGCGCCGACGCGCTCGACGCCGTCGCCCGGGCCCTGGAGGACGCCCGCACCGAACTGGTGGCGCTCGCGGCCGCCGAGTCGCACCTGCCGGAACCCCGGCTGAACGGGGAACTGACCCGCACCGCCTTCCAGGCCCGGCTGTTCGCCTCCGGCCTGCGCGACGGCTCGCTCGTCCCCGCCACCGTCGACCACGCCGACCCGGACTGGGGCATGGGTCCCCGTCCCGACATCCGGCGGACGGTCGTGCCGATCGGTCCCGTCCTCGTCTTCGCCGCCAGCAACTTCCCGTTCGCGTTCAGCGTCTTCGGCGGCGACTCCGCCTCGGCGTTCGCGGCGGGGTGTCCCGTCGTCGTGAAGGCGCACCCCGGTCATCCCGAGCTGTCCCGCCGCACGGCGGACCTCGTCGTCGGGGCCCTGCGGGCGGCCGGTGCCCCGGACGGGTCGTTCGCCCTCGTCGAGGGCGTCGACGCCTCCGTCACGGCGTTGCGCGACCCGCGGATCAAGGCGTCGGGTTTCACCGGTTCGCTGCGCGGCGGGCGGGCGCTGTTCGACATCGCGACCTCCCGGCCCGACCCCATCCCCTTCTACGGCGAACTCGGCAGCGTCAACCCCGTCGTCGTCACCCCGTCGGCCTGGGCGCAACGGCCCGCCGACATCGCGCAGGGGTGGGCGGGTTCGCTCACCCTGGGTGCCGGGCAGTTCTGCACCAACCCCGGCGTCGTCCTGGTGCCCGACGTCGACGCCTTCACCACCGCGGTCGAACTCCCCGTCCCCGGCCCGATGCTCAACCCCGCCATCGTCGAGGGTTTCGCCCGCAGCACGGACGAACTGCGCTCCCAGCCCGGAGTCGGCACGGCCCTGCAGGGCGAGCCCAGCGCCGAGGGCGTCCGGGCCGAGGTCCTCACCACCTCGGCGGCGGAGGTCCTCGAGAACCCCCACGTCCTCGACATCGAGGCGTTCGGCCCCGCCGGCCTCGTCGTCGGGTACTCCTCGCCGGAGGAACTCCTGCAGGTCCTCGACGTCTTCCCCGGCCAGCTCACGGGGTCCGTGCACGCCGCGGACGACGACGAGCTCGCCGCCGAGGTGGCCCTGGTGCTCGCCGACCACGTCGGCCGGGTGGTCTGGAACGACTGGCCGACCGGCGTCACCGTCGCCGCCGCCCAGCAGCACGGCGGTCCCTACCCCGCCACGACCGCACCGCTGTCGACGTCGGTGGGTACGGCCGCGATCGAGCGGTGGCAACGTCCCGTGGCCTTCCAGGGGGTTCCCACCGCCGCCCTCCCCGCGCAGCTGCGCGACGGGGAACAGACCGAGGACCGGAGGAACCCGTGAGCACCCGACCCGACCAGTTCAGCACCGGAGACGACCCGATCGCCTCGGCGCTCGCAGGTTTCGCCCGCGCCCACGGCGCCACCGTGCGGGTCAGCCTCGACCCGGCCTACGTGGTCGCCGCCGACCCCGCACCGACCCGTCGGGTGGCGCTCGTCTCGGGCGGGGGTTCGGGCCACGAACCGCTGCACACGGGTTTCGTGGGCCGGGGCGGGTTGGACGCCGCGATCCCCGGTCAGGTGTTCGCCTCCCCGCACAACCAGCAGATCTTCGCCGGCGCCCGCGCGGCCGCCCTGCCGGGCGGTGTCCTGCTGGTCGTGAAGAACTACACCGGGGACGTCATCAACTTCCGCATCGCCGCGGAACGGCTGCGCGCCGAGGGGATCGACGTCGAGACGGTCCTCGTCGACGACGACCTCGCGACCGAGAGCGAGTCGACGGAGACCGGCCGGCGGGGAACCGGGGCGACGGTCCTCGTCGAGAAGGTCCTCGCCGCCGCCGCCGATTCCGGGGCGTCGCTCGCCGACCTCGCCGACCTCGGCCGCCGCGTCGTCGCGGCCTCCCGCAGCCTCGCCGTCGCCTCCCGGGCGCACACCGCTCCCGGCGGGACCGGACCCGCGTTCGACCTGCCCGCAGGGCAGCTGGAGTACGGGGTCGGGATCCACGGCGAACGGGCGGTCTCCACCATCGACCGGCCCGGCAGCGAGGAGGTCGTGGACCGGATGCTGCAGGAACTCCTCGCCGCGGTCCCCGCCACCCCCACCGGGTACGCGGTCCTGGTGAACGGTCTCGGCGCCGCGACCGGGCTGGAGGTCTACTCGGTGCTGGACCGGGTGGCGCAGGGACTGGACGCGCGGGGTCTCACGCTGGCGGCGGCGCTGGCCGGGACCTACGTGGCGGCCCTGGACATGCGGGGTTTCTCGATCACCCTGACGGCCCTGGAACCCGGGTGGGTCGAGCACCTCGCCGCCCCCACGGCCACCCCCGCGCTACCCAGCACCGAACCCGTGGGCACCGTGGTCCCGGCGGCGGCGCAGGCCGACGCCGGTGGACGGGAGGTCCGCGACGACCCGTTCCTCACCGCGCTCGGCCGTCTCGTGAGCGCGGCGAAACCCGAGCTGACGCGCCTCGACCAGGTCACCGGCGACGGCGACTTCGGCGACAACCTCGACGGCGGAACCCGCACGGCCCTCGCCTCGCGCGTGGCCGAGGACGAACCGCAACCGGGGCTGCGCGCGGTGGAGCAGGCGTTCCTCGACCACGTCGGGGGTTCCAGCGGTCCGCTCTACGGGTTGCTCTTCCAGAACCTGCGCACCGCGCTGACCGACGGTTCGGGCGTGGACGCCGTGCGCGCCGGGCTGCGTTCCGCGCTCGAGGCCGTGCAGCGCGTCGGTGGTGCCCGGCCGGGCGACCGGACGATGGCAGACACCCTGCACGCGGCCGCGAACTCCAGCGGTGACGCCGCGGACCTGCTGCGCGCCGCGGTGGACGGGGCGGCCGCGACGGCCGACCTGCTGCCCCGCCGGGGCCGCGCGAGCTACCTGGGCGAACGCGCCCTCGGAACCCCCGACCCCGGCGCCGTCGGGGTCGCGATCGTGCTCGCCGCGCTCGTCGAGGTCATCGACCCGACGGTCGACGCGGCCGGGCTCGTCAACCCCTGGACCTGAGGAGCAACCGTGCACGTCGTCGTCACCGGGGCCACCGGCCACATCGGCAGCTACCTCGTCCCGCGCCTGGTGCGGGCCGGGCACCGCGTCAGCGCGGTGACCCGCGGAACCCGTGAGCCCTACCACCCGGACCCGGCGTGGGAACAGGTCGAACGGGTCGTCCTCGACCGCGAGGCCGACACCTTCGGCGCGGACCTCGTGGACCTGCGACCCGACGCCGTCGTCGACCTGGTCTGCTTCACCCCGGACTCCGCGCGCCGCCTGGTCGAGGCGTTGCGCCCGACCGGCGCGTTCCTGGCCCACTGCGGCACGATCTGGGTCCACGGCCGGGCGGCGTTCTCGCCCTTGCGCGAGGACGACCCCCGCGAGCCGTTCGGCGAGTACGGGACGCAGAAGAACGCGATCGAGGAACTGCTGCTCGCGGAGACCCGTTCCGGCGGGCTGCGCAGCACCGTCCTGCACCCCGGGCACATCAGCGGTCCGGGCTGGCCCGTCATCACTCCCCTGGGCAACCTCGACCCCACCGTGTGGGAGCGGCTGTCGAGCGGCGGGGAACTCCTCGTCCCCGGGCTCGGGCTGGAGACCATGCACCACGTCCACGCCGACGACGTGGCCCAGGGGTTCGAGCTCGCCGTGGCGAACCCGGAGGCCGCCACCGGTGAGAGCTTCCACGTCGTCTCCGACCGGGCGCTGACCGCGCGCGGTTTCGCCGAGGCCGCCGCGGGGTGGTGGGGACGGACCGCGAACCTGCGGTTCGTGAGCTGGGAGGAGTTCCGCGTGGCCTACGGCGAGCATGCCGACGCGAGCTGGGAGCACCTGTCCCGCAGCCACTCCGCCAGCACCGAGAAGGCCCGGCGCCTCCTCGGCTACTCCCCCGGGTTCAGCTCGCTGGAGACGGCCCGCTCGGCGGTGGAGGCGATGGGTCTGCTGCCCGGCTGACCCCCGGTCTCAGCCCAGCAGCGGTCCGAGCGCCTTCGCGACCCCGTGCAGGCGCGAGGCGTAGCCGGCGACGCCGATCGTCGCGGTCGTCGGGCAGGTCGCGAGCAGGACGGCGACGAGCTCGTCGTCGGGGTTGCGCACCGCGACGGCGAGCGCCGTCAGCCCGCGGACGGGGTCGTCGTCGTACCGGCACTCGGCGCAGCCGGCGAGGACCTCGGCCACGGCCGACCCGATCGGGGCGAGACCGCCGTGGCCGACGGGCAGACCCACGTCGGGGTCGGCGTCGGCCACCCGGACGAGGCCGCCGCGGACGACCAGCAGGTGCACGGCCGCCCGGACCCCGCTGCGCAGGTGACGCAGTTCCTCGCGGACGGCGCTCACCAGACGGACCGGGGCGGCCGCGTCGACGAGCGCGCCGACCCGCGCTCCCAGGGCGAAGCCCGAGAGGTCGGGCATCCGGACGAGCAGTTCCTCGGCCACCAGGAGGTTCAGCAGCCGGTAGGCCGTCGCCCGGGGGATCCCGGTCGCCGCGGCCAGTTCCGCGGCGCTGACCCCCGGTCCGGCGTGGGCGACGGCCTCGAGCAGGTGCACGGCCGAGGTGATCGCCTTCGGCTGGCGTCCGGTGAGGTCGCTCACGACAGCACGTCCCGCCGGCTGGTCTCGTCGTAGAGGCCGATCCCGGCGACCAGCGACGGCCGCCGCACCCGCAGCACGACGGCCCGCACGACGCCGAGGGCCAGCAGCGCGGACGCGGTGAGCACCCACCCGCCCCCGGCGGACACGGCCCACGCCGTGCAGGCGCCGAGGACCGCGACCAGCGCGAGCGAGGCGACGGCGGCGACCACCACCGGCGGCGTGGTCAGTTCCCCGATGCGGTGCAGGAAGAACGGTGCCGCGAGGCAGACCAGGACGTACCCGCCGACGTAGCCGCAGGTGCCGACGACGAGCAGACCCCGGAGCGTGTCGGCCGGGGAGACCCCGAGCAGCAGGACCCCTGCGGGGACCGCGACGGCGAGGGCCGTCGCGACGACCACGGCGAGAGCAGGGGTCCCGCGCGGTCCCGTGCGGCCGAGCGCACGGGGGACGACCCCTTCGCGGCCCATCGTGAACACGAGTCGCACCAGGGCGGTGAGCGACCCGGAGGCGCACCCGACGAAGGAGGCGAGGATCCCGAGTTCGAGGACGGCGGCGAGCGTCGGGTCGGCGAGCACCGACACGGCGGCGGCCAGCGGGAGCGGTGCCCCGCCGAGCCCCGGGGTGCCCGCGAAGACGACGGCCTGCGCGGCGGCGGCGAGGACGTAGAGCAGGCCGGAGGTCAGCGCGGTCCAGCGGACCACCCGGGGCACGACGGAGAGCGGTCGACGGCTCTCGCTGGCCAGCGACCCGGCGCTCTCGAAACCGACGAAGGCCGTGACCGCCAGCAGCAGACCCTGCCCGCCGGGACCGAACGGGTGCCCCCCGCCGTCGAGGACGACGGAGGGGTGCGGGACGCCGTACCGGGAGAACGCCGCGGCGAGCGCGATCCCCAGGACCACGACGACGATCGAGATCGAGACGACCTCCAGGGCCAGTCCCAGCCGGGCCGAGACCCCCGCCCCCCGGACCGAGAAACCCGCGACGAGAACTCCGAGCAGCACGATGCCGACCACGACGGGAACCGGTCCCGGAACCCCGGGCGCCACTTTCTCCACGAGCGCGACGGCCGAGGTCGCCGCCCCCGTCAACGCCCCCGCGACGAGGAACCCGTACCCCACGACGAGGGCGCCCCCCGCGATGGTGGCCGCCGTCCCGCCGAGACCCTTGGCGGTGAAGGAGTACAGCGAACCCGGGGCGACCATCCGCCGGCTGAACTGCCCGACGGAGGAACTCACGAGGAGCACCACGACGGTGGCCGCGAGGTAGGCCAGGGCCGAGGGCGGGGCACCGGCGAGGGCGAACGCCTGCCCGGGTGAGGTGGCCATCGCGGCGGCGGGTGCGGTGGCCGCGACGGACTGCGCGAGCACCTCGAGCGGGCCGAGGCGTCGGCGGTGCAACCCGGTGACCGGGGAGGTGGGACGCAGCACCGGTACCGTCACGAGGACCTCACGAGGGCACCGTGCCCGGCCCGTGTTTCGTCGGTGTTGCGCGGGTGTTTCGCCTCGTGCGCGGCGAACGGGACGGCGGGCGAGATCCTGTCCCGATCGGTGGAACCCCTCGTCACACGCGGGCAACGTCGTGGAAACCGGGGCCCGCGAGGATCGGTGCGGGCGGTCGGCCGACCGCCCGCAGGCCCTCCTGAGGAGCGTCATGGCGTCCACGACGAACAGCACCGTTGCGCCACCGGTCGAGGAACGCCGGCTGAGCGGGAAGCTCGGCGTCGGCTCGATCGTCTTCATGGTCGTCGCGGCGGCGGCCCCGCTGACCGTCGTCGGCGGCAGCGTCCCGATCGGCATCAGCATCGGCAACGGCGCCGGGTACCCCGCGATGTACGCGATCGGCGCGGTCATCCTGTTCTTCTTCGCCGTGGGTTTCGTGGCGATGACCCGCTACGTCCCGAACGCCGGCGCGTTCTACACCTACATCGGCGCCGGCCTCGGCCGGCTGCACGGCCTCGGCGGTTCGTTCCTCGCCCTGCTGACCTACCAGACCATCCAGGCCGCGGTGTACGGCTACCTCGGCGCGGCGCTGGGCGGGGTCGTGCACGACGACCTCGGCGGGCCCGACCTCCCCTGGTGGGTGTGGGCGGGTCTCTCGATCGCCGTCGTCGGGTTGCTCGGGTTCCGCCACATCGACCTCTCCAGCAAGGTCCTCGGCATCCTGCTCGTCGCGGAGATCGGCATCGTCCTCGTGGTCGACGCGGGCGTCGTCCTCTCCGGCGGCGGGGACGAGGGTTTCTCGACCGCGTCGATCACCCCGTCCGGGATCGCGTCCGGCGCCCCCGGCATCGGCCTGATGTTCGCCCTCGCCGGGTTCATCGGGTTCGAGTGCACCGCGGTCTTCCGCGACGAGGCCCGCGACCCCGACAAGACCATCCCCCGCGCGACCTACGCCTCACTCGCCCTCATCGGGGTCTTCTACACGCTGTCCGCGTGGTCGATCGTCTCCGCCTGGGGCGACCAGGGGGCGCTGGCCGAGGCGGGCAGCGACCCCGAGGGCATGGTCGTGCAGACCGCGACCGACTACGTCGGCACGGTCGCCGGCGACGTGGTCCAGGCGCTGCTGCTGACCAGCCTCTTCGCCTGCGTGCTGTCCTTCCACAACGTCATCAACCGCTACGTGTTCTCCATGGCCAACACGGGCGTCCTGCCGCGCTCGTGGGGGCGCAGCCACCACCGCCACCACTCCCCGCACGTCGCCTCGCTGCTGCAGACGGGGGCCTCGGTCGTCCTCGTCGCGGTGTTCGTCGCGGCCGGCCTCGACCCGATCCTGCAGGTCTACACGTGGATGTCGGGCGTCGCGACGCTCGGGTTCATCCTGCTGATGCTGCTGACCTGCGTCGCCGTCCTGGTGTTCTTCGCACGCAACCGCGTCGACACCCGCGTCTGGAACACCAAGGTCGCCCCGGCCGTCGGGGTCGTGGGTCTCGGTTTCACCGCCTACCTCACGGCGACGAACTTCGGGTTGCTCGTCGGCGGGTGGACCGTCGGCGCCGTCTTCCTCGTCCTGACGATCGCCTCCTACCTCGTGGGCCCGCTCGTCGGACTGCTCAAGCCCAGCGCCGACCCGATGGCCGTCTCCGAGTTCGAAGCCGCCCTCGACGCGGGTGCCGAGGTGCCCGCGCAGATCCGTTCCACGTCCGCCACGGAGGACCACGCATGAGCCTGCTCGACACCCCCACCGACCTCTCGCTGACCTCGGGTCCGGACCACCCCCTCGACCGCCTGAGCGCGGGCGAGATCGACGCGACCCGCGAACTGCTGGCCGACACCCTGACCCCGACGACGCGGTTCGCCTACCTCGGGCTGCTGGAACCCCCGAAGGCCGAGGTCCTCGCGTTCTCCCCCGGCGACCCGATCTCACGGACCGTCCGGGCGCTGCTGCTGGACACCGCGACCGGCGTCGGGCGCGACGTGCGGGTCTCGCTGTCGCAGCACCGGGTCCTCTCCGACCACACCGTCGACGGCCCGACGCAGGGACACGTCCCGATCCTCGAGGAGGAGTTCGCGGCGATCGACCCGATCGTCGCGGCCGACGAACGCTGGGTCGCCGCCCTCGCCGCCCGTGGGCTCACCGTCTCCGACGTCGTGACCGTCCCGCTCTCGGCCGGTCACTACGACGACATCCCCGCGACCGACCCGGGCGCCTCGCGCATCATGCGGGTGTTCGCGTTCCAGCAGCCGGACGCGCAGGCGCTGCCCTGGGCGCACCCCGTCGACGGGGTCGTCGCCTACGTCGACCTCTCCGCCCAGAAGGTCCTGCACGTCCTGGACCACCAGCGGTTCACCGTCCCGCAGCAGACCGGGAACTGGAACGAGGCCCCGCACGCCCAGCCGGAACGCACCGACCTCAAACCCATCTCGATCACCCAGCCCGAGGGTCCGAGCTTCTCCGTCGACGGTGACGTCATCACCTGGCAGGGCTGGAAGGTCCGGGTCGGTTTCGACCCGCGGGAGGGTCTGACCCTGCACCAGCTCTCCGTCGCCGACGTCACCGGACCGGACCCGCAGGCCCGGCGCGACGTGGTGTACCGGGCCTCGATCGCGGAGATGGTCGTGCCCTACGCCGACCCGTCGCCGGTGCGGTTCTGGCAGAACTACTTCGACACCGGCGAGTACCTCTTCGGCCGGTTCGTGAACTCCCTCGCGCTGGGCTGCGACTGCCTCGGCGAGATCCACTACTTCGACGCCGTGATGTCCGACGAGACCGGTCACCCGAAGGACGTGCAGAACGCGATCTGCCTGCACGAGGAAGACTACGGGGTGCTCTGGAAGCACTCCGACATGTTCAACGGGATGAACGAGACGCGTCGTCAGCGACGGTTGGTGATCTCCTTCTTCACCACCATCGGGAACTACGACTACGGGTTCTACTGGTACCTCTACCTCGACGGCACCATCGAGCTCGAGGCCAAGGCCACCGGGGTCGTGTTCACCGCCGCCTACCCCGAGGAGGGGCTGGAGTTCTCCACCGAGATCGCCCCCGGTCTGGCCGCACCGTTCCACCAGCACCTCTTCTCGGCCCGGCTCGACATGATGGTCGACGGCCTCGCGAACGCCGTCGAGGAGGTCGACGCGGTGCGGGTCCCCCGCGGTGAGGGGAACCCCTACGGCAACGCGTTCGCCCGCAAGGCGACCCGGCTGACGAGCGAGGCCCACGCCCAGCGCGAGGCCAACGGCGCCGCGGGCCGGGTGTGGCACGTGCTGAACACCGAGCGGAAGAACGCGCTGGGGCAGCCCACCGGCTACGCCCTGCACCCCGAGCACCAGCCGCTGCTGCTGGCCGACGAGACGAGTTCGGTCCACGACCGGGCGACGTTCGGCACGAAGCACCTGTGGGTGACGCAGTACGACCCGGAGGAGCGCTACCCGGCGGGTGACCTGGTGAACCAGAACCCGGGCGGGGCCGGGTTGCCCGCGTTCGTCGCGGCTGACCGCGACCTCGACGGCCAGGACCTGGTCCTGTGGCACACGTTCGGGTTGACCCACTTCCCCCGCCCGGAGGACTGGCCGATCATGCCGGTCGACTACGCCGGGTTCACCCTGAAGCCGGTCGGGTTCTTCGACCGCAACCCCGCGCTGGGCGTACCGGTGGCGAAGCCCTCCCACGGGTCGGGCGGAGGGGGATGCTGCACCTCGTGAACCGTCCGCGTCCCGCGACCCCCCGGGAGGTCCACGCCTCCCGGTGGGTCGCGGTGACCGGGGTGGTCGCGGCGGTCCTGCACGTGCCGCTGGCGATCGCCCACGCAGGAGCCTCCCTCCCCCTGGCGGGGGTGCTGCTGGTGATGTCGCTGGTCTGCCTGCCGTGCGCGGGCCACCTGTGGCGCAGCCCGTCCCCCCGGACCTGGACCCTGGTCGCCGCGGCGGGCACGGTGATGCTGGTGACCCACGCGGCCCTGCTGGTGACCCCCGCCGGCGGCTCCGCGTCGGTGCTCCCCCCCAGCGGGCACGCCGGCCACACCACGACCCTGGCCGATCCCTGGCACTCGCCCGTCCTGCTCGCGCTGGTGTCGGTCCTCACGCTGGCCCAGGTCGCGACGTGCCTCCACCTCCTGGCCGGCCGGCCCCACCTCCTGCGGGGGCGTGGAACGATGCCGGGGTGACGCAGCACCACCCCCTCGACAACCCCGTCTGGTCGTCGTTGGCGACGACCCACGCCCACCTCGCCGAGGGGACGGGCGACGGCCGGCGGTTCCCGGTGGACGTGTCCCCCTTCTCCGGGGTCGCCGACCAGCGCGACCCCCGGGGCTGGCACGACCTCGCCGACGTCGCCGGCCCGGGCGTCCTGCTCCTCGTCCCCGCCCTGGCCGTGACCCCTCCGGAGGGTTTCGCGGTGACGGCCCGCCTCCCCGGCGTGCAGCTGGTGGCGACCGACGCGCTGCGCACCGAACCCTCGCCGCACGCCGTGGAACTGGACGACCAGGACGTCGACGACATGCTCGACCTGGTCTCCCGCACGCAGCCCGGCCCGTTCGGGCGGCGGACCCGGCTGCTGGGCCGCTACCTCGGGATCCGGGAGGACGGCCGGCTGCTGGCCCTGGCCGGCGAACGCCTGCACCCTACCGGGGCGACCGAGATCAGCGCCGTCTGCACCGATCCGAGCGCCCGCGGTCGCGGGCTGGCGACGTCGCTGGTCCGGGCCGTCGCCCAGGGCGTCCGCGACCGCGGCGAGCTCCCCTTCCTGCACGCCGCCGCGCACAACACCGGCGCGATCCGGCTCTACGAGAACCTGGGTTTCGCCCTGCGACGGACGCTCGACTTCGCCACCGTCCGCACCCCGGGGACGCCCGCTCCCTGAGCGAGCGGGAGGCGGCCGTGGGTGCGGGCCCGTGTCCGTCCCGGCGCGGCGGTGACCCGGACCGCACTCCTCTAGAGTCGGGTCATGGCGCGTTTCGTGGAGGTCCACCCCGAGAACCCGCAACCCCGGTCGATCGCGCAACTCGCGGCGGTGCTGCGCGAGGACGGCCTGATCGCCTACCCGACGGACTCCTGCTACGCGCTGGGTTGCCGCCTCGACAGCCACACCGGCGCCGACCGCATCCGTCGCATCCGGCAGCTGGACGACAAGCACCACTTCACGCTGATCTGCTCGGACTTCGCCCAGCTCGGGCAGTTCGTGCACCTCGACAACGCGCAGTTCCGCGCCATCAAGGCCGCGACGCCGAACCCGTACACCTTCATCCTGCCGGCGACCAAGGAGGTCCCGCGGCGGTTCGCGCACCCCAAGAAGAAGACCGTGGGCGTCCGGATCCCGGACCACCGGTTCGTGCGGGCGCTGCTCACGGAACTCGGCGAACCCCTGCTCTCCAGCACCCTGCTGCTGCCCGGCCACGAGGAACCCCCGACCGACGGCTGGACGATCAAGGAGGAACTCGACCACGTCGTCGACGCGGTGGTCGACGCCGGCGAGTGCGGGACCCTGCCGACGACGGTCGTGGACTGGTCGGAGGGGTACCCCGAGGTCGTCCGGGTCGGAGCCGGCGACCCGGACCGCTTCTCCTGACCCGGGTCCGGGCGGGCGCCGGGGGCCGCCCGGGCCTGTGACCGAACCGTGACTGCGTGTGTGACACCAGGTTCAACGAGCGATCACGTGCCTCTCGTGGCACGGTTCTCAGCGCGTCGCGGAAGCGAACACCGTTTCCGCGCCAGGTCCACAGGCACCCCGTGGGCTGAACTGATCTTGGAGGAACACATGACTGTCACCGGCATCATCACGGCCATCGTCGTCGGGCTCATCATCGGAGCGCTCGCGCGCCTGGTCCTGCCCGGCCGCCAGAACATCTCGATCCTGCTGACGATCGTCGTCGGTATCGTCGCCGCCCTGATCGGCACCGCCATCGCCCGCGGCACCGGCGTGGCGGACACCAAGGGCTTCGACTGGATCGAACTGATCTTCCAGGTGGTCATCGCCGCCATCGGCGTCTCGATCGTCGGGTCGCTCCGCGGCCGTCGTCGCTGACCCAGGTGCTGTCGCCGGTCCTCTTCACCCTCGCGGGGGCCAGTGCCCTCGTCGCGGCCCTGCTGCCGCGGGTGGTGGACCGGCTCCCGGTCAACCTGCCGATGGCCTTCCTCGGGGCCGGGGTCCTGCTGGGCCTCGTCCCGGGGTTGCCGTCGGTCGACCCGCTGAAGCACCGCGAGGCGACCCAGCACGTCACCGAGCTGGTCGTCATCATCTCGTTGATGGGGGCGGGACTCGCCCTTGACCGAGCCGTCGGGTGGCGCCGTTGGGCGTCCACCTGGCGGCTCCTCGCCGTGGCGATGCCGCTGACGATCGCGGCCGTCGCGTGGGCGGGGTGGCTGGCCGGTCTGCCGGTGGCCGCGGCCCTGCTGCTGGGCGCGGCCCTCGCCCCCACCGACCCCGTCCTCGCCAGTGACGTCCAGGTGGGGGAACCCGCCGACGAGGACAACACCGAGGACGAGGTCCGCTTCGCCCTGACCAGCGAGGCCGGCCTGAACGACGGCGCGGCCTTCCCGATCGTCCACCTCGCCGTCGTCCTCGCGGGCACGGGACTCTCCGTCGTGGCGCTGCGCGACTGGTTCCTCGAGGACGTCGCCCTGCGTGGCGTCGTCGGGGTGGCCTCCGGTCTGCTCATCGGCTGGGTCCTGGGGCGGCTGTTCTTCCACTCCCCGCTCCCGTCGCTGCGTCTCGCCGACAACGCCGAGGGGTTCACCGCGCTCGCCGTGACCTTCCTGGCCTACGGGGTCACCGAACTCGTCCACGGGTACGGCTTCGTCGCGGTCTTCGTGGCCGCCTGCACGATCCGCTCCGCCGAGCGGGCCCACGGAGCGCACAAGGTCGCCCACGAGTTCGTCGAGCAGATCGAGCGGATGCTCACCTCGTGGCTGCTGCTGCTGCTCGGGGCGGCCCTCAGCGACGGGTTGCTGGCCGCGCTCACGTGGCGCCTGGCCCTGGTCGGTGTGCTGCTCATCGTGGTGATCCGCCCCGTCGTGGGGTACCTCAGCCTGGCGCGCACCGCCGGCGGACCCCGCGAGCGCTGGGTCATCGGGAGCTTCGGGGTCCGTGGCATCGGCTCGTTGTTCTACCTGGCCTACGCCCTCGGGGAGGGCGAGTTCCCCGGCGAGGAGCTGTGGGCCGCCGTCGGTTTCACCATTGCCCTGTCGGTCTTCGTCCACGGCCTCACGGCTGGCCCGATCGTGCGCCGACTCGACGCGGCGAGGTTCCGCAACGCCCCCACCGACCACCGCGGGGACGTCGCGGGAACCCACCTCTGACGGATCAGCTGGTCAACGGGTCACCAGCCCATGGTGCCCGGCGCGCCCTTGAAGGGGCCCGTCACCTCGGAGCTGATCCACCCGCCGTAGAAGTCGCCCTCCTGCGCCAGCACCTCCTCGTCGTCGAGCAGGCAGCGCACCCCGGAGGGGTAGAACGCCAGCGCGTCGGTCAGGGCCTCGAAACCCGGGGTCGGCCGCGGGTAGGTCCAGGCGGCGCGGGGTCGCAGCACCCGTCCGTCCGCGGCGAGCAGGTCCACGTAGGACGCCTGCCCCTTCCACTCGCACCACGACCTGCCGTCCCCGCGGGCGATCGCGTCGGCGGGCACCGCGTCCCGCGCGACGTAGTACGTCGGCGGGTGGGAGGTCTCCAGGACCCGCCACGCACGCCCCTCCTCGGGAGCCACGTCCACGAGGAGTCGACCCTCGGGGTCGTGGATCCGCACCCGTCGCGTCGCGACTTCCAGGCGCGGCGGGCGGGGGTAGTCCCAGCAGGATTCGCTCACCCGCACAGCGTGCGGCCGGGACGGGGTCAGCGCCAGGCGGCGAGGACGGCGTCGCCGAGCCGGTCCAGCGACGGGGAACGGATCTTCCACCGCTGCCAGTGCAGGACGACGTCGACCCCGCCGCCGGGCGCGAGGTCGACGAGCTCCCCCGCCCCGACGGCCCCGATCTGCGCCGGGAGCAGCATCCCCCAGCCGAACCCCCGCCGGACGGCCTCCCCGAAGTCCGCCGTCGCCGGGACGTGGTGACGGGGCGGGAGGGGGTGCCCGAACCCGCGCAACCAGTCGTCCTGCAGGTCGTCGTCGCGGTCGAAGACCACCACGGGCGCCCGCGCCAGCGCGTCCCGGTCGACCCCGCCGGGGAACCACCGGCGGGCGAAGTCCACCGACGCGCAGGGTTGGTAGTGCACGGCCCCGAGGCGGGTGACCGAGCACCCCGCGACCGCTTCGGCCTGCGCGGTGACGGCCGCGACGACGCTGCCGTCGCGCAGCAGTTCGCTGGTGCGTTCCTGGTCCTCACGGCGCAGGTCGAAGCAGAAGTCCCCCGCCAGCGGGGCGATGGCCGCGAGGAACCAGGTCGCGAGCGAGTCCGCGTTGACCGCGACGGGCAGCACGGGCATGCCGGACGCGTCGCCGAGTTCGCGTCCCGCATCCGCGGCGAGCAGTTCGACCTCGCGCGCCAGGCGCAGCACCGTCCGGCCGGCCACGGTCGGGACGACGGGTTTCGAGCGCACGAGCAGCACCCGACCGGCCGAGGACTCCAGCGCCCGGATCCGCTGGCTCACGGCCGAGGGGGTCACGTGCAGCGCACGGGCGGCGGCTTCGAACGTGCCTTCGGCGACGGCCGCCGCCAGCGCGCGCAACTGCCCGAGGTCGAGGTCCACGAACAGCGATGCTAATGCCGGTGAAGGATCCTGAGCTGGAGTCGTCGGGCTCGGCTCTCTAGCGTCGGAGGGTGCTCACGTTCCTGGCCGGGATCCTCTTCGGCCTCTCCCTCATCGTCGCCATCGGCGCCCAGAACACCCTCGTGATCAAGCAGGGGGTCCGCGGGGAGCACGTCGGGGCGGTCGTCGCGGTCTGCGTCGCCAGCGACGTCGTCCTCATCGCCGCGGGCGTCGGCGGCGCCGGGGCCCTCCTCACCCGCTCCCCCGACGTCCTCCAGGTCGTGCGGTGGGTCGGCGCGGCGTTCCTCTTCGCCTACGCCGCCTTCGCGCTGCGCCGGGCCTGGCGCCCCGGCGCCCTGCGCGCCGACACCGCGGGGGAACCCGCGCGCCTCGGCACCGTGCTCGCCACGACCGCCGCCCTCACCTGGCTGAACCCGCACGTCTACCTCGACACCGTGGTCCTGCTCGGGTCGGTCGCCGCCACCCACGGCGGGGCGCGCTGGTGGTTCGCCGCCGGCGCGATGCTCGCGAGCCTGGTGTGGTTCACCGTCCTGGGTCACGGGGCGAGACTGCTGCGACCGCTCTTCGCCCGTCCCGCCGCCTGGCGGGTGCTGGACCTCGGGGTGGCGCTGATCATGACGGTCCTCGCGGTCAGCCTGCTGCGAGCGCCGTGAGCTGCTCGCGCAACCGCGTCGGGGGGTGGCCGAGTTCGCGCAGCGCGAGGACGGCGGCGCCCAGCAGACCGTCGTCGGCGCCGGCGACCTGCCGCCCGGCCAGCGCACGCTGCAACGCCTCCGACCGGCCGGTGCGCTCGATCCCCAACCGCCAGACGCTGCCGCCGACGACGAGGGGACCCGGCCCGGCGACGGCGTCGAGCAGCGTGGCCAGTTCGTCCTGCGCGCCCGACACGATCCCCGCCGCCACCTGGTCCCCCACCCGGGCGGCCGCGAAGCAGACCGGGGCGAGGCGGGCCAGACCGACGGGGTCCTGGGCGTAGACGAGGTCCACGAGTTCGCCGAGCGCGTACGGGCGCCCCTCGCGCGGGCGGCGGTCGTCCTCGAGCCCGAACGTCTCCAGCGTCGCGCCGAGCAGTTCCGTCGCGGGTCCGGTGCCGTCGAGGGCGGCGGCGACGGCCCGGGCCACCCGCCGCCCGATCCAGAACCCCGACCCGGCGTCCCCCAGCAGCCAGCCGTTGCCGCCGACGACGCGGTCGAGGTCTCCGTCGACGACCCGCGCCGCGACGGAACCCGTCCCGGCGATCAGGCCCGCCCCGGAGTCCTCGACGGCGGCCGAGTAGTACATCGCGAGCAGGTCGGAGGCGCGGCGGAACCGTGCGTGCGGGGGGAGGTCGAGGACCCGTCGCAGGTCCTCGAGGGTGAGCACGCGGTCGGAGCCCGCCGCGGCCAGCACCGCCGACACGACCTCACCGGGCCCCGCCTGCGCGAGAGCCGCGGCGGCGGCGGTCCGCACCGCGGCCAACGCGGCGGCAGCGCCCACCGCGGTCGGGTTCCCCGGCCCCGCCACGGCCCGTCCGCAGGGACGTCCGTCGAGGGTGGCGACGAGGGCCCGGGTCGAACTGCCACCGGCGTCGAGCGCGAGCAGGAACCGCGTCACTTGAGCCCGCCCGCGGACGCGGCCCCCTGCAACCGTCGCTGGAAGACGAGGTAGACGACCAGCACCGGCACGATGGTCGTGACCGCCCCGGCGAACAGGGCACCGAAGTCCACGTCGTAGCCGGCCGCGGAGGCGAAGGACGCCATCCCCTGGGTGAGGACGTAGTTCTGCCGGTCCGAGTTCAGCACCACCGGTAGCAGGTACTGGTTCCAGAGCCCGACGAAGTTGAGGATCGCGACCGACGCCATGCCGGGCCTGGCCATCGGGAGCATGACCTGGAAGAACGTGCGCCACTCGCTCGCCCCGTCGATGGAGGCCGCCTCGGCGATCTCGCCGGGGAGCTCCTCGAAGAAGCTGGTGAGGAAGAACACCGTGAACGGGTAGGCGTAGGTGGCGTAGCTGATGATCAACCCGGGCAGGGTGTTGAGGACACCCAGCTGGCGCAGGATGAAGAACAGCGGGACGACGGCGAGGAACACCGGGAAGGTGAGACCCGCGACGACGAGGTAGCGGATCAGCGTGCGGCCGCGGAACTGGAACCGGGCCAGCACGTAGGCCGACATGGACCCCATGACCATGGTCAGCACCAGCGCGCACGACACCACGATCACGGAGTTCAGGAAGTAGGTCCCGATGCCCGCGGTCCGCCACGCGGTGACGTAGTTCTGGAACTGCCACTCCCGCGGCAGCGAGAACGGCGAGGCGAAGATCTCGTTCGTCGTCTTGAAGCTGGAGACGATGGTCCAGAGCAGCGGAACCAGGACGAGCAGGGACCAGATCCCGAGCACGGTGTGCGAGCTGACGGCGACGGCGCGCTCCCCGCGCCCCGTCCCGCGGACCGGCCGGGCCGTGGGCGCCGACTGGACCCGCGGTCGCTGCGTCACCCCGCTCACGCGCGCTTCTCCCGCCACCGGGCGACGCCGAACACCACACCGGTGAAGGCGAACGTCACCAGCGCCAGGACGACGCCCATCGCGCAGGCCAGCCCGAACCGGCCGTCCTTGAACGCGGTGCTGAAGATCTGCTGGGTGATGACCAGGGTCGAGTTCGCCGGACCGCCGTCGGGGTTGAGCCCGGCCAGGAACACGAACGCGTCGAGGGCGAAGATCCCGAGGTAGACGTAGGCCGTGCGCAGCGCGCCCGAGACCCCTGGTGCGGCGATGAACACCGCCGTGCGGAACCGGCCCGCACCGTCGAGGCGCGCGGCCTCGAACGTCTCCGCCGGGATCCCGCGGATCGCCGCGACGAAGAGGACCATGTAGAAACCGACGAACGTCCACACGATGACGACGACGGTGGCCGCCATCGCCGTCGAGGAACGGCCCAGCCAGGCGAACTTCTCGAAGTGGTCGAGGCCGAGTCCGGTGAGGACACCGTTCAGCAACCCGGCGCTGGGGTCGTAGACGCGCCCCCAGATGATCGCGATGACGATCGCGGGGACGACGTAGGGGAAGAAGGACACGATCCGGTAGAACGACGACCCCGACAGTCCCCGCACGGCCCCGGTCGAGGACCCACCGAACGTCAGCAGGCAGGCGAGGGCGAAGCTCAGCACCAGGGTGACGATCGGCACCACCACGAGGAGCACGAGGCTGTTGCCGACGGCCTTGAGGAACAGGTCGTCCTGCGCCAGGTGCACGTAGTTGTCGAGGCCGATGAACTGCTGGGTCGAGGTGAACCCCGACCACGAGGTCAGCGAGTACCAGGCGGCCTGGGTGAACGGGTAGAGCACGAAGGCCAGGTAGAGCGCGACGGGGATCCCGAGGAACACCACCATCAGGCTGACGCGGTCGAACGTCAGCCTGCGGCGGGTCCTCACGAGACCTTGACCTTGACCACGGAGTCGTCCGCACGGGTGTCGTCGAACTGCTTCTGCAGGCCGCTGGTGAGACCGGCGGCGTCGAGCTCACCCGAGAGGAAGCTGTTCCAGAGGACGTTGTTCTGGCTGGTGAAGCCGTAGATGTCGTTGAAGTTGAACGTGAAGGTGTTCTCGCCGGCCGCGTCGAGCATGGCGACCTGGGACGCCAGGGCCGTGGAACCGAACGCGTCCGCGGGGACGGTGCCCTTGACGATGGTCGAGGAGAGCTTGGCCTTGGCGAAGTTCGTGGCGCCCTCCTTCGACAGCATCAGCCGCAGCGTCTCCATGCCGCCGGCCTTGTTCTTCGCCTGGCTCGGGACGACGAACGGCTCCCCGGCGCTGGCGTGGAAGGACTCGGCCGGCATCGCCGCCCCGCTCGACACCGCGGGCGCGGGACACCCGGTCATCTGGAAGTCCGCCGCGGTCTGGCTCTTCATCTCGTTCTCGATCCAGGAACCGGAGGGGTACAGGACCGCCTGCTGCCCCTGGGTCCACTGCGCCTGCGCGGCGGTGAACTGGGTGCCGGCACCGCCCGGGAGGAAGTACCCGGCCTGCACGGCCTGTTCCATCTTGGCGAAGACCGCCTGCACCGCGGGATGGCTCCAGGCGTCGGCGTCGAGGTTCCCCAGCTTGACGCGGACCTCGTCGCCACCCTCCTTGATCGCCGACTCTACGGCGAGGGTGAGGTAGTAGGACGCGGCCTCCTTGCCCCAGCAGAACAGGTACTTGCCCGCCGTCTTCGCCGAGGCGCCCAGGGCGAGGACGTCGTCCCACGTCGTGGGCGCCTTCCAGCCGTTCGCGTCGAAGAGGGACTTGGAGTACCAGAGCCCGTAGACCGTGAGGACGTAGTTCAGCTGGACGAGGCGACCGTCGTAGTAGCCGTCGTCGAGCATCCCCGGGTAGAGGGTGTCGGCGATGACGTCGCCCTCGGTGTTCTTGGCCTTCGTGAGCGGGGCGAGGTCCTCGAGCTGCTTCGCGATCGTGGCGAGCCCGATGGCGTTGGCCCCGGAGTTGTCGAGGAGGTCCGGGGGGTTTCCGCCGACGAAGCGCGGCTGCATCTGCTGGGAGATCTGGGTGGAGGGTGCGACGGTGAGCTTGCCCCCCTTGTGCAGGTCGGCGTACGCGGCGGCCACGGCGCTGACGTAGTCCGTGCCGTACCCGCCGTCGAAGATGACGGCCTCGACGGCGGCGCCCTCGCCGACGCCGAAGGGGTTCGTGTCGCTGACCTCACCGGTGGGGGCGGAGTCGGCGGGGGTGTCGCTGCCGCCGCCGGCGGCGCAGGCGCTCACGCCGACGGGCACGAGGGTGCCGGCCAGGACCAGACCCAGGAACCGACGACGCTGGAACAACGGGGACTCGCTCACGGTGCTTCCTCTCGGACTGCGGACGATGGGTTCAAGCGCTGCGGCGCAGACGGTCTCCGTACCTCGCCTCGAAGGTGAGGTTGCGGTCGTGCCCACCGGGGACGTTGGCCGAGACGTAGAGCGGGGCCTCCTCGCCGCGGGCGGTGAGGGTCGCGACGGTGCCGATGGTCAGCAGTTGGGCGATGTAGCCGGAGGTGAGCGAGGACACCGCACCGACGGTGACGTCCCCGACGGAGTCGAGCGTCGCGTCGCCGAAGGGGGCGAGGTTGTCGATGACGACGTCGGCGATCTCGGCGAGGCGCTTCCCGCTGGGGTGCTGGGGTTGCACGGCGTGGGTGTGGGCGAGGCTGGTGACCCCGATCACCGGGTGGCCGTGCTCCTGGGCCAGCAGGGCGAGCCCGACGACGGAACCGTTGACCCCGGAGTTGGAGGCGATGACGAAGACGTCGCGGGGGTCGCGGACCACGGTCGCGAAGACGTCCCGGGCGATGTTCGGGTCGCGTTCCAGCGGGGGTTCCCCCGTGAGTTCGGCGATCGCGTGGTCCCCGACGAGCGCCGCGTCGCGCAGGGCGACCTTGTTCGTCGGGATCAGCCCGCCCGCCCGGCCGGCGATCTCCATGGCGAAACCCTCGGAGTGCCCGGTGCCGAAGGCCTGGACCACCCCGCCGGTGGAGATGCAGGTGCTGAGCAGGTCGACCGCTGCGTCGAGACCACCGGAACCGGCGAGCGCGGAGAGCGCCTCGAGACGGGACACCACTTCCCGCTGGAACTCGTCGACGTGTTGCGGGAAGGCTGCCACAGCGGAACTCCTGGGTCGGTGATTCAGCGAGTCGACATCGGGTGGATGAATGTTTCATCCACGGCGGTGGTGAAGTCAAGGGCTTCCCGTCACATCCTGGTTACGTTCGTGTTGCGTGGCAGGCTGTGTGGTGGGATGCACGAGATCCCGAGCCGTGCCGGGATCCGCTGCTACTCTCCGTCGCACGACCGTGCTGGTGCATCGGTCAACCAGTGGAGAACCGGAGGTGACGGTGTCGACCCACGGTCCCGACCCGGCCCAGCGCATCCTCGCCGTCCACGCGGAACTGCCGCCGTCGTTGCGCAAGGTCGCCGACTTCGTGCTCGCCGAACCCGAGGCGGTCGAGCGCTGCTCCGCGGCGGAACTCGCGCGTCGCGCGGGGACCTCGCAGGCCGCGGTCACCCGCTTCTGCCAGACCATCGGGCTCGAGGGGTACCAGGGGCTCGTCCTGCTGCTGGCCCGCGAACAGGGACGCCGCGCCGGTGACCCGGTCTGGGGCGGGGCCGAGGTCGGGCCGGACATCCTCCCCCACGACGACCTCGAACGGGTCGTCGCGGTCGTCGCGGCTGCGGACGTCCGCAGCCTGCAGGACACCGCCCGCCGCCTCGACCTGGTCGCGCTGGAACGGGCGGCGCAGGCCGTGGCCCGGGCACGTCGCGTCGATGTGTACGGCGTGGGCGGCAGCGCGGCGATGGCCGCGGAGACGGACTCGCGGTTGTTCGGCATCGGCGTTCCGGTGCGGAACTGGACCGAGGTGCACGCGGCGACCACCTCCGCGGCGCTGCTCACCCCGGCCGACGTCGTCATCGCCGTCTCGGTGTCCGGCGCCACCCGGGAGGTCGTGGAACCCGCCGCCCTGGCCGCCCGGCGCGGGGCCACCACGATCGCCGTCACCGGTGAGCCCGGTTCCCCCCTGGCCCGCTCCGCCGACGTGGTGCTCACCGTCGCACCGGGTGGGACGACGTTCCGCGAGGGTCCCTTCGCGGCCCGGCACGCCCAGTTGTTCGTCATCGACTGCCTCTACGTGCGGGTCGCGCAACTCACCTACGACCGGGCGAGCGCCGCCCGGGCGCTGACCCACCACATCCCCGAGGACCACGCCGTCCGCTCCTCCCGACCCCGGCGGCGGACGCGGTGAGCCTCGACCTGCGCTACCTCGCCGGCGTCCGTCCCTCCGCCCGGCAGCGGCGCTGGCAGGAACTGGAGTTCTACGGCTTCGTCCACTTCGGCATGAACACCGTGACCGACCGCGAGTGGGGGCTCGGGCACGAGGACCCGGCGCTGTTCGACCCCGCCCACGTCGACGCGGACGGCTGGGTCACGACGATGGCGGCGGCCGGGATGCGCGGGGTGGTCCTGACGGCCAAGCACCACGACGGGTTCTGCCTGTGGCCCAGCGCTCACACCACCCACACCGTCGCCGCCAGCCCGTGGCGCGGGGGTGGCGGTGATCTCGTCGCCGAGGTCGCCTCCGCGTGCGCCGCGCGCGGTCTGGCGTTCGGCGTCTACCTCTCCCCGTGGGACCGCACCGACGCCCGCTACGGCACGGGCACCGACTACGACGACTACTTCGTCGCCCAGCTCACGGAACTGCTCACCGGCTACGGCGAGGTGTTCTGCGTCTGGCTCGACGGCGCCAACGGCGAGGGTCCGGACGGACGGAGGCAGTTCTACGACTGGGACCGCTACCACCGGGTGATCCGTGCCCTGCAACCGGACGCGGTCATCAGCGTCTGCGGTCCCGACGTCCGCTGGTGCGGCAACGAGGCCGGGCAGACCCGTCCGGACGAGTGGAGCGTCGTCCCCCACGAACTCCGCGACGCCGAACGGGTCGCGTCCCGCTCGCAGCAGGCCGACGACGACGGGTTCTCCCGGGCGGTCCGCTCCGACGAGGTCGACCTCGGCAGCCGCGCCGCGTTGGCGGGGTACGCCGGTGAGTGCGTCTGGTACCCCGCCGAGGTGAACACCTCCATCCGGCCCGGCTGGTTCCACCACCCGGGCGAGGACGGGCAGGTGCGCGGCGCGACGGAACTGTTCGACCTGTGGCGGGCCGCGGTCGGCGGGAACGCGGGTTTCCTGCTCAACGTCCCCCCGAGCGCCGACGGCGTGCTGGCGGCCCCCGACGTGGCGTCCCTGCACGGGCTGGGTGAGCTGATCCGCGCCCACCGGGCCGCCGACCGTTCCGGTGAGGCCGTGGTCTCGACCTCCGACGCCGACGGGAGGCCCCGGACCACGCTGACCTTCGCCGCCCCGCTGCGGTTCCGTTCGGTGGACCTCGCCGAGGACCTCGACCACGGTCAGCGCATCGAGGAGTCCACGGTGGAACTGTCGCTGTCCGGGCAGGTCGTGTGGCGGGGCGGCGCCGGTGTCGTCGGTCACCTGCGGATCCTCGACGTCCCGGACGTGCTCGCCGACCGGGTCGACGTGGTGCTCGAACGGTTCCGCGCGCGACCGGTCCTGGCGGGGATCCGGACGACCACCGCCTGAAACGGGTCGCCCGTTCCGGCGAGGACGACGCGTCAGCCGACGGCGTGGATCCGGTCGGCGGCGATCGTCAGGACGACGCGCACCTGGTCGCGGCCCCCGAACCACGGGTAGGGGGCGCCCAGGTACTTCTGCGACAGCGCCTCGATGCTCTCGACTCCCCCCTCCGTGGTCGACGCCACGACGTGGCCGCGCACCGAGAAGTAGCGACTCGGGTTCGCCGGATCGGCCACGGTGACCGCGACCCGGCCGTCCCGCTCGACGTTGCGCAGCTTCTGGAAGCCCTGCACGGTGTTGATGACGATGTTCGTCCCGTCCGTGTCGACCCAGGTCTGGGTGAGCTGGGGCGAGCCGTCGGGCATCGTCGTCGCGAGGTAGCAGGTGGCGCGTTCACGGAGCAGGACGAGCAGTTCGGGGGGAAGATCCATGCGTGGACGCTACCCCGACCGACGTCTTCGACCCTGCCCTCGAACCGGCGCTCGTCGTCGACGACGGCGAACGCTTCACCGTCGAGGCGCTCGACGCCCGCGGCTACCTCCGCCGACCGGAACACCCCGGGGCCCCCACGCCCCGTCGCCTCGAGGGCGCGCGCGGGCACTGCCTCGTCGGGCCGGTCTCCGTGCGGGGTGCGCGCCCCGGGGACGTCCTGGCCGTCACCCTGCACTCGATCACCACGTCGGGGTGGGGGTGGACGTCCGCCGGCGCGGTGGACAGCCCGCTGAACGTGCGCCTGGGCATCACGGAGCGCGCGGACCTGTTGTGGGACATCGACGACGACGCGCGCACGGCGACGAACCAGCTGGGGTTCACGGTGGACACCGCCCCCTTCCTCGGCGTCATCGGCACGACCCCGGCCGAACCGGGCCAGCACTCGACGACCCCGCCGCGCCCCGGGCACGGCGGCAACATCGACTGCCGCTCCCTCGTCGCCGGCTCGACGTTGTTCCTGCCCGTCCACGTCCCCGGCGCGTTGCTCTGCCTCGGCGACGGGCACGCGGCCCAGGGCGACGGCGAGGTCTGCGGGACGGCCGTGGAGTGCGGCACGACCACCGACCTCACGGTCTCCGTCGTCGCGGTGCCCGCCCTCCCCTCCGTGCACGCCACGACCCCGACCGAGCGGCTGACCTTCGGGTTCGACGCGGACCTCAACGCCGCGACGGACGCGGCGCTCGACGACATGGTGACGTGGGTCGCCGCGGAGCTCGACCTCGACCGGTCGACGACGTTCGCCCTGCTCAGCGCCTGCGTGGACCTGCGCATCACCCAGGTCGCGAACGAGACGTGGGGCGTGCACGCGGCGCTGCGACACGATGCCCTCCGGCGCACCCACCCCAGCTAGGAGGGTGCTCGAGGCCGGATCCCGCCGCAGGAACCAGCCCGCACCCCCGCACGTCGTCTGCGAGGCGCTGCTGGCGCCGGACCGCGACCCGCACCGCCCGTGGCTGGAGCTGCTCCACGACGAGCAGCGACCCGAGGTCCTGACCGTCGACGCGCCCCACCTCCTCGTGTGGTCGTCGCTGTGGCCCGTCCGACCCGACGCGCGGCTCCGCTTCGACCTGCCGTGGGACGCGGCTCACCAGGGGACGGACCTGCGGTGGACCCTGCTGGTCGAGGACCAGCTCCCCGAGCCGTCGTCGCTGGGGCACCTGCGTCGCCGGGTGAACCAGCTGACCAACGCGAACCTGCGGTACACGTTCGGGCAGTAGCCCGCAGCGCCGCTCCGACGCGCCGGTCACCCGTTCCGCCCCGAGGATGGGCGCTGTGAGCACCACTGTCGTCTGTCTGCACGCCCTCGGGTCGAGCCGCCTCGCCTTCGACGCGCTGGCCGCGGAACTCGGTCCGGAGTTCGAGCTCCTCGCGCTCGACCTGCCGGGTTTCGGCGACGCACCGGTGGAACTCGGGACCTCGGTGCGGGCGATGGCCGACCACGTCGTGCAGCGGCTGTCGGCGGTGGACGACGACTGGATCCTGTTGGGGCACAGCATGGGCGGGAAGATCGCCTCCGTCGTCGCGGCGCGGGCGCTCGCCGGGGAACTCCCACCCCCCTCGGGGGTGGTCCTGCTCGCCGGCTCCCCGCCGGTGCCCGAGCCGATGGCGGAGGAACGCCGGGCGTTCATGCTGTCCTGGGTGCGGGACGGCCCGCTGGACGCCGCCGCCGCCAGTGAGTTCGTCGCGGCGAACGTGGGTGGGCCCCTGGAACTCGCGGCCGCGGAACGCGCCGTCACCGACCTGCTCCGCTCCTCCCCGCTGGCCTGGCGGAACTGGCTGGAGTTCGGGTCGCGGGAGGACTGGTCCGAGCGGGTCGGGGTCCTCGACCTGCCCGCGGTCCTCGTCGCGGGCGGCGCGGACGGTGACCTGGGCGAGAACGCCCAGCGGGAGCTGAACGGGGTGGCCTACCCCCGGGCGACGTTCGTGACGTTGCCC
This sequence comes from Kineococcus sp. GCM10028916, assembly GCF_042674865.1. Classification (NCBI taxonomy): domain Bacteria; kingdom Bacillati; phylum Actinomycetota; class Actinomycetes; order Kineosporiales; family Kineosporiaceae; genus Kineococcus; species Kineococcus sp. GCM10028916. The sequence goes on along the minus strand of NZ_JBHTFM010000008.1, from coordinate 8,108 downwards.
GGGGCGGGTCACCTGCTGCCGCTGGAACGTCCCCGCGAGGTGGCGTCCGTGGTCAGAGCTTCTCGACCGGCGCGTACCTGAGCAGCAGCCGTTTCGTCCCCTCGGACCGGAAGTCGATGTGCGCGATGGTCTTGTCGCCCTCGCCCTCCATGCGCACGACGGTGCCGAGGCCGAAGGAGTCGTGCGTCACCCGGTCGCCGGGGTTCAGGGTGATGACCGGCCGGTTGCCGGCGGAACGCACCCCGGGGCGTTGGGAGATCCGCGACGCGGCGCTCGGGGAGGCGACGTTCTGGAACGCCGACTGCGCACGCTTCCACTCGACCAGCGTCGCCGGGACCTCGTCGAGGAACCGCGACGGCGGGTACTGCTGCGGTGCGCCCCAGGCGCTCCGGACGGCGGAGCGGGACAGGTAGAGCCGTTCGCGCGCCCGGGTCAGGCCGACGTAGGCGAGGCGACGTTCCTCGGCCAGCTGGTCGGGGTCCCCCAGGGAGCGCATGTGCGGGAAGGTCCCGTCCTCCATGCCGGTGAGGAACACGACGGGGAACTCCAGGCCCTTCGCCGTGTGCAGCGTCATGAGCGTCACGACACCGTCGTCCTCGGCACCGGCCGGGATCTGGTCGGCGTCGGCCACGAGGGAGACGCGTTCCAGGAAGTCCGAGAGGGTCCCCTCGGGGTTGTCCTCGGAGAACTCCTCGGCCACCGCGACGAGTTCGGAGAGGTTCTCCACCCGGGACTCGTCCTGCGGGTCCGAGCTCGCGCGGAGTTCGGCGAGGTAACCGCTCTGCTCCAGGACCGCCTCGAGCACCACGGAGGGGGCGGCCCCCGACTCCGCCAGCGTGCGCAGGTCGTGGATCAGCTGGGCGAAACCCTGGATCGCGTTCAGGGAGCGCGACACCAGACCGATCGCCTCGTCGGCGCGGTCCAGCGCGGCGTTGAAGCCGATCCGTTCGCGTTCGGCCAGCACCGCGATCGCGGCCTCGGCCCGTTCGCCGATCCCTCGCTTGGGGGTGTTGAGGACGCGGCGCATGTTCACCGTGTCGTCGGGGTTGTCGAGGACGCGCAGGTAGGCGACGGCGTCCTTGACCTCCCTGCGCTCGTAGAAGCGCGTCCCGCCGACCACCTTGTAGGGCAGGCCGGTGCGGATGAAGACCTCCTCCAGCGAGCGCGACTGCGCGTTCGTCCGGTAGAAGACGGCGACGTCCTTGTACTTCAGCGATCCCGCGTCGTGGAGGCGGTCGACCTCCTCGGCGACGAAGGCGGCTTCGTCGTGCTCGTCGTCGGCGACGTAACCGACGATCCGCTCCCCCGCGCCCGAGGCCGTCCAGAGGTTCTTCGGCCGGCGGTCGTCGTTGAGCTTGATGACCTCGTTGGCCGCGGTGAGGATGTTCTGCGTCGAGCGGTAGTTCTGCTCCAGCAGCACCGTCGTCGCGTCCGGGTAGTCCTGCTCGAACTCGACGATGTTGCGGATCGTCGCGCCGCGGAAGGCGTAGATCGACTGGTCCGCGTCACCGACGACGGTCAGCTCCCCGCGCGGGACGGGGCCCTCGCCGGTGCCGACGAGTTCCTTCACCAGCATGTACTGCGCGTGGTTGGTGTCCTGGTACTCGTCGACCAGCACGTGGCGGAAGCGTCGGCGGTAGTGCTCCGCGACGTCCGGGAAGGCCTGCAGGAGGTGCACCGTGGACATGATCAGGTCGTCGAAGTCCATGGCGTTGGCCTGGCGCAGCCGCTGCTGGTACATCCGGTAGGCCTTCGCGAGGACGCGTTCGGTCTCGTTGCCGCTCTCGGAGTTCGCCCGGTCGAAGAAGGTCTCCTCGTCGACGAGCTCGTTCTTGAGGTTCGACACCATCGTCGACATCGCCCGCGGCGCGTGCTTCTTCGGGTCCAGCTGCAGCTCGCGGCCGACCATCGCCATGAGCCGCTGGGAGTCGGCGGAGTCGTAGATCGAGAACGACGTCCGCATGCCGAGGTGCTGGGCCTCGCGGCGCAGGATGCGCACGCAGGCGGAGTGGAAGGTCGAGACCCACATGCTGCGGGCCCCCATCCCCACGACGTCGCCCACCAGTGACGCCACCCGTTCACGCATCTCCGCAGCGGCCTTGTTGGTGAAGGTGATCGCGAGGACCTGCCCGGCCGTGGCGCGTCCCTCGGCCAGCAGGTAGGCGATGCGGTGGGCCAGGACCCGCGTCTTGCCCGAGCCGGCGCCCGCGACGATCAGCAGCGGCGACCCCGCGTGCACGACGGCCTGGTGCTGCTGCGGGTTCAGCCCCTCGAGCAGGGCAGCCGGGTCCGCCCCCCGGCGCGGGGTCGGCGCGGTCCTGCCGCCGCTCGGGTCGCCGCTCGAGGAGGGGCCCAGCGGGAGGTCGTCGAAGAGAGTGCTCATCGTGGGTCAAGGGTAGGCCTCGCCTCCGACACGACCCACCGCCCCGCGATGGACCGAACCGGTCCCTGTGCGACCGATCCGGTCCACACCGGTCTACAGTGGTCGGGTGCCCCGGTTGACGAAGGAACAGATCGACGAGGAGATCCTCGAGGCGGCGGCGGCCCTGTTCGCCCGCCACGGGATCGAGCAGACCTCGGTGCAGCGGGTGGCCGACGCGGTCGGCTACTCCAAGACCGGTCTGCTGCACCGCTTCCCGAGCAAGGAGGCGCTGGAGGAGGCGACCGTGGCGCACACGGTCGGGCACTTCGAGCGCATCGCCACCCAGGTGACGGACCTCCCGACCGGCGCCGGGCGCGACCGGGCCGTGGTCGAAGCCCTCGTCGCCCTCGCCGAGCGACGTCCCGGACTCGTCTCCTTCATGCTGACGACGATCAGCCAGGGGGCGCTGTCCTCCGACCGGCTGGACCACCTCGGCGAGGTGCTGTTCCGCTCCTTCGGCACGGCGATCGTCAAGAGCGGGGAACCGCCCAGCGCCGCCGTCCTGGACCGCGGCGTCCGGATCACCACCGCCGTCAGCGGGCTCGCCGTCACCTCGCTCGCCTTCTGCGACCTCGACGCCGCGACCGTCCGCCCCCACCTGATCACCGCTGCGCTCGCCGCGCTCGGGCACACCGCCGAGGAGAACTGAGATGGCGACCTTCCTGCACCGCATCGGAGCCGGCGCGTTCCGCCGCCGCGGCCTCGTCGTCGCGGTCTGGGTCCTGCTCCTCGCCCTGACCGGGGTCGGCGCGGCCACGCTGTCGGGAAAGACGGTGAACTCCTTCGAGATCCCCGGCCAGGAGTCGACGACCGCGCTGCGCCTCATCGGGGAGGAGTTCGGCGACACCGCGAACGGCGGATCGGCCCAGGTCGTCTTCGAGGTGCCCGAGGGTCAGCAGATCACCTCGGCGGAGAACGCGGCGAAGGTCCTCGCCGCCGTCCAGGAGCTCAACGGCCTCGACGGGGTCGCGGGCGCGAGCAACCCCCTCGACGCCGCGAACCCCGTCGTCTCCCCCGACCTGCGCGCCGCGTACAGCACGGTCAGCTACCCGGTGCAGGCGTCGGAGGTCACCGCGTCCGAACGCGAGGGGCTGTTCGCCGCCGTCGCGCACGCCCGGGCCACGGGCCTGGACGCGGAGGTGACGGGCGAGGTGACGCAGGGGGTCTCCGAACTCGGCGGACCCGCCGAGGTCATCGGTGTCGTCGTCGCGCTCGTCGTCCTCGCCATCACCTACGGCTCGCTCGTCGCCGCGGGGATGAACCTGCTGACGGCCGTCGTCGGCGTCGGGATCGGTGCGCTCGGGATCACCACCCTCACGGGTTTCGTCGACCTGCAGTCCACGACGCCGATCCTCGCGATCATGCTGGGCCTCGCCGTCGGCATCGACTACGCGCTGTTCATCGTCACCCGCTTCCGGCAGGAACTCCTCGACGGGCGCAGCGTGGCCGAGGCCGTCCCGCTGGCCGTGGGGACCGCGGGGTCGGCGGTCCTGACCGCCGGGGTGACCGTGGTCATCGCGCTCGCCGGTCTCGCCGTGGCCGGCATCCCGTTCCTCACCGAGATGGGGATCGCCGCCGCCGCGACGGTCGTCGTCGCCGTGCTCATCGCCCTCACCCTCGTCCCCGCGGCGCTCGGGTTCGTCGGGCTGCGGGCGCTGCCGCGCTCGGCCCGCAAGGCCCTCGAGCACAGCGGCGGCCGCCACGTGGCGCCGCCGCACGTCCCGGACGGCACCGAACGCAAGGGGCTGTTCGCGACGTGGGGTCGGACCGTGACGACCCGGCGCTGGGTCAGCCTGGTGCTGGCCGTCGTGGCCCTCGGGGTCGTCGCGATCCCGGTCACCTCGATGCAGACCACGCTGAGCACCGCGTGGCCGGACGGCAGCACCCAGGCGAAGGCGCAGCAGATCCTCTCCGACCGCTTCGGCGCGGGGGTCAGCGGACCGATCGTCGTCCTCGTCCACGGCGACGGGGAGGGAGCCGGCGCGGTCGACCGCGCGACCGCGCTGAGCACGGAACTCCGTGCGCTGCCGGGGGTCGCCTTCGCCGCACCGCCCACGCCGAACCGGGACGGGAGCGCCGCCCTCGTCACCGTCGTCCCCACCACCGCCCCGGACGACACGGCCACGACCGACCTCGTGCACCGGATGCGCGACCTCATCGCCGGGGACCCCTCGGGGACCACCGCCTACGTCACCGGCCAGACCGCGGTGAGCGTCGACGTCTCCAGCACGCTGTCCGACGCGCTGCCGGTGTACCTCGTGCTGGTCGTCGGGCTCGCGTTCGTCCTGCTGGTGCTGGTCTTCCGTTCGATCCTGGTGCCCGTCGTCGGGGTCCTGGGGTTCCTGCTGACCATCGGCGCCGCGCTCGGCGCGACGACCGCGGTGTTCCAGTGGGGCTGGCTGAAGCAGATCGTGCGGGCCGAGAGCACCGGCCCCCTGCTGAGCCTCGCGCCGATCATCGTCGTCGGGATCCTCTTCGGCCTCGCGATGGACTACCAGGTGTTCCTGGTCTCCCGGATGCACGAGGCGCACGCCCACGGCGCCGATCCCGTGCAGGCCGTCCGCACCGGGTTCCGGCAGGCGGCACCCGTCGTGGTGGCCGCCGCGGCGATCATGTTCGCGGTGTTCGCGGGGTTCGTCCCGCAGGGCGACTCGACGATCAAACCCATCGCCTTCGCGCTGGCCGTCGGGATCCTCGCCGACGCCGTGGTCGTCCGGATGGTCGCGGTGCCGGCGGCGTTGTCGCTGCTCGGCCGGGCGGCGTGGTGGATGCCGCGGTGGTTGCGGTGGTTGCCGACCCTCGACGTCGAGGGCACGGCCCTGACGGCGAGGTCGGCTGCGTGAGCGGTCGCTGACGGCCCCTCTGGCCTGGGCCTGTCCTGCAGATCGCGGGATGACCGTGGAGTCCAGGCTCGGGGGGGGTCCGCAGAGTTCGCCCGGCCCGTCAAGGGCGCATGTCGGAGACGACGACGCGGTACGCGGTGACCGGACTACCGGTGATGTCGAGGATGACGACTTCCCCGGCAGTGTGTCTACAGAACCCAGGCCTTGACAGACCGTGCGCTGCGCGCGCACCGCGGGATGACCGTGAAGTCGGTGACCCCCTGCCAGGCTTAAGTCGTGAGCCAAGACCTCGGGCCGTGGGACCCGCTGAGTCCCGCGCAGGTGACACACCTGTTGAACAGGGTCGCGGTGCCGTGGTGGATCGCTGGTGGCTGGGCTGTCGACCTGCACCTGGGTTACTCCACGCGAACCCACGACGACGTCGACGTCCTGGTCCTGCGAGACGACCTACCCGCTCTGCGTGAGCACCTGACCGGATGGGACCTGCACGCCGCTGACCCACCCGGCATCCTCAGGCCCTGGCCAGCCGGAGAGGTCTTGTCGGCGCACGTCAGCGACATCTGGTGCCGGCCCACTCAGACGTCCCCGTGGGCCTTGCAGCTGATGATCGACGACGTCGATGCCGGCGGGCAGCAGTGGATCTACCGTCACGACGACCGGGTCCGGCGCCCTTGGCGGTCCTTGGACGGTCCCAGCTCCGCACCCGGGCGGGCGGTGCTCGCACCGGAGGTGCAGTTGCTCTACAAGAGCGTCGGGTCGCGCCCCAAGGACAAAGCCGACTTCCTGCAGCTGCTCACCGTCCTCGCCGACGAGCAGCGGTCGTGGCTCTCACAGGCGCTACGCGTGAGTGCAGGGGATCACCGCTGGTTGCAGCCGTTGGATGTGTCTGGGGCGCAGTGAGTGCGGGATGACCGTGAGGTGCTCCTGAGCTCGCCCGTGGGTGCGTGCGACCTCAGTTCTGGTTGGCCCAGATCGTGGCGACCAGAGTGCTGTTCTCTTCTCGGCACTGATCCGTGGTAACGCGGAAAGCGGCGTCTGCTGCTTGGGGGTCGGCTTCGTCTTCGTAGCTGGCGGTGACGGTGAAGCCCAGCTCTCCATCACCCCAGGCCAGGCTGGAGGGCTCGTAGCCGGCGGCGCTGACGCAGTCGCGTTCTGCGGTGAGAGCTTGCTCGTACTCGCCGTCGCTCACCTGGCCGTCGTCGAGGATCGCCGCCTGTGGGGCGGGAGCGTCCTGGGCCAGCTGCGCGATGGCCGCGGGGTCGTCGACCGCCTCCAGGGCCAGGGCGGTGGGACTGTCCGGGTCCAGGCCGTTGGAGCACGCGGTGATGGGCAGGAAGGCCGCTGCGGTGAGTACGAGCACAGCGAGGTGTCGCCGGGGGTGTTGCATGGGTCCTCCTGCAGCCGGTGGTCTCTGCATCGTGTCAGCTGGCAGGGCAACCAGGAGCACCTTGAGGAGTCACTCGAAGGTGGGTCTGGATCTGGCAACCATCTGGTCATCGACAAGTCCGTGAAGCCGTCGTCGCCAGCGACAGCGCGCACAACGCGGGATGACCGTGCGTTCGCCGCAGCTCAGCGGTCGTCGATGCATGATCGTCAGGTGCCTGATGTGGAGTGGAATGAGGTTTGTGAAGCCTTCAGTCCCAAGGAGGTGGGCGATCTCCCTGACGCCTGGGTGGAGGGTGGCAGCGTCGCCGACTGGCAGGCCGTCTTCGACCTGGTGAGCGCGGGGACGTTGAGGTGGGAGTACCGCGAGGCGGGTCGTCCGGTGGAGTCACTGCCTGCTGCCGCAGAGCTGTTCACCTCCTCGCAGCGGATGCTCGACGCCTCCCTGCAGGTGTGGCTGACGGAGGAGCTCCACGTGATCTTCTGGTTCCTGGAGACCGGCCAGGTCAACTTTGACGTCAACGTCGCGGCGGTGCGGGATCAAGGCCAGCTGGATGCGCTGTGTGCTTGGTTGCGAACCCTCGGGCAGCAGCTGCGCAAGCCGGTGATCATGGCTGAGGAGGGTGCGCCCTCGATGGTGATGTTGACGTACGACGTGGCCTCGGACCGAGTGGTCGTCGGCGCCATGTGCTGACCGTCGCGCCTCGTCCGCTTCTCGTCAGGACCGTGACGTCGTCGGCCGCCAGCGACAGCACGCACAACGCGGGATGACCGTGAAGTCGTGAGCACGCCGAGGGAACGCAGCTCGTGGTGAGACCAGAAGATCAGGTGAGGTGCTCGAAGGCTTCCTCGCCGGGCCGCCAACACATCCAACTCCTGTCCTCGAAGCCGAAGAGCATGGCGATCTCTGGCCCCTCGATCTCGTCAGGGGTGGGCAGCAGGACGATCGCTCCGCCGGTGAGCTCCAGGCGTAGCCCCTGGGCCCTCGCCTCGGTCGTCGCGGTCACGGCCCCTGGTATGAGCGAGACCAGGGCATCGGCGTAGCCGGTCTCTCCGGGCACGATCCGTCGGCCGGCTGCCTCCACGACGGGCATGACGTCGCAGTTGAGGACCGGGGCATCGTGTGTCGGACCGTCGAAGCGAAGCTGGACGTAGTCCATGACGAACTGGACCGAGAAGAGGCGGAACCCGACCAGACGTCCTAGCAGGTCGTTCCATGCGTAGGTCTGATCGTCGAGGGGCATGTTCGTCATCTTCCCGGAGCGGCTCAGGGCTATTGCTCACCGTGGAGCGCACGGTTTTGGCGGACGGCCTGCAGTCTGGCCAGTGAGCGCGACGTCGCCGACCGCGCACAACGCGGGATGACCGTGAGGTCATCCCGCCTACGGAAGTGACCAGTTGGTGCCACGCTGAGGTCATGGACCACATCGAGGGCACGGCTTCGCGACCCGTGCAAGGCG
>NZ_JBHTFM010000007.1:0-682 GCF_042674865.1 Kineococcus sp. GCM10028916 | reverse complement strand
GATGATGCTGCGTCGGCTGACCAGGCCGAGGCAGCACTCACTCCATATCTGAAACAGTCACTGAGACCGCTGCGGAGGTGAACTCCAACCTCACGATGCAGGCCTTGACGGCCTGACCGCACGAAGTATCACGCGGCGAGAGTCGTACACCACCTCAGTGGACTTGACCGCGCCCCGCGACGCTGGGCTGGCTCGCGATGGAGCGCAGGCTCGAAGGTGACGTCGTGGGCCACTGCGGCCTGATCGTCGGCGAACGTGTGCCCGCGGGGGAACCGGAGATCGCGTTCGAGGTGCTGCGCTGCGTGTGGGGCCAGGGCTTCGCCACCGAGGCTGCTGCGGCAGTCCTGGAGTGGGCCAGGTCTTCTGGGCATGAGCGTTTGTGGGCGAGCGTCCCGGAGTGGAACACTGCCTCGCGGCGGGTCTTGGCGAAGGTCGGGTTCGTGGAGACGGACCGGCTGGAACGCGATGGGGTTTACGGCGACACGGTGTTCGTCACGCGCTCCCTGTGATGGATCGAGCGCGCATTGAGGAGGCCACTTCGCACGCACTGCAGGGTGACCGTGGCTTCAGCGCGCACCGCGGGATGACCGTGAGGTCATCCCGCCTACGGAAGTGAGCAGTTGGTGCCACGCTGAGGTCATGGACCACATCGAGGGCACGGCTTCGCGACCCGTGCAAGGCG